>PBLV01000031.1 GCA_002721895.1 Verrucomicrobiales bacterium
GGGCTCGTGCACGATTTTCTCTCAGAGCCAATAAGAAGGCTCGAACTTTCTTTTTGTCGATTAATGGAGTGCAGGTGGCTAACTGGAAAGACAAAGAAGAGTTTGCGGGTAAAGGTAAGGGGCTACTCTTTTCTTCACGGGCGCCTTATCCAATAAAGATCAGTAACATCCGGATCAGTGAGTGGAATGGAAGCAAGCCAGTTGCGGTAACCGGTGTAAACGCCAGCCCAAAACAGGACACTATCCGGCTGGTTAATGACGATACTGTCACTGGAACCATCACGCGCATTGAGGATGGCAAAATCAGGATTAAGAGCAGCTTCGGCGAAGTGAACGTTCCTTGGAGCAAATCCGGTTTGGTTCAGTTCGCCGGAGGAAGCGAAGGCAACAGTAATCAGAAATTGCAGAAGGGGCTGACCCGGGCCACTTTGCAAGGCGCCGGCAATCTGGATTTCAGGATTATTAGCTGGCAGGAAGAGAAGCTCGAGGTAGAGAGCCCAGTCTTTGGTAGAGTTACTTTGAATGGCGCAATGGTCGAATCAATAAACTTTAACCCAACAACCAAGCGCAACAAAGCCGGCAAGGTTCTCAGCAAGAAAGAGTTAAAAAGACTGCAGCGGGATAAAGAAAAAGGTCGCGGCAATCTGCCGCCATTACCTGCTCCGAACAGGTAGAGGCCAGTGCTTAACTTATCGGAACCAGCTTCACGGAAAGCTCTCGCAAATTTTTCCCCTCCCGATCCGTCGCCTTTAGTTGAAGGGTGTCGCCCGGCTTTTTGCTGCGAATAAATCGCAACAGTTTTTCGGTCCGTTCATATGTTTTCCCGTTAACCGAAACGACTATGTCCCATTCCTTCAGCCCAGCCTTTGCTGCAGTACCATTCCCATTGAGTTGCCTGACTACAACTCCACGAAAATCCTTGGGCAGTTTATTAAGGAAACCAGGCTGTTGACCCCATAATTCCTCAAAGCCCGCCTGCAGAGTGGCTGCTTGAATAGTTTCCCGTCTGTTGATCAGTTCGCGAATGGCTGACAACGGCGCTGCATATGCGACACCTTGATGCCCGCCCTTGATGGTCATGGCGGCGCTTTGGACGCCGAAAATTTCGCCGCGCGCATTCACCCACGGACCGCCCGAGGTGCCGATGGGCGAGATGGCAGAGAGGTGCACAATCTCGCGAAATGCGGCGTTGTAAAACTCGAAGGTCGGTTTCGCCCGCGCCATCGTGCCGGAAATCATCACCTCATGCCGAAACACCGGCGCGCCAAACAGGTAAACCGGTTCGCCGGGACGCGGGATACGTTCAGCGAGAGTCAAGTGCGGCCAGGCAGTTTCGCGCTCGGGCAATTGCAGCAGTGCCAAGTCATGCCCGAGCCCCCGCGCGATGACCTTCACGGGATGCCGCCCGAGCGATGGAGAGTGCGCCTCCAGCCTCGCTTCACCGCCGGGCAACATGTGTGCAGCGATGAGTACACGGCCGTCGGCATCCACCACACTCCCCGAGCCGGCCATGCGGCCATTGACGAGAATCTCCACTGCCGCCGGCTGCACGCGAGCGTAAACCGTCTCTGCCGAGGGCGCCGGCGACACGCAGCCGATGGCTCCGAGTGCGAGAACAGGTGCGATTCCAAAAAAGATACGCAATGAGAATATCATGAGTTGGCTAAAGCATTTATCTGGCTGGCGGCGTAGGCGGCGCCAAAGCCGTTATCGATATTGACGACGGTGACTCCGCTGCCGCAGCTGTTGAGCATGCCGAGCAGAGCGGCGACGCCCTCGAAGCTGGCGCCGTAGCCGATGCTGGTGGGCACGGCGATGACGGGTTTGTCGACGAGGCCGGCGACGACGCTGGGCAGGGCGCCTTCCATGCCGGCGACGACGATGATGACGTTGGCTTCGCGGAAATCCTCCACGCGTGCGAGCAGGCGGTGCAGGCCGGCGACGCCGACGTCGTACAGGCGCTGCACGCGGTTGCCCATCGCCTCGGCGGTGACGGCGGCTTCCTCGGCAACGGGTTGATCACTGGTGCCGGCGGAGAGGATGGCGATGGTGCCGGCGCGTTGGAGTGTGTTTTTCTTTTTCTCAATGACCACGCAGCGGGCGGCTTCGTGGTGTTTGGCTTTGGGAAATTTTTTGGCCAGCGCCTTGGCGTGGGCGGGCGTGATGCGGGTGATTAGGACGCGGTCGCTTTGCTTGAGGATTTCGGCGGAAATTTTGACCACTTGCGCGGGCGTTTTGCCGGCACCGAAAATAACCTCAGGAAAGCCCTGGCGCAGGGCACGATGCTGATCCACCTGCGCGAAGCCAAGATCGGTGACCGGTTCCTTGCCCAGCGCCGCAAGAGCCTGTGCCTGACTGATCTTGCCGGCACGGAAATCTTCAAGCAGTTGAGTTGCCTCGGCGGGGGTCACGCGAGCGAGTATGCGGGGCTACCGTATTTTCTCCAACAGAAAAGCCAGCAACTCGCTGATGGGCATCCGCGTTTGCTCCATCGTATCGCGGTCGCGCAGGGTGATGGTGTCTTTGGTTTCGTCGCCGTTTTCGCCGAGGGTATCGAAGTCGATGGTCACGCCGTAGGGCGTGCCGGCCTCGTCCTGTCGACGATAGCGCCGGCCGATGGCGCCGCCTTCGTCGTAAAACACCGCCATGTGCGGGCGGAGCAGATTACACACCTCACGCGCCTTGGCGACCAGCTCAGGCTTGTTCTTGAGTAGCGGAAAGACGCCCACCTTGTACGGCGCAATGCGCGGGTGGAACTTCATCACCACGCGCGTCTCTTCCTTGCCTTTCTCGTTGGTGATGGTCTCCTCGTGGTAGGCGTTGCAAATAAACGCGAGCACCGTGCGGTCCGCACCGGCGGCCGGCTCAATGACGTGCGGCACAAACCGTTCATTCGCCTCGTCGTCGCGAAACATGAGGTCTTTGCCGCTGCCGGGATACTTGGGATTGCCCTCGGCATCCTTCTCGACGACCAGCTCATCGCCTTCGCGAACGAGCTTGCCTTCCATGTGCGAGCGCAGATCAAAATCGCCGCGGTGCGCGATGCCTTCCAGCTCGCCGAACTCGCCCTCTTCGCAAAACGGAAAGGCGTACTCCACATCAGCCGTGCCAACGGAGTAGTGGCTCAGCTCGTCCTCGTCGTGATCGCGCAGGATCAGCTTGGATTGATCGATGCCGAGGTCCACGTACCATTGGAAGCGGCGGTCGCGCCAGTAGGTATACCATTTGCGCGATTCCTCCGGGTGACAGAAAAACTCCATCTCCATCTGCTCAAACTCGCGACTGCGAAAGGTGAAGTTGCGCGGGGTGATTTCGTTCCGGAAGCTTTTGCCCTGCTGCGCGATACCGAAGGGCACCTTCACGCGGTTGCTGTCCACCACGTTTTTGAAATTCACGAACATGCCCTGCGCTGTCTCCGGCCGCAGAAACGCCTTGTTGTCCTCATTGCGCATCGCGCCCACGTGCGTTTCGAACATCAGGTTGAACTCGCGCGGCTCGGTCAACGACCCCACTTCCTTCGCATCCGGCCCCAGCACCTGGGCATGATCGGTCACCGTCGGCAGATCGACAATCTCGCCGTCCCATTCCAGCTTGTCCGCATATTTATTTTTCAGGCCAAAGAAACGCAGCGCGCGTTCCTGCAGCGCCGACTGCAAATCATCCGCACCCACGGTCGTTACAAAAACCTTCTGCCCCTCGTGCGCCACCCATCGGCCCTTCACGTGGTCATACCGATAGCGCTTGTTCGTCTCGCGGCAGTCGACCATTTGGTCATGAAACAAATCGTAATGGCCGGAAGTCTTCCACACGCGCGGATGCATGATGATGCTCGACTCGATGCCCACCATCTGAAAGCGGCGCGGCGCCCCCTCGGGCTGATCCAGCTCATCGTGCGTGGTGATCATATCGCGCCACCACGCATCCTTCACATTGCGCTTGAGTTCCACGCCGAGCGGGCCGTAATCCCACAGGCCACCATAACCGCCGTAGATTTCGGAGGATTGAAAAATGAATCCACGCCGCCGGCAAATCGCCACGATGGCTTCCATCTGAGAGGTTTCTTTGGCCATGAGGCGGCGAGTGTATCGGGAATTCAGGAAAAAAAGTCAAGAAAAGCGGTGTAAGCCGCAATGATCACAAAAGGATTTTTTAACCACAGAGACACAGAGAACACAGAGCTATTTATCCCTCTGTGTTCTCTGTGTCTCTGTGGTGAATTCTTCTACCGCAAAAACGCCTCGTGCAGGCCGCCATCGACGCTGATGACTTGGCCGCAGGTTTTGTTGAGGCGTTTGGTGAGGAGCAGGTAAAAGGCCTCGGCTTGGTCTTCGGGCGTGATGGGGTCGTTGGTCAAGGTGCGACTGGCGTAGAATTTGGCGAGCTTGTTGCGCAACGAATCGTCGCTTTCTTTCTCGCTGTATTTGATGCCGTATTTTGCCAATGAGCCGATGACGCGGTCGCGTGGGAACATGCTGCTGCCTTGCACGACGGTGGCGGGGGCCACGGCGTTCACTCGAACCGTGGGGGCCAGCTCGATGGCGAGTTCGCGCACGAGATGGTTGGCGGCGGCCTTGGAGGTGTCGTAGGCGAGGCTGCCTTTTTTGGCGACGACGGCGTTGGCGCTCGTGGTGAGGATGAGGTTACCGGTGAGGCCCTGTTCGCGCCAGGTGTTGGCGGCTTCGTCGCCGACGATGTAGCTGCCCTTGACATTGACGCCGAAGGTGAAATCCCATTTGTCATCCGGAATATGGCCGGTGGTGTCGCTGGGCCAAAAGACGCCGGCGGTGACGCAGATGCTGTCGAACCCGCCGTACGCGAGGGCGACTTCATCGAGCATGGCGCGCACGCTGGCGCGGTCGGTGATGTTGCAAGCGAGGCCGATGGCGGGGCCGCAGTTGCTGATGCCGCTGCCGGCCACGCCGATGCCGACGCCGTATTGGTCGGTGATTTCCTTGGCGGTGGCTTGGGCGGCGGCGAGGTTCATGTCCACGCAAACGACATGGGCGCCGTCGCGCACCACACGATGGGCCACCTCGCGCCCGATGCCGCTGCCGGCGCCGATGACCACGATGACCTGCCGCGCGAGTTCCTTTTCGGCGGGCATGCGCTGCAGCTTAGCTTCCTCGAGTGCCCAGTACTCGATGTCGAAGGCTTCCTGTTGCGGCAGCGCGATGTATTTATCGATCGCTTCCGCGCCGCGCATCACTTCCACAGCGCAGTTGTAAAACTCCGCGGTCACACGGCTTTCGCTCTTGTTTTTGCCCCACGCAATCATGCCGCAGCCGGGGATGAGGATCACCGTGGGATTCGCATCGCGCATAGCGGGGGAGCCGGGGCGTTTGCAGTTTTTATAATACGTCGCGTAATCCTTGCGGTACTGCTTCAGGCCGGCGACCAACTCCGCCTTGAGCGTCTCGACGTATTGATCGACGAACGCATCATCGAGCTTTTTGTTTTTCACCGCCTTGAGCGGCACATAGAGCGGTTTGATTTTCGTGCGCAGGAAATGGTCCGGGCAACTGGTGCCTAGTTCGGCCAGACGACCAGCATCCTTGCTGTTTACGAAACGCAGGATCGTGGAGTCATCTTGGATTGTGCCGATAAATCGTTTTTGTTGGCTCACTTGCCCGCGCAACCATGGCAGCAGCTTGGCAAACACCTTGCGGCGCACCTTCTCCGGCAACGTGGCGTGTTTCTGGCCGCCGAAGGCTTTCTTGTCGCCGCCCTTTTTCCTGTAGGCCTTTTCAATGTGTGCGGAAGCCTTTTCAATGAGGTCGAGCGAGAGATAGTAGCATTCCTTTTCGTCATCGGCCCAGTTGATCAGGCCGTGCTGGCCGAGCATCACGCCCTTCGCATTGGGATGTTTCCTGCAAATCGATTGCAACTCCAACCCCAGCTCGAAGCCCGGGCGCAGCCACGGCGTCCACACAATGTCATCGCCGTACACTTCCTTGGTAATTCGCTTGGAGTTTTTCGCGGCACAAATCGCGATGGGCGCATTCGGGTGGGTGTGATCCACGTGCTTGCCGGGCACAAACGAATGCAGCGGCGTGTCGATGGACGACGCGCGCGGGTTGAGGTTGAACGTGCAGTGCGGGTACATGCCCACCATCTCGTCCTCCGCCGGCGTCTTGGGCCCGCGCTTTTTCTTGTTCGCGTAGACGGTTTGCAGCGCAATCAATTTCTCCTGATACAGCGAAGCGAAATTCTCCTTCTTGGACGTGCGCAGGTCGCCGCCCGAGCCTTTGACCCACAGCACCTCCACCTTTTCGCCCGTGAGCGGATCGGTCTCCATGAGTTTGCTGGAGGTATTGCCGCCGCCGGTATTGGTGATGCGTTGATCGCTGCCGAGCTTGTTGGAGCGATAGATCAGCCGATTGGCCGGGTCCAGTTTCTTGACCTCACTATCCTTCCAGAGGTCGTTCACATACTTATATTTCTTCTTAGCCATGGGAAATCGGAGCGCCAGTTCTCAGGGAAAACGGCCGCCGATTCAAGCCAATACAAAATTCTCCGCGCTTCTGCGCCTCTGCGTGATGCATAATTCTCACGCGGAGGCGCAGAGACGCGGAGGGGATTTACTTGATGCCGTTGCGCAAAATCTGTTCCAGATCCGGCGCCACGAATTGGCCTTTGTTTTCGTAGCCCTTGCCAAAGTCGCAACCCGGTGTGTGGTAATTGCGCTTCACGGAGCGGGCGAAGCCGAGGCGGTTGATTTTCAGGTTTTGAATGGTGTCCTCCGCGCGCACCCCCACCTCGGTGTCGTATACCGCGCAGCGATCGATGCGTACCCACGCCCCGCCACGCCGCGTGGGGCCGCGCAGGCGGAAGGCCACTTGGTTATCAAAAAACACGCACTGCTCTACGCGGGCATTCACGTTCTCCTTGATATTGAGCGCGGCCAACAGGCTGATTTGCCCGGGCTGTTTCCACCCGTGAAAGATGGTGTTGCGAATGATCAACTCCGCCCGCGCTCCCTTGGGCATCGTCTTGGTGTCCACCGCATTTTCGCCCGGCCGCTGGCCTTTTTTGAACCGCGCCGCATCCGCCGGCAATGGTCCGGTCCACAACCGGCAATTTTCAATGAACACGCGCCCCATCGATCGCCGGTCCGGGTCGAACTGCACACAATCGCCGCTGATCAACCCGATATCACAATTGCGAATAATCACGTTCCCCCAACGCCCCGTGATGCCGTGCGCGTCGTGCTGCTCCTTGAAACTGCCCGCGAGCAGGTGATGAATTTTGCAATTCTCAATCACCACATTCTTCGCAAACACCCCGATGCCGTTCCCCGACGCATTGCGAATCTCACAGTGGCGCAGCGTCACGTTGTCTGCCGTAATCTTCACCCGATTGCCACCCGCCCAGTTGCTGTCCACGAGATAGTTTTCATACACGCCCGGCTTGGTAATCTGCAGTCGCTCCACCTTGCGCGGGTTTGCTTTGGTGCCCACGAGCCCCACCGGGCCAATGGCAGCCTGGGCCAAGGCGCACGACAGACAAAGGAGTGCGAGCGACTTCATGTCACCAACGGGTCAGGGCTCAGCCGTGGCCGCGATGTCCTGCATGAGCGCCAAGGCGGTGGCCTCGGTGAGTTGGCGGATGTCGTAACGGCGCAGCATGTAGGCGGCCTGCTCCTTGCGCGGAAAGAGGTCCAGCACGGATGCTTGCCCCACGATACGCGCGTCGGCCAACCGCAGAGCGGTCACCTGAATGTCGGGCACAGTCACGGTTTCGGTTTTGCGGATTCCTTGGAGGACAAGCTCCCGCTCGGAAATGAGAACCTCAAAGGTCAACTCCGGCAGGTTGGCAAGGTCTGCGTCCACCAACTGTGCGCCTGCGGAGCGCAATGGGCGGCCAAAGAGCGTCTCCACCTCGCGCTGTGTCTGGCGTTCAGTGAGGGCGGAGGCATCAAAAACTTGTGTCGGAGCCGGGGGGATGGCCGCGCCCGCGGCAGGCACGGGATTGGGTGCGCCCGGAATGGGCGTGGCGCCAACAACGGGCAGACCAGTGGCAGGATCTATGGCCGGGCCGAATTGCACGCCGGGCACAGGAAGAGGGCTGGGGGCCAAGGTCCCAAACGGTGTGTTCACGCGAATGTCAATGCGCGGCTTACCCATGGCATCATAAGCCTGCCTGAAATTAGTGACGATTTTTTGAGCCTGTTCCGGGGTATACAGACGGTTGAGCGGCGTACCGGGCGATGTTGTATACACATGGCGCGGCCCTTCCACACGCAGCGTTTCGCCCTGGACAACCCGGATGGGAGCGGACGCAGGCGCGGGCCCATTAATGGCGCAGCCGGCGAACGCCAGCGGCAGAATGGCGATGGACAGTTTTTTCATTGTTCCTCCTTTTAAAATCAACGAAGCAGTCGCACTTGCACAGTGTAATCTGCGGCCTTGGTGTTCAGTGATGTGAACGTCACGGTTTGCTCGCCATATTCATCGAGTGTCACGATCCGGTTGGCTGTCTCGTCACCAGTGGAAAAGCCCTCGGCATCCTTGAAAACACAGCCCACCTGTACTTGGATGCGTTTTGCACGGCGGTTATGGAGATTGGCACGCACCTCCAGCCGTCCGTCCGCAAGCCGGGTCTCCTTGACCGCGGAGCAACGAACGGCACCGGCGGCCAAGCTGCCCAAAGCACGAAACTTCGCATTGCCGCCGCCGACAGCAGAACCGCCACCGACAGCACAGGCCGCCGCAAATAAAACCAGAGGGAGAATCAGGATATTTTTCATGGAATCATTGATCGGCAACCAGTACGACGGTGTCGCCGTCCGGTTTGATATTCAATTTCAACCGGCGGCTGAAATTTGAGATTAGATTGTCGTTGGCATCGTGAAAATCGATGTCCACTTCCCGTTCGCCTGGCGGCAGCCGCAAGGTGGCGAACGCGAGATGCTGGGGCAGGTTGTTCCATGTGCGCGTGTCGGCGCGCGGCTGGGTGGAACCTCCCACTGCCTTGGCGGTGAGGCTCGTGGCCACCAGCGCCAAGCCTGCCGTGCGGGTGCCCTCGGGTTGGGCCAAGACAACCCCTGGCAGAAAACTGATGTCCCCCACCAGATCAGCAGCATTCTTCACGCGCGCCTTACGCGCCAACACCCAGTCAACCTGGCGCATGCCCCGCGTGGTGGCCTGAAAAGTGAGGTCATCCAGCGCGGGAGCAGCAAAGGTTCGGTCCGGCATACGGATGACTGCGGACCGCGCCTGTGCATGGCCGGAAGCGTACACGATTTTTTCTCCAGTATCGCCGCCAGTTTTTTTCAACGGGCCAAATCCAAACTGGAATACAACGATTACGTTGGCGCTGACATCGTAATCCGGCAGCTTCGTTCTCCCGGCGTTGATCCGGGCGCGGCGCAATTGTGCCCGGCCATCACCGCCGAGCTTGGCCGTAGCCAGTCCGTCCAGATAGTCCAATAGAATCCAGTCGCCGCGATGATCTGCCTCGGGTGCGCCGTCAAACAGTTGGGCGGTGCGGAAACATGCACGAGCGTTATCGGGCTCACCATCCTGCCAGTAAAGCAGGCCGCGATAAAACCAGCCCATGGCGCGCTCGAACGGCTCTCCATAAAACACCTTGACCTCCTCGGGCGCAAACAGGCTTTTCGCGCGCCGAGTGGAAGCACCGCCTGCCAGAACGGTTCCCACGGGCGGCAGGGCGAGGTCGAACAACTCACGGGCCTCCTTGTGACGGCCTTGTTTAAACGCAAGCAAGGCCACACGTAGCCGCCAGAGATTTTTGTCGCGGGCTGGAGCCTGGGCAATGAGGCGGCGGCCCTCGGCAACCAGGTCGCTGCTGTACTCCGGTGCCCGGTGAAGAGTCGGTGCCTTGCAGGCAGCCAACATCAACACCAGAACACAAATGACCCGGGCGGGATTCATGGGCAGCCCCTAACGGTAAGTCACGTCGTCACTGCCCTGCTTTTTGATCTCGTGAAAATCCTCCCACACGACATCGCTGGTCTGCGGGTCGAGCAATTGAAAGGTGTAAAGCACGTAGTCACTCGCGCCCGCCTTGCCACGGCTGGATATGCCCTTGAAGGTGCCTGTGAGAATAAAGTCCGCGCCCTTGAATTCATTTTGCTGCACCTTCTCGCCACCTGTTACTTGGCCGCTTAGCTTGAGATTACGTTCCTTCTCCAGCGCATCGATGCGGTCGCGTGCCAGAAAGTTCAGTTGTCCACTGGCCTGCTTATTCAAGGCCACGCGAATACGCGTCAGGAAAATATCCTTGTCGATCGGAAACCGCGTGTCGTTGACGATAGGCTCAATGACAATGTTGGGCCGGCCTGCTGCATTGGCGACAGGCCCGGCTCCCAGAATGCCCCGCGCCATCTTGTCGGCAATTGTCACCAAGTCCTGTGACTCGATGCCAAGGCCGGCGACGAAACCGCGTTCGTCCGCGCGCAGTTGGGTGACATTGACGCCGTGGGATGGATCGTTGATGCTGGCACAGCCCAACAGCATGGCCGCGCACAGCCCGAGGGCGGGGATGGGGGAAGTGTTCATATTAAGCGCTCCTTGATGCGCCAGCCAACATAGCCGACGACCGGCCTTTTTTCAACCCTAACGGCCAAAAATATGGTTGGCTTTGTGCTGGGGTGTCTCCGCCGGCTGCGGTGTCTGCAAGCCGGGCAGTGGCGGCACATTGGCCCCAGGCACAGCCACACCGCCCTGCACGGGCAAACCCGTCACTGGATCAATCACCGGTACTGGCAAACTCGGGGGAGGCTCCGCCGGCGACTGGGGAACGCCCGCCGGTGCGATTACTGGTGGCAATACGCCCGGCTGTTGCACGGGCTGTTGGCGCGCAGCCTCCCGTTTTTGAGCCCGGCGATCCAAAACCTGGCCAATCACCAACCCCACCGCACTTCCCAGCGCAGCACCCTGGGCCGCCTTGTTGCTGTTACCGCCAATGATGCCACCAATGGCCGCCCCCACGACTGTAGCCGTGGGAGTATAAATTGGAGCACCCACCTGCTGGGGCGCCGGCCCGGCCGCCGGCAAAACCGGAATGTTGAAGCGGCCGATCGGCCCAAAAAGCTGCGCCTGCGCCAGGGGCACCGACAGCACGGCCAAGATCAAAACAACGAGGCGTTTCATGGTTATCATACTACAACAAATTCGTGATAATATCCAGCCCAAACACAGCACAGCTCATGCCACCAACAAAACCCCATTGGAAAATCACGTTTTTTTGAAACGAAAATCGGTACGAATGAATCCCGAGAACTTCCGCTCTAAAGCCGCATTGAAAAAATGCCGATCAAGATATACCCATGTGGATCTCCATGAAACGATTGTCCATGCCTGCCATCGCGGTTTCACTCCTCTCGCTGGCGACTGGATGCTTCTCCTCGAGTTCGGGAGAAGCAGACTTAACCAAGGAGTTTGACAAGATCATCGCCACATTACAGCCGGTGCAAGCGTATGAAGATGCCAAGGTTTGGAGAGAGGAACGCAAACAGGCAGAGGAAGACTGGGCAATCCATGAGAAACGCATGACGGAGTTGATGGCCGCCATCGAGAAAGGCATCGAGGAAATCAAGGGGCCGGATAACAGCGACGACAACGGCAGCTCGCCTCCCCCACCTGATGACCCGCCGTGCCCATGAACTCCCCGACCAGCCCTAACGCCCCACGATGTAAGGGCCCCACGATGTAAGGCTGTCTCCCAAACATCGCTGTTGCCGGCCAGCTCGCTGGAATGCGCGGCGGCGTAATCACCATCACCGACCCATACATAGACGGATACCCGGCGTATGGACTGAGCGGACCATGCATTGGCGTCCTGCCGGATCGCCGTTCAGACTGGCGATCCAACACCTGCCCGAGAAACAGCCCCGCAGCCGCTCCAATGGCCGCACCCTGAGTCGTTTTGCCTCCTTCCTTTTGCCCCAAGTAACCGCCAATCACACCCCCCAAGATTGTCGCAGGCAGCGTATAGTTGGTCGGCTCTGGTCTCATCGCCGACATCATCGGGTAAATTGGCTGTGGTCCGTAAATCGGCATTGGCCCCTGCACGGGAGGCTGAACGAAAACTAGGCTGCGAGGTTGCGGAAGCTTGGCCATTTGACCTCCCAAGGCCGTGCCGACACTGGACGTTTGAACAACACCCCCGGGGCCAAAAATTTGAGCGGACAGTGAGAACGCGGCGGCAACCGCAAACAGAAAAAGAACGCGCCTCTTCATGTCCACGAGCCTAGCACCCGTCCGCCGACTGGCAATGGAAAAAATGTGTGTACGTACATTTTTCATGGAGTACCTTGAGTTTTGGCTCGTGCCGGGCGAGGCGGGTCGCTACCCTCCCGCCCACTCGAGATGTTGGCAAAACGCGTCATCCCATGCTTGGACGTACACGGCGGCCAAGTCACCCGTGGTGTGCAGTTTGGCAAAGCGGAAGCAGGAGAATTGCGCAACGTGGGTGATCCCGTCGAGCTGGCCCTGCGCTACAACGAGCAGGGCGCGGATGAGATGGTCTTCTTCGACATCACCGCCAGCGCGCATGAACGCCGAACCATCGTGGATGTCATTGAGCGCGCTGGAGACCAGTGTTTCATGCCCCTTACAGTTGGCGGAGGCATTCGGACGGTTGAAGACATTGGTACCATGCTGAAAGCCGGTGCTGACAAGGTGAGTATCAACTCCGCCGCCATTGCCACGCCGAAACTCATCCAGGAAGGTGCGGAAAAGTTCGGCGCACAATGCATCGTAGTGAGCATCGACGCCAAGCGTACCGCTCTGGAGGAATGGCGTGTTTTCACCCACGGCGGCCGGCGAGAAGCGGGGCTCGACGCCGTGGAATGGGCCAAGGAGGCAGTCGCCCTCGGCGCGGGAGAGATTGTTTTAAACAGTATCGACGCCGACGGCACCAAGGCCGGTTACGACATTGAGATCACACGCCGCATCAGCGAAAGCGTCGGCGTCCCGGTTGTGGCCAGCGGTGGCGCGGGCAATCTCGAGCACATGGTGACTGTCCTGAAAGACGGCCTCGCCGACGCCGTCCTTGCCGCCAGCATTTTCCATTTCGGCGAATACACCGTAGGGCAGGTAAAAGAGTGCCTGGCAAAAGCGAACATTCCCGTGCGTATGCTCTAACAGTTCCCACGCCTCGCCGATAACGAAAATAACCCTGTGCTCTCTGTACCTCTGCGGTTAAATTCGCCGCATGCGAACCCCCCTTTTGCTGGCGGCGTTGTGTGCCGCCATCCTCACCGGCTGCCAATCGAGCAACGCTGTTCAGGTTTACATCCTCGCCGGCCAATCGAACATGGAAGGGCAGGGCGTGGTGGACCTCGATCATCCGCGCCATTACAACGGCGGCAAGGGCATCCTCAAGAACGTTATGGCCAAGCCGGAGAACGGTGCGCGCTACGCCCATCTCAAGGACGCCAACGGCTCGTGGTCCGTGCGCGATGATGTGTTTGTGCGTTTCCGCAACCGCAGCGGCGTGCTCGCCGGGGGGCTGTCCATCGGCTTTACCGGCTACGGCACGCCGACTGGCCGCCATCACATTGGGCCCGAGCTGCAGATCGGCCATCAGCTCGGCGACGCCACCGAGCAGCCCGTGTTGCTTATTAAGACCGCGTGGGGCGGCAAAAGTTTGTACAAGGACTTCCGCCCGCCCAGCGCTGGTGGAGAGACCGGCGAGTTTTATCATAAAATGCTCACCGAAGTGCAGGAGGCGCTGGACAACCTCGACACGGAGTTTCCCGCGCTCGCCGGTCGGCCCGTGAAGATCGCCGGCTTCATTTGGTTCCAAGGCTGGAACGACATGTATAACGACGAAGCCCGCGAGCAGTACGAGGACAATCTCGTGCACCTCATCACCGACGTGCGTGCGAAGTACAATCAACCGCGATTGCCGGTCGTCATCGGCGAACTCGGCAACGGCGGCCCACAAGCTGGCAAAAACATGCTCGCCATCCGCGCCGCCCAAAAAGCTGCCGCCGCACGTGAGGAGTTGGGCGGCAACGTTACTTTCGTTCCCACTACCGCTTTTGCCCGCCCGAAGGAAAACTCCCCAAACGTCGGCCACGGTCACCACTGGTTCGGCAATGCGGAGAGTTATTTTTTGATCGGGGATGCATTGGGTGAAGCGATGGTGAAGTTGAAGAAATGAAGGTAGGGCGCGCTGTCCTCAGCGCGCCGGTGAAATAATTCTAATCCTTTCCAAACCACGGCGCGCTGGGACAGCGCGCCCTACCCGAAACGGTAATTTATGAAAATGTTCCTGAAAGGCGACTGGGCCGAGCGTGATGACCGCATCGACGTGATCAATCCGTACAACGGCGAGGCCTTTGACACTGTGCCGGCGGCGACTCCGGCGGATGTGACGGCAGCGGTGGATGGGCTCGTGGAGGGTGCCAAGGTGATGGCGGCGTTGCCGGCGCTGGAGCGGTGCGCGATTTTGCGGAAAGCGGCGGTGCTGTTGCAGAAGCGCGAGGAGGAAGTCGGCACACTCATTTCGACCGAGGAAGGCAAGATTCTCGCGGAAGGCAAGCTGGAGGTCACGCGCGCGGCGGAGACGATTGATGTCTCAGCAGATGAAGCGCGACGCATCACCGGCGAGGTGCTGCCGTTGGACGCCGCGCCCGGCGGGGCAGGCAAGTTCGGGTTCACCCTGCGCGTGCCCGTCGGCATTGTGGCGGCGATCACTCCGTTTAACTTCCCGCTCAACCTCGTCGCGCACAAGGTTGGTCCTGCAATCGCGGCGGGCAACGCGGTGCTCATCAAGCCTGCCACCGACACACCGCTTTCGGCGCTCAAGCTCGTGGAGATTCTGCTCGATGCGGGACTGCCGCCCGAAGCCATCGCATGTGTCACCGGTCCGGGTGGTTCCATCGGCGCGGCAATTTGCGCGGAGGATCGCATTCGCAAAATCAGCTTCACCGGCAGCGCCGAGGTGGGCAAAGCGATCTGTGCCGCGGCCGGGCTCAAGCGCGTGACAATGGAGCTTGGCTCCAACAGCCCGCTCATCGTGCTGGACGATGCCGATCTCGAGAAGGTCGCCACTGCCACCGTCGCCACCGGTTTCGCCAATGCCGGCCAGGTTTGCATCTCCTGCCAACGCGTCATCGCCACCGGCGGCATCCACGATGATTTGCTTGATGCCCTGCAACCGCGCGTCAGTGCGCTGAGCGCCGGAGATCAGTTGAACGAATCCACCAACGTCGGCCCGCTCGTACGCGAAGGCGACGCGGCGCGTGTGGCCGATTGGGTGAGCGACGCCGCCGGCAATGGCGCCCACCTCCTCTGCGGCGGCGAACGCGAAGGCGCCATCGTGCAGCCTGCGCTACTCGCCAACGTGCGCCCGGACATGCGCCTGAGCTGCGACGAACTCTTCGGCCCCGCCGTGGGCGTGACACGTGCGGCGAGTATCGATGAAGCCATCGCGTTGGCCAATGACACGAAATACGGCCTGAGCGCCGGTATCTTTACTGAGAACCTCGACGCCGCCTTGCGGTTTGCCCGCGAGGTGGAAAGTGGCAACCTGCATATCAATTGGGGGCCGATGTGGCGCGCAGATTTCATGCCGTACGGCGGATTGAAGGACAGCGGGCTGGGCAAGGAAGGTCCCAAATATGCCATCGAAGAGATGACCGAGACGAAGATGGTGGTGATTCATTCCAATGAATAACGCGGGCCTCATCGAGAGGTAACTTGTCATTCACTTGGCGCGTATGCATGGAGATCGCATGAAGATTACATTGCTCTCACTCAGCACGGTTCTAGCCATCGGTGTTGCCTGCGGAAAAAAGAATGGTGGCGCGGCCGCCAATGCCGCCCCTGCTCCCCATCAGGAAAATAATCCCGTCACGAGTGAAAATGCTCCCGTCACAAATCCTCAACCCAGCAAACCAGCTCCCTCGGGTGACGAAATCTTGGATGCGGCGGCCAAAGGGGATGTTGCCCGCATCAAGGCGCTCATTGCGACGGGCGGAAATGTGAATGCCCGTGGAAATGACGAAGCGTTTCCGCTGTTAAACGCGTCGTCGTTTGGCCATTTGGATACCGTAATGGCACTGGTTAAAGCCAAGGCGGACTTGAACCTGCAAAATGCGCGTGGCGACACGGCGCTGCTCGCAGCTGCTTTCTTTGGCCATGCGGATATTGTCCAAGCGCTGCTGGATGCTGGCGCTAACAAAACGATCCGCAACAAATCAAACGCCACGGCACTCGACTCTGTCACCGGCCCTTTTGAAGAGGTGAAGCCGGTTTATGATTTTATCAACGGCATACTCTTCATCCCCATGGGCAAGCCGTTGGACTATGAGCGGATCAAACGGGAGCGTCCGAAGATTGCCGAGTTGCTGCGCTGAGGGCAGCATTCGGCCACCGCCACATGGAAGAGCCTCCGCCCACTCCAGAGAACAAGCGTTACCACGACCTAGACGCCCTGCGCGCCTTTGCCATGCTGCTGGGTATTGCACTGCATGGGTTCATGTCGTTCATCCCTCTGCCCTTCGATGTTTGGCCGGCACAAGAAATCCACCAAGACGACGCCTATGAAACAGCGCTGCACGCCATCCATGCGTTTCGCCTGCCTCTGTTCTTTGTTTTAAGTGGATTCTTCACGGCCATGCTTTGGCGGCGGCGTGGCTTGAAGGATTTGGCCAAGCACCGCGCGACGCGAATTCTCTGGCCGCTACTGACAGGCACGCTTCTGGTTTGGCCTCTTCTCATTCTGGTTGTCATGTTTGGCGCGCAAAAAGCGGGGCAACCGGAACAGGACACAGCGCCTTCGCGGAATCTTTGGGAAGCTGCCGCCGCGGGCAACATGGAGGCCATGCGGAAGTTCATCGATGACGGAGCGGATGTTAACGCGAATGACCCACTCTTCGGAACAACGCCCCTGACTTGGGCAGCGTTGCTGGGAAAACCAAAGGCGGTTGACCTCCTCTTGAAAGAAAAAGCTCACCCCGACCGCCCCAACCGTGACGGAGGCACACCGTTGCACGCCGCCGCCTTTTTGGGGGAACAGGAATGTGTGAAGTTGTTGATTGAAGCGGACGCAAATGTAAATGCGCGCAACCACAATCAGGAAACACCCATGGATGTCACCACTGTTAGCTGGATTGTGACAAAGGGGATAGCCGATTTACTACAAATTCGGGTTGATGAAAAAGCCGTCAAAAAAGGCCGGGAAAGAAGCCGGCAGTTGTTGCAGGCCAATGGAGCTGTATACGGCAAATCCATGCCCAAACCCGAGCAGGATGATAAAAAGAAAGAGGACTTGTTCAGTGCCTTGTTGGGCCTTCTTGTTGCCGGAGCCATGGTGCCGGTGTTCCATCACCTTTGGTTTCTGTATTACCTAGCCTGGTTGGTTGCGGGTTTTGTACTGGTGGTTTGGCTGGCTGAAAAAAGAGGCTGGAACCCGTTACCAGGATGGGTTACCGACACACCGTGGTGCTGGATCTGGCTTTTCATTTTCACATTGGTCCCACAGTTGATGATGGGAATCCTGAGCATGTTGGTCAGCCTTCCAAGCTTTGGGCCGGACACAGCCTCCGGCATTGTCCCGTGGCCGCCCAAGCTGCTGTACTACGCCGTGTTCTTTGCCGCCGGAGCGGCTTGGCACGGCACAAATACTTTTGAGAAACATGTTGGACAGCACTGGTGGCTATGTTTGGCACTGGCTGTACCCGCGTTCCAGTTGGGATTGGGATGGTACGATGACCGCAACACAGCTTTCGAAAAAGCCGGGGATGAGAATTGGGCGGAAGTAGCACGCCTGCATGTAATCATGAGCATTGCCACGGTGGCGTACACTTGGCTGATGATCGCAGGCTGCATCGGCCTTTTTCGGTTCATCTGCCCCGGAAAAAATGGAAAGGTGCGCTATCTATCAGATGCCTCCTATTGGTTGTACTTGGCGCATCTGCCATTGATCATGGCCGTGCAAATTTGGGTAAGCGACTGGCAACAGCCGGGAATTTTGAAGTTTCTGTTCATTTGCACATTCACCACGGGCGTTTTGCTGATCGTCTACGAATATGCTGTAAGATACACATTCGTAGGCACGGCCCTCAACGGGCGCCGGACACGGGTAGAGGCTCCGCCCTCGAGTAGGGCTTGATTCCAGGAAACTGTCGATCCACGCTGAGGCATGCACCGCTTGCAAATTATTGCCTTCGCATTGGTCACTATCGCCGCTGGCGCAGATGTAAAAAAAATACCCGAACCACTTCTTTCGCTGAACCGCATTTACGAAAAAAAAGAATTCACTGCAAAAAGTTACACCGTCAAATGGCTTGGGGCGGGACAAGGGTATGCGCGGATGGAGAAGTCGAAGGGGACGAAGGAGGCGCGGGATATTGTGCGGGTGGATCCGGCGACGGGGGAAAAGGAGATTCTCGTGGCGGCAAAGGCGTTGATTCCGGACGGCGAAAAGAAGCCGATGGCGGTGAGCGGGTACACGTTCACAAAGGACCTGAAGAAGGTGCTTATTTACACGAACACACGGCGTGTGTGGCGGGTGCATTCGCGCGGGGATTACTGGGTGCTCGATCGGGCGAGCGGCAAGCTTCAGAAGCTCGGCGGGGATGAGGCCAAGGAGGCGACGTTGATGTTCGCGAAGTTTTCGCCGGCGGACAACAACCGCGTGGCGTACGTGCGTGAACGTGACATTTATGTGGAGAATCTCGCCAGCGGCAAGGTGACGGCGCTGACGCAGCGTGTAAAACGGACGGTGATCAACGGCACGTTTGACTGGGTGTACGAGGAGGAGCTGGGCCTGCGCGACGGCTTCCGCTGGAGCCCCGATGGAAAATCGATTGCTTACTGGCAGCTCGATGAGGATAGCGTGAAGGAGATGACGATGCTCAATCACGTGCCCGGCAATTACCCTCAGATCATTCAGTTTCGGTACCCGAAGGTGGGCGAGACCAATTCGCGTTGCCGCATCGGCGTGGTGCCGGCAACGGGCGGCGAGACGAAATGGGTTCAGGTGGAGGGCGATTCGCGCGAGCATTACTTGGCGCGCATGGAATGGGCGGATAACTCGACGCAACTTCTCATCCAGCGCCTGAACCGCCTGCAAAACCACAACACCGTGCTGCTTGCCGATGCGGCTACGGGCAAATTGCGAACGGTTTACACGGACAAGGATGACGCGTGGATCGAGGTGCGGTTTGGGTTTACCGATTGGGTGGGCGACCGCTTCACCTACGTCAGCGAGCGCGGCGGTTGGCGGCAGTTGTATCTCGTTTCACGCGAGGGTAAGGCCAGCAAAATCACCCGCGGCAAGTACGACATTGTGCGCATGCTCAAGGTGGATGCGGAAAACAATTGCGCGTATTTCATGGCCTCGCCCAAGAACGCCACCGAACGGTATCTGTACCGCATTGGTTTGGATGGCAAGGGACTCAAGCGACTGTCGCCGGCCAAGCAACGCGGTTCGCATAGCTACAGCATCTCGCCGGATGCCCAGTGGGCGGTGCACACATTTTCGAGCATCCAATCGCCGCCGGTTACGCAACTGATCAAGCTGCCCACGCACGAGACGGTGCGCGTGTTTGAAGACAATAAAGCGCTGCGTGCGAAGGTGAAAACTTTGGCTCAACCGAAGCGCGAGTTTTTCAAAATCGACATTGGCGACGGCGTGAAGGTGGACGCCTACGCCGTGCTGCCACCGAAGCTGGATCGTTCGAAAAAATATCCGCTGTTCATTTACGTTTACGGCGAGCCAGCCGGGCAGACGACCGTGAATCGCTGGTCCGGTCCCGGCGGGATGTGGCATTGGATGCTGGCGCAGCAGGGCTACGTGGTGATGAGCATCGATAACCGCGGCACCACCGCGCCGCGCGGCAACGCTTGGCGCAAGAGCATTTATCGGCAGGTGGGTATCCTTGCCTCCCAGGATCAGGCGGCGGCGGTGCGGCAGGTGTTGAAGGATCGACCGTATCTGGATGCCGAGCGCGTGGGCGTGTGGGGCTGGAGCGGCGGCGGCTCGATGACGCTCAATGCGCTATTCCGTTATCCGGACCTCTACCACACCGGCATCTCCATCGCGCCGGTGCCGGATCAGCGGCTCTACGACACCATTTATCAGGAACGCTACATGGGCCTGCCCCAGGACAACGCCGATGGTTACAAGAACGGTTCGCCGATTACGTTCGCGAAAAACCTGAAGGGCAACTTGCAACTCATCCACGGCACGGCC
>PBLV01000032.1 GCA_002721895.1 Verrucomicrobiales bacterium
AGGGCTACCGCGTGATCCTGGTGAACTCGAACCCGGCCACCATCATGACCGATCCGGGCCTGGCGGATGCCACCTATATCGAGCCGATCACCCCCGAGGTCGTCGCCAAGATCATCGAAAAAGAGCGCCCCGATGCGCTGCTGCCCACCATGGGCGGCCAGACGGGCCTCAACACCTCGCTCGCGCTCGAAGAGATGGGCGTGCTTGAGAAATTCGGCGTCGAGATGATCGGAGCCAAGCGCGAGGCCATCGAGATGGCCGAGGACCGCAAACTCTTCCGCGAAGCGATGGACCGTCTGGGCATCGAAAACCCCAAGGCCACCATCGTCACCGCCCCGACGCGCGAAGACGGCAAGAAAGACCTCGCCGCGGGCGTGAACCTCGCGCTCGAAGCGCTGGAATACGTCGGTCTGCCCGCCATCATCCGCCCCGCCTTCACCATGGGCGGCACCGGCGGCGGCGTGGCCTACAACCGCGAGGATTACGAGTTCTACTGCCGCTCGGGCATGGATGCCTCGCCGATGGGCCAGATCCTCGTCGATGAGTCGCTGCTCGGCTGGAAGGAATACGAGATGGAGGTGGTGCGCGACACCGCCGACAACGCCATCATCGTCTGCTCCATCGAGAACATCGACCCGATGGGCGTGCACACCGGCGACAGCATCACCGTCGCGCCCACGCAAACGCTCACCGACAAGGAATTCCAAATCATGCGCGACGCGAGCTTCGCCATCATCCGCGCCGTGGGCGTGGAAACCGGCGGCTCGAACATCCAGTTTTCGGTGGACCCGGACAACGGCCGCATGATCGTCATCGAGATGAACCCGCGCGTGAGCCGCAGCTCCGCCCTCGCCTCCAAGGCCACTGGTTTCCCGATTGCGAAAATCGCCGCCAAACTCGCCGTCGGCTACACGCTCGACGAAATCCCCAACGACATCACGCGCGAGACGCCAGCCAGCTTCGAGCCCACCATCGACTACGTCGTCACCAAGATTCCGCGCTTTGCCTTCGAGAAATTTCAGCAGGCCGACCCCACGCTCAACACCCAGATGAAAAGCGTCGGCGAAGCCATGGCCATCGGCCGCACGTTTAAAGAGAGCCTGCAAAAATGCCTGCGCTCCATGGAGATCGGCCGCGCCGGCCTCGGCGGCGACGGCAAAGGCTGGCGCGTCGGCGACACCGTCTACGGCGACCGCGACATCTTCCCGCGCGATCTCATCGTGCAAAAGCTCACCTCCCCCAACGCCGAACGCATCTTTTACCTCCGCCACGCCCTCCGCGCCGGCATGACGGTTGACGAGATTTTCGACCTCACCAAGATCGACCGCTGGTTCCTCACCCAAATCCAGCAAATTGTCGACTGCGAAGAGGAACTCGCCTCCACCGCCACTTCCGCCTAACCTCCCCATCCCTTGGACCGGACGGAGACTACTTATTTTTACGAGCGCCTGCGTGCCGTTTCATCGGGTGTTATTGAGACGGCGGTCACCACGTTTCTGCTGCTGATTGCCGTGGAGGTTTTTCAGTTTGGCGCCACGGCGAAAGCGCTTATCGCAGCCGCAGGGGCTTTGGGCTTCCTTGCAGGCCCGCTGGTGGTTTCAAGGGTTGCAGAACTTGGATGGACAACCTCCAAGGCGGCGTCGCGGCTAACGTTGGCCGCCATGGGTTGCTACCTTGTGCTGGCTGCGGTGGACAATCAATGGGTGTTCATGGCTGGAGTCATCATCTCCACCACCCTCGCCACAGCTGCCATTCCACTTGTCACACAAATCTATCAGGAGAATTATCCGGCCAAGAAGCGCGGGCGCCTTTTCTCACGCGCAGCCATGATTCGCATTGTCAGCGCGGGCATCTTCGGCCTCTTGGCGGGATGGATTTTGACCGACGGCCAATCCGATGAAACGATGTCTTACCCGCGCTGGCTGTTGCTGGTGTTCGCATGTGCGTTTGCGATGGGGGCGTTTTGTTACTCAAGACTACCCTCCAAGCCGCTCAAGGGAGCCAAGGGTACCCACCCGTTTCGTTCGCTACGATTCGTCAAGGAAGATAAACTCTTTCGCCACATTCTCATTTGCTGGATGCTTTTTGGCATCGGCAACCTGATGCTCTTCCCCCTGCGCGTTGAGTATCTGGCGAACTCGGAGGCTTATGATGATTACAAACTCGCCTTTGAACCTACCCCGGCGCGCATTGCCCTTATCCTCGTTTTCATCCCCAATGTTGCAAAGCTCATCTGCAGCCCCTTTTGGGGCAGGCTTTTTGACAAGATGAATTTTTTTGTACTGCGGGTGGTTTTAAATTTTTTCTTCGCCACCTCTTTGCTGCTGTTCTTTCACAGCGAATCCATGCTGGGCCTCTGCCTAGCTGCTGCCCTGTTCGGCATTGGCAATTCCGGAGGCGAGGTGGCGTGGAGCCTGTGGGTGACCAAATTCGCCCCCGCCAAGCACGTGGCGGACTACATGAGCGTGCACGTCTTCTTCAACGGCATCCGCATTTTTCTTTCACCGTTTCTGGGCTTTTGGCTGATGGGCTATGTTTCCGCCTCCAGCCTCAGTCTCTTCAGCGCCGGCCTCATCATCGCCTCCAGCCTTGCGTTGCTCTCGGATTATCCCTCCGGCGAAAAGGCGCGGCGCGGCGCGGCGCTAACCGAGGAAGTAACCGACTAGGACAATCCGCCAGTCAACAACCGCAGAAGATACTCCCTCGCCGGGGTAATGTTTTTATAGTCAGCGATTTCAACAGGCATGGTGGCGATGGCGCGGCGCAACCCAGCCGCGGTGGGCGGAAAAGACATGACCTCGGCCAAGGACACATTCAACAAGCGAATGCCAAACAATATGCCGCCCGTCTCCGGCAGCCGATGCAAAACCTGTTTTTCAATGCGCACCCATGCCTCATCCGCGTCAAAGGGCGGATCCAGCTTGGGCAGGTCGCGGGCTGGATGCTGGTTCAGTTCCGACGATCGGCTCAGCCCCCAGTTCGCTCGCTCCCATGCCGCTCCCGGCTTAATCCCCGCCAGAAACTTGTCGATGCGCCCGCCGAGATCACGGTTCAGCGTGGGAACGGGGACGTGAATTTCATGCACCGGCAAGCCCAACTTCGTTTCCGGTGCCCATGACGAGGGGAAACAAACCACCGCAGCCCGCATCACAAACCGTCCCTTGTCATCCGGCGCCAAGAGAATGAAATCCGGCTCCCATTGTCGGCCCAAATCCTCCAGCCCCTCTGGATTCAGCCCCTGCCAAGCCTTCGCCAATCGCGAACATTCTTCGACCATTTGCGAGGCGGAGGGATCACTTAGGAGGTGACGCGTTGGATTGGCATCCAGCCATAGCGCACGAGCAGCCAAAAGTTCATCACACCGGTCAGTTGAAGCAAAGAATGCCTCCGCATTCCCCGGCCGAGCTCCGAAGGTGAATTGAAAATCACGATCAGGAAACAAGCCCGCCCATGAGGGTTGTGAGGTTGCATCCACCGCCGCTTATTCGCTACCACGGAACCAAGACTGAACCCGCGTCCACCATTCCGGCGGACTCACAATGGGCAGCAAACTCACGTGGTCATCCGTCCACAGGGGATATCCGCTCACCGAGCCTCGAAAAGCTGCTTGCCCCGTTTCCTCAATAAATTCCCTGTTGCGCGTCAGTAGCACCCAGTCGGATGTGTAAAGATTTAACCCCAAGCCCGCACCGGTTTCATCCACCACCACCCGCACCGCCTCCCAACCCAGTTCACGCG
The DNA here is from genome assembly GCA_002721895.1 of Verrucomicrobiales bacterium. Next base: position 3,739 of record PBLV01000032.1, read on the forward strand.
CCAACCGAAACGCCACTCCCTCCAACCGCAAGTGCCGGTTGGAGATATGCACGGCAATAACACCTTTCTCATCCATGTGTTTGGCATAGATTTCCAACGCCTCCTTCGTCAAGAGATGCACCGGAATCGCATCGCTGCTAAATGCGTCCAGCACCAGGACATCAAAGGCGCGATTTTCCTCCTGCTCCATCACCAACCGCGCATCCCCCAGCACAACGCTCGCCTTGGCCCCGCGACGACGGGCATCGAGTAAATAACTGAACTCCTCCTCCGCAATTCGCTCCACCTCCGGGTTAATGTCATAAAACACATAGTCATCCCCCTTGCCCGCGTACACCGCCACTGACCCCGTACCCAAACCCACCACACCCACGCGCTGGCCACGGCCCTTTTCCCGGCGCAAATCCAGAGCCAGCCCCACCCCGCTCAAGCTACCGTAATACGATGTACGCATTTCCGCCCGAGCCGGGTTGCTGTACTGAACCCCATGCAAAATCCGCCCGTTCACCAAACGCCGCTCATGCTCATCCACATTCCAAATTTTCACCACCTTGTCCACCCCGCCCGTCACCACCCAGTCCACTTCCTTCATTGTGTTCTGTTCCGGCATCCAGGAAACCGCCTCAATTAATGCCACTCCGCTCGCCCCACCGGCATGCTTGGGCAGGGTAAAAATCCGCCGCCAACGCCCGGCTCCTAGTTGCCAAATGGAAGTCCCGCCATCTGCACATGCCACTGCCAAGCGATCCGCCACGGGTACGAGCTCGCCTTCCCCGGAAATAAACCGATTAAACGCCAAGCCATTCACTTTCCCTTGCCCCGTTTCAATCACCTGCAAAAGATCGCCCGAGGCGATTTTCCAGAAATGAACTCGCCCCTCCGCATCACCCGCCGCCAAGATCCCATCCTCGTTCATCGCCATAGCCTTTACGGGGCCGCCCAACTCCAGTTCCCGCACCTTCGTCCCATGCTTCAGGTTAAACACACACACACGACCATCCGCTCCGCCCGTGACACACTCATTCACGCCCGAGAAGGCCACCACTGTAGTTCCTGACACATGAGCTTCAATCTCGGGCAATTCCTTCCAGCCCGCCGCATCCATCCTCCATCGCCGCAGCACTCCATCCGCGCACGCCGCAACCAAAAACCGTCCATCCGGACTCACCGCCACGCCCGTGGGCACCCCCGGCAACTCGCCTATCCTTTGTTCTTCCCGAGCCCTTTCCCCCTCTCCAGCCACATCCCAGACGCGGACAAACCCACCCTCATCACCCGTCACCAGAATAGCCTGCGATTCCACCGGGCTAAACGCCATCGCCCGCACCGCCGCCCCGCCAGTGTTCAGAGGGAAAAGCCCCGCGCCCGATTTGCAGTCACGCACCCACATTCCCCCATCGCTTGAAGCCGTTGCCAACAGCCGCCCTCCCGGACTAACCGCCACCCGCGTGACATCCGTGTCATGATCCTCCAATGTATACGCCACCGCCCCGTAATCGTAAATACGCACGACCCCATAAAAATTCCGCGACTGCGAGGCAATATCCTTCCGGTCTTTTTTCGTCTGCGCCAGCAACAGCCCCCCCAAGATCGCCACCAACAAAGCCAAGGGCACAAACAACGGCAGCCGCCAACCCGACCAGTCTCGCACAGTCATCCAGACAAAATTAATCGCCATCAACATCAGGAAAGCCGGTGCCAACACAACCGGACTGGTCAGCAATCCGCGGTATCCCGAAAGCTCCAGCGACAGCACTCCATCCGCCAAGCTGCAAACCGCTCCCAGCGCACCAAATCCAACTAGCCGCCAGCGCGGCCACTGGGGTGGAGTTTTCCAAGCCATCTTCAACACATAAGCCACCAGACAACCCAACAACAACAACCGCAAACACAACAGGTAAACGTGAGGCACAAACACACCCGCTTTCCGGTATGCCGCCCAGCAGGCTGCCAACCAGCAACCCACCAGCACCAGCCGAACCCACCACGCATTGAAGGAAACCCGGGTCTTGTCCACGAAACAAACCCCCGCCAGCAACGCGCCGCAACCCCAGAGAGAAAGATGATACTCCCAATAGCCATCGAAAAACGACGGCGCGCCAAGGGCCACAAACAATCCGCCCAGTGCCCCGCCCGCGGCAATGGTCAGGAAGTACCGTGTCAACCGCGCTGGTTCCGGCCGCAACTGATACAATTCCCCATGGCAAACCATGCAGCCCACAAAGAGCGTCGCATTGAAAATGCCCACTTGTGCCAACAGGTCCGCGTCCACCCCCTTTTTCAATCCCCACAGCGTGGCCACCCAGCAACCCACAAGTAGAGGTGTATAAACCAATCGCGAATACCATCGGGGATTATCAAACGCAATGATGAACGACAACAAGTACAGCGTCAGTGGCAGCACCCACAGGAACGGCGTCACTGCCACGTCCTGACTGACCTTGTTCGTGGTGGCCATCAACTGCGCCGTGCCGCAGGCCGGCAACAACAGCCAAAGCAACTGCCGTCTCAAGTCCAGTGGTTCGGAGGACGATTGTTTCTCTTCCTCCCGTGTTTCCTCCGGCAATGTCCGCAAGGTTCGGGCCACCATGCCGCAAACCAAGGCAAATGCCACCATCCCCGCTGCCCAAGCCCCCACCTGCAAACCCCGCGANGTGTACGGCTCCACCAGAAANGGATAACNGACNAGCGCCAACAACGACCCCACGTTGGANAACGCATAAAGACGATAAGGCGACCGNCCCTCATAACGGCGTGCAAACCAAGCCTGAACCAGNGGCCCCGTNGACGACAGGACCAGATAAGGCAACCCAATGCCCACCACCAACAGCAGCAGGATGCCCATCACGGGACTGCCAGCCGCCGTGGCGGGATCCGGCTTCAACAACTCAATCGGCCGGTAACCGGCGAGCATCAACAGTANCACCACTCCCAGGATGCCCCCCGCCATCCCGAGCAACGTCAGGTGAATGGTAGCCTGCCGTGACGGCGCCAGACACGAAAGCCAGTGCGCATAGGCATAGCCCCCCAAAAGCAGACATTGGAAAAAAAGAAGACAGGTGGTCCAAACACCCGGCGTGCCACCAAACCACGGCAGGATGTACTTGCCAATCACCGGCTGAACCTGAAACAGAAGGAACGCCCCCAAGAAAATCGTGACCCCGAAAAGCCAAAGATCGCGCTGCGGAATCTCCGGCTGGCTGGGTGCTGGGGTGTCGGAAATCGGCACANGGGACGTTACACGTCCACAACACACCCATTCAACCAGATAAACCTATCCGCCCAGCATTGCGTCCGAAAGAACCTCTCCCTTGGCCGAGTCAAATTCCCGCCTTCCCTCCCACATCATCTGCAATTCAAACTGGATGGCCGGATGCTCCCCCGAAAAATCCGGCGAACGCAGTAGCTCCAAATCCCTGCCTCTCACCGCCACATGAAACACATTCCCCTGCCCCGAGGCATGCGCCCCCACTGACAAACCCCCAAAAACCGTCCGCAAGGTCTTGTGAAAACCGGCTGACATTTCGCGCTGCCGCGGGTCAAATTCGCCAAACGTGTTGACCACCAAAACGCCCTCCGGCCGCAAGCGCCCATGAAAAATCTCCGCTGCCTCGCGCGTAAAGAAATGCAGCGGAGCCGCCCCGCCCAGAAAAACATCCAGCACGATCAAGTCATACTGCGCAAGTGACTCCTCCGCAAACGCCCTCCCCTCGGCATGGACAAGACTCACCGCTGCGGGATCGAAATCAAACCATTCCTCCGCCACCCTTGTGATGTGTGGGTTGATCTCCACCGCGTCCACCGCTGCCCCGTCCGCCGCCAACTGCCTCGGAACCATCCCGGCTCCAACCCCTAGGCAAAGCGCCGCTTGTACACGTGCCGTATACGCACGAGCCAGCCCCACCAGCGCACCGGTAAACGTGGACAAGCTCTTGCGTAACCGAGGATCATACGTGTTTTGTATCAATTCATCATTAAGAAGCCGGCGACGCTGGATGGATCTTTCCTCGCGCTGAATGACCATGAGAATGCCATGCGGGGAGCGAACGCGATCCAGCACCGCCCACTGCCGCCCCTCGTGAAGCAGGCTCCGCTTCCGGAAGAAGTTCATTGCATGCCCGCCACCAATCCCCTGCGCGTGGATTCCCGATGCCCCGCATCATGGAAATCGATCGGGTTGAAATCATCCCGCATCACCATGCCCAGCTCTTGGCCGGCGGCATCTTTCGTCTCCACACGCCACTTGCGCTGCCATGCCGGCCACACCTGAAACCGCCAATCCACTCGACTCCGGACAAATTCATCCTTCAAGTCCATCGCCAGATCTGGGTGCGCGTATTCAAACTCAGGCTCCCGCCTTGCCTTCAGGGGCTCCATTGAGGCAACGAAAAACACGTTTCCATTCCCAGCCCCATGAACCACCACATGCGGAAACACCTCCTTGAGCGTCCGATAAATTGAAACGGTGTAGTAATCCTCTTCACGATCAAACACTAACCGCTCATCCTCAATCTCACCGTATCCCTTCAATCCGCGGCCGAAGGTATTCATGGCCAGCACGCCCCCCTTGGCCATACGACTCCGCACGGCTTCAAACGCCTCCACCGTCATCAGGTGCGAGGGCGAGGAGTCCCCCAGAAAAGCATCCAGCACAACCGCATCATACGATTGTCTCGATTTGTTTAAAAAGTGCCGTCCATCCCCGATTTCCAGCAGGCGCAAGCGTTTTGGTTCAAAGTCAAACCATTCCTCCGCCAACGGCACCACCCCAGGATTTATTTCCACGACGTCCACTTCCACCCCATCCTTCTGCAGCATCATTGGCACCAACCCCGTGCCCATTCCAATACAGAGCGCCGTCTCCATCTTATTGTGGTACGCCATCGGCAGCCCGTGCAGGAGCTCAGTAAAGAGAGACAAACTGCGGCCACGAACAGGGTCGTACGTGTTCTGCACCAGATTATCATTGAGGTAGTTTCGATGGAGTCTCCCATTCTCGTACAGGTCAATCACCACCATTCGGCCAAAGTTGGAGTTGCCCTTGGCGCGCACCATCCAATCCTTGCCTCCAAAGCGCAACCGGTCACTCCACTCCGGCCGCACGCCCGCAAACCCAAACACTACAAGAAACAACAGGGACACCGTAATCGCCGAGGACGGCATGCGGCCGCGCCCCCACACCACAAAATAGATCAGCGACACTCCCACCAACAAGCCCGCCGTCAGCAGCATGGTCACCGGGTTGGACAGGCGTGGAATGAGCACGTATCCAATCAGCACCGTACCCGTCACACTACCCAACGTGCTGATGGCCGTCAGCCGACCAACATTGCCTCCCACCGTTTTGACGGAGGTCGTTAGAATACGAACCAGAAACGGCCCCGTCATGGCCAGTAACGCAAGTGGAATAAGAAAGAGAAATGACGAAGCCAGCAACGAGCCCAGAGCCAAGTTCAATTTCAAGCACGCAAAACTCACCCCACGCACCAGCGGCACGGTCGCCACGAGGTAAACTGCCGCACCAATGATGGCCAAATAGAGGTTACCCAAACGCGGTGAGCGGTCCACCCACCAACCCCCAAGGTAATAGCCGCCCGCCAAGGCCAACAGGGTCACCGCAATTTGCGCCGTCCATACAAAGTGGGATGTGCCGAAAAAGGGCGACAACATTTTCGCCCCGAGAATTTCCACAATCAGAATACATCCGCCTGTCACAGCCGCCGTGGTGTAAAGATACCTGCGCAGACCGTCGGGAAGTTCCGATGGCACTCCTTTTTCTTGTTGATTTTTACCTGACATTTCAACAGGCCTCGGCCAGCCGGGGCCACAGGTGTGCGCTCATTCGCGCCCCGCCACGCAGGCAATCGAGGTCAAATTTTTCGTTCGGCGAATGCAGATTGTCATCCGGTAGGGCAAGCCCCAGCAACAGGGAATCTGCCCCGAGAATTTTTTTAAACTCCGTCACAATNGGAATGGATCCCCCTTCGCGAAGGATCACCGGCTCGTGTCCAAACGCCTCCTTCAGAGACGCCAAGGCCGCCTGCGCCTGAGTACCCGTGGGAGACACGAGGTAAGGATCCGCTCCGTGCCCCTCCTCCAGTTCCAAGCGCACCGTAGGCGGGCAAAGTTTTCTCAGATGCGCTTTCAACAGCCGAACGATCTTGCGCGACGATTGCCCCGGCACAAGCCGGCAGGTGATCTTGGCACTGGCCTCGGCAGGCACGATGGTCTTACTCCCCTCCCCTTGGTAGCCACTAGTCAACCCGTTGATTTCAAGCGTGGGCCGCGCACTGCGCTGTTCAATGGCCGTATAGCCCCTCTCTCCAAACAGCGCCGGCACACCCAGCAGCCGCCGGTACGACTTCTCATTGAAGGGCAAGCGCTTGAACTGCCGCCGTTCATGGGCCGACAACTTTTCCACGCCATCATAAAACCCGGGCACCGCAATGCGGCCCCGCGCATCCCTCAATTTCGCGAGCATCTGCGCCAGTACAAGCGCCGGGTTGTCCACCGAGCCACCATAAATGCCCGAGTGCAAATCTGCCCGTGGCCCGCACACACGCACCTCCAACGCCGCCACGCCGCGCAACGCGTAGGTCAACGCGGGATGTTTTTTCGACGGCATGCCGGTGTCAGAGATCACCACCGCATCACACGCCAAGGCCCGGCGTTGTTTCCTCAAAAACTCAACCAATGCCTCGCTGCCCACTTCCTCCTCCCCTTCCACCACAAAGGTCAGGTTGCAGGGCAATTCCGTGCCGGTTAGTAAATACGCCTCCACGGCCTTGAGATGCGCGAAATGCTGCCCCTTGTTGTCGGTTGCACCCCGCGCATATACCGCGCCGTTGCGCAAGTTCGGCTCAAAAGGGGGTGTCTTCCATTGGTCCAACGGATCGGGCGGCTGGACATCATAATGGCCGTACACCAGAAAATGTGGGCGTCCCTTCCGGCGCGGCGTGCTCGCGGTCACCACCGGGTGGCCACTGGTGGCATGCCGGCGTGCCTTCAGCCCCATCGAACGGCAATGATCCACCAGCCAATCGGCGCAGGCGCGCAGGTCATCATCATGGGTGGACTGGGCGGAGACGCTGGGGAAGCGCAGATACGTGCACAACTCATCCACGAACCGATCCTCGTTTGCCGAAAGATATTCAAGCACCGCCTGCATGCGCCGGGACTGTAGCAGGTGGACCGGCCGAATCAAGCGGCGCTAATTTTTGCGCGGAAAAAATATGTTCAATGGATTCAATGGCACAGGCAGTTTATCGATGACACCCGAAGCCGCCTCCAGCACGCCGATGGGCACGTTGATCGCCTGACCGCTCAAGCCCGCGGTAAAGATGGTGCCCAAGACCACCGGGTCCGTTTCCGCCTCCATCTCTTCCAGTTGCCCCTTGAGACGGAGGAACACCGGCAGGCGCATGTCTCGCCCGTTGTTTAAAAGACGACCACCCAGCCGGAACTCGCGAGCCATCTCCGGCACCAAGGTCAACGCCACGGGTAGGCGATTCAACACGACATCAGGCAGGTGTTGAGGCAACGCCAGCACCCCACCTGTGGCCGCCTCGTAAAATGGCGTTCGCATGTGGATTTGCGCGCGCATTTGCCCTTCCTCCACCCGCCCCACCAGCCGTGCGGATTCCACCTTGGCCTGCCGCAGCTTGGGTGCCTTCACCGCTGTGGACAGTGTTCCCACCACCATCTTCAAGACACCCGGCACCAGCCCTCCTCCCCCCGGCTGGCCGGCCTCTGGAACCGCGATGGAAGCACCGGAAATCCGCAGCACCGCATCTGTGCCCACGCCCTTCAAGCCCTCGGCCGCCATTGAGCGCCAATCCCAGCCCTGACCGGGTGCCTGGGCCCAACGCAGCCGAACATCCGCATCCAGCTTGCCCCATTTTTGCGCCGCCACCCACGGCTTGTGTTCGTCCTTCACGAACAAATCCAGCAACGGAGCCAGAGCCACCTGCCTCCCGGCAATGGCCACCTCATGCGCCCATGCCGGCCTCGTGCGATCCATGCGGTAATAGGCACCCAGCGGACCGCCTTCCAAGTACATTTGCATGGACTTGAATTCCGTCACCTTGTTCGTCACCGACGTGGCGGCGATGAAATTCGTTGCCGTCAACCCGTTCCAATGCAGGCGATCGGCCGAAAGCTTCAGGTCCACCACAATGTCCCTTCCGCTGGATTTGGCGCCATCGGGATCGGCATCAAGAATGCGCAGCACGCGCAGCAACTCCACAGCCGGCGAGTGAATCTCCACGTTGCCCGAAATTCGGCCAGCCTGTGTAAAGTCGTACGTACCTTTCACAGTCACGCGGTTGTCCGACAGTAGGCTTTTACCCAAATCCACCACGCATTCGTGAAGCATCAACCTGCCGGCATGATGCCCCATGTCAAAAACCGCGCTTGCGGATTGGGCGGTGGATAATTCGCCGTCATCACGATCACGCACCACCCAGTCCCGCACGTCCGCCACGCCCTTTAAGCGCAATCCGCTTTCCGGCGCCCAAGCCAGTGTCACATCCGCGTCTCCTTCCCCGCTGACAATGCCCCATGCCTGACGCCAAACCGGTTCCGCAACACGTAAGACTGAGACGTCCAGCCCCCTCGCTTCCGCCGCGTAGCGTCCCCGCTCCATGGCCGTCAAGTCGATTCGCCCCGCAGGCCGGCCAGCCTTGAACACCGTTGCATTCAAATCCCCCGATCTGGGCAGCCATGGACCCTTCTCCGCCGATGACAAAACCACCGGACCTTTCAGTGCCAAATCCACCGGCACATTCGGAGCCAGTTGCATACCCTTGACCGCTCCGACCCCATCCAGAGCCACGGCCCCGTCCTCCAAGAATTCCACCACGCCCTCATACTCCGCCATGCCCTCACGCCAAGGATGCCCGGTTGCCAACCTGACCAATTCAGGAGACAGACCCCTGACTTTAAAAACCTCCAGCTTACCCTCAACCCGACCCGTTTTCGGCTCCAGCACAACCCCGCCCGATGCTTCCAATGCCCCCCACAATTTGCCGGAAGAAACCAGTTTGACGCTCGACCCATTCGCCTTTACCTCCAGAGCCCCATTCAACGCATCATTTATAAAACCGTCAAACACAAGCTCCAGATCCGCCCCTGCCGGAGGCCATTCCGGGTCCATCATTTTCAACCCGCTCAAGATCGCTTTTAGGTTGAGTCCACGCACCCCGTTGGTGCCCAAGTAAACCTCGCCTTTCAGTGACGCTGCCCCATCCAGAATGCGGGGATTCAAAGTCATTCGTCGCAACACCGATGCCGGCACGTTTTTAACATTCACATTCAGGAGGTGCGCCTTTTTACCTGCATCATAGGCATAACCCAATCCGTACCCAGTCGTAACTGGTTCCCCTTCACCCTGCATCGTCCCGCTCAACGTGCCCTTGGCCACTGCTCCCTTTGTCGTCAGCTCCGCCTGCCCACCTCCCGTGAGTGTGAATTGGCGCCCGTCGGGTTCACGCCACCGCATCTCCCCCTCTTTCAATGTCAATTCACGGAGATTCTTCAGACTGCCCTGACCCGCCAGCGAAGCCTCCATGTCGCGAACGCGGGACGTGGTCAACCCGCGCACTGCCGCGCGCCAGTCGAAACTTAAATCCTGCACGCCCTGCCGAGCCGTAAGGTTCAGTGTCGCATCCACATGGCCTCTTTCCACACGGTTGCCCAAGACAGTTTTCCAGCGGGCAAGATCTGCACCATCAAGCTTCAATTCCATGCGTGAACCCCCTTCCGCTGCCAAGGCCGCTCCCCAAGCCAGACGCAGTGGTTCCAAAAGACGACCGGACAAAACCTTCTGCTCATTCTGTGTCCCGGAAAGCTCCAGTCGCGCCAATTCCAATTGCTGGCCCGGCAAATCCAATTGCAAGTCAAAGTCAACCGCAGCATCCACCACCGGCGTCGTCACGGCCGAACGCAACAGGCTGAAATCCCCCGCCATCGCCCGGCCACTCACTTTCACCCGGCCATCGCGCGGGGTATAAAAAACACGGTTCGTTGCGTTCAAAACCGTGCCCTGAAAATCCATACCCCGCCTTGCCCCAATGAAATTCAACACCTGCCGGTCCACTCCGAAAATTCCGCAATCCAGCTTCCATCCGGCTCCGTCACGTGACCTCTCCCCCTCAACCGAAACACGCCCGAAAGCCTTCTCATCGCGGCTGAAATCCACAAGCAGCTCACGCAGGTGGCCCGGCGCAAGATCCATCCGCACCTTCGCCTCAAGCCTCCGGGCATCCGCAAAAAATCCCTCGGCGGAATCAATCTCAAACGTGGCATTCGCATCTGCTTCCGCCAACAACCCCGCCGGGTTGGATTTAAAGTTTCCACCCAGCGAAAAATGCCCGGAGAATTTGTCTGCCCCGTCCGCATATTGGAGCGAGGACGTCAATGCCCCCTCCGAAATTTGCCCGGCACGAGGGTGCCATTTGACTGACATTTCCTCCAACAAAGTCGTCGCTTGGCGACCTTCTTCCGGCCGCGTCACGTGCCTGATCACGCCGTTGTGCAACGACCACCGACCATCCTCGCCGCGGCCNTTGATGGAAAACTCAATATCCTCATCGCGAAACAAATGCCGCCCCGCCCGGCCGACCAAACGCCGTGCACTGGATCGCAAATCCAAATCCATCGCCGTTGAGCCAATTACAGCCTCAAGCACAATATCGCCCTTGCCCCCTTCCAGTTCGTGCCCCAAAAGTTTTTTCCACCGGACCAATTCCAGATCGTCAGCGCGCAACTCGAACACTACATTTCCACGGACCAACTTCCCGTCCGACCAATCCAAACTCAATGGCTCAAGCAGTCGGACAGTGACCAAGTTGCCTTCCCCATTGAAACCCTTGATAGAGGCCATGCTCAGACTCCCCTCCGCCTTCCCCAAGTCCGCGTGCGATTCAATGGCTGCGCTCAAGTTCACGGGCTGTCCCCATGTGGCAACGGTTTCAAAGCTGCCGTGGGTGTTTAATGAACTTCCATCCAAACTCACAATCAGGTGCCCAGTCATCCGTTGTGTATCAATTTCAGCAGGAACTTGCACTCCCATTGAAACCAAGAGGTGATGGATTACCCCCTGGGTATCCGCCTCGATCACCCATCCGCCCGTGGCCTTGTCACGGGCACCGCGCGCCAACAAGCGGGCATCCTGAGATTTTAGCTCAAGCCGTTTCAGGGCCGTGTCCGTCCAATCAACGTCCAGATCAACCCCGGCACCGCGCCACTTGGCCATGGCACCAATAGCGGTCTTGATATCCAACCGGGCATGTCCCCCACACTGCTTGAGAATACTACCAGCCCCGGGCCGTATAGTCGCGGCCAAGCCAAGCTGCCCGGCAACACGATCCGTTCCCTGTTCATAACTTGCCGCTCCGGCTAATTTTAATTTCGCCGACTCCCCCGTCACCCACCGGTCAAGGGTCACTTCAAGGCCCGCAAGTTCGCGGGTGGCCGACGGTGTTTTGTGACGTACCACGCCGTTGACCACGGAAAAGGCCGAAATGTCAGGCTGCGATTTCTCCTCGCTGGATCGAATGGCAGCAAGGATGGAATCCAGATTGCTGGAACCATCCGCCGCCACCACAATGTCCAGAATAGGATCCTCCAGCCGGAGCTGCTCAATGAGCGGCCCCTCCGAAAGCTCCCACGCGGCGCCTCGCAGATCCAGCGTGGCAGCCTGGAAAACAGGCGACTCGCCCGTGGTTTTCACAGAAATATCGCGAAGATGGACTCCCTCAAAAAGCGACCAGTCCACATGGCCAACAGTAATTTGGGCGCGCAGTTTTTTTTCCAGCGCGGGAATTACGATCCCACGAAAGAAAAATCCACTGTTAAAAAACAGCCACCCCCCCACCACCGCCAAGATCAACGCGCCCGCGCCCCACGCCAAGGGCCGCCGCCACCGCCGCCACCAAGGCAGGCGGCGCGGCTTGTCGTCGGGAAGAAAGGAGGCGATTGGTCTATCCATGCCGCGATTCCGCTGCCGACGTGAATCTAACACGACCAAGGCAAATTGTCGTGTTTTCATTCAAACCAAGCGTGGCATGTGGACAAGTTTAACCAGGAAAAGACGTGGACAAGCGTTTGGGCTGGGGCGATGTTCCGGCTGTGAAGGTCTCGGTGATTGTGCCCGCTTTTAATGAGGAAAAGTTAATCGCGGAATCATTGGACTGCATCAACAACGCACGGGCGGCCTTTGCGTCCAGTGAGCTGGTGGTCTGTGACAACAACTCGACAGATCAAACCGCGGAACTGGCCCGGGCCGCGGGAGCAAGCGTTGTATTTGAAGCGGAAAACATGATCGCCCGCGCACGCAATGCCGGGGCGGCCGCATCGCACGGGGATTGGCTGGTTTTTGTGGACGCGGACTCACGCCCCACGCGGAGATTGTTTGAGGAGGCCGCGACAGCAATAGCGAACCCTACGTGCCTAGGTGGCGGGTGTCCGATTCAATTCATGGGCGGCCCGTGGTGGGCACGCAGCGCCGCCGCGGGCTGGAATGTGGTAGGCCGGCTGAATGGTTGGGCCGCGGGGTCTTTCCTGTTCTGCATCCGGGAGGCATTTGAAGCTGTCGGCGGCTTCGCGACTGACCGCTACGCGGGTGAGGAGATTTTCCTGAGCCATCGCCTCAAGCAATGGGGCCGCGCGCACAATCGCAAAATGCGCATCCTACGAACGCCGATGGAGACTTCACCCAGAAAGGCGGAACTGTATTCGCCGTGGGAATGCGTGTCCATCCCGCTGCGCACAGCCCTTAGCCTCGGCCGCAATCTAAAACGACGCGAGGCCTGCAGAATGTGGTACGACGGCCGCCGCTAGGCTAGTTGCCCTGATTGCGCTCCAGTTCGTCGAGCCCCTTGAACAAGCTGGGGTTCAGGTTCGTGGGCGGCCGCAAGCTGTCGATCTGCCCCTTTTCGGCCTTCCGCTTTTCCTCCTCGTACATCTTGCGATACTTGATCTCCTGTGAGCGTGCCTCCAGTTTGGCTCGACCGATGAGGGGCATCTCATTGTACATCGACTGCGTGCCGGCGCTGACCGCCTCTGGCGTCTCCAACACCGTGGGCCGCATAAGCACCACCAGTTCCTGCCGCTCATTCTTATCGGTATTATCCCGGAACAAGGGACCAATAACTGGTACATCCTTCAAGTATGGAATACCACTTTTGGACTCAGTTTTCTTGTTTTTAATAAATCCCCCAAGCACGACAGCATCTCCGTCACGCACATAGAGGTTGGCGTTGGCGGTGCGGTCGGTGGTAATTGGCACCTGATTGCCGTCAATTTCCTTGTTGGAAATGATGTCTCCGATGGTTTGCTGGATGTCCATCACCACGAGGCCATCTGGATTGATGAACGGCAGTACGCGAAGGTTGATGCCAATCTGTTTCTGTTGATAGTTTGAGCGTGAACCACCCGTGGGATCAACCGTACTGGAGGCGATGTACGGGTGTGTCTCACCAATGAACAACTCGGCTTCCTTGGCGTGTGTGGTCTGGATACGCGGTGTGGAAAGAATGTTCACGCGCGTATCCGTCTTGATTGCATTGACTGCAACCTCCCATTTATTGCCAATGAAGCCCCAGTAGTTTAGGCCCGATGATAGGTTTTCGATGATCCCCATGTCCGTGGTTGCCCCGGATCCCCGCAACTTGCTCTTAAAGACTCCTCCACCATGCATGGAACCCAAGGCCTGCCCGAAACTCCCCGTAATTTCTTCCTTGTCTTGCGAAAGTGACATACCAAAGGACAGGTTGTCATCCAAGGCAATGTCCATGATGATGGCTTCGATGAGTACCATGGGCTGAAGTTGGTCCAGCTCGTCGATGAACTTGCGCACGAGCGCCATTTTCGCCTTGTTTTCAGTAATGACGAGTACGGCGTTCTTGGGCTCATAGGCCATGATGCGTGTGTTGCCGAGGATGGGTTTCCCGACTCCCGAAGAGGCGGAAGAGGTGCTGGAGGTGGCGGGACGCGCCACTGTTCGTCCGGTGGTGCCCGGCCGACTGCCCCCGGTGGTCTGGGGCCGTAACGAATTACTGGCTCCTCCTCCCAAGCGTGATCCCCCAGAGCCGGCTCCGGACAGTTGCCGCTGGGTGCTGCTGGNGAAGGAAGTGGGATTGTCGGTCAGGTTGCTGATGACCGAAGCGACATCGGCCGCCAAGGCGTACTTGATGTCAATAATCTCGAACTCCTCATCGGACGGCGCCTCGACATCGATTTGCTCCACGATCTGGAGCATGCGCTTGATGTTCACGGCGTAGTCACGCAGCAACAGGGTGCGCGAGTCGTCCAGCGCAATAATGGAGTTTTGCCCGAGCCGCGAGAAGGTCTTGAGTGCCTCGGCCACCTCGCTGGGCTTGGTATGCTTGAGGTGCACAATGTGGCTCACATAGGTCTTGTCCTCCTGCAAGTCGGCCGAGGTGGCCGCGGGCAGGAAAGGCGGTGAGTCCTTCTCCAACTGGTTGGCAGGCAGGATCTGCGCAAACTTGTCACCCAAGGGAACGATGCCCAGCTCGTTGATGGCCAGGATGGCCTTGATGGCTTCGACGGCGTCGCGCTCGGACATGGGGCCCTGCGGCTTAAAGTCGACAACGATCTGCGGCAGGTTGGACGGGCGAATGAGTGACCGGCCGGTCAGCTCGCCAAAGACATCGAGTACCAGATCCAGTTGTGTCTTCTCAAAACGCATGCTGGCCGAGACGTCATTTTCCACAGGCGCACCGGGAGGTGCCGGCGCGGCAGTCATAATGCCGGCGCCCAACAGGACGCCCACAAGGGTCTTCATCAGTTTCATGATTTTTTATCCTCCACCACGGGATTGTTCTGTTTTTCCTCCTCCTTGGGGAAACTGGCCACGATACTCATGCTGCCGGTGAGCTGCTTGGGATCGTTGTTGGGACGGCGAATGGTCAGGCTGCTGACGCGTACCATCTGCGGCTCAGCCGCAATGGCAATGAGGAAATTTGCTAGGTCATGATCCGTGCCAGTGAAGTCCAGATTCACCGTGTGCTTCTCGAAGGATTCGAATTCCTGATCCTCGGATTTGCTGGGGGTAATGCGGCCATAGCGCAGCTTGTTTTCCCGGGCCAACTGCTGCACACGCCGGTTCAGGTCCGTCCAGGCGCGCTTGCCGCCGTCGTCAGCACCCATCATGCGCGTGTATTCCTCCCAAGCCGCCTCCTTCTGTTTCAAGTCAGCCAACGCCGCGCGCAGTTCCGCGGCCCTGCCGGAGTCGTCCTGAATATCCGTCTTGAGTTCGGACCACTCGGTGGCACCGGTGTAAAACCGCCAGCCCCACAAGCCGTTGATCGCAATGAAGAAGATGAAAAAGACGTAGATCGCCACCCGGCGTTCCTCCGGCCGCACGTTGAGCCTGTCAAACAGGTCAATCATCAGTCGTCCTTCTTCCGTTTCTGCCGGTTCATCGCCAACTCGCAATTGAGCGTCCAGCGCTTCATCGGATCGCCGGCAATGGGCACCTCCACGATGCTGCCCTCCTGCACCTCGGAAAACAGCCGCGTCATCTCCTTGTCCAAATTCGCGACGCGCGATTCGAGCATGCCATCCTTGAAGGTGCCCACCAGTTGATCCAGATCCGTTGGCACACTGCCCGTCAGCGTCAGGTTTTGCCGCGAATCCTTGCGGTCATTGAAAGTCAGGGTGATCAACTGCATCTCCAGCGGCTTGTTGTTGCCAATAGCCTCCATGCATTCCAGCGCCTTCTTGCGCAGCTCGTCGTACTCGAGCTTCTTCAAGTACCGTTCCTCCTCCAGCGCCATCCCCTTGTGCTCGCGCTGGAGCTTGCGCCGGTCGCGAGCCGAGTCGCTCTGCTCATCACGCAGGCCGCCCAGTGCAAAAAAATACAGCCCGACAAACAGCGCATAAGCCGCCACCACCCAGCCGGCCACGTTCAGCCAGACACGGTCAACGTCATCCCGGTGATAGCGGTCTCGGAATTCCGGCGGCAACAAGTTGGCTTCACCCAAGGGACGCGACGCCCGATGCGCACAGGCCGCAGCCAAGGCTACCGTCTCCGGCGGATCATGCTGTGTCACGCCGCGCCCCGCCCACTCATTCAAGAGCGGCAGCCATTCCTCGGCCAGTTCACGGTCGGCCACCAGATTCCAGTTCCACATGGCTGGTGCCCAGCCCTCCAGTTCCGCCGCCCAAGCGCTGGAGGTCAGGTGCTCGGTCAACTCGTTGAGATGATCCTTGGAAGACAAATGAGCCACGTTGATGTTGCGCAGTTCCCCTCCCGACCACCACGCCACCAAGCAAACCGGCCGACCATCCAGCAGCCGCGGATAAATCCACGCGCCATTCACGTCATCCACTTCCACCGGGGCCGCCAAGACTTGGTGCAGCACAGGCACCTCCAGCCTGTCCGGTCGATACCCAATGCTTTCCAGATGGCCCACCCGATCCTCCACCATCGAACGCTCGGCAAGGATGACTACCACCACCTGCTGCCCCTGCGCCGTACCCGGCGGCGGAGATACCACCTCAAAGGTCCAAACCACTTGCGCCACCGGCAGCGGCGATATCTTTTCCAACTGTAGCTCCACCATGTCCGGCAGTTCTTCCGGCTCACAGGCCGGCAGTCGCAACACACGGAAGAACACCTTTTCCATCGGCAGCCACGCGTCGTTCTGGCAATGCGGGTCCCACATTTGGCTGGTGTCGCGCCGGGTGAACTGTGCGGGTACCTCGGCCATCAAGTCCGGATCATCCCGCACCTCAATCAGCTTCATTCCTCGCCCGCCCGGCGTGAACCGCCAAAACTGCTGGTGGTCTCGCGTGCAGTCGATGACATTGCAGGTGTTCAAACGGGTGGCCCGGCGCTTTTTCTGGGTTGGGCGCGGCTTGACCGCCGGCACCAAGTCCACAGGAGATTGCGTCTCCTCTTGTCTCGCGGGCGGCGTGGTCGGCAACTCTTCCGGCGGTTGGTTTCCGGGTGCCGTCATGCCGCCGCTTCCTCCACCAGTTCCGCCAACTGCGTCACGCGTAACACCTCCTCAACGGTCGTCTGTCCCTGCAAGACCTTCCCCCAGCCATCCTCGCGCAGGGTGTGCATGCCCTCCACACGCGCCTGCCGGCCAATCACCGAGGCCGAAGCCCGGTCAATCACCAATTGATCCACCGACTCCGTGCTGATCATCAGCTCGTAAATGCCCGTCCGACCGCGATACCCGCGCGCGCCACACTCGTCACAGCCGTCGCCTTTCCAGATACCCGCCTTGCCGCCGCCCAGTTGTTCCACGGGAAAACCAACCTTTACCAGATCCTCGCGCGGATACTCATGCTCCGTCCTGCATGCCGGGCAAATGGTCCGCACCAGCCGCTGGGCCATTACCGCCTCGATCGCATCGGCCACCAAGAACGGCTCCGCGCCCATGTCAATCAGGCGCGTGTAGGCGCTGGGCGCATCATTGGTGTGCAGTGTACTGAACACCAGATGACCGGTGTTTGCCGCCTGAATGGCGATGCCCGCTGTCTCGCCATCACGAATCTCACCCACCATCACCACATCCGGATCCTGCCGCAGGAAATGCCGCAGCACATTCGCGAACGACCGCCCAATGTCGTTCTTCACGGACACCTGGTTCACGCCCTTCAGCTCGTACTCCACAGGGTCCTCCACCGTCATGATCCGTTTGTCCGTGGAGTTGATGGTGTTTAAAAACGCGTAGAGCGAAGTCGACTTGCCCGAGCCAGTCGGCCCCGTGACGAGCATGATACCGTGCGGCTTGGTGATCNCCCCGCGCACATCCCCCTCGATTCGTTCCGACATCCCCAGCGTGTCCAGCCCCTTCAAGACACTGCCACGCATCAACAGGCGCAGCGAGACGCTTTCGCCATAAACCGTCGGCACTGTTGAGACGCGAATGTCGATTTCCTCCCCCTTGATGCGCACGCCGATGCGGCCATCCTGCGGAAGCCGTTTCTCCGCGATGTTCATGCCCGCCATTACCTTGATGCGCGAAATGAGGCTGGCCTGCAGTTGCTTGAGCGCCGGCGGCAAAGGCATCGCATGCAGGATACCGTCAATGCGGTGCCGAATGACCAGTTCATCCTCCTGTGGTTCAAAATGTATATCCGTCGCGCGGCTCTTGTGTGCCTGCCAGATGACTTGGTTGACGAACTTGATGATGCTTGCCTCCTGGTCATCCCCGGCGATCTCCTTCATGTCGCCCACCAAAAGCTCGAGATCCTCCTCGTCGTTCACCTCGTTTTGTGCCAGAGCATCAATGGTCTCCGCGCCCACCCCATAAAATTTCTCGTACGCCCGACCAATCTCTTCACGCGGCGCCAGAACAAATTGAACTGGTCCCTGCGCCGCGAACCGAACCGCGCCCAACAGGCCCGATTCAAACGGGTTCGCCACCGCAACCTGCAACACGCCTTCATCCACCTTCACCGGCATCACCGCATGCTGAACGGCGATCTTGGAGGGAATCCGGCGCAGCGCCTCATTCGCAGGCCGCACTTCCGACAAGTCCACCCGATCCCAGTCGTAAGCCTTGGCGACCAAGTCCAGAAACACCTCCTCGGTTCGACCACATTCCCGAACCAAAAACTCGGGAAACGATTCCTCCGTCCCGCCGCTCATCAACGCCGCCTGCCAGCGCCCCCGCGCGCCAACAAACCCATCCTGGGGCACCAGCTTCGCCGCCTCGCAAAATTTCTGGAATGACGTGTATGCCATTATGTATACGCAGGCAAACCGCTCGCGCGATCCGCGCCACACAAACAAACCTCCTTGCAAACTACTGAAAGCCACAAGATATTGTGGCCACGCAGAAATGTAACACCGCCGGTTGCGGCAGCAAGCAGAATCTTGTAAAACTTGTCCCCAGAAGCCTATTTTTCGGGCGCGTTTTTCAAGGTTTTAGGTATGCAGACGGCTTTGACCTAAACCGAGTTACCCTCCACAATTTGCCTCATGTACACCGTCCGTGCCGCTGTCATTCTGGCCGTGCTGCTTACCGGGTGTGTCACGGAGGTGAAATTCGACTTTGATCCGGACCGCGTCACCGCCCAATGGCCCGACGAACGCCCCGACAGGCCTCCGGGTGAGTTGCTGATTGTATCGTTTCCGGGCCAATCGGCATTGTTGGGCCGACATCAAGTATCCCGGAAGACCGTCACCTTCATCCCCGCTTTTCCTCTTCTTGCTGGAGAACGCTATCAGGCACAAGTGCCCGGCCAGTCTCCGGTACTGTTCAGCATTCCGTCTGTCGATGCGCCAGCCCCGCGCCTCACTGGGATTCATCCCAGCACCGACGTTCTTCCCGCCAATCACTTGAAATTCTATCTGCATTTCTCCGAGTCCATGGAACAGGGCAACATTTTCCGGCATTTTAAATTGTCCGACGATTCCGGACAGGCGGTGCCCGAGCCCTTTCGCGAGACTGAATTGTGGTCGGCCGACGAAAAACGCCTCACCCTTTGGCTTCATCCCGGCCGTCAAAAAACCGGCGTCAACCTGAACCGCGACCTTGGCCCTGTTTTAAATCCCGGGCAGACCTATACTCTCACCATCAGCGGGCGATGGAAATCCCAAGCAGGCAAACCTCTGGGCGCAAATCACACGAAAACATTTCGTGCCCTCCCGCCAGATCGCACGCAACCTGATCCAGCCCAATGGCAGCTCGTCCCTCCGCCCGCCAACACTCGCACACCACTCATTCTGCAGTTGAATGAGCCCCTCGATTGGGCCTTGCTGCAAAACCAAATCACCGTCGAAAACATTCCCGGCCAAACCCAAGTCACGCGCGCCGAGCGCGAATGGCGCTTTGTGCCGGACGCTCCATGGCCACCCGGCGAACACCGCCTGCTGATCGGCTGGGAGCTGGAGGATCTCGCGGGCAACAATTTGGAGCGCCCTTTTGAAGTCGATCTTCAAAACGCGCCTCCTCACGGTCTTGCCCAGCCACGCCGAGTCCAGTTCTTTGTGAAGTGAACGGGCTTGCCCGCCCNCGCCCGCTCGGCTAGCGTGGGCGCGTCCCATGAAGACTTTACTTCCCACTACACTACTTCTCCTTTCCCTCACATTGGCCGGTCAGGAAGCCTTCGAGGTCGGGCCCAACGACACGGCCAAGCTTCCACACGGCAAGGAGGCCGATGGCATCGTTGGAGATTTTGTCCTGCGCAATGATCAGGTGGAAATTGTCATCTCAGGCGACCTGCCCCTGCGCCGGGCCAACATGGGCACATTCTATGGTGCTAGCGGCATCACCCCCGGCTGCCTGTATGACATCACGCTGCGGAACACCCACAATGACCAACTCACCATCTTTGCCCCGCACGGCCAACGGGGCGATGTCACTCACGTCCGCATTCTCGAGACCGGCGGGGCCACCGCGTCCATCGAGACTTACATTTCCGCCGCCACCGGCAACGGCCTGGAAAAGCGCCATGTTTACAAGATTGATTCTGTGATGCAGGGCGTCCTTGTCACCACCATCTATCACAATCGAACAGACAAGGATCGAAAGGGAACAATTGACGATTACCTGAAACCTGTTGGCCGAGGTGGCATGTTCAAGAACATTCGCTGGGTCGACGCCGTGGATCCCGCCGACAAGGGTGCCTGTGCCATCGGCTGGCTGGACGGCGAAGGTAGTCGCGGCAGCAAACTGGTTCCCGCGCCAAAAACCGTCACGCTCAAGCCCGGTGAAAAGAAATCCTTCACCCGCTATCTTGCCGTGGGCCGTTCCCCGGCTGAGGCGGTTAGCGAGGTGTTTAGTTATTCCCTCGTCGCCGGCACAGGCACACTCCATGCCACCCTTCAAGGTACGCCTGGCCAGCCCGCCGCCGATGCCGTCACCCAACTCAAGAGCGGCACGGAATCCATCCCCTCCTACCCTGATGCTAAGGGCAAATACACACTCTCGCTTCCCCCGGGCGAATATGAAGCAACCACCTCCGCGCCCGGACGGCAAATCCACCAAGCCAAAATCACCCTGACCGACGACGCCAACCTCCACAAACTGGAGGCCAATCTCGGCGCCGCGGCCGGCATCAAGTTTATGGTCACGGATACGGAGGGCGCAGGCATCCCGTGCAAAGCGCAGTTTGTGGGCATCGACGGCACCGCCACCCCAAGACTTGGCCCTCAAAATCGCGCCCATGGCTGTGTGGACCAATGGCACTCGGGTCGCGGAGATTTTTTCGTCCCCCTGCCTCCCGGCAAGTACAAGGTTACGGTCACCCGCGGTCCCGAGCACAGCCATCATTCAAGGGAAGTTGAGGTCAAGCCCGGCGAAGCTACTGACTTGGCAACAACTTTAAAGCGGCTGGTCAAGACGCCCGGCTGGGTCAGCACCGATTTCCACAACCACTCCACTCCCAGCGGCGATAACCAATGCGGGACGGATGACCGCATCATCAATCTCGCCGCCGAGCACATCGAATTTGCCCCCGCCACCGAGCACAACCGAATCTACGACTGGGCACCGCACATCCGGAAGCTCGGCCTCACTAATCACCTCAGCACTGTTGTGGGACTGGAACTTACCGGCCGCGGCGCGGGCTCCCATTACAACAGTTTCCCCCTCATCCCCAAGCCGTACACTCAAGACAACGGCGCACCCGTTCACGACTCAACGGATCCACGCCTGAACGCGCTTCTGCTCCGCAACTGGGGCGGCCCCCGGACTGACCGTTGGATTCACATCAACCATCCAAATCTGATCGAGAAGTTTATTGACCGCGACTTGGACGGCCGGCCCGATGGGGGCTTTGGCGGACTCAAGAACATGATCGACGGCATCGAGGTTGCCAACTACAGCCCCGGCCACATTCTCGACAATGCCCCCTTCCACATCCGGCGGCGCGGTGGGCGCGAACAGCTCCGCCAAAACTGGGAGTTCCTCTGGCTCCAACTCCTCAACCGCGGCCACACCTACTGGGGCATCGCAGTTAGTGACGCCCACTCCGTCTATGGCAATGGAGTCGGCGGTTGGCGCACTTACGTCAAGAGCAGTACCGACGATCCCGCCAAGATCAACTGGGCCGAGATCAGCCGCAACGCCAAAGCCGGCCGTATGATCCTCACCACCGGCCCATACCTGGAAGTCACCACTCAGGATGGTGCCACTGCTGGTGCCCACACCCGGCTCAATGGCGAGGTGGAACTGCACGTCCGCGTCCAGTGCACGGACTGGATCGACATTGACCGCATCCAGATTCTGATCAACGGCCGCCAACATCCCGCGCTCAACTTCACGCGCACCACTCACGAGAAGCTGTTCAGTGATGGCGTCGTCAAGTTCGACCAAAAACTCGGCATCCCCCTCAGCGAAGACAGCCACATCATTGTCGTCGCATACGGNGAGAACCATGACCTCAAGACCGGCTTCGGCACCAGCCCCCAGTCCGCCAACAAACCCTGCGCCTACAACAACCCCATCTTCATCGACATTGACGGCAACGGCTTCCGGCCCAACGGGGACAATCTCGACTGGCCCCTGCCCACCGGCGCACTCACCCTGCCCGCCGTCAAGGCCATGCTTGAGAAGAGAATAGACGGCAAGTAACCGCAGCCTATTTCCGGTGAAACCGCAGATAATGTTGCCGCAGTAGATCCTTCCCGTAATCGTTGCCATTCGGTGTGCGGATCACCGTGTGGATATGTTGGCGAGTGGGCGTGCGGGATCGCGCCAAGGCAATCGGGCGCTGATGATCGAACTCGATGAGAATCACCGGGCTTTGGATGCGGTAATAAAACACGCTATCCTTTCCCGTCCCTCCCATCCATCCGAAATAAGTGGCACCCAGATGTTTTTTTACATCCGCCATTTTCACTTTGGCATGCCCCCCGGCCAGATGACCGACGTACACGCCAATTAGATCGAGTAGCCGCGCCTTCTGCCCAGGTGTGAGTTCACTGCAACGAAGGCCCATGTAATCGAGCACCTGATTATCGCGAAATGCTTCAGCGATATTATTGGTCGGCCCCTTTTCGACGGACCCTATCGCCTTGGCCCGCTGTTTCTCATTGAGCGAATTGATGAACGCCAACCCCCTGCCCTGCTCTGCCTGACACACCTCAGTGCCTTTGAATTTACCGGCGGCGGCTTTCACCGGTTCCGACCCCATAAACACCGGGCTCATCACCACCTGATCGCCGAGCACAAAGTAATTGATCACCACGTGATGCCCATCAAGTTGCCAACCCCACGGCTGGGTGACGCTGGGTTCGCCCATGATAGTGATCCAGTACAGCCATTCACCGTACTCCTCAAAGCGCTGTGTCAACTCCGCCAGCGTGCCGTTGAGCTTCATAATGTCGCGCGTCTGTTTCAGCCCTTCGGCGCTGAGGCTGTTCTTCAACAGGTTGAACGCCAACTCACGCTGACCGGCCGTCATTGTGTTAAACCCTTTGCCCTGCCGTACGTAACGGTGGCGGTTATCCCACTTGCGCCATTCCAAATCGTCCATGGGAAACAGGGTCTTTTTTCGATCCGCCACATTTAGGCTGGCCAAAAATGCCTTAGCCGCCTGCCGCACAGGCTCTGTGCTCACGCCGGTCTTGCGAATGGGAAACAAATTGGCCGGGGGCACATCAAGGTAGAAAATCCCCTTGAAGGATTCTTTCAGGGCTGCCTCACGTTGGGCATCACCCCGGCCTTTCGGTTGAGCCCAAATCTCCTGAGCCAGAATACCCGCCAACACTGCGGTTCCGATGATTACACGCATCACAGTCGCCATTTTATTGTTTTATCTTTTCCCGAACCGGCCTCAAAACATCAGCCAACTCTGCGGCCGTCAATGGATGATCCGTTGAGAGATCCTTTGCCTCGATGGGATCCTGTTCGATATCATATAAGTTCAGTCCATGCTGATCCCAGATCAATTTCCAATTCCCCTGCAACACGGCAAAACCTCCACCTTCACCACCCACAATCAGCGGAGGACGTTGCATGCGTTTTTGTTTGAGGATGGCCGGCCAACAGTTCACTCCGTCCAACGGCCGCGTATCAACCGGCTCAAAACCCGCAGCAGCCGCCAGTGTCGGCAGTAAATCCTGCGCGCCCATCAGTTGACGACTGGTCGTATTGGGCTGAAGCACTCCCGGCCACCGTATCACTGCCGGCACCCGGATTCCGCCCTCCTGCAGCGTTCCTTTGCCCCCCCGCAACCGGAGTTGCCCTGGCTCATACTGGGGCGACCGCCGGCTAATCCCGGAACCGTTGTCACAAAAAAACATCACCAGTGTATTCCGCTCCATTCCTTCTTTTTTAAGGACGACCAATATCCGGCCAATTGCCGCATCCATGGCCTCGATCGCCCCGGCATGACCTAGTCGACGGCCCGTATAGCCGAGCCGCCGATATTTGTGCACCAACGCCTCCGGAGCCTCCGCNGGGGGATGCGGCGCATTAAACGGAACATAAAGTAAGAGCGGTTTGTTTTTGTCCCGCTTCTGAATGCGCGAAATGGCCTCATCAGCCAACAGGTCGGTCGAATACCCTTCCACATTAACCGGTCTTCCATTGCGGAACCAACCCAACCGGCGTGTGTTGGTGCTGGAATAATAGTTGATACCGCCGCCGTAGAAACCGAAGAACTGATTAAAGCCGCGGGCGTTGGGCCGATAGGCTGCCTCGGCAAATCCAAGATGCCATTTTCCGCTCATCGCCGTCTGGTATCCGGCCTGCCGAAACAACTCCGGTAAGAACCGTTCTTCTTTGGGCACCCCGCCCGTACGGCCGATAACGCTGAAAATCCCCATGCGCGCCGGTATCCGACCGGTCATCAATGCCGTTCGGGTTGGGCTGCACACCGGGTGAACATAAAATCGATCCAGTTGCACCCCTTCACGGGCCAACTGGTCAATGTGCGGTGTGGCAATTGTACTGCCGTGATACCCCACCTCATTCCAGCCCATGTCATCGGATACAAAGAGAACAACATGGGGCTTGAGTTGGATACTCCCGCCTGCATGAGATACAGAGGCCAACCCGAAAATAAGAAATCCAATCCATCGAATCATGGTTTATCGGCGCAACCCCGGCCCGAATCTGCGGCGGCCCTGCCCGTCCGTGTTGGGTGTTTTACTTTCCCAACGTTTGCCGGCCGCCGCGCCTTGGCGCCGGTGTTCCTCATAGGATAGTTCACTTGGCTGATGGCGACCCAGTGCCTCGACCAAGGATTGCTTAAGCTGTTCATCCGAAATGTCCGGGGCAATTTCACGGATCACTTTGCCGTTTAAGCCAAACACCCCCGGCTGGATCACCACCACTCCCGCCTTGGATTGCACCCCTCCAGTCACCTTAAAGGTTTCCGGCTTTGTGACAGGCACATAAAGGGCGCGACCCAAAAAATCGCTCGACCAAGCCAGTGGTTCCAAGCGCTGTTCGATTTGACTGCGTTGCAATGCATCCCCGAACACCGCCATTAAGGGCAACCGATCTGCAGCAGCCACATTAAGTGCCAATCTGAAATCCGCAAGATAGGGCAGAGGCACGCGGCCTTTAGGCTTGTTCTTGCCCGGATAGGCCAAGGCTATTACATTCATGGTTTGCGCCATCTTGGCAATCGCCTCCGGTGGCTGTTCATGAATACCCCGTCCAGCCTTCCCGCCAAAGGCCCACGCAGGACTACGTCCGGCCCGAATCAATGAGGTGCGGCCATCGGGACTCAATATAGAAAATACCGTGTTTTGCAGAATACCTCCCGGAGCGAAAATACCCTTGAGCACCTCATTTTCAACGGCATCCTCATAAGTCGCCAACCGGATGCATACGTACTGCTTCGAAGCGGCAATTACATTTTTGTCGGCCAGGAAACTCCTGTCCATGCTTGTCTTACCCGGTCACCACACCCCGGGCACGTTGTGACACTGTGGTGCGGCAGAAACCAATAGTATCGGTTTTCCTGTGCGTTGCGCTTCCGCCAATCCCCCCTTCCAAGTACCGAACCAGACGATTTTCTCAGCCGATGCTGTCACGACCAAGCCGACCACAAGAAACGCGCCTAAAAATGTCCCGATATTTTTCATGATCCCACTCCGAAGACGCCCACGCCGAAATGATGTTACCCACACCCAATTCGTGCGAGCAAAAAACCCGTAACATCCTCGCGCCCACAGCGTCAGAAGGATTGACGGCACGGGCGAATGCCCGCAGAGTACACACAGAGTTCCGAAAGGCAACAACCAACCACACATGAAAAAGCACATCCTTATCCCCGCCATCCTAGGCGGAATCATGGCGCTCAACCTCGACGCCAAGGCACAGGATCGCCGCCCCGGCGAGGGCGAACGCCCCAATCCCAACGCCATCCGCGAGGCGTTTTTGAAAAAATTCGACAAGAACGGCAATGGCCGGCTCGACGAAAACGAACGCCCCTCACGCGAGGCCATCCAGCAATTTTTCCGCGAACGGCTTGGCAACAACCGCCCCGGGGGACGACCCGGTGACGGAGGCCCCGAGGGCCGGCCCGGCGGACGCCCGGACGGCAACAACAACCCCGGCGGCAGACCCGGCGGACGCCCCGGCGGCAGACCCGGCGGACGCCCCGGCGGCGGTGGATTTCCCGGTGGGCCCGGCGGTGGCTTCCCTGGCGGACGTCCCGGCTTTCATCCGCCCAACCCCGTCGTCCAAGCCATTGACGCCAACAACGACGGCGAATTGAGCGCTGACGAACTCAAGAACGCCGCCAAGGCACTCGCCAAACTCGACCGCAACAAGAACGGAAAAATTGACCGCAACGAGTTGCACCCGCAACCGGGTCCCGGCGGCCGCCGCCCCGATTTCAGGCCCCGTACCGACGGCGGTGATCGCCCCGACTTCCGTCCACGCCCCGGTGGTGATCGTGATCGCCCCGGCTTCCGCCCGCGTCCCGGCGGCGGCGACCGGCCCGACTTCCGCCCGCGCCCCGGTGGTGACCGTGATCGCCCCGACGTCCGCCCGCGTCCCGGCGGCGACCGTGACCGCCCCGACGTCCCCCCACGTCGCGGAAAAGATCGCGACGACGTTTAACCCAGCCCCATAAAATCATCCAACGGGCGGTACCAGCCGCCCGTTTTTTTGTGCCCTGACCTACATACTTTGCGACTCCGCGGGCAATATATTTCGCAGAGGCACGAAGACACGGAGAGGTTTACAGAATGGACACTTTGCTTCAGTGTTCTCCGAACACAAAATCTTTATGAAAAATTCACGCCGGTCGTTTCTGAAAACTACCACAGGTGCCGCAATTGCGTTGCCGAACATCATTTCCAGTCACGCTTGGGCCAACAAGCCGAGCAATACCATCGGCATCGGCTTCGTCGGTGTCGGCAAACAAAGCGGCGGCCATCTCGGGTTCTTTCTCGGCCAAAAGGACTGCCGAGTGGTAAGCCTTGCCGAGGTCGCCCAGGTACGTCTGGATAACGGACTCAAGCGTGTCGCCGGCCGGTACGGCAAAGATCACGGGTGCAAGGCCACTCAAGATTTCCGGGAAACTCTTGCTGACAAGCGTGTTGATGCCGTGGTGATTGGCACCCCCGACCACTGGCACGCCATCCCCTCGATCATGGCGGCGGAGGCGAAGAAGGATGTGTATTGCGAGAAGCCATTAACAGTGACGATCCACGCGGCACTGGAAACCCTGAGGGCCGCCCGTAAAAACGATATCGTTTATCAGGTCGGCAGCCAGCAACGCACCGAGTTCGGCGGGCATTTCCGCAAAGCGGTGGAATGCATCCGCAACGGACGCGTCGGCAAGGTCGGCAAGATCAAGATCGGCGTGGGTGGCCCGGGCGTGCCCTGTGATCTGCCCGGCGAGAAGAAACCCGACGGCATCGACTGGGATATGTGGCTCGGCCCCGCACCCGAGCACGCCTTCAACTCCGTGCTCTGTCCCACCAACGTCCACGGCCATTTCCCACAATGGCGTCGCTATCGCGAATACGCCGGCGGCAGCCTCAGCGACATGGGCGCACACCATTACGACATCGCTAAGTGGGCGATGGACATCGATGAGGATGGCCCTGTTAAAATTATCCCGCCCAAGGATGGCAACAGCGGTTTGAAGATGATCTATGCCGACGGCTTAGAGATCATTCACGAAAGCACCAGGGATCCATATAACGATGTGGTTTTCTATGGCAGCGAGGGTACACTTTATGTCGACCGGCGCGGCATCACCGCCAACCCTAAGAGCGCGGTTGATTCACCGCTCGGCGGCAAGGACTGGCGACTGCCGGACATCGGCCGGAGCCATCGGCGGAACTGGATCGATTGCATTCGCAGCCGCAAGCGCCCCGTGGCGGATGTGTCCTATGGGGCCCACACAAGTATTCTCTGCAGTCTGGCAAACCACGGCTACCAACTTCGGCGTGACCTGAAATGGGACGCAAGAAAATACGAGTTTGTCGGTGACAAGGAGGCCAACGCCCTGCTGGATCGGCCCGGCCGAGGCGAATGGAAACTGGCTTAGGCAAAAAGCCTATTGACGCCAGAAGCGAATGGAGGCGGGCTCCCCATGCCGCCACCAGCGCGAACGGTATCCACTGTTCAGAAGATTAATCAGGTTTGCCGCACTGGCTTTCTGGTTCAGTTCACCTTTGGATAATCCTTCGGCTGATCCCGAGGGAATAGTACCCAGACGACGTATCCCGGCGTCCAAATCCTGATACCGCCAGTCCCGGGCCGTCATGACTTCTCGAACATCCCATGCATCCCGCGATACGGACGAGTGGTTCGTCGCGCATCCCATACCCAGCAATCCGCAAAAAAATGCACTGTAGAGTGTCGCCCTCATTCTCACTTCTCCACCCGGTAAACCGCCGACTTTGTCCTTAGAATCAGCGCGTTGTCCACAACCGCGGGCGTAGCCATGAAGCCATCGTCAAACTTGCCCCGCGAGAGGACTTTAAACTGTGGTGTAGCCGCAAATGCAACCATGTTCCCGTTCATGCTGAACCCATAGATTCGGCCCCTGCACAGGATGGGGGATGCGGCAAATTCCCCAGCACCCAGACGCTCGGACCACAGCGACTCACCCGTGCGCGCCACCATACAGGACGCCACCCCATTATCCGACACCATAAAAAGATGTTCGCCATGGAGAATCACCGAGGATTTTTTCGGGATGTTTCTCCGCGTGTCCCACACCAAGTCCAGATCCCCTTGCCCCGGCTTGACCGCCGCCATTCCGCCCATCCCATTATTTATGAAAACCAAGCCGTGCCCAAACACCGGCCGTCCACTGGCATTCATCCCCCCCGTGCGCGCCGTCCACAACAATTTGCCGGTAAACGGATCCAGCGCCTCCGTAGCAATTGCCGCCGGCGCCACCAACTGCGGCCGGCCCTCCACCATAAACACCGACGGGGTTCCGTAGGCCTTCTTGCGGTCCCCGTTGTTGGTTCTAAAATCAAACGCTCGTTTGTGAATCCATTTTGTCTTCCCCGTCTTCTTTTCAATGCCAACCACGAACTGCTTGTCAAATCCGTCAAAAACGAGGACCAACAGGCCTGCGTGTAGGATGGGCGAACTGGCTGGCGCGCGATGGTGGTTGCAATGCAGTTCGTTATCCTGTCGTTTCCAGACCACTTCCGCCGTCTTCGTGTCCAAGCAGGCATTGCCATGCGCACCAAAACTCACGTAAACCCGCCCTTCCTCAACCACCGGGGTTGGCGTAGCATAACTGTTCATTGAGATGCAGAACTGCGGCTTGGCCACCTCGAAAACCAGCTTGTTATGAACTAATTTGCCCGTGTTCGAGTCCAGACACACCGCCCACAGTTTGTGTCCGTCCTTCTCGGCATTCGTGAACCAAATCTGGTCGCCCCACACCACAGGTGAACTCCACGCCTTGCCGGGCATGGGAGTCTTCCATTTCACGTCTTTCCCCTCGCCAAACTCCAGCGGCAGATCCGCCGCCGTTTTCCCTTCCCCATTTGGCCCGCGAAACTCACTCCACTGCGCAGCCGAGATGGGCCAGACACAAAATACTGTTAAAAGAATGACGCGTATCATTCACACGAGATTATCGACCAAACCGACCAAAGGCAAACCTTCTCACGCGTAAGCATTGAACAACCGGCCTGCATTATAGCGAGGTCCCATCAATGAAAACAGTGCAAGTCCCCGTGCCCCACTGCCAGCCACTTCCGTGGTGGGAACACTTTCGATCATCGACCGCGTTTGCACATTCCCACGTTCGCGGTTCATCCGCAGGGCGTAATAGTGCTCCCAAGCCGCCCCCTTGGCCTTGGCGTTCACCGGCACACGCTGGGAACGCGATAATCGCTCACGATCCACCGCCAATGGCCCACTATTGAGCCCACCGACAGAATCCGTGCGCGCATAAAAAGGCACGGCAGATGCACCTGCAATTTCCATGATCGTCCCGACGCAGAAACACACCACGCCCACGACGTGGATAAGAATTCTGCCAGCGCCGATGAAGATACCCGGAAATTGCCTCTGGGCAATATTAAAGAATCCCGGCGATTTGAATTGAAAGATACTGCTTAAGGATACCAGTTGCGCAACCGCACCTCGGCCGCATCGCCCACAAGGGTTTTGAATTTGGCGGTATCCTGACCGCGCGAATGGTACGGATAAACCACCTTCGGCTTAAACGCCTTCACCGCCTCGGCAGCCGCCGCTACATCCATCGTGTACGGCAGATTCATGCAAAGAAAGGCCACGTCGATGCCCTTGAGCGCGCGCATCTCCACAGTGCCCTCGGTATCGCCGCTGATGTAAACACGCTTACCGCCGAGGTTGAGCACGTAACCATTGCCCTGGCCCTTTGGATGAAACCGCTTGCGCTGCACCGTGGTGTTGTAGCTGGCGATCGCCTCAAGCTTGAACCCCACCTTGTCCGTGACCGCGCCATTAGCCAGCGCAATTGATTTCGCCTGTAATCCTTCGCCCAACGCCTTTGCCAAGGGAAGCGGTGCGACGATCTGCGTCTTGGGCCCCACCACCGCCTTCAGCACGGCCTCACGATAATGGTCGCCATGCACATGAGTCAGCAGTACGAGATCCGGTTTTGGAAACGCCTTGTACCAGGTGGGTTGCCCAACCGGATCGACGTAGATTGTTTTGCCACCCCACTCCACCACCATGGTGGCGTGGTTGATGGGCGTGATTACGGCGTTACCCTTGGTGGTCTTGATTTTTTCCGCCGCCGGCAAAGTGAACGCCAATAGCAACGAACCCAAAATTCGGATCAATTTCACGCCGATAGAATAGTTGCGAAACTACCCAATGGCAATCGATTTACCGTTGCACCTGCCGCACGTCATTTCATTTTGCCTTCTTCAAGGCCACCTTGCCGCGGATATCGCGCAGGGTTTTCCAGATCGCCTTGTCACGCGTTTGCGGCGAGGCGCACACAAACAGGTACTGGTGCGGGGACTTTGCGTACTGCCAAGTCTGCAGTTCAAAATGCAGCGTCTGCATCTTGCGTGTTGCAAAGGGCTCGATCCATTTCACGGTGGCGGAGAACGATTTCACGTTGTGTGCCCCCTTTGGTTTGATCTCAAAATGCTTCATCGGTTTCACGGTCACGGCAAACTCGCTCGTATCCAATTTCGGATTATCCAGCCGCGCTTTGGATAGGCCGGTGTAGTAGGTGAAAAGTTCCTTTTGCAACACCTTGGTGGTCAACTCCGGCTTGGCTTCCACCGCGAAGAGGAAAACATACGTAAAAAAATCCGGCTGATCGGCCTTGAACATGCCGGGCGCGAAGAGGATTTCCTCGATGCCTTTGAGGCCCAGATCCGGCGCAAAGCCTTTCGGCGGCAGCGCAATGCGTTCGCCAAACCACTTGGGCGTGGGCTTGGGGATGTCAAACTGCTGCTGCGCCAACGGCTGCGCCGCTGACAAGGAAAAGCCGGCCAACGCCAGGCAGATAAGTCCGATTTGTTTCATAATTCTTTTAGGTTCCTTTTACTTAGCCCCGATCGCGTACAGCGCCTCGTGGGTGCGGAGGTAGATGCGGCCGTTGCTGGGGGCCGGGGAGGCGGTGAGGCCACCGGCGAGTTTGTTTTTGGCCAGCACCTTGAATTCGCGGCCGGCCTGCAGCACCGTCACCATGCCGTCGCGGGAGGTGATGTAAATCTTGCCGGCGCCGGTCACCGGCGAGGCGCGGTAGGTTTGGCGGTGGGGCGACTCGGAATAAAGCTGCTCGCCGGTCTTGGCATCAAGACAGATCACCGTGCCGTTTTCGCGGCAGAGATACACGAGGTTGTTGTAGATCACTGGCGAAGGCACGTCCGGTGTGCCGCGGTCAATGCGCCAGACCTCGCCCTTGCCGCCGGTGCCAATGTAGCCTTTTGCGTTCGCCACACTGATGGCCGCCACGCCGCGGTTTTTGGCCGTGGGAATCACCACCAGATCCCCATGCGCCACCGGTGAGGCCACAAAACGCAGGGTGCGATTGTAACGGTCTTTATGATTCAAGTCTCCCACCCGCCAAATTTCCTTGCCGGTGGCGGGGTCGTGGCCGATGGCGTAATCGTTGCCGTGCGTCACAATCTGAAACGTGTTCCCCACCGCCACGGCGCAGGGCGAGGCATACGAATGCTCGCACTCNGCCACGCCGTCGCTTTTGCGTTCCACTTTCCAAACTTCCTTGCCGGTNAAGGTNTCAATCGCCACCACCCACGCNCCNCCGGAATGGATGAGNTGCANNTACAGCCGCCCNTGAAACANCAGCGGCGTGGTNTGAAAACCAAAGCCCAAACGAAAACGCCCGTAGCGTTCCTGCGCGTTGAAGCTCCAGGCCGGCTTGCCATCGAACTTTGTCGCGGCCACATCGCCGTTGCCGGTCATCGTGTAAATGTGCCGTGAATCCGCACTCGGCGTGGGTGAGGCCAGCGTGCGTTCGCCAGAACCCGTTCCCTTACCGGTCCCCACCGGCGTACGCCACAGTTCCTTGCCCTTGAGATCCACAGCAATCAGCAACACCTGCTTATCGAGCTCGGCCATGGTGAATACCTTGCCGGCAAACACAATCGGCGTGGCGGAACTGGAGCCCTTGATCGGCAGTTTCCACACCACATTTTTGTCCTCGGCCCATTCGGTCGGGAGATTTTTCTCCAAGCTCACACCGTCATGACGCGGCCCGCGCCAATGCGGCCAGTCAGCCGCGGCAACTTGAAGAGCGGAGACTAAAACCAGTGAAGCAATAAGTTTGTTTTTCATTTTTAAAGGACCGCTTACGTGTTCACATAATTAATACCGAGGCTTCTTCTGCAATCAACTTCAATCTGGGTGTGATTGCGGTGCCCAAATTGATCCAAGGGATCACTGAAGTGCTAAAGTTCTCTTCCTGCTCGCCCCATTAGTGTGGACCATCGTGATGATCGCCAACGCGCTTAAGGAGCTTCACGGGGTAGGATTAGGGCCTATTATTTTTTGGGGAAGCTTCTGATGTTACAATTCGGCAAAGCCTTCTTTAATTCGGTTACCCCCGCTCTAGTTACTTTGGTGCGAAACAACCCAAGTACCTTTATTTTTTGAAACTTTGCTAACTCCTTTAGACTTACGTCGGTTATTTGGGTGCTATTTAAAGCAAGCTCTTCAAGTCTTGTTAACTTTACCAGCGCCTTAAGCCCCTCGCCTGTGATTTGCGTCCCGTTCAAGTTAAGCCCTACAAGATTCTCAAGCTTAGCCACCTCCTGAAGGCTATCGTCGTTTATTTTTGAGCCACTCAAGTCTAATCCAAGGATTTTGTCTAAATCTCCCAAAGTGAGCTTGCCCTCAGGTTTATTGATTTGAAGACGGATTTTCTTTTCAACAATGGGGTCGGCGATGAGCTTCTCCTCATCCGCCACCACGGATTGCCCCACCAACACCACCGCCGCCATCATCACGAGAATCTGCTTCATGCCCATCAGCCTACGCCACCGCCTAATGTCTGCCTACTGCAAACCGGAATGAATTTTATAATCGCCTGTCAACGCGCTTGAAGAATTTGCCGCACGCGAGATTTTTTCATATATAAAATCAGGCAATGATGTCTTTCACCACGTGGCCGTGCACGTCGGTCAGGCGGAAGTCGCGACCCTGATAACGATAGGTGAGCCGCCGGTGATCAATGCCGAGCTGGTGCAGGATGGTGGCGTTCAGGTCGTGGATGTGCATGGTGCCAGGGGTCCACTTGTGTTTATCCGGCTGCGGCTTGAGCTGATTGCCGTCGGCATCGGCGATGTTGTAGCCGTAATCGTCGGTGCGTCCGTAGGTGATGCCCGGCTTGATACCGCCGCCGGCCATCCAGATGCTGAAACAGCGCGGGTGATGATCACGCCCGTAGTTGTCCTTGCCCAACCGACCCTGACAATACGGCGTGCGCCCGAACTCACCGCCCCACACCACGAGCGTGTCGTCGAGCAGCCCGCGCTGACGCAGGTCCTGAATCAGACCGGCGCTGCCCTGATCGATGTCCTTGCATTGGTTGCCGTGTTCGCCGGCGAGGTTGCCGTGGGCGTCCCAGCCGCGATGGAAAATTTGGATATTGCGCACCCCCCGCTCGGCCAATCGTCGCGCGTTCAAACAGCAGGCCGCAAATGTCCCCGGTGTGCGGGCGTCTTCGCCATAAAGCTTGAAAGTGCTGTCCGGTTCCTTGCTGAGATCCATCAGTTCCGGCACGCTGCTCTGCATCCGGTACGCCATCTCATGCTGTTGAATGCGCTCCAACGCACCGGGATCGGACAACCGCTCGCCCTGCGCCCGGTTCAACGCCGCCAAGGCGTCCAGTTGCGCCCGGCGATCCTCACGCGTCACCCCGGCCGGATTGTTCAGGTACAGCACCGGATCGCCCTCGCTCCGCAGCAACACACCCTGATGTCGGCTCGGCATAAAGCCTGAACCCCACAGACGCCCGAACAGGCTCTGTTCGGCGTGCTTGGTGCGCGCGTGCATCACAATGTAGTTCGGCAAATTTTCGTTCGCACTGCCCAGCCCGTAGCTCAGCCACGCACCGAGACTGGGTCGGCCGGGGATTTGGCTGCCGGACTGGATGTAGGTGATCGCCGGATCATGATTGATCGCCTCGGTGAACACCGTATGCACCACGCACAGCTCCTTGGCCACAGTGGCCGTGTGCGGCAGCAGCTCACTCACCCACAGGCCGTTGGCGTTGTTTTCGTGCTTCGTGAATTTGTATTTTGTCGGACACACCGGCAGCGTTTTTTGGCGCGAGGTCATGCCCGTAATGCGCTGGCCGTCGCGCACCTCCTTGGGCAGATCCTTGCCGTACATTGCCTGCATCTTCGGCTTGTAATCCCACAGGTCCAGATGACTCGGGCCGCCACTCATGAAGAGATAAATCACCCGCTTCGCCTTGGCCACATGATGCAGCCCGCCGTTCAGCGCCGCCTTGCCCTTGGCCGCACCGAACATCTCCGGCCCCATTAAACCCGCCATCGCCGCCGTGCCCAAGCCGAGCGCCGAGCGACTGAACAATTGCCGGCGCGTCATCATCAACTGCGATTCGCGTGAAAATCCGTTCATCATTGCTTCGTTCATTCTTCGATCTTTCCTAATAAACCCACATGGCGATATCGCTCGCCAGCACGGTGATCACCACCTGAGCCCAGGCCGCGTGCTCTGCGGCATTCAGTTTTTCATCGCGCGGCGAATCGCCGACGGACAAAAACGCCTGCGCATCTTTTTCATTCGCCGCATAGCGGGCCTTTAAATTATTGAACAACCCCATGCACGCCGCGCGCTCGGCGGCATTGGGCGCACGACTGGCCACCAGTTCAAAAAGCAGATTCAACCGTTCGGCATCATCCTTGGCATTCTGCAGCAGACGCTGGCCAAACTGACGGCCCATCTCCACGCGCTGACGCTCATTGAGCAGCGCCAAACTCTGCGTCGGGGTGCTGGTGCGCGAGCGGCGCACGCAACTGCTCTCGCGGTTGGGCGCATCAAAAAGCGTCATCATCGGGTGCGGGCTGGTGCGTTTCCAGTAAACGTAGAGACTGCGGCGATACTGACGTGCGTCCTTGTCGGCCACATAATTCTTCGTGTTGCTGCCCGGATGCATCAGCGCTTTCCATAGGCCTGCTGGTTGATACGGCTTTACGCCCTCACCGCCCATGGCGGATTCCAGAAGGCCACTGGACCATAACGCCACGTCACGTAGAGACTCCGCATCCAAGCGGAAACTCGGCCCCCGCGCCCAAAGGCGGTTTTCCGGATCATTCACCTGAGCACGACGCGCAGAGCTTTGCTGAAATGTGCGACTCATCACCATCTGCTTGAGCATTGCCTTGAGATTCCAATCGTGGTCCTGCAAATCCACCGCCAACCAGTCTAGCAACACCGGGTGCGTGGGCTGCTCGCCCTGCAGCCCGAAATCCGCCGGGGTGCGCACCAGTCCTTCGCCGAAGGTGCGCTGCCAAATGCGATTAACCAGCACGCGCGACACCAGCGGATGCCCGCGCGCGGTGAGCCATTGCGCGAGGCCGAGGCGATTCCGCGGAGCGTCCTTGGGAAACTCGCCCATCACAGCAAACACTCCCGGCTGCAGCGGCTCGCCCTTGGGCAGGTTATACTCGCCGCGCTCCAGCAGCTTGGTCTCGCGCGGCTTGGGCAACTCCTTGGCTACCAGTGTGGGTTTAAACGTCTTTTGAAACTCGGCCAACTCCTTGGCCCCGGCTTCCCCTTTTTTCTTCAGGGCCTCCCAGCGCGCCCACGCCGCCACGTCCGCCGGGGCTTTCACCGTGGGGCCGTACTCATAGCGGTTGCCATCCATCGAGGGCTCGGCCGTGCTGTTGAAGAACGCCATCATCTGGTAGTACTCCACCTGCGGAATGGGATCGTACTTGTGCGTGTGGCAGCGCGCACACACCAAGCTCATGCCCAGCAGCGCCGTGCCCACGGTTTCCACCCGATCAAAATTATTCTTCGCTTGAAACTCCGCCGGAATCGCGCCGCCTTCAGCGGTGGTGGGATTCATCCGCACGAAACCCGTAGCCACCTGCTGTTCTAGCGTGGGCTCGGGCAGCATGTCACCGGCCAGTTGCCAGATGAGAAATTGATCCAGCGGTTGGTTACGGTTGAAGGCGCGTACCACCCAGTCGCGGTAGGGATAAATGGCGCGCTTGTTGTCGAGGTGCAGCCCGTGCGTGTCGCCATAGCGGACGGCGTCCAGCCAGTAGCGCGCCTGATGCTCGCCGTAATGCGGACTGGCCAAGAGCGCATCCACCAACCGCTCATAGGCGCCCGGCTGTTTGTCCGCCAAAAACTGTTTCAGCAATGCCGGCTCCGGCGGCAGTCCGGTCAACACCAGAGCCGCGCGGCGGGCCAGAGTGGGCTTGTCGGCGACGGGCGCAAAGTCTGTGCCCTTGGCCTTCAACTGCCGGCCGATGAGCGCGTCAATCGCGTTGCCCGTCCAGTCCGGACGATGTTTTTTGGGCGGCACAAACGCCCAATGCTTGGCGTATTTGCCGCCTTCCTTCACCCATTGCGTGAGCAGTTCGCGCTCGGCCGCAGTGAGCTGCTTCTCAGCGTCCTTGGGCGGCATGGGTTCCTCGGTGTCATGCAGGCGTGCGAGGATTTCACTCTCGCCGGGCTGCTTCGGATTGATGGCCGCGTAACCGCCCAGATCACGCGTGGCACCGGCAAAGGAATCCAGCCGCACGAGATCCTTTTTCTTCGTATCCGGCCCGTGGCAGACGAAACATTTATTGGAGAGGATGGGCAGAATTTCCCGCGAAAAATCCACGGCCAACGCCTGCCCTGAGCAAGCCACGACCGCGACTAAAAACCACACGCGTTCCATGCGCCCAAGTGTAAAGTGACCGGCCGGGATTGCCATTATTTTTTGAACCGACAAGCCAAGAGCAACGCTCAACCGTCCAAAATAAACAAGGCGGTTCGTTCTACTTCGCGCGCGGTTCCACGCCGTGCAGGTGGCGCACGAAAAAATCCAACCGCTTGCGCGCAGCGTACCGGCTCTCGCCGATGCCGTGGCCGCCGCCGGGGAACATGAGAAACTCAAAATCCTTGTCGGCCTTGATCAGCGCGTTGACCACCTGATAGGTCGAGGAGGGATCCACATTGGTGTCCAGCTCGCCCACGGTCAGCAGCAGCGCGCCCTGCAACCGGTGCGCATTCACCGTGTTGGACTGCTCGGCGTAATGCGGCCCCACGGGATAATCCATCCACTGCTCGTTCCACCACACCTTGTCCATGCGGTTGTCGTGGCAGCCGCAGTCGGCCGCGGCGGCCTTGTAAAATTGGCCGTGCCACAGCATGGCCGCCATCGCGTTCTGACCGCCGGCACTGCCGCCGTAAATGCCCACNCGGCTGATNTCCATNTNNGGATACTTTTTNGCNGCCGCCTTCATCCACTTGATGCGNTCCGGAAAGCCGGCGTCGTTNATGTTCTTGTAGGCAAAATGCTGGAACTCGCGCCCGCGATGNTTGGTGCCCTTGCCNTCAATCTGCACGGTGATGAAGCCCANCTCCATCAGCTCATCGCGCCAGTGACCGTACCGGCTGCGCCAGCNCTTGGGCACAAACGACCCGTGTGGNCCNGCGTAGATGACCTCGACCACCGGATATTTTTTCTTNGGATCAAAATTCATCGGGCGACAAATGATGCCGTGNATNTCNAACTTGNCNTCNCGATCNTTGGCCACAAANCGCTCGGCATGCTGCCAGCCNGNGGNNTAGAGATCCTTGGCNTCGGCNGNNTCCAGTTCGCANAGCTGCTTGCCGTCACTNGCNCGNCGCANCACATGNCGCGGNGGCAGNTCCACNCGGCTCCANGTGTCAATAAACACCNACCGGTCNGCCGAGTACTGCACGCTNTGGGTNCCGTCGCCCGGCGTCAGGTGCACCAGCCCGCTGCCGTCNAAGTTNANNCGGTAGTAGTGCAGGTAATACGGNTCCTGCCCCTTTTCGCGNCCGCCGGCCTTGAAGATGATNTGGCGTTTNTCNTCATCCACCTCCACCACTTCGCGCACGACCCATTTNCCTTTCGTGATTTGGTTTTTCACTTTGCCNGTCNCGCCGTCGTAAAGGTACAGGTGATTCCAGCCATCGCGTTCGGACCGCCAAATGATTTCCNTTCCGCCGTCAATATCGCGCCGGTAACTGTTGCCGTANACAAANACAAACGTCTCNGCCGTTTCATCNATNACCGCGCGNGANTNGCCGTCNGCCACNGGAATCTCAATCACGCGATGCGCGCCAAACCCGCGCTCGATNTGCTCAAACAACAGNCCGCTNGAATCCGGCCGCCATTTCAGTTCGCGCGTNTCAAACGGATCCTTCACCAGCNCNGGNTCCACCGTGAAATGTTTNCCGTCNTTCACCGCCTCAAACACNTGCACNGTGTGCGTNGGGATCNNGTCGCCCGGNTTGGCGTANANGCGNGTGAATGNCTTNGGNTGCANNTGNTTCTTGGGNGANGACTCCACGTANTGNACACGGCGCTCNTCCACCCGCTNGCGNCGCACGATGCCNATGTAGCGCGAGTCCGGCGACCANCGCAGNTANCCCTCATANCGGTCCTGCTCCTTGCCATCNCGNGAGAGCTGNANCTCCTCCTNCCCTTCCGTCGNNCGNATCCACANATTNTGNTCGCGNANAAACACGCGCCANTTGCCGTCNGGNGATTTCCAGTGATCCTTNCGCGGCGGNTTCNCNGGTTTNNNNGGCNGNTCCACCGTTNNCTGCCANCNNGTCCCGCGCCTTGTCAAANTTCGCCTTGTCNGNNAACNCCNGNCGCTTGCCNNCCTNNCCNTCCACCAGCACCCATTCGCGNCCNTCNCGCANNCGNTTCTCNTACCAGAAATGCGGGCCNCCCAGCCACTGCGGCGAAATNCNTTCCTTGAACACCTTCCCGCCNATCACCCCGCGNAGTGCNTANGCCCGCTCGTAATCCGCCTTCGTCCCCTGCCCCTGCACCTGCACCGCCGGCAACAGCGCGCATAANACGATNAAAAANAGAATCCTNTTCATGAACGCGGACAGTGTTCGGCCCGCAACGGACGGCGTCAAGTCAGCGCCGCAAATCATAGCACGCCACGCGGCCATCCTCGGTGCGGATGTAAAAGAAACCATTGGCGTAGGGAAACTCCATGTACACCTCGTAGGCACCGGTCTGCAGGTGAGGAGGGTTCCAGAATTCCTTGGTGAGCATTCGGAAATCCTTCGGGTCGGCACTGAGCATTGCCAGATGCGTGTCGCTGTGGGAGGCATCACGGATAGCCAGCAACCGGTCTTCCGCTGGATAATACTGCAGCGCCGGTGATTCCAGTGGCAACTCCGCCAACACGCCACCGGTGGCCTCGGCGAGGATCATCAACTTTTTACCCTGTTTCTCCACGCCATGAGCGCGGTAATAAATCTTCCCGTCTGCCACGGCCAAAAACCGCCGCGCGCAACTGTCCATCCACGTGGGAAACAAAATCTTTTCCGCTTCCCGATGTTTCCACGCCAACATCGGCCGATCCGGATGCAACCGGTACGCGGCTAACAAACCGTGCCGCCGCGTGTCACCCGCCTTGCGCGGTCGTTGCGCGCCGATGTTGACCATTACGAGATGATCCGTGGGCGTGAGCGAAAAATGATTTTCTCCCAGACCGTCGATCATCCACTGCACCTTGCCGTTCACCGGATTAATCAAACGCAACTCACCCGATACCGTGGCAGTGAGCACGTACTCACTCCCGTCAAACCGCCACACCGCCGGCGTGGCATGCCGCGAGCACGCCCTGGCCACTTCCCAAAGCGTCTTGCCGGTGCGCACGTTCACTCCGCGCAAGCCCACATCGTTGCCATCAAACATCGGCACCACCAACACGCCCTCGGCCACCACTAAACTCACGTCCCAGCCCGTGCCCGAGGGCAGGGTTTGGCGCTCCAGCGACTTTGCCTTGAGTACCGCCATTGCCGCGCGTGCCGGTTCCACAGGCACTTCCCAAAGTTTCCTGCCGGTTGCCGCCGTATACGCCCGCAACATTCCCATCGTGCCGAGGCTGAAAACCGCCCCGTCAAAGTATGCCGGCCCCACGCAGTAACCCTGCCGCTTGCCCATGTAGCGATTCAGCCCCTGCCTGGACTCGACGGCAATCCACGCGGTCTTGCCGGTTTTTTTATCAATGGCCACCAGCAGATCGTCGCCCAGAATGCATAGATTGCGCTTGAGCCGCGCCAGTTGTTCGGCGTCGAACGGTTTCTTGGTCTGGACCGGATCGTACCTCAAATACTGCGGCTGTTTGAGCGCCAGAGGCTCGCCGCCGGGGCGGAATGTGGACACAAAGATTTTTCCCTCCGCCAGAATGGGCCCGCTGCACGAGCCCGGGTGCCCTTCCCGCTCCGCCAAGTGCCGTAGGAAGCCGGACACCGATCCCTTCCCAAACCCCAAATCACGCGTCTCGCTTTGCCACACTAGCTTCGCCTTCGAGAAATCATCGATCAACTTCACGCCATACTTACGCGGCGTATAGTTGCCATACGGCCCATTGGCTTGCGGCCAAGCGGGAGTGAAATCCGCGGCTCTCACTGATGCGCAAACCACAAGTAAAAATAACTGAATTAGATTGAAACGGTTAAACATCACTTCTTCTTTGGCACGGGCCGGTGCTTGCGGATGACGACGCGCACGCCGAGATAATTGCGTTGGTCGCGATCGCCCATGGGTTGGCGGGCAGCCGTGCGGCAGTTTTGCGGGGTGCTCACCCATGAGCCGCCGCGCATCACGGCGTTGTCACACCACTCGGCCACGTTGCCGTGCAGGTCATGGATCCCCCACGCGTTGGGGGTGAAGGCCCCCACCGGCGCCAGACCAGCGTAGCCATCCTGCAGCGTGCGATGGGCGTGGTTGGTGTAAATGCCGCCGGTGTCGTAGGCGGTCTTGTCGGCAAAATTTGCGTGGCGCGGCAGCAGCTTCACATCGCTGCCAAAGGACCACGGGCCGACCGTACCCGCGCGCGCCGCGTATTCCCACTGATCCTCGCCCGGCATGGCAAACTCCCAACCCGCCGGCAACAGCTTCTGGGCGGCGGCGTTCATCGGGCGAATCTCTCGGTCGCGCGTGTCCTTTGATTGGCTGACCATGTTGACCGGATGCAGCTTGTGACGATCAATCGCCGACCGGTGACGGTTACCTCGCCATAACGCGCGCGGCCATTCGTACTTGGCCATCCAAAACCCGTTGGCCAAGACCACCTCACGCTCAGCTTCATCGGCGTGCCGGCCGGTTTCATTCTCCGGACTGCCCATCAAAAATCGCCCCGGCGGGCACCAGCAATAAACCATCCCACGCGGCCCCACCCATTCGTCACCGGCTTGCCGGCCCGACCCCAGCTTGTTGCTCGACGAAATGGCTTGGGACGCTTTGCCCAGTGTCTTAAAAACCTTTTCCCCGTCACCGAAGGCNAGCAAACATCCCTCGGGCAATTCCATCGACTGCGCGGCCACCTTGGGCGCATCCACCACCACAAGCTGCCGTGTACTGCCNCCCTTGGCGTGCAGTTGCGNAAANACATAATCCAACCCCAAGCCCCGGCCCGGTTTGGATTTGGTATCCAGCAGGCACAGCGTTTTACTACCCTGATATTCGCCCGGAGCAGCTNGCCCGATGAAATAAACNAGCCCTGTACCACGTACCGGNGTGCNCNNTGCAAANNCCTCGATNGNNCGCTTAAGCTNGTTNTTATCGAGATTNCTNTTCACCGTGCACTGGAATCCATGCCGCTCCAACCGCGCCACCACCNCCTTTAGATCCGGCGCNTCCAGCTTGAGTTCCGCCGCGGCGTAATTGTGGTTGGCGATCACCAAGGCCGACCGGTGATCGGCATGGATAAAANCACACCATGTGAAAAGNGCGGCAAAGATGAAGAGCGCGCGCCGCATGTTACACAGTCAACTCCGCCAACGGTCCCGATTGATCGAGATCGGCCAAGCCAAAATCAGCCACGCCGAAGTTGTCGGGTTGTTCGCCGACGGCTTGGAGCAGGGACAGGTACAGGTTGGCAATCGTACGGTGACCCTGATTACCATACCACGGATAACGCAGGTAACGGTTGCCCAGCTTGAGCCGTCCACCAAGATCGCCGATCAAAATAAATGGCCATTCGTGACACACCGGATGATGCCCCTCAGCGGAATCAGACAGGTACACAATCAACGTGTTATCCATCATCGTGCCATCGCCTTCAGGCACGGCTTCCAGCCGGCGGATGAACTTGGCTAGTTGTTCCAAGCACCTGCGGCGGATATGCGCGTGGCAATCCGGACCGGAGATTCCGGCGAATTGCTGGTAATTTCCGTGACCGATAGCGTGGGCACCAATGTAGCCATCACCGCCTTTCAGTCCCAACTCACTTGCCATGCAGGAAATCCC
The DNA here is from genome assembly GCA_002721895.1 of Verrucomicrobiales bacterium. Next base: position 47,083 of record PBLV01000032.1, read on the forward strand.
GATGCGATCCGGGCCGGCACCGGCGGACATGGTCACCACATTGGTTAGCCCGGCAATCATCGCACCCGCGGCATTTTCGAACTGAGCCTCCAAGCGTTCAAACACGCCGGTGCGGCCGGTCTTCGTCTCGGTAATCTGGCCGGTCTTCGGGTCAATCTTCGGCGCTGCCGCCGCGATCTGCTTGGACATCGCCGCAAGTTTGCCCTGCCGATTGCTCATGGATTCAAACGCCTCGAGATAACGGCCGAGCTTTTCCCGCTCCGAACCGTCGAGTTGCTTCTGCAACCGCTTCACGTCGTCCGCGAGAAAATCGAGAAGATTGGTATCTACATCGAAATTCTTGCGGGCGGCCCCTGCCGCGCCGGCGGCGAAAAATCGCTCATACGCCTGCACCGGATTGAGCAGCGTGGGCAACGCCTTGCCGCGGGCCATCGACGTGAGGTTGTAGGTCATCGACAGCGCCTTGTTCGAAACACCCAGACCGATGTGCGGATAAATGCCGCCGAGCTTACGCGCCATGGCAGCGTCAATGGTCTCACCATACGCCTTCTTTTTCATCGGCCAACAACCGAGCGCGGCAAAGCCCATGTTATGGCTGCCGCGCGCCACACGCCCGGACAGGCCGTGGATCATCGTCATTTTCTTCACCCACGGCGCCAATGGCTCCAATGACAGACTCATCGCGTGCCCGTCCAGCGGTCGATCCTCCAGTTTCGCCGGCGTCTTGGGAAACTCAATCCCCGCCGGCTGCACATCGCGCGGGTACACGCCATTGCCCTGCACAAAGAACAACACCCGCGCCGGCTTGGCCTTGGGCGCTGCCTCCAGCTGATTCACAAACTGCGTCAGCATCAACCCACCCGCACCCAGCGAGCCGGCCTTCAGGAAATCTCTTCGGGTATTCATATTTGAATTAGTAAACATCACCCCGCGGGCCAACTAGCAACACATCGATCGATTCTTCTTCATCGGCCAAGCGAAAGACCACACGGTAATCGCCGACTCTCAACCGCAAGCAACCCGTCCATTGGCCACGCATCCGCTTTATATTCCGATGCTTGGCCACATCATCACTGGCCGCCAACTCCTCCAATGCCTGTCGCACGCGCGCTCGTTGGGCCTCCGGCATGCGACGAAGATACCGCGCCGCATTCCGGTGGAGGCGAACCGCCTTCATCACTCCACACTTTCAAGACTCTCAAACGCTTCGCGGTTTCCGGACTGACTGTCGGCAATAGCCGCCTTCAACTCGGCGCGTTCCTGCTCCGAGAAATCGAGCCCGTATGTCTCGACCCATTCCATGAACTGCGCGTACGGAATGACCACCTCAACCGGCTCGCCATTCTCGTCCACCACAAATTTCTTTTGGATCGTCGACGTACTCATGTCCTCACTCTACTTTCCTGGCACCTTGCTGTCGAGGCTGCTGCCGCAGCAAAAACGAATCCGAAGACAGCAAGGATTCCACCAATGCCCGAAAACTGCCACCGCTCTTCCGATAGGCGATGTGCGCATCCTGCAGAGTGTTGGCGTCGCCGAGCGTTTCGTTGCGGCCCATGAAATAGCGGAAGGCGTGCCGGACAAAGACCTGCTCAACGTGCTCAGACCGAGCCAGTACCGCCATCAACTCGGCCGGGCCGTTGACGCGTTTGCCATCAAGCTCCTTCACGCCGGTGCGATCAATCCAGCCAGTGGCATCCACGGGCTGGCCAGCATCGCGGCGTTGATAGCGGCCGTAATGATCATAGCGCTCAAAGGTTACGCCCAGCGGATCCATCTTGCGATGGCACCGCCAACATTCAGCCGCGGCAGTGGCCTGCTTGAGGCGATTACGAAAGGTCACATGCTCGGCCTCGGGCACGCGGGCATCCACACCGATAGGCACATCGGGCACGGTGCCCCCCAGCAAATGCGTGCGGATCCATTTGCCGCGTTGGACGGGATGGTTTTCAAAATTACCGCTCCATGCCGCCAGCCAAGCCGGATGCGTGAGAACGCCGGCGCGTTCGCCCTTGGGAAATTCCAGTGGCTGCTCCGTTAAGTTCCAGCGCCAGTCGGGCGGAAGGTTGAAGGCGGTCTGATACGGCCACCATTTGTGGTGGCCCTGCACCAATTGCACGCCCTTGTTTTTGACGGACTTATAATTCGCGTTCACATAAAACTGCTGCGTGGTCAGCAGAGTCGCGAGCACTTCACGATCCACGCGCAACGTATCGCGGACGGTCGTCTCCAAGTCTGCCACCAACAAATCGGGCCGATGCACTCCACCCTCGGGCGCATCCTTAAACACCTCGCGCGCGAAGGGATAATGAAAATATTCGCGGAAGAATTGCAGGACACGCGGATTGCGATCCTGCGCCAAGGATTCATCAGCCAAACGCGTGCGCATCGCCGTGGCCACTTTCGCCGCCGTGTTTAATTTCCCCTCATCCGCAGCCGCCAACAACTCCACCACCGGCCGATCATCCAGTGCGTACGACAACGCGTAAGCCGTCTCGCGTGGGCTCAACCGCACACGGCCGTGTTCGTCCGGCTCGCCAGTGCCCAGTTCCATGCGATAGAGCACTTCCGGCTGCAGGAGAATCGCCGTCAACAACGCCTTCGCCCCAGCCACATGGCCGCCCGTATTACTGGAGGCCTTATGAAATGCCCCGAAACGCTCCTGCTCCTCCGCCGTAGGCGCGCGCCCCACGATCTTGCGAAAGGCCGTCTCGATGGCCGCCACCACCTGCTCCGCCGTGGGTGGCGTGTCGGTGACCAGCGCTTTGAGCGGGCGATCCCTGCTGGTGGGTGCTGTCATGGCCCCGGCAATTTTCTTGGCGTTACCGAGCAACGGGGCCGCGGCCGCCTCATCGAGAAAATAGCCGGCCGAGAAATCCTTGAAGTTCGAGCCATCATTTTGGTTCAGCCCATTGGCCAGGCCGGTGATGCGCTCGCCGAGGCGCGGCATGGTGGCGTTGTAAATCGCCGGGCGCAGCCGCCACAGGCGCGGAGCCGCAGGTGTCACGTGGCTGCGGCGTTGACCAAAAAGCGCGGCATGATCCACGTAGTTACCAAACTGCGGCTGCGTCAGCTTCTCCTCCGCCAAGGCACCCGGTTCCTGCGTCTTCAACAGCTCGCCGCGAATCCACGCCAGCACCTCTGCGCGTTCGGCCGGCTTCGGCTGCTTCTTCTTCGCCGGCGGCATGTCAGCAAACCGCAATTGCTCCTGTACCAACCGCCATGTCTCCAACGCGCCATCGGTCATCGTCGGCCGGATGCCTTCCAACGACAACTTGCCTTCCTGCGTTTCGTTGTCGTGGCAGTCCAGGCAGTAGCTCTCGAGAAACGGCAGCACCGTTTTCCGAAAACCCGCTTCACCGGCTGCAAACACGGCCTGAAACTGCAGGAAGGCAAGCAAACCCCCTATTGTATTCTTGAACTGCATGCCACTTAAACGGCTGAGCCTCCCTGATTCACGTCAAGGCGTCAATTTGACAACGCTTCGAGTGTTGCGGTGCATATCTTTTCGTTCCCGAATTAGTTCCCGTGTCTCACAAATACTGCAGCCGGAATGATTCTGACTGACCGATTTGACATCGAACGCGAGCATCATGCCCACGGAATAGCTCGATTGGCGGGTGTGGATGAAGCAGGGCGCGGCCCACTTGCCGGCCCCGTTGTTGCCGCCGCCGCTGTGCTGCCATCTTCATGGATGGACACAGGTTTGCCCTCGGAACTGCGGCGGCTCGATGACTCCAAAAAACTATCCCCCAAAGTCAGGAATGATCTCTTCGAGCACCTCATCAACGATCCCGTCATTGCGCACGGCGTGGCCATCATCGACTCGGACACCATCGACAACATTAATATTTTAGAGGCGACTCACTTGGCAATGAATCAAGCTCTGGCAAAACTTTCCCCACCCGCCGAGCATGCCTTGGTTGACGGCAACCCAGTCAAATCACTAACTCTCCCGCAGACGGCTGTCATAAAGGGGGATTCCAAGAGCTACAGCATCGCCGCTGCCAGCATCCTTGCCAAGGTGACGCGGGACCGGCTCATGGCCGAGTTTCACGAGCTCTGGCCGGAGTATGGTTTTGCTGGACACAAGGGTTATGGAACTGCGGCCCATCTTGCCGCCATCGCCACGCACGGCCCTTGCCCCATCCATCGGCGGTCGTTCGCCCCCATTCGTGAGCAGCTTGCCCAGCCGGACTTGTTCGCCTCGGCCTGACGCGGCCATTAAAGCCCCAATCGCTTGTGTTCCAGCACCACATAGCGGTCCGTCATACCCGCCAAGTAATCGCAAATGGCTCGATGAAGGCCCTCGGTCTCGATGCGGGCGCGGGATTGGCTGCCGATGTCATCCGGATTCTCATAATAATGGGCGAACAACTCCTTCAACAGGTTTACGCCCCGAAGGTTGGGCTCATGGACAACGGGGTTGTAGTAAAGGTTCTCATAAAGATATTCCCTTAGCTCCTGGTTTCTTGCCCGACGCTCGGCGCTATACTGGATGAGCGGGCTTTCACGCAAACGAACTTCATCCGCGCTGTTGACACCCGCATCGACAATGCACCGGCCACTGGTTTCCACAACATCGTGAACCTGACTGTCGATCAAGCAGCGGATGATAAAATAGCGCCGACACTCATCAGCCATCACCCCATGTTCAGCCCTCACCTTGGCGTCGGCATCACGCCAAAGATGGACGTTTTTTTTCAAATTCTCCTCGGACAACAGTTCCGCATCCAGGCCATCGTCAAGATCGTGACTGTAGTAGGTAATCTCGTCGGCCAGATTTGCGACCTGCGCTTCGAGCGAACTGGACTTTGCATCGAAGCCCTCCCGTTTGCTGGGGTGATCGTAAGCGGTGTAGTGCTTCACTAATCCTTCCCGCGTTTCCCAAGTCAAATTCAAGCCATTGAAGCCCGGATATTTTTGCTCGAGTTCCTCAACAATGCGCAGGCTTTGCCGGTTGTGCTCAAAGCCACCGTGATCCGTCATCAATTCGTTCAGAGCATGTTCGCCCTTGTGACCGAATGGCGAATGGCCCAAGTCGTGAGCTAGAGCAATGGCCTCGGCAAGATCCTCGTTCAAGCCCAAGGCCCGGGTGATGTTTCGTGACACGGCCGCCACTTCCATGGTGTGGGTCAGGCGCGTGCGCAGGTGGTCGCCCGTTCCATTCAAAAACACCTGCGTCTTGTATTCCAAGCGACGAAAGGCGCGCGAATGGATGATCCGGTCGCGATCACGCTGATAATGTGTCCGCCACAAGTGAGGCTCCTCGGGATGCTCCCGCCCGCGCGTCTCGGTACTGAGCTGGGCAAAAGGGGAAAGGGCCCGACATTCATTGGCCTCCATCTGTTCGCGGGTCAACATCTGCGTAATCAGTTACCAGCAATCAATCGTCTGTGTCCAGCGTGGGAAGATTCGGTTTGCCGGGCGCGTGAAACTTCCATCGCCACAATGCCCACAAGCCCACGGGAATGGCCGCGCTCAGGGCCATGGCCAATCCCGGATGCTCCTTGGCCGGCCCCAGAGAACCAAGATAGGCAAACGTAAAGGACATGGGCACAACACCGCAAAAAAGCGCCGCAAAATACTCGCGCGGCGGCATTCGCGAAAGGCCGGCGAAACAGCTTAAAATCTCCGGAAGTATAATCATCCACCGCGAGATCACGATGACCCAGCCACCCGAACGGGCAAAAAAATTTCGCCCCAAGACCAGCCCCCTCTCACCAATCAGAAAACGAGCGGCATTTTCATTCATCCAACGGCACAGGAGGTAGCCGGTTGTTCCGGCACAAAAAGTGCCCAAGGTGCCAATCAGCCCTCCCAGCAACGGGCCATAAGCGCCCCCCAAAGTGGTGAGTACCGCCGTAGCGGGAATCGGCAGAAAAACATCGAGAGTCAAAAGCCCGACAATGAAAAGCCAATCCCAACGACCCGGCACATCGCTTTGGTTGCCCGTCAGCAACTCCTCGAAATAGCCGCCACAAAGAAAGAATGCGGCAATCATCAAGGCTGCGGCGGCCAGTCCTGTTATAAAAATGCGCATGTGGAGAAGAAGAGCAAATCAAGCCGGGGCGGATGGAAATCGCATCCAGCCGCCCTAATGTGGAAAAGGTCAAACTTACGGCAACAGCGTGACCCCCGCCAACTCAGCGCGAGTGGCGGCGGCATCCTGAATGAGCGCTTGAAAAGGCCACACTGTGCCGGGAGCCAACTCGGTAACTCGCGTGTCGCTGGCCGTGCCGAGGAGTTGATCGTTTGCATCAAAAAGCCGGAACTCAACCTTTATGCGACTGTGAGGCTGGGTAGCCTCATTGCCCAAGTCTCCAACCACATATTTGATGCCAGTTGTGGCATTGTTGAAAACCCGGAATTGGATCACCCGCAGCCCCGGGACTTGTGCAGCAGGCACGGGTGTTGGCGGAGTGGGCACGGGTGTTGGCGGAGTGGGCGCGGGTGTTGGCGGAGTGGGCGCGGGTGTTGGCGGAGTGGGCGC
>PBLV01000033.1 GCA_002721895.1 Verrucomicrobiales bacterium
GGCCAAGGTCAGGGCCAAGGTCAGGGCCAAGGTCAGGGCCAAGGTCAGGGCCAAGGTCAGGGCCAAGGTCAGGGCAAGGATGGTCAGACCAATCCGGACTCCAAGGGCAACGGTGATGAAGGTCGGCGCAGTGGGCAGGACGGAAACGATCCCCTGAACAAATTCATTTCTGGGAAGAGTGGATTCCTCAGCCTGCCGGATCGCGAACGTCGCAAAGTGATGCAATCCATTGCGGAGCGTTATCCGGAAGAGTATGGCCCGCTGGTCCGCCAGTTTCTCATCAACATCTCTGAGCGAAAGAAATAGCTGTGAGAGTGAGTTTAGCCGGATATAGATTGGCCGCCATCAGCTTGGTTGTTGCGTTAAACGTAACAACATGGGCTGCCGAACCGAGCGCAGGGAAAACAACCCCGCCGGGAGCGGACAAGGTTAAGGTGGACGCACAAACGGAGCGGGTGATCGAAGGGTCACTCAAGTGGCTCGCACAGCAACAACGGATCGACCCCAAGGACAAGGATGTCGGTTACTGGGGCACAAGTCGGGAGGAATCACGTTATCCAATTGCGATGACTGGCTATACACTCATGGCGTTCATGGCGGCCGGTAATCTTCCCGGTGAGGGGAAATATGGCAAGGTGGTCACCTTGGGTATGAACTATCTGCTCAAGACCATCAACGAGGACACGGGAATCTTCGGGGCGAATGCCCAAGGTCAGTACATGTACGGGCACGGCGTGGCAACAATTGCCTTGGCCGAGTTGTATGGTCAGACAAAAGACCCGAATATCCGGAAAAAACTTCAGTCCGTTGTGAACCGAATTGTAGCTAGTCAGAACAGCCAAGGGGGATGGCGTTATCGGCCGGTTAAGAGGGATGCTGATATTTCCGTTACGGTGCTGCAGTGTGTCGCCCTGAGAGCCGCCAAAAACTCTGGAATTGATGTTCCCCAAAAGTCGTTGGACAATGCCGTTAAATATGTCAAGGCGTGCTTCAATCCGGCTTCTGGTGGGTTCAGTTATCAGCCCGGCAGTTCACCTGGATTTGCTAGGACTGCGGCTGCGATTTATTCGCTTCAGGTTTGCGGGCTGTACGATGATGACTGGGTGAAGAGTGGCTCACGTTACTTGTTGAATCACTACAACGAAAATCAGGAATGGTATGTTTACGGCAATTTTTATGCCGCGCCCGCGCAGTACATGCAGGGAGGTGCCGTCTGGTCGAAGTGGTATGGCACCATTAAGAAGGACATTCTCAAGAAATCGAGGCGACAGGGAGACATGTATCGCTGGGATAATGTGGGCCGTGGTGGGGTGGGGCCGATTTTTAGCACCTCGGTTTTCACCATGATTCTGGCGATGCCTTACCACTATATTCCACTTTATCAACGGTAGGGCGTTCCAACCGCTGCATTTACTTCTTGGTGGAATTCCAGATCAGCTTGGGGCCCGCGCGTTGCGCCCCGTCGCCACATTGGCCAAACTGATTACTTCCCCAAGCCCAAAGGCTGCCGTCATCTTTAAGCGCAAGCGTGTGCTGGTGCCCAACGCTGACAAATTTCCAATCGAAACCATCGCCGACTTGAACAGGGGCATTTGCGCTTTTCGTGGTGCCATTGCCAAGCTGACCTTGGTCATTGGCTCCCTGCATCCATAAAGTGTCGTCGTCACGGATCAGGCCAATGTGGGTGCTTTGGGCTGATATGCTTTTCCAGTTGAATCCCCACTTTTCCGATTTTGTGGGAACCCTAGCATCGACTGAACCATTCCGGGTAATAAACCTTGTTCCGGAACCAAATGCCCAAAGAGAGCCGTCGCGCTTAAGTAGCCAGGTGTTTTCAGTTCCCGTCCGCGCTTGAATCCAGTCTATGTCACTCCCAATTCGCTTCGGTAACAAAAGCCGGGCACTGATGCTGCCGTCACCGCATTGTCCCGCCTGGTTGCCTCCCCAAGTCCAGAGGCTGCCATCGGTCTTTAAAGCGGCACAATGGCCTCCGCCTGATTCAAATTTCCACCAGTCATTGTCGATGCCAAGTTGCGCCGGTGTGTCTGGTTTTGGGGTTGATGCTTGTCCAAATTGACCCTCTAGATTGATTCCCCAAATCCACAGGGTATTTTTGTCGGCCAACGCCATGCAATTATTGTGACCTGCCCGCGCTGTTTTCCATTTTTGGCCGGGCTTGATGGTGACGGGATAGTTTCGATTAACTCTGGTGCCATCACCCAGTTGACCGAATTGATTGTGCCCCCAGGCAACGAGTGTCCCCTTGTCATTCAATGCGACTGAATGATTAGCGCCGCAACTGGCTTCGATCCAGTTTCCTGTTGTTCTCGGCTGAACGGGGCTTGGTTGATTGGCTAAGGTGGCATCGCCAAGTTGACCAAAATTATTCCGTCCCCATGTCCACAATGTGCCATCCTCGCGAATACCTAGGGAATGATGCCAGCCCGCGGAGACTGTTTGCCATCGGGCATTCCCAATACGAGTGGGGTGAAGCAGCTTGTTGGCTGTCCCATCGCCGAGTTGGCCCGAATTGTTAGCTCCCCATGCCCAGAGGCTTCCATCCGTCCGCCATCCTAGGCTGTGCTTCGCGCCTATTTCCACTCGGCGCCAGTTGTGCATTTTTCCGATTTGAATGGGCCGGATGGTCATTGGCAGGGTGGGGTCGCCCCTTTGCCCATCATCATTCCTGCCCCAAGCCCAGAGAGAGCCATTGTTGCTTAAAGCCAGCGAATGTTCAGCGCCGGCAAGTGCTTGGATCCAGATGCCGGGAATATTTACGGGCCGATTTTGAGAACCCTTGAAACCTACACCGAGCTGTCCGTGGTAATTGTCACCCCACGCCCACAACAGGCCATTTCTCTGCCAAGCCAGCGAATGGGTTGGCCCGGCTGAAATTCCGATCCAGCCGCCGCCCGGCAGCCGGGTGGGGGTTACCACTGCGCCGAAATGCCCCAGCCCCAACTGGCCGGAGAAATTGTTGCCCCAAGTCCACAGGCTGCCGTCTTTCTTGATGGCCAGCGAATGTTGGTCTCCGCAGGCGATTATTCTCCAATCACGACTCGAGCCAACCCGGATAGGATACAAATGGCGGGCAACGACACCACCAGCGCCACCTCCTGGCAAAGTTCCCCAGGTCCATAGGCTGCCATCTCGTTTCAATCCCAGTGAGTGGTTCAAGCCACCAGCCGCAGCCACCCAGTTCGTGGCGGTGCCAACACGCGTTGGTCTGGAAGTGGTGCTGGTGCCTCCGTTTCCAAGCTGGCCGGCTAGATTCAATCCCCAGCCCCACAGACTGCCGTCCTTACGGATTCCCAAGCTGTGCATGTCCCCCGCAGAAACCGTTCTCCAGTCGTGATCAAAACCGATTTTCTTGAAACGGTCACAGTTTTTGAGAGTCCCATCGCCCAGTTGTCCGTGCTTATTGCCGCCGGTGCCCCACAGGCTGCCGTCTGATTTGATTAATAGGCTATGAAAACGGCCAGCCGCCGCCATTGCCTGACCTGGCTTTTGTTTGGGGGAAGGATTGGTGGTTTCGGGGATTTTCTTCGCCAGCTTGGGGATGGTTGTTTTGGCCGGAGGTATGTTTGGCGGAGATTCCGGAGGTGTGCGCGGAGTTGGTCGCGTCTGCGTGGGCAGTGAAGGAGGGGGAAGGGGTGCTACAGGTTCAGGTTGCCCTTCACCACAGCCGAGGAACAGCAGACTGGCAATCATGCCGCATAAAATGGATTGGCCCTTCATGGTTCCCCCCAATGTCCCTCGCTTTTTGCTTGCTCACGGCCAGCGTTGGAATCATCATCCCGCCGATTTGCTTCCCGGCACCGTTTTTAATGTACGGCCTTGGGGCTGAAAAAACAAGCGCGGAAGCCTTCATGCCTCGGTAGCTCAATGGTAGAGCAGTTGGCTCTTAACCAATTGGTTGGGGGTTCGAGTCCCTCCCGGGGTACCATTTTCCTTTTTCATTTCGCCTTCCTGGTAAAATATTCGCCGTCGGCGGCGGCCTGCCCACCCAGGGTGGAGATGGAATGACTGCAGAACAATACATCATCATTGCGTTGATCATTGCCACCTTTGGCATGTTTGCGTGGAATCGGTGGCGGTATGACGTGGTGGCAGCTACGGCACTCTTTGCCTTGGCGATTGCCGATGTGATCCTAGAGAAGGCGACGGGAAAACCTTCCAATCTCTTGGAGGAGCCATCAAAAGCATTGGATGGTTTCGGTCATCCGGCAGTGATGACCGTTGCGGCCGTGCTTATCATCAGCCGGGCGTTGCGCAACTCCGGCGTGGTGGATTTGATTGCACGGCAGGTCTCAAGGTTTGCCGGTAATCAAACTCTCCATATTTTCAGCCTTTGTGTGGTGGCGGCGGTTTTGTCCGCCTTCATGAACAATGTGGGTGCCTTGGCACTCATGCTGCCCGTGGCGCTTAAATCGGCTGCGGAGCAAAACCGTTCGCCCGGTCTGTTGCTGATGCCTCTGGCATTTGCCAGCATTTTGGGCGGCATGGTCACGATGATCGGAACTCCGCCGAACATTATTATTTCCAGCCTGCGCGCGGAACTCGTGGAAGGTGCACAGCCGTTCCGCTTGTTTGAATTCGCCCCGGTGGGTGGCTTGGTGGCCTTAGGGGGGGTGGCCTTTGTGGTATTGGTCGGTTGGCGTTTAATTCCGAAGGGTGGCCTGAAAAAACCCGGCACGGATGCGCTTTTTGCGATCAACGAATATATCACAGAAGTGCGAATCCCAAACGAGTGTAAGTTTGTTGGCAAAACCATCGAGGAGGTTGAGGGCGAGGTTGGGGAGCGGATGACCATTTTCGGTTTCATACGCAAGGATGGCAAGGTGGTCTCCCCCAATCCGACCAGCTTGGTTCAGGCTGATAACACCTACTTGGTTAAGGCAGACCCGGTTGAGTTGCGTGCCGTGCTGGATGAATATGATTTGCGTCTTCCCAAGGATATGCGGCGGCGCATCGATGAGTTGCAGGCTGAAGACACGACTTTCATGGAGGTGGTAGTGCCGGCAAATTCGCCATTGGAAGGCCGGGACCGGGCGTATTTGAGGCGACGCACATCCAACTCCATCGTCCTCATGGCTATTGCGCGCCAAGGCAAGCCCATCCGAAAACGCTTGGGCAAGGCTCGATTTAGGGTGGGTGATGTCCTTTTGCTCCAAGGCAGCGCAACCAACTTGGAGGAATTTATTACACGATTGAATTTAATGGTCCTGCAAAGCCGCGAAGTGCAGGTCGGGACGTTTTCTCGTATTGGAGCTTCGTTGCTTATCTTTGGTGGTGCGATAACCATGGGAATGATGGGTTTGCTGCCCACTGTCCTGGCATTTTGGGGGGCGGTTGTCATTTATTTGTTCAGTGGAATCCTGCCATTGCGCGATTTATACAGGGAAATCGACTGGCCCATAATTGTTCTCTTGGGGGCCATGATACCGGTCAGCAAAGCGTTGCAAGATACAGAATGCACCGACTTGATAGCGGTTGCAGTGGCTGATTTGTCAGGCGGGATTCCCGAGTGGGTATTGGTGGCTGTTGTCATGGCGTTAACCATGTGCCTGTCGGATGTCATCAACAATGCCGCTACGGCGCTCATTATGGCCCCCATTGGGGTGGGTATTGCCTTAAACTCGGGAGTTAATCCGGACCCATTCCTGATGGCGGTGGCGGTGGGGGCTTCCTGTGCTTTTCTGACCCCCATCGGGCATCAATGCAACGCCCTGATTCTGGGGCCAGGCGGATACAAGTTTGGTGATTATTGGAGAATGGGGCTACCGCTTGAAATCATCATCGTGGGTATGGGAACTCCCTTGATTCTTCATTTTTGGCCGCTGTAAGGGGCGAAAACCTTGATTGCTGAACTTGGTTTGTGTTTATCTAGCTCGACCCAATGCAGATTTTCATCAATCGCGATGGCCAGCAGTTTGGGCCTTTCACTCTGGATCAAGTCAATCAGGGATTGGCCACCGGGCAATTGTTACCCACGGATTTTGCTTTTTTTGAGGGACTGGCGCAGTGGACGCCTCTAAACCAGATTCAAGGTGTTATTATACCGGGCGCGCTTGCGCCGATGGCCGTACCGGTTGAGGAACAGCCGGCTGCGGCTCAACCTGAAGCTCAGCCGGACGAGGAACCCGTGGCAGATGGGGAAACAGTAGCAGCTGAGGCAGAATCTTTGGCTGAGGGAACCGCCAAGAAGAAAAAAATTTTGATGATTGCTGGGATCGCCATTGGAGTGACTGCCTTGGCCTTTGTTCTACTGTATGTATGGCCGGGGTTTTTAAAAGGGGATGGGGGCGATGGAGCCGGTGCTGCATTAACGCCTTCAAGTTATCCCAGCAGCAATACCCCTCCACCGCCGCCTGATGACGGTGGTTCAACCGACGTATCATTGCCTGATATAAGTGGAATGGAGTCGGTTAGCTATTTCGGAGATATCAAGCCTATTCTTGAGGCTAAGTGCGTTTCTTGTCACGGGAAGGAAACCACCAAGGCCAAATTGGATCTCAGCGATGAGCAGGGTCTGGCAGCGGGCGCGGATGGTGAGCCGGTCTATGTCGCGGGCAAGCCTGAGGAGAGTGAATTTGTATTGCGCATCATGGATGTGGACGACCCCATGCCTCCGGATGATGAGGAGCCGTTAACGGACGACGAGAAGAAAAAGATCGTTGCATGGATAAGTCAGGGCGCTCCGACTGACAAGTGAGGTCAGCGGGACTCGATTTGCTCATGTAGGGCCAAAAGATCCTTGTCCCGCAGGGCCATATCCTTGACGGAATCTCCCCCAATCTCAAAGGCCTGTGTGTAGTAGTCCATGGCGGTGTCTTGGCTCCCCAGTTGGCATTGATAACAGGCTAGGTTGTAGGGGATGACCCAGATGTCCTGAAATACTGCCATGGCTGGCAGGAGTTGCTCAAAAGCTTCTTGTGTGCGGTTCAGTTCATGCAGGGCGTAGGAGCGATGAACCCATCCTGAGGACCGGCCGGGTGCGCTGTGGGTGAGCGTGTCGGCAACCTGCACGCATTTTTCCCAGTTGCCTCGTATGGACTCAACGGTCCACCGCATTTCAAGCGCATCAGGATGACTCTGGAATTCGGCCGCGATGGAGTCCAGTTCCTTGGCAGCTTCAGTGGTGTTGCCTAGTTCGAGCCAACCTTGGGCGGCCGTAATTCTGTGCGAATCTGGTGCCTCAATGGGTTTCATGGGGAAAACTGCAAAATAGTTATCATATTATAGTCGACGGTCGCACGGAGTCGGGCCAAAATCGAGACGCCCATGAAGGCTACTCACGGACAGTACGACTCGTTCGGTTGCACGAAGGGACCATCAGTGGCGCGAGAATCTCATGCCTGTTCGATGGGCATCAAGCAAACCTTGTACCCAAATTCATGAAGGACACACACGAGCCAAATTTTCGCGAAAACGTCGACTTAATGTTCGACCGCGCGGCTGCAACCCTTGATCTGCCCCTCGGCTTGGCTGAGCAGATTCGAACCTGCAACGCGGTTTACCAAGTGAAGTTTGGAGTAGAAATTCGAGAGGGTTATCAGGTTTTTACGGGATGGCGCGCGGTGCACAGTGAGCATCGTTTGCCGGTGAAGGGAGGAATTCGGTATGCCAGTTTTGCCAATCAGGATGAGGTGGAGGCGCTCGCAGCGCTGATGACCTACAAGTGCTCGATTGTTGATGTGCCTTTCGGTGGTTCAAAAGGTGCTCTGTGCATTCGCCCAAAAGATTACACGGAGGATGAGTTGGAACACATTACCCGCCGATTCACCGAGGAACTTGCCAAGCGGGGTTTCATAAACCCGGGATTGAATGTGCCTGCACCGGATATGGGGACGGGTGAACGTGAGATGGCCTGGATGGTCGACCAGTATCAGCAGTTATATCCCAACGACATTAATGGGTTTGGCTGTGTCACGGGTAAGCCGGTGAACATGGGGGGTATTCATGGGCGTACTGAGGCGACTGGCCGGGGGGTGCAATATGGTCTTCGGGAATTTTTCAGGCATGGTGAGGATGTTAAACGTGCCGGACTGGAGGGTGGCTTGGAAGGCAAAAGGATCGTGGTCCAAGGGCTAGGCAACGTCGGCTATCATGCGGCAAAGTTCCTTGCCGAAGAGGATGGGGTGAAGATTACAGCCATCTTGGAGCGCGATGGGGCAATTGTGAACGAGGAGGGATTTGACATTGAGGTTGTGCATCAACACAAGCGGCAAACAGGAGGCGTCAAGGGGGCGCCGGGGGCACAGGCATTCGAGGAGAACGGGGCGGCAATGTTGGAGATGGATTGTGACGTGCTGCTTCCCGCAGCCATGGAGGGCCAGATTACCAGAAAGAATGCCGAGCGTATTCAGGCTCGTGTCATTGCTGAGGCTGCCAATGGGCCTGTGACATACTCGGCGGATCAGGTTTTAAGGCAAAAAGGGGTTGCCGTAATTCCCGATGCATATCTCAATGCAGGAGGAGTGACCGTCTCTTATTTCGAGTGGATTAAAAACCTGTCTCATATTCGTTTTGGTCGAATGGAACGACGCTATGAGGAGGCAAAGGGTAATGCTTTGATCGATGCCATCGAGGAGGCAACAGGGAAGACAATTTCCGATTCCATCAAGAAGCGCTTGGTGCAGGGGGCGGATGAATTGGATCTGGTCCGCTCAGGACTCGATGACACGATGCGTTCAGCTTACAATCAAATCCGTGATGTGTACTTGGCGCGCGAAGAGGTGGAGGATTTGCGCACGGCTTCATTTGTGGTTGCCATTGAGAAAATCGCAGCATGCTATCAAAGCATGGAACTTTAATCTTAATTTATACCTTCAGATCTCTTCAAGGAGAACGTGGGCTGGCCACCGGCTGCATTTGCCTCAAACCTCCTGCGGGCAGACAAGACACATTTCTCAATGTGATCAAATATCTCGGCCACTTCTTCGGGCTGGTAGGCATAATTTGTCTTGTTTGACAGGTTGCCGATCAGGATGAGTTGTTTGGCAAGCTTGTTGACCCGTTTCTCTGCAAGGCGGAGAAATTTTTGTCTGTTTTTACTCGGCTTCATTGCTTGTTGGGTAATCTTTCGGTTCTGGCAGAAGATGTGCCTTGGCGGAGTTAACGCAATTATCAATGTACTCGAAAATCCGTTGGATATCTTCCTGACGGCAATCACAGTTCTGTCTAACTGAAAGTTCTATTATCTTTTCCAGATTTCTAGAAATTCTGTCAGCTTTTTTTACTGCTCGGCGCACGAATCGGGTGCGCTCTTGGGTAGATTGGCCGGAAACTATATCAAATGTGTTCATATGCACAAACACACAGTACATACATAATATGTACTTGTCAAAAGTATATATAAATTATTTACTGGAAGCGCCAGAGATGTCCGGTGGTGCGGATGAACAGCGCGCCGTCCGCCACAGCAGGTGAAGCGAGCGATCGTTCGCCCAGGCTTTTCTTGGAGAGCACTTTGAATTCCTTTCCGGCGTCCACGACGTAGACCGTGCCGGCCTCGTTGACCACATAAAGCTTGCCGTTGGCAAGGATGGGCGAGGCGGAGCAGCCGCCGCCAAGGCGCTCGCTCCAGTGCACTTCGCCGCTCTTGGCATCCACGCAACTGGCAATTCCGCCGTCGGAAACCATGAACAGTTCGTTGCCGGTGAGCACCATGCTGGGTGTGTGTGGCGCGCCTTTGGGGAGGACCCACTTCACGTGCGTTTCGGTTACATCGCCCTTGCCGCCAAGTTGCACAGCCATGGCGTTGGCGCGGTCGAATCCAGTGCTGAAGAACACCATGCCGTGGCCGACGACGGGTCGCGGAACAACCGAGTAGCCGTCGTAATTTACACGCCAGATTTCTTTTCCATTGGCCGGATCATAGGCGCCGATCATGTCACTGCCTGGCAGGAGTACCTGCGTGCCGGCGGCGGTTTTAAGGACGAGCGGCGTGCAAAAAGAAAATTTCTTTTTAGCATTCACGCTGCGGTTCACCTTCCATGCTTGTTTGCCGTCCTTGGTGTTGAGGGCGATGACGAACGGATCACGGGCGCCATCGCAGCTGAAAATAAGTTTGCCATCAACGAGCGCCGGGGTGCCGCCATTGCCGTGGACGGGGGGGTATTTGATGGTGTCATTTTTCCAGGCCAACTTGCCGTCCAGAGTAAGCGCGGCCGTGCCCATGTGGCCGAAATGGACATAAACTTGTTTGCCATCCACGATTGGTGTGGGGCTTGCTTGGCTGTTTTTGCGGTGCATGCGCGGAGCTTTTTCGATTCCGAAAATCGGTGTGTTCCAAAGGAGCTTGCCGTCAGCGGCGTTCAGGCACAGGGCGTTGAGAGAAAGACCTTCGCCATTTTCAATGGCGCTGGTGAGGTAGATTTTGCCGCCGACAATCACTGGCGAACTCCAGCCGCTGCCGGGGACGGGGGCTTTCCATTTCAGGTGAGGGCTGTCGGCGCTGATGTCGACCGGCAGTTTGGCGTCCGCATGCCCTTGGGCGCCGGGCCCGCGGAATTGCGGCCAATCTCCGGCCTGCAAAGTGGTGGCGAGGGCGAGGGCACCGGTCGCGAAAGCATTCTTCATGGGCGGAGTGTGGGCGGGCGGGCAGGGAGCGTCAAGTCGGGCGCCGCCAAAAAAGATTGTTTTTGTGGGCGGTTTTTCACAACCTGCGCGGCCTATGGCCGTTCTTGAGATCAAGCCCGCCGACCAGTGCCGGTACGACATGATTGCGCTGGGGGAAATCATGCTGCGCCTCGATCCCGGCGATGGTCGCGTGCGCACGGCCCGGAATTTTGACGTGTGGGAAGGCGGCGGGGAATACAACGTGGCGCGCGGCTTGCGACGTTGTTTCGGGCTGAAGACGAGCGTGGTGACGGCGTTTGCCGATAATGAGGTTGGCCGGTTGGTGGAGGATTTCATCATGCAGGGTGGGGTGGATGTGGATTATATTCAGTGGCGCGACTATGACGGCATTGGGCGCACGGTGCGTAATGGCTTGAATTTTACCGAGCGCGGGTTTGGCATTCGCGGGGCCAAGGGAGTGCCGGACCGTGGCAACACGGCCGCCAGCCAAATCAAGCAGGGCGACATCGACTGGGAAAAGATTTTCGGCGAGGAAGGCGTGCGCTGGTTTCATACCGGCGGCATTTATGCCGCGCTCAGCGACAGCACCCCGGAGGTGGTGATCGAAGCCGTGCAGGTGGCCAAGAAACACGGTACAATCGTTTCATATGATTTGAATTATCGTCAGAGCCTTTGGGACAGCATCGGTGGCCAAGCCAAGGCGCAGGAGGTGAACCGGGAGATTGCCAAGTACGTTGATGTGATGATTGGGAACGAAGAGGATTTCACAGCATGCCTGGGTTTTGAAGTGGAAGGTGTGGATGAAAACATTTCCAACATAGAGATCGATGCTTTCAAAAATATGATCAATACCGCCGTGACTGCGTTTCCGAATTTCAAGGTGACGGCCACCACGCTGCGTGCGGTTAAGAGTGCCGCGGTCAATGACTGGGGCGCCATTTGCTGGGCGGGCGGTGAGTTTTACGAAGCCACCAATCGTCAGGAGCTGGAAATATTCGATCGCGTAGGCGGCGGCGATAGTTTTGCCAGTGGATTAATCTACGGTTTTATTTCCACGGGCGATCCGCAGCAGGCGGTGGAGTATGGCGCGGCGCACGGCGCCTTGGCCATGACCACGCCGGGCGATACCTCGATGGCCACCAAGGCGGAGGTGGAACGGCTGATGGGCGGCGGCGGGGCGCGGGTGCAGCGCTAGAGCGCCACACGCTCGCCGGCTTCAATCGAGCGCTTGGCGGCTTCGCACAACTCTATGGAGGTTACTCCGTCCCGCGCGTTAACGATGCTGGGTGCGGTGCCGGTTTGAATGGATTCCACGAAATGGGCCACTTGGGCCGTATAGCCGTCGCCGGCATCCAGCTTGAGAGTTTCCGGCTCCTTGTCCGGTACAAACAGCTTCAGCGCGTCATCGTCTCGGGCGAGGTCGTAATCGACGGTGGCGTTTTCGAAATTCACGGTGTAGGCCATGTTAAAGCCAAACCCTTTCGCCATCGCCCAGCTTCCTTCAGCGGAAACCGCCGCGCCGCCTTCCACGGTGTATTGGGCCAGCACGTGATCGATCTCGCCGCTCACTTTGGGGTGGCCCTGCGCGTAAACATGTGTGGGGCGGCCGAAGCAGAACGCGGCAAAATCGGCATCGTGAATATGCAAGTCCAGCAGGCCACCGCCGGATTTTTCGCCATCGAGAAAACTGTTTTGTCCCCAAGCCGGGGCTTCCGCCACGCGACGAAAGCGAGCGCTGAGCGGCGGGCCAAATCGGCCGTCATCGATGGCGTCCTTCACCCATTTCCATTCCGGCCAAAACCGCAGGCACATGGCGGGCATAAAAAAACCTTTGGCGGCTTGGGCCGCTTCAGCGATCTCTTGCGCCTGTTGGCTGGTGCGAGCCATGGGTTTTTCGCAAAGCACATGCTTGCCGCTGGCGAGCGCGGCGAGGGCTTGTTCGTAATGCAGGAACGTCGGCGTAGTAATATCGATCAGGTCGATGCTGTCATCGGCCAGCAAGTCATCCAGGTTGCGGTAGGCAGCAACGCCGGTCATGCCCAGCTTCACGGGCTCGTCGCTGCCCACGTTGCCGTGCACATCGGAGAAATCGCCGTCCAGATTGCGCCCGCTGGGATTGCAAAGGGCGCCAATTTCAATGCCGTCCACGGCTAGGTAAGCGCGCAGATGGGCTACAGCCATGAAGCCCGTGCCGACTATGCCAACTCTAATCATCGTTTGATTTTCTTTTCTTGGGCCACCGCCGCAATCCGTGTTGAAACCAGAGGCGCCACACCATCCAGATCGCTTCCCAGACAATGTTGCCGGACATCTTGGACTGGCCTTCGGCGCGTTCGGAAAAAACGATCGGCACCTCAGCCACGCGCAGGCCCTGCCGCCAAATCTTGTGGGTCAGCTCAATTTGAAAGCTGTAACCGTTGGAGCGCACATGGTCGAGATCGACCGCTTCCAGTGCGGTCCGGCGAAAGCATTTATAGCCGCCGGTGGGATCGCTGATTGGCATGCCGGTGATCCACTGTACATATTTTGCCGCCCCGAGGCTGAGGATGAGCCGGGTGAGCGGCCAATTGATCACGCGGATGCCGCCCTTGTACCGTGTCCCGAGCACGAGATCAGCCCCCTCTGCAGCTTTCAGAAAGCGTGGGATATCCTCGGGGTCATGCGAAAAATCGCCGTCCATCTCGAAGACAAACTCGTACTCCCGTTCCAGCGCCCAAGCAAAGCCTGCGCAATAGGCCCGGCCGAGGCCGTTCTTTTCCTGACGGTGTAGTACGTGCACATAGGGGTGTTGTTCGGCGAGTTCATCAGCCAGATCGCCGGTGCCATCGGGGGAATTGTCGTCCACCACCAGCATGTCCACCGATATCTTTCCGAGTGCCTCCACAATTCCGGGCAGGTTGTCCCGTTCGTTGTACGTGGGCACTATGATCAGAGCTTTGTGCGCGGTGTTCGACAAGTTGGGGCAGAGTATCGCGCGGGGCGGGCGGTTCAAGGCTAGGTTGGTAACAGCGACCGCAACGGGCATTCGTCGCAGTGGGGATTCTTTGGCCGGCAGTGGCGGTTGCCGANCACCACCAACTGCGCGTGNTAATCCTGCCAGTAATCGGTTCGGGCCGCGCCGGTGCGCTGGCCGAGAGCAGNTTGGCAGAGNGTTTGNAGTGCGTCATAGNCGTCCGTTTCTTTGCACCAATCGTGACGGCTGAAGATGCGTTTGGTGTAGGCATCAATGACAAATGAAGCATGACCGCCGGCGTAAAGCAGCATGCTGTCAGCGGTTTCCGGGCCAATACCGTTGATGGCCAGCAGGCGATTCCGGACGGTTTCTGTTTCGCCAGTCATCATCCGCTGGAGGCTGCCGCTGTGTTGATTCATCAGCACAGAAAGAAAATTCCGCAGGCGGGCGGCCTTCATATTGTAATAGCCCGCCGGACGGATGAGTTGGGCGAGTTCATCCACGGGCAAGTCGTACATGCGCTTGGCGGACAGAGCCTTCGCCGCCTTGAGATTGGTGATGGCGTGCTCGACATTTTTCCAGGCAGTATTTTGCGTGAGAATGGCGCCGACGCAGATTTCGAAAGGGGAATCGCCGGGCCACCATTGCTGGTGCCCATGGGCGCGATGCATTTGCTGATACGCCAGGCGAAGCTGTCGGTTTACGGATGGATTGGAGGTTGCCATTCGCTGGCCGGGGTTAATTCGGAAAAGTCGGGGGCAAAACCCACGCCGAATGGGGCGGCATTTACAGTGCCCGTATCGATGCGACCGTCATCGATGCGCAATGTGGGCCAGCCGTCCTTCCCGGGATGATAGAGATCAGGGTGGTGTTTCAGCGCGGCCGTTTGCATGCCGGCCGGTAGTTGGGACAAGCCGGGATGGTAATGATGACCATTGCGTTCGACGCTTTCAATGCCGATGGCGGCGCACACGGCGAGATCCTGCAAGAGCGCGACGGGGCCGACATTGCAGAGATCTTCTCCGCTCATTACGACTGTCTCGCCTTCGCGCCGGCGTTTTTCGATGAGGCAGCGGTTGGTGACGCCTTTAAAAATTCCTTTGCAATTCTTGTGGCTGGTGCCGGCGTAACCGAGACGCAGGGCGGTGGTGAGGCTGTCGAGTTCGGCATCGGATTCATCGATAATGATTGGTGGTCGGTCGGGCCACGCTTGAAACTGGTCGTACAGGGATTCATCGAGCGCTACGTCGCGATGGAGGGGTTGCTCAATAAACAGAAGTTTCTCAAAAAACGGCCGCAAGGCATCGTGATCCTGAATGGCGGCCCAGAAGGATTGGAAATCGGTGATACTGTTGAACTGCTCGTTTCCATCCAGCGTAAACGCAAAATCGGCGGCGGCATGGGTGGTGATGATTTCTGCCAATGTTTCCAGGCGCGCGAGATCGGAATTGGGCTGGCCGTTGATTTTGATTTTGAAATGCCGCAGGCCGTAGGTGGTGATGCAGTCTGTGAGTGCTTGGGGAAGCTGATCGGTAACGGCCTCATCTTTGGGGATGTCCGCGGGTGACAGAGGGTCGGCCAACCCGACTGTATGGCGGGCGATGATCGATTGAAGCGGTTGATCCGGGAGCCATTCGGGCGCTTTTACAGCGCCCATCTGAATTTGAATGGCGTCCATGGATAGGCCGAGCTCGGTGCCGCGAATGGATTGGGCAAAGGTTGTTCCGGTTGCACGGCAGGTAGCTTCGATTAGGGCGCGTTCAACCATCGAGGTGCCAAAACCGCTTAGGAGTGGAGCCAGATTCTCGTTGTTCCCCCATTCGGCTTGGGCTTCATAGAGGTCATGCCACAATTCAAAGGCCGAGGTGGCTTCCATGCCAACGGCCGTCTCGCGGGCGTGCTCAATGACGCGTAACATTTCGACCATTTCCTCTCCGAGCGGGGTTTCGGGGATCTTGGTAAACCATTTAGGAGGGAGATTATCGGCGGCGTAGCCCTCGTGTACGGTTCCATCTACTTCAACGGATAATTTCAGGAAGGCATAGGGTACATCGGTCATGGTCGCGATGCCGTATTTGAACGGCATGCGCGTGCGTAGATTTATTAGGCGGGTTTCGCCTTTAAGAATACGGACCTTCATGGGCTTTGATGGTGGCGGGCAATGGGTGAGGAGGCAAGGGGAAGGATTTAGTTGTTTATCGGGCGCGGGAGGTGTGTTGCGGGTTCTGCCCACGCATAGGCCACGGGCTTTTGGCTAGGCCTTTGGAATCGGTCTTGATGGCATAGAGTTTCCAGTTATTTGACCCGACGTAAACCGTGCCATCAGGGCCGATGGCGGGGGAGGAGCGCACACCACCTCCCGTTTCAAAATGCCATTTCTTGAAGAAATCTTTTACACTCAGCGTGGCTTCATTACTGGTAGTGCTGCCGGCTGTATTGCTCACTACACAGCGATAGTTGCCGCTATCACTCAGGGTTACCGAATTAAGGAGTAGTGTGCCATTGTGATCGCCATCCAGGTTTACTCCGTCCTTTTGCCATTGGTAATTTAAGCCCGTGCCATTGACATCTACTGAGAAAGTAACGTTACTGTTTTTTGCAACAACTTGCGAAGTAGGATGGGTGGTTATACTGGGCGGGTAGCCAGTGATAGAGAAATTGTCCAACCAAACATTATCTGCCACGGTTATGGCAACGTTTGATGATATTCCTCCATTCGATATGATGAACGCTGAGTTACTATTCATCCCCCAGTTTGTTGAGCCGCTGTTTAGTGCCACGCTTCTGAGCGTTATCCAGTTATAGCCGCCAACGGGGCCATCGGCATCATATTCAATACGCAGCGTTTGAGTGGCGCTATTCCAATGGTATCGAACGGCAGCACTGGTAGTTGGGTTCGTACCTTTTTGAGAAACAACCGTGTGGTCATTGACATCCAACATGAGATCAAAGCCATGACTTAAGGTTCCGGCATTTTCCTCTCGCTTGAGTGAAAACTGGCAATTGTCGTCTGGATCGGCTTGGTTGTTTAAGAGCAATCCCACGGAGGCAGAGCTGTCGGGACTCATTGTGTGAGCAGGAATATTGACATCAGCTTGGACTGCCCAATCTTCATTATAGGGTAGGGATTGTGCGTGCCATTGATGCAATGCCCAGTCTTCACTAGTAGTGCTCCCTTGGGTGTAATAAAAGAGTTTGCCATTGCGTGAAAATCTTCCCGCTCCATATATGTGGTCAGAAGGGCCCCACTTAGTTGAATCACGCGTAGTTCCTGTGAAATTATCATTACCATTACTTGCAAGCTTATGGCTCGGAATCAAATAGAGTACGGCATCTTGGCTGTACACGCTGCCGGTTGAATTGGAAACCCGGACGTCGTAATTGCCTTCATTGGACAGCCCAAAAGAGGAAATTGTGTAGGATGAACCTGTGGCACCTGAAATGTCGGCTCCATTTTTCCGCCACTGATAGCTCAGGGAGCCTCCGGTAGCGCCAACTGTAAGCGTGTAACTTCCTCCAGCAATAACGCCTGCGGATGCAGGGTGGGCTGTAATAACTGGCAAATTAAGGTCAGTGACCTTGATATCCAAATAGCTATTAACGCCACTGCCACCTTTACCAGTGACCTGTATTTTCCATCGATTATTAGCGTCTGTGAAAGTTGATCCATTTATTAGCGGAGCATCGGTAAAAGTCGAAGTATCTGGTTTCATGTCCAACAGACGGCAGGTGCTGGAGTCTTGGGCTCCTGAGCCTTCGGGGTCCGAAAGGTATATCATAGCACCATTTGAAATATAACTATTCCCAGTTATTAACGACCGATGTTCGATCCAATAATCTAGGTTAGGTTTTCCTCCTAAAACACGGTTTGCATCAACTCGAATTGCATATTTGCGGCCTGTGGTATGGCTTCGATCAGAGGAATAAATGCGGCCTGAAAAGTTTCCTGTTACAGACTGGATTTGTGATTCAGTAACCCAAGATAGTAAATTTTTATAATGCACATTAAAGTGCATGGTGCTCAAATTATAGTAATCATAACGGCTCCCCATCACATCGAATTCATTACCATATTCTACGTGTGTGCCGGTTGCGTCATCAGGTTGAGTTGAAGAATCTGGATCCCAAGCTGCGGCATGAATTAATCCAAGGTTATGCCCTAATTCATGAGCGATAGTAGATATTTTCAGCCCATGTATGCCATTAAGGAAAAATTTCTTAGTCCCTAAATATGCCCATCCTGCATAAAGCACATCATCTCTAGTTTTCCAGCTTACACCGGCAAATTCATAATTGTCGGCATCGTATCCTCTGCTCTTGGCTTCAGCCATCGCGTCATTCCATAGTTCATGGTCTTTACCTGCGTCCAAGTAATAGGAAACTGATTTAGGCATTCTAAGAACTTCAGTTGTATCGCGCTGTTCGAATGCAAATTTTCCGTGTGAGTTGGAAATGAAATAGCTGTTTACATCTGAAAGACGGCTAATGATTTCAGATCTAGTGTAATTTGAGCCTGTCCAATCGCTAAAGTCCACTTGGACTAAAAGGAGTTTCTTATCTGTGCCTAAATTCTCGTAGATGTCATCAATTGAGTTAACGGAGTTATTATTTGAGTCGGGATTCCTCCCACCTGCTACATCTCCCATCTCGGGAGGCAGAGCGCAATGAAGACAGTATATTTTGTTTCCACTTTCCGCAAAAGGAACGGGAGAGTTGGTGTATAAATTACGGTTAGCAAGAATACGACTGATTGGATGGTTATCTTTTGTTACGATTTTTTTGTTTGGATCAAGAGGTTCATTCGGTTCTAATACTCGTATAGAACTATCCATTATTGCTGCTTTCCCATCAATTACTAACCCGTGTAAGGGAATTTGTTTGCGCGAACGTGCTTTCGTGAGGCTTCCATAAACAGATGCCTTATAAGCTTCATTATCAAATCGTGCAAAACGTTGAATTCTATCAATGTTTTTGGGAGCGTTAGGGCTCGGAGTAATTCCAATTACGTCAAGATCCCCGATACCAGAAATCCTTTGCTCAGCATGTTTAAGAACTTCCTCTGGAAGTATTGTGGTAAATGAAGAGGGGATAGCTGCCGCAATAGCTTGAGCAGGATCTTGAGCGATGAGCTGGATCATTACTTTTCTCCTCGCCTCAGCTAAAGTGATACCTTGGCCGATCATTATTGAGCGAGATCCTGATGCTGTTCTCGAATAGTTATCTGCCCAACGTGAAAATGCTCTTAAATCAGGATCAGATTCTTTACCCCAGTTCGTAGCAAAGGTGGCTTTCTTGAGTTTGGCAATTCTTTGCTCTGCGGTTTGGGTTCCGGATAAATCTTGGAAGGAAAGATGATGCGAACGAGATTCTTTCTGATTTTTACCCTTATTTATGAATGAAGAAATTTTGTGCTCTGTGGACGCAATTTGAGCCTTTGATTTGAGGCTTTCAGCTCTATTTTTTGCAGTATTTGTGTTTTCCAGAGTGGTTTCGTGCTTCGCTCCTTTAGGGGCTGATGAACGAAAAACGATTAGGCTGATAACAATGAATGAAAATAGAAAAAGCCCTGATTTTAAGCAAAAAAGGGCCATATTATTGTGTTTTGACAATAATCTACGTATTTCAATTGCCTTCATGGCTATTATATCTCCCTCCTTGGTTCAAATTGGAACGCGCAGAAGCAGCATATTATATGCCAACAGGTATTACCCTGATGTATGAAAGCTATAAAAAATGGCAATTATTGCCGAAAAAAGGATAAATTGATCAAAATTGAACCTTCTTGAGGCTATTTTGATCCTGAAAAATAAATGGCCCCAAGTTTTCTAAGGAGTATTTCCAGCTTTGGGTAGTATTCCTCGTCATGGAGTTCCTCTTTTTGCGCGGGTAGTTTGGTTAACTGGAGTTCGAGCTGATCACGCTGGGCACGTTGGGCGAAGGTAAGGGCGCGTTGCTTGGGGCTTTGCGTCGGCGTTGTCGTCGAGCAGGCTGTGTTTCGGTTGGCGATGAACCATACCTCAAGTAAGTGGTCACCATTCTTTCCTAACTACCAGGTGGAGATGCAAATTCTCCTATCCACGAAGCGGTAATCCACCCCGCCCATAGGCTAAACCCATTTCTCTATATTACTCCGTTTGATTAGGTTGCGATGTTGATCAAGTGGATGCACTCTTAGGTCATTAGATCCAAAATAAACATAGTCAATAGAGAGGTTCATGGCCCACGCAGCCCACATAAAAACCGAGTCCGCTATGATGATAGAGGAAGCCTCTCGCATGCAAAGAAAAGCCATATTTATTGATGGGAATTTGTTCTCATCAGTCCGGATTAATCTGCCTTTAAATGACTTAACCTCTGGTAATTCATCGATTTCAAAACTTTTCCCTGGCCAAAGCGGCGTGTGACAATGTACGAACATATAGGGTTTATTTCCCTCTAAATGCTCAAGGAACTCATCGTATTGATCGCTTTTAGCCCAGACCTCTAGTTCCCAGTTTGCTTCGTCTTCCGGGTCAAAATTGTGCGCCTTAAGGCAACAGTAATCGACATATACTTCAGGCTTTTTACCTACCCAATTATCCGGGATATAGAATTGGTTATGATATTTCCCATCCATCAATAACTCCTGAAAACGATTGGCATTTTTTTCTAGAATTATCGGGCGTGTTTTTCCCCAAGGATGTTCTAAGCACGGAATGACCTGTGTAATATAGGGGCAGTGTTGCAAAAAACCGGATTCTAATAGGTCCGGCTTACAACATAGGTCAATTTCATCGTAGATGTTATTTAGAGCCCTTAAAGCCGGCGTAAAAGCAATGAAATCACCTATTCCGTGATGAAACCCAATAAGCAGTTTTTTCATAATTAATTTAATTAAAATGTAATTACTATGCACTCAAATCTCTATGCAGCGTGGGGAGCTGGAACATGGTAAGCGCGTTAATGATATTAGATTTCTTGAAATTTAAATCAGAATGATATGATAGTTATGGAAAACAGTGATCGGCGGCGTAAAAATGTTAGATAGATAAAAAGTTAAATCTTTTAGAGGTTGCTTTGGTCCTGAAAATAGATGGCGCCAAGTTTTCTGAGAAGTGTTTCCAGCTTTGGGTAGTATTTCTCATCATTGAGTTCCTCTTTCTGGGCACGTAGTTTCGCTAGCTGGAGTTCGAGTTGATCACGCTGTGCGCGTTGGGTGTAGGTAAGGGCGCGTTCCTGA
>PBLV01000034.1 GCA_002721895.1 Verrucomicrobiales bacterium
GCAGGATTACAAATACATTTAATGGTTTGGCTATTGAATTTGGTGCAAATTGGTTTTTGGTCGAAGTTGCAATCGGCCGTTGTCGAAACGAAATTTGCAATGTAATTGAAAACGCTTGTGCAGGGATAATGGTTGAAGAAAACATATTAAAAAAATCATTGCGATTGCATATCAGAGGGGCTGTCGCAAATTACGATGGGAATGAATATCATGGGTACTATCCAGAAGGGTATCATGGGCTTGAATTTGGGGCTCAAGCGATTGATTTGGACGATGGAGTAAATTAGATGTTACGCATGACTGGGATTAGAGAACTGCTAATTTAGACACGATGAGGGCCCTTATTGTCATTTCGTTATTCGTGTTGGTGACATTTACCCAAGCAGCCAAGCAACCCAATTTCATCCTCTTCATCACCGACGACATTTCGTGGGATGATCTGGGCTGTTACGGCAGCAAGGTGGCGAAGACGCCGCATCTGGATCAGATGGCAAAGGAGGGGATGTTGTTTCATGGGGCTTATTTGAGCATCAGTAGTTGTTCGCCGAGTCGTTGCAGCATCATCAGCGGGCGGTATCCGCACAACACAGGTGCGGCGGAATTGCATACGCAACTACCGGCCGATCAGCCGGTGTTTCCGGAAGCACTGCAGGCAGCGGGGTATTACACGGCGCTCTCGGGCAAGCATCACATGGGCAAGGCAGTGAACCGTGGGTTTAACAAAGTGTCCGGCGGCAAGGGCCCGAGTAAATCGGCGGATTGGGTGCCGATGCTGCGTGAGCGCCCGAAGGATAAGCCATTCTTTTTCTGGTTCGCCTCGAGCGACGCCCATCGCGGCTGGAAGCTCAACGACAAGGCACCGCAATACAAGCCCGAGGACGTGGAGGTGCCGCCTTATCTTTATGATGGGCCCGTCACGCGAAAGGATTTGGCCGAGTACATGCATGAAGTGAGCCGCACCGATTATTATGTGGGCCAACTACGCAAGGAATTGAAGAAGCAGGGCATCGAAAAAGATACTTACATCATTTACATGACCGACAACGGCCGGCCGTTCCCGCGTTGCAAAACGCGCCTGTACGATAGTGGTATCCGCACGCCCTTCCTCATCGCGCGCCCCGGCACCATTGCGCCCTCAGAGACGCACTCGCTAATCAGCAGCATCGACATTAGTGCAACGATTTTGGAACTGGCTGGTGCCAAGAAAGACAAACGCATCCAAGGTGTCAGCTTCGCGCCGATTCTCGAGAACCCCAAGGTCACCGTTCGTGATTACGTTTTTGCCGAGCACAACTGGCATGTTTATCAGGCGCACGAACGGATGGTGCGCTGGAAGAATTGGGTGCTCATCCGCAACGCCTTTCCCGAGCGCCAAAACCTTTGCATGGAAGGCGACCCCAGCCACCCCGCCGGCGCGGAACTCTGGAAAATGCACGCCGCCGGCAAGTTGAACAAAGACCAGCTCGATATTTTTCTGAAGCCGCGCCCCGCGCTGGAGTTGTTTGACGTCAGCAAAGATCCCCACCAACTTCGCAGCCTCGCCGATTACCGCCAACACGCCGCCGTGTTGACCAAGCTAGTTGGCCTTCTCGATCGTTGGGCCGATGAGACCGGCGACACCGTCCCCAAAAACCCAACGCCCGACCGCCAAACCCCGCAGGGCAAACGCTTCAAAGGCTGGAAACACGCCACCCAACCCGGCACCGAACGCGGCGCCACGAAGATCAATCACCCGGGGCCGGTGCGGGATTGATTTCCCACCACAGAGGCACAGAGGGCACAGAGAGAAAACCAAGTTGGGGATTGGTCGTCGGGGTGGTGTTGGGTCGTTTGCTTTGGTCATTGCTTCGCGTTGCGTTTGGCTTAGGCTTCGTGGCGTGCGTGTTGTTTTATTTTGTTTATGCTTGGGATTGATTGCGGGTTGCCAAACCGCTGGGCAGCGCATCAGTGCGATTTATGGGGGGGCGGCGGCGATGGCTGTGTTGGCCGCTCCGGAGAAGGCTGAGGCTTGGCGTACGACGGCGCCGTTTGCCTTGAAGGGCGAGAAAGAAGGGCAGGCCAAGTTGCAGGATTATCTGGTGTTGCGTGGACCAGTGGCGGTGGACACCGAGGTGGCGGATGAGATGGCTGCCATTTTGCGTCGTGACATTTATGAGTGGGACGTGGCGAAGGGATGCGAGCCTATTCCCGGGGTGGCGGTACGGTTTGTTCGGGGCACGGATGAGGTTCTGGTTTTTTTCTGCTTCGAGTGCGATATCCTGCTGACCTATTTCAACGGGCAAAGGGTGGGAGGCGAGGATTTTGACCGGGCACACCGTGTCTTAGCAAACTTGGCACGGAGGATTTTTCCGGATGATCCGGAGATTAAGAAGCTATGATGAAGAGCTGGGTCATGGGGGTATTGATAGCGGGTGCTTGTCTGGCGGATGGGCCGCGTTTGCCCCGCCCGGATGAGGTGGACAAGCCGGAGAACATCAAGTTCATCGTGTTGGACAAGAACAAGCTGCCGGGGATCGTGTTGGACAACACGGAGGCAAAATTGGTTGGAACGTGGAAGCACAGTGTTCATACCCCTCCATTCGTGGGCGCAAGCTACATCCACGATATGAAGGAAATGAAAGGAGAGAAAAGCGCCACCTTCACACCCGAGTTGCCGCATACAGGGGTTTATGAGGTACGAGTGTCGCACAATTCCAACATTCGCCGCGCCAACGGTGTGCCCATCATCGTGCGGCATGCGGAAGGGGAGACACTGGTCAAGATCAACGAGGGCGAACCTGCACCTATCGATCGTTTGTTTCGTTCCTTGGGACGGTTTGCCTTTCGTAAGGGTCGCAGTGGCTCGGTGACCATTGGCACCAAGGGCACGGAAGGGAAATACGTAATCGTTGACGCCGTGCAGTTTATCCCGGTGAAAAGGTGATGAACCCCAGCCTTGGGGTATTCAACCCAAGTTGATCACTGGGTGCGCCGGATTTCGGTGATTTGCGTGGGTTTTTAGCGCGGGTGAACTGGATTTGCCGGCAATGACGACTTTGTTGCCATGAGCCTGCGCCTGTCCCTCCAGTGTCTGGCCATTCCTCAGCTCGATCCTGTCCGCAAGCGTTGCGCTGGCGGCGAACAGGCAAAGCAGACAGGTTGCCAATTGTGACCCAGACATGATGGCCACCCTTAGCACAGGTTGGATGTGTAAAAAAGATCAAAGGTGGCCTGCCTTGGCTAGTTTGCCTCCAGACAGTACAGGTGTTTAAAGCCGCGAATGAACATGCGGCCGTTACTGATGGCGGGGGTGGAGTGGGTTGGCTCGTCCAGTTGACTGCGGCCAAGGATTTCAAATTTAGGGCTGGCTTTCACCACGGAGAACTCGCCCGTACGTGAGCTGCAATAGATTTTGCCATCGATACAGACGGGAGAACTGGAAACGTCACCACGGCCGACTCGCTCATTCCAAATTTCCCTGCCGGTCTTGGCGTCGGCGCAAATCACGATGCCGTTGTCCAGCCACAGGTAAAGGTGGTTGCCGAAGGCAATGGGCGTGGGGACGTAGGGCAGTGATCGTTGGCGTTTCCAGGCGATGTGAGTTTCGCTCACGTTACCGGTGCCGCCGACCTTGACTGCGAGCATAAGCTTGCCTTTGCCGCCACCGCCGCAGCTTCCGTATATTATGCCATTCCAGTGCACGGGCATGGCTACGGTGCGCAGGTCGAATTGCCCGGGGGTGCTCCAGAGCACCTTGCCTTTTCGAGGGTCGATGCCCATCAGGCCATCGTCGAGACAGGAATTGATAAGCACGGGCTTGCCGTTGACCTCCACGATGATGGGGGTGGCGTAGGTCATGATCTCGATCTTGCGGCGGATTCGCCAGCGTTCACGGCCGGTGGCCTTGTCGAGCGCCACAATGTAGCCGGGGCCAGTGTCGTGTTCGTTCAAAAGAATGACGAGGTCTTCGAAAAGGATGGGGGAAACGGCCGTTCCATGGCCGTGTTTGCTCTTGGAGGGTTCCAGTTGAGTGCGCCACTTTTCCCTGCCGGTTTTCAGGTCGTGGGCGATGAGGAAGTACTCGTCGTTGTCGCCCCATGCCGCGTAAACAAGCCTGCCATCGGTGCAGGGGGTGGCGGAGGCATAGCTGTTAAGGGCGTGCTTGGGATGGGTGTTGCCGCCGATGGCATGCTTCCACCGTTGGCGGCCAGTGGCCGTGTCAAATGCCTGCAGGGTGCGCTGTTCCCCGGCTTTGGCGGCAGCGGTGACAAGCACGGTGTCTTCCCAAACTATCGGCGAGGAATGGCCAATGCCGGTGAGATCGATTTTCCAGGCGTAATCCTTGTTTGTCCATTTTACGGGGAAGCCCTTGGAGTCGCTAATGCCGCGCCCGCCCGGGCCGCGAAATTGTGCCCAGTTCTCTGCCTGCACCAGTGCCGCGGATAATAAGAGAATCGTCAGGATCGGTTTCATATCAAGATGGGGTGTTCAGTTGCGGTTCATTGGGCCATGGCTCGCGCAGGTTGGCACGCAAAATCAATTTTTCAGCAATGGCCGGACAAGTTTCACCCAGCGCTCATAGCCCTTTTCATTCAAGTGTAACATGTCCTCGTCGAACAAGCTGGCGTCGGGCTGTTCACCCTTCATGAGCACCTCGAACGCCGCGCCCACGAAAATTATCCGCGCATCTTTTTCGGCCTCGGATTTCAGCAGGGCGTTTAGGGCTTTCTCGGCTTCGATTATGGACACGCGCTTGGGGCTGGGTTTCACCGGCAGCACCATCAGGCGGCACTTGGGGGTGCGCTTTAAAATGCGATCTCGAAATTCCCGGAAATCCTCCAGCACCTGCATCGGCGGTTTTTTGTTCCAGACGTCGTTGCTTCCATTGAACACGACCACGATGGAAGGCTCGTATTTGAGCACGGTTTGTTCCAGATAGTGATTGCTGTCTGAGAAGTGTGCTCCGCCAAAGCCCCGATTGAGAGGCTTGAGCTTGGGAAACCATTTGTTCAAATCCCACAAGCGAATGCTGGAGCTGCCCGTGAACACGATGCCGCCCTTGGGTGGCGGGCTGGCCTTGTCATGGTCGGCAAACTTGGCGATGGCCTTGGCGAAGCGGCCGGGATCAGGGTCAGCCACCTCGGCGGTGCAGACCCTAACCGCTGCGAGAAAACAAATGGCAAAGCGCATGGAGGCATGGTTAACTGCGTGCGTCCAAATGCAAGGCTGTTTCATGAGAGGGATTTGTCTGTCGTTTTTCCTGGTGGCCACCATGGCTGGCTCGTCGGCGCCGTGGAAGCTGCACATCATTGACAACACTTCGCGTGGTGCCGATGGCGTGCGCTTGCAGGACGTGAATGGTGATGGCCGGCCTGACATCGCCACCGGCTGGGAAGAAGGCGGCGTGGTCCGTATCTATCTTCATCCCGGTCCCGGGAAAGTCAGGCAACCCTGGCCACTTGCCGAAGTGGGAAAGGTGAAGTCTCCGGAGGATGCGGTTTTTGCCGATCTTGATAAGGATGGGTTCTATGACGTGGTGAGTAGCTGCGAAGGAAAGACTCGCACTCTCTATTTCCATTGGGCTCCTATTTCCAAAGCCAATACTGCAGCATGGCAAACTCAAGCTGTACCTGTTACCGCCGGCAAACAGTCGTGGATGTTTGCGCTGCCCTTGCAGATTGATGGGGGAGGCATGGATTTAGTGCTCGGCTCTAAGGGAGGTGGGGCGGCTATCGGCTGGCTGAAATCGCCCAAGAACTCGCGTGATGTTAAGGCATGGAATTATTACCCTTGGTATCAGGCGGGCTGGATAATGTCCTTAATCCGTCACGATGTGGATAAGGATGGCGACATGGATGTATTGGCTTCTGATCGCAGGAGTAAAACACCCGGCATTCTGTGGCTGGAAAACCCCGGGACCAAGGCCATGCAGGCCAACCCCTCGTTGCGGTGGACTGTCCACCGGATTGGAGCCAGTGACAAGGAGGTCATGTTCATGACCATTGGTGAAGATAACATCATTCATGCGGCGGTGAGGCCAAATAGGATTCATGTTCTCCGGGCAAACACCGACCCACGAAAACCATGGCGTGAGCAAATTATCACCTATCCCACAGACAATTACGGGACCGCCAAGGCCGCCCGCGCGGCAGACATTGATGGCGACGGCCGGATGGAGATTGCTGTTACTTGCGAGGCGGCCAATGGGGCGAAAAGTGGGGTGTTTTTCCTCAAGAAAATTGATGGCAAATGGATTGACCACGATATTGGGGGCCCTAAGGGCATCAAGTATGACCGTATCGAACTGGTGGACTTGGACCAAGACGGAGACCTCGACTTGCTTACTTGCGAAGAACGTGATTTCAACGCCGTGCTTTGGTACGAGAATCCTGCAAAATAACAGGGCGCAAAGAAAAGACGCTAAGGGTTGCACCAACGCGGACAATTTGCCAACCTTGGTCCATGAAACACCTCCTCATAGTCCTCTCTTCCATTTCCCTCGTTGTGTCAGCGGCCGAAAAGCCGATCCTTTGCCGTGGCCACTTCCATTCGGAAGCCGATGCTGTTGAACAGCTTGCGCGAATGGCGGCCACACACTCCAGCTTGGCCGAATGGCAGGCCCGGGCAAAAGCCGTGCGCCAACAGATCCTGACAGGAGCCAAGTTAAACCCGCTGCCCCAGCGCACTCCCCTCAATGCCATCATCAAGAGCAAGCGCGTTTACAAGGGCTACTCGGTGGAGTCCGCTGCCTTCGAGGCAAGGCCGGGTTTTTACGTTTATGGCAACCTGTATCGTCCGCTTGGCCGCAAGGGCAAGCGCCCCGGCATCCTGTGCCCGCATGGCCATGCTCGCGGCCCCGCGGGCGGGCGGCTGCGGCCCGACCAGCAAAACCGCTGCGCTACCCTTGCGCGTATGGGGGCGGTGGTTTTTTCCTACGACATGATTGGCTTTGGCGATTCAGAGTACTTGGGCTGGAAACATAGCCATCCACAGGCGCTCACTTTGCAGACTTGGAGCAGCGTTCGCGCGGTGGATTTTCTGGAGTCACTGCCCGAAGTGGATTCCAAGCGTATTGGCGTGACTGGTTGTTCCGGTGGAGGCACTCAAACCTTTCTGCTGGCCGCCATTGATGATCGTGTGGCCGTGAGTGTGCCAGTGGTGATGGTGTCCGCTCATTTTTTCGGCGGCTGTCATTGTGAAAGCGGCATGCCCATCCACAAGACCAGTAAGCTGGAAACCAACAATGCCGAGATCGCTGCCCTCGCCGCGCCGCGCCCCATGAAACTCATTTCCGTGGGGGGCGACTGGACGAAGAACACGCCCAAGGTCGAGTTTCCCTACGCACAATCCGTCTACGAATACTTTGGTGCCAAAACCAAGGTGGAAAACACCCATTTCCCGAAAGAGAAACACGGCTACGAATACATCAAGCGACAGGCAATGTATCCCTTCATGGTCAATCACCTTGAGCTGGACGCAACCGGCATCCTCAACCGGACGACCGGAGAATATGACGAAACTGGCAACACGATTGAAAAGGTTGAAACCATGCGCACTTTTAAAAATCTGGCGGAAATGCCAGCCCAAGCGCTAAAGCCGGGGGCGATGGTTTCCTTTAAATAGGAGGCACATCCAAGATCTAAGTTAGCCAATGAGGTTCCAACTTGGTTATCCATCTCCTGTGATCACTGTGCCTCTGTAGTTATTGTGGCAGGCGACCGTAACGCTGCGCTCAACTTGAACAGGAACATAATGTAGAAGACGGATGAGCTGACTCCTGACGGAGTCAACGCACGGTGAAATCTGTGCGCATCAGGCGCCAGTGGCCGGGGAAGGTGCAGATGAGGTTTTTCTCGCCTTTTTCCTGGGCGAGGTAGACGAATTCCTTGGTCTCCATGGGCGTAATGAGGGTGCTGTGGGCCAGCACCTTGGCGGCCATGCCGCGGTTGTAGCGGGGCACGTAGGAGTTCTGTTTGGCTTCCAGGCTCGCGGCGGTTTTGTCGCAGAAATTGCCGATGGTTTCGGTGTCGGCCTTGTTGATGACCAGCGCGTTGTGCTGGGTGCCGCCGGTGGAGGCGTTGCTCTGGATGCGGAAGATGATGCTGTCGCCCTGCTTGATTTGCTCTAGCTTTTTCTGATTGGCGGCATCGAAGATGAACTGCATCTGATCGTTGATGGTGGTGGTGATGGTGATCGATTTGGCGCGCACGGATGCGTGAATGGGCTTGTCCTTCAGACCGACAATCATCACGGGGAGATCCAGCGCCACCTGCGCGTCCGCCACGCAGCAGGATTTTTTGTAGCCGGGAAAGGCGGTGAAAGGTTTCTCCAAATGCAGAGCGGTCATGAAGATGTTGAGCTCGACTGGCTTGAGGTCCGCGCTCTTGAGTTGGCCGTACACGTGGATGGTCATGGCCGGTGCGAGGTGGGGGAGTTCGATGAACAGGGTTTTCCGGTCATCAAGCAGGTGAGCCGACTTCACGGTCAACACATCGTGCCCTTCCTGATCGGGGGATTTGACCGAGAACTCCGGTGAACCGTAGGCGTTGGAATATTTGTAATTCCACTGTTGCACGAACAGGTTGGCCACGTCCTGGGCGGAGGCCTCATCGAGGGGCTCGGCGTAGGTGAGCTTGACGCCGTTCTGGTAGGTGCGAAACGCGACGGGATAGTACGCGGGCTGGCCGGTGTAACGAATGCGCTGCAGGCAGCCGTCGGAAACGGCGTACGTGCCCCAGCCGTCATGGCCGACCACATAAACCTGGCCGTCCACCGGGCTCGCTTCGCCGTAGCGCAGGCCGCTGATGAAGTTGCCTTCCATCGGGATCACCGCGCCCTGAAAGCGTTTGGCACCGGCCGGTTTGTCGCGCAGAACAAGCAGGCTCGAGCAGGCGCCGTAGGAAAGGCACAGCATCTTGTCGCCCAACGGACCGAACTTCGTGGAACGCACCGTGGCGAAACCGCCGGTGGAATTATCGATACCGCGCGGGATGTAAACCAGTGCCGGATCCAGCAGTTTGCGGATTTGCTCCAGCGACTGGTGTTCACGGGAATCGGGCCGGTAAACATCGTCGCCGTCATGATGCTCGAAGATCGCCGAAGCCGGTGTCCAGCCGCCTTCCTGCGGAGCGGACCAGACGCGGTCCCCGTGCGTTACGCCGATGCCCATGGCCGTGCGGGTGGCGGGCGACAGGTGGGTCACGGTATTGTTGTACAATTTTTTGACGCCGCCAGCGGTGACGTAATAGAACGCGCCCTGACTGTCGCGCGGGGCGCCGGCATGCACGTTCCGGTGCATGGGGACAAAGGCCTGATTGACGCGCTCGACGAAATCGAATTCCGCGTCGCCATTCAGATCGTGCAGGGCGATCAACTCGGCCTTGTCGCCCGCGTATAAAACGCCGTCATGATAGGTGAGACCGAAGGGCGAGTTAAGGCCGGAGATCATGCGCTTCCATTTCACCTGCTTCAGATCATGATCGATGCCCGTGACTTTCCAGATATCGCCAAACATGGTCGCCACATACGCCTCGCCCTTGGGATTGAAGGCGATGCCGGACAGGACCATGGGCGATCGGTACGGGTTGACGATGGGCACGGGCAGGGTGTCGATGACGTAGGGGGTCTTGAATTTTTTTGGAACGGCCAGTTGCCCGTGGCCCACGAACACCCGGTTCCACTGGGGCGCGGGGCTGCCTTGGGTCTTGGCTGGCAACGACGGTGCGACGGCGTCGAGGGCTTTGGCGTGGCCGGCCATCGCGCGCTTGATCTTCGGCAATTGATTCGCGCTGCCGCGCCAGTAGCTCAGGCTAAACCCGCGCGGGCTTTGGCTCGCTCCAATTTGCAGTTTGCCGGAACGATCGGCTTGCGCGTGGCGGATGCCGACGAGCAGGGCGGCATCCTGATCTTTCCAGCTCAGAAACGTTGTCGTGCCGGATTGTTCCAGAGTGGCATCGGTCAAGGCGCCCAGTTGGTACGTCAGTTCGCCATGCCCTTTGGGTGCGTAAAAATGTTGTGACAGCCAAGCCTCTGTTCCTTGGCCGTGAACCTGATGAAACTCGAGCAGATGCGATTGCTCGACCGTGTAACTAAACACGGCGCTGGTTTCGTACCGGTAATGGCCGTTGAAGTGCAGCTTCTGTTCGCCCCAACCGTTCTTCGCCAGCGTGAACCGCGATTGGCCGACGACCTTCGCCGACCGCGCGGTCGACATGCGGTAATCGTCATAATCAACCGCAGCCTCGGCGAAGAGCTGCCGCGGCACGGCCTGCTTCGCATCGTACACCAGCATCAGTCCGGCGGCCCGGTCGAGATACAGTCCGTAGGACAGCCCGTGGCCATCGATGTATTGGATAACGTTGCCTTGCTCCATGGCATCGCGAACGCCCGTGCGCATGCCGTTCTTGTGATAGGTGCCCGAGTGCCCGTGAATGTTGGCGTCCAGCCCGGGATGAGCCGGGACGATCGCTTTCCGCCGATCGAGGTTTTCCAAATAAAAGCGGCCTTGCCGGGCGTAGAAATGATGAAGCTTCGGCTGATACTCGGTGTAATTCCGGTAAAGGCTGTTTTCCTTGCCCTGATAAATGTTCAGGTAAGGATACTCAACCGGCGGTTGGGGGATTCGCTGCCGCCTTTGATCATGTGGGTATCCGCGAGCATCGCGAGGCGTTTTGCTTTATCGGCGGCGGGCATGAGCACCATTTGATAATCATCCGCAGCGGTGGTCGCAGCGAACACCTTCGCCGGGCGGCCACGATGCGGATCGCCCTCACGCAGGTGCGTGTCTTTCGGAATCTGATAGGCTCGAAAGAAATCGACATCGACCCCGGCGGCGGGAATGCGGTCCTCCAGACGCAGCGCCCATAAAATTCCCTGCAAGGCCAGCCGGCGGGCGTTGGGGTTCTTGAATGTATCCGCGCCGCAAGTGCTGGAGTAGACCGTGCGTCGCGGTTTCTCGGAGAGGATGACGGTTGGCTGCACGTGGGGCAGATGTTTTTTGTGATCAAAAATCTTGAGCGCCCGGCCGTGCACCAGCGGCGTGAAGTCGTACTGCTCCTTGCCCGGTTCGTTCAGGAGAATGTAAAGGTGCCGCGGATCCTGATAAGGTTTCACGCCCCGCAGAATCGGGTGGTCGGCTTGCTTGGGGTTGGGGGAGATGGCGGTCAGCATCCCGTCCTTGGGGCTGCCGCCATGGTGACCGCCAAACTTGTGCTTCCACATGCGACACAGCTGCGGACCTTTATGCGTCCAACCCTGTGCTCGCAGGAAGTCCGCGTTCGGGGCCTCTTTACTGAAGTTAAAGCCGTGGTTGGCGGTGCGGAACCCAACCAGCGGTTTGCCGCTGTCCAGGTATTTTTGGAACTGCGTCGCCGTTTTTTTGGTGAGGTATTTGGATCGGGTAAACACGACGAGCAAATCCGCGTGCTCCAACAGATCAAAGCCGGTGAGACCCTCTTCCACTCGGCTGTCAATGTGGCCCTCGCGATCCAGCGAGTAGCTGATCGAAACCGTGAATCCGTGCCGTTTGTTCAGCATCTCCGCCAGCATGGGCATGCTGTAAAACGCCCCGTACTCGGCCTCGGCAGCAAAGAAATGCACGTAAGGTTGCCGCCCCGCCTTGCCGCGGAGAAATGAAAAGTCTGTGCGCGTTTCCAAAGTGTCAAAAAACGCCCCGCGATCCCGGGCGGCGCCGTGGTCGCAAAGGATTAGAAAAGCCAACAAGAGAAGGAGACGTGGCTGGATCATGCGGATTCGGTTTTGATTGACGGTAACTGCTTAGGTTCCTGTGAGTCGTGTGTGGTCAATTTGAAAGCGCCCGCACTTCCTTAACCGTCAACGCCCGCTCAAACACCGCCGCTTCGTCCAGCCGGCCTTCCCAGTTGGATTGGTTGTCGTGCCGGCCGCCGAGGAACAGGGTTTGCACAGGGATCGGCGAAGTAACTTCGGCTTCAATTTGCAACTGGCCGTCGAGGTACACGCGGGCGGTGTCAGCGTCGCGGACGAGGGTGGCGTGGCGCCAAGTCCAGCGGGGGGCGATGGTTTTGCCGGTGAAGGTCTTTTCTCCGGACCGGAAGATGAGCTGGCCCTTGGCGTTGAGGCCGAGGGATTCGCCGGAGTTGAGCGCGTGATTGCGGCCGCGGCTGAACATCCAGCCGAGCACTTCTCGGGAGTCATTGGGCATGCCGTTCCAAAACCAGAGGGAAACGCTGTAGCTTGTGCCTAGCTTGGGCAGTCGGGCCTGCATGCGTTGACCGACGAAATGGGCGGCGCGGTTCACTTGGCCGGGCGTGAATTTCTCTGAATGCGGCCCAGCGAGTTGGTAGGCCACCTGAATTTCGTAGATGCCATCGTGCCGGTTCATTTCGTCCTCGGCACGCGGCCCGGCGAATTCATCAAAGCGCCACCAAGCGGCGGGCTTGAGTTTGGTTATGGCCTCAGCGGCGGGGCCACGGTTGACAGCGGGTTTGCGCCGAGGTTCGCCGGCGACTTTCTCGAGCAATTGAATGCACGCCTCGGCGATACGCGGCTCGGCGCTGGGCACGAGGCCGGCGGTGCGGGCGGCCCAGGTGTTGTAGCCGCCGAGGACGTGTTGTTCGGGCGGCGGGATGTAGCCTTCGGAACCATTGGCGAGGTCGAAGGTGATGGTGGTGCCGAGCGGGCTGACGGCCTTTTGCTTGAGGCCGGTGAGGGCGTAGACTTCGTTGGGAATGCCGGTGAGGCCAATGTCGCCGATGCGGATGGCCTGCAGGCAGAGCGTGGCCTCGGGCCGTTCGTGCAGGAAAATCTGTTCGCGCGCATAAATTTCCGGCTGCGTTTTCGGCAGGCCGTCTGTCTTAGCGACAATGCCGCGTGCCCACTCGAGCAGTTGCGCATTGGGCGCGCGAAACTTGAGCGGCAGATCAGTCTGCGCCATCGACAGCGTGGCGTCGCGGTCGTACTTGATTTCTTTGTACGCGGCCAACGCCTTCTTCACCAGCGCATCGGTGTAGTCGCTGATGGTCGGGTTATCGGCCGGGCGCCTTGTGTAATCGCACCGCCAAATGTCGCCGCTGCAACCATGCCCGAGCGCACTGACGAAGGGCGGATGCAGCGTCTCGTTGTTCGGCGGCGTGAGCGCCAGCTCCATGCGGTCATTGAACATCCCAAAATAATCGGCGTTGAGCCCCTTGATGCCGCCGCTGAAATAGTGCATCGAAAAATTGCTGAGCACCGCAATCGGCCGGCCCTTGAGTGATTGGAAACTGACCAGCGAAAAATCCGGATCCTCCGGCCCGCTCTCGCCGGTGACGTCGTCCCAGTTGCCGCCCGCATGCATCGTCGCGCGCACGGTGGGGTTGCCGAAGGGATCATTACGCACGCGGTCGGGCCGGATCACCCACCGGCGCAGAGCGGTGAATTCATTGGCATCAAACACCGCCGCCCCCACCTGCGCCGGCTCGAGATTTTTCTGCGCCTTGGCCACCGCCTCGATAATCTTGCGCTTGAGCAGCATCGGGTATCGCGGATCCGGACTCGTCCCCAGCGCCCCCATGCACGACGGCGCCGAATGCGTATGCGTGGCGCAGATGAATTGTTTTGAGGTGCGAATGCCTGTGTTTTTGTTCACCACCACCTTCACGCCGTCCAAAAAATCCCGCGGCAACATGCAGCTATCCACCACCACAATCGCCAGCTGCGTCTTCCCGTCATCCAACACAATCGCCCGCGCCGTAATCCGCGAGCCGACTTCATTTAGTGACCGCGATACCATCCCGCCATTCACCAGTACCGGCAATTTATCCGGCGTCGCATCCGCCGTGTGCGCCCCGGCCCGCAAAGCGGCTTGAGTGGAGCTTGGAATGATGGCGAGTAATAAAACCGCAAGAAGCAAATGAAGCATTTTCATGGCGTGCGAAAATCCAAACCCGCCACCGCGGTTTGTGCAACTGCAAAGCACGGGCCTTGCCTTGGGATGGCGATGGGGTTTTCATCGGGCATGCAATTTGTCCGTTTGATTGGGGTGCTGTGCCTGCTGGCTGTTGCGGGCCGGGCGGCGGAGCGATTGAATGTGGTCTTTTTCCTCGTTGATGACATGGGGTGGACGGATCTGGGGTGTTTCGGGAGTGATTTTTATGAGACGCCGAATGTGGATCGGCTGGCGCGGGAGGGGATGAAGTTTACCGACGCGTATGCGGCGAGTTGTGTTTGTTCGCCGACGCGGGTGAGCATTTTGACGGGCAAATATCCCGGGCGGCTGCACATTACGCATGCGATTCCGATTCAGGGCGCGGAACGGATCAAGGAACCGCTGCCGTTGATTGAGGCGATTTACAAAAAGAATCTGCCGCTGGAGGAGTTCACGATTGCCGAGGCGCTGAAGGCGGGCGGATACGCGACGGCGACGATGGGCAAGTGGCACGTGTGTTGGGGCCGCGAGTTTTATCCGCAACATCAGGGCTTCGACCTAAACGTGGGCGGGAACAATATGGGCAATCCGGGTAATTATTTTTTTCCGTACAACGGCCGCTGGCGTATGACGCGCAAGCATCCGTACACAAACTGGAACACGCTGCCGGATGGAAAGCCGGGCGAGTACCTCACGGACCGGCTGACGGATGAGGCGGAAAAATTCATCGAGCAAAACAAGGCGCGGCCGTTCTTTTTGTATCTCTCGTATTACTCGGTGCACACGCCGTTGCAGGCGCCGAAGGAGCGCGTGGCCAAGTATCAAAAGAAACCGAAGGGCGAGCGGCACAACAACTCGACGTATGCGGCGATGGTCGAGAGCGTGGATCTCTCCGTGGGCCGCGTGATGGCGCGGTTGGAGAAACACGGTCTCACGAAAAATACGGTGGTCATTTTTACGTCGGACAATGGCGGGCACGGGCGGATCACTTCGCACCGGCCGTTGCGCGGCAACAAGGGCAACTTTTATGAAGGCGGCATTCGCGTGCCGTTGATTGTGAAATGGCCCGGCGCGGTGAAGCCGGGCTCGACCTGTCACGTGCCGGTGATCAGCACGGATTATTATCCCACGCTGCTGGCGATGACCGGTCAACCCGCGCGGCNCCNGCAGCACGTGGACGGCCGCAANCTCGTGCCGCTCCTNAAGCAANCCGGNACCGTGAANCGCGNNGCGCTTTACTGGCATTATCCCAACTACATCGGCGCGGGNCATCCGGGCGGNGCGCGGCCNTGCAGTGTNNTNCGCNNNGGCGACTGGAAATTNATNGAGTCGTTNGAAACCAACCGGNTGGANCTNTTCNACCTNAAGNANGANCTCGGCGANCAANNTGAATCTCGCCGCAAAAATGCCGGNNAANGCCAAGGCGNTGCAGCGNCANCTNGCGGCNTGGCGNGCATCGGCCAAGGTGCAAATGCCCNNGCGNAANCCGGNNTACAANNCNGGCGAATGATNNANCGNNNNTTCATNNTNGTGGGTGATGCTGNTGNCCCNTNNNGCNNNNGCGNNNGAGCGGCCGAATGTGCTGATGATTTCNGTCGANGACATGAACGACTGGACGAGCGTGTTGGGCGGNTACGCNGGCNANGTGCACACGCCCAANCTCGAGCGNCTNGCNAAGCGNGGNGTGAANTTCACNAACGCCCACACGGCNTCGCCGGTGTGTTGCCCGAGCCGNACGGCGCTGCTGCTGGGCCNGCGGCCGTCGNCCACCGGCATTTACAACAACGGCCAATGGTGGCGNCCGCANTTGCNCAAGGCGGTNTCGNTGCCGATGTGTTTCCGCCAAAACGGTTATCGNGCGTTCGGCGCNGGCAAGGTGTTTCANCATACNGCGGGGTTTAATCCGCCCGATCAATGGGATGACTTTCANCGNNTGNTNTTTCGNGANGACCCGTGGTTTCGCGGGCACCGGCTCAACTATCCNTGGTCGAAACCTGTGCNGTATCCCAAGGGCTATCCCTTNAGCNGNNTGCGCGGCACGCCGCATGAGGGCGACTGGGGCGTGATTCCTAGCTTGGCCGAAGCGGATTATGATGATGCCAAATCGGTNGATTACGCCATCAACGTNCTCGCAAAAAAACACNNCCNCCCGTTCTTCCTNGCCTGCGGCATCTTTCGNCCGCACCTGCCNTGGTANGCGCCGAAACGGTTTTTTGATTTGNACCCGCTNGAAAAAATCCGNCTGCCGCAATTGCTGGCGAATGATCTGGCCGATGTCCCCGCTCAGGGACGGGCACTCTCGGCCAAACGGCGTGCTGAATTCTTGAANATCAAAAANCACGGCAAATGGAAGGAGGCNATNCNGGCNTANCTNGCCAGCATCAGTTTTGCCGATGCCCAACTCGGTCGNCTGCTCGATGCGCTGGATCACAGTGCGCATCGNCGGAACACGATCGTCGTTTTTTGGTCCGATCACGGCTGGCATCTCGGCGAAAAAAATCACTGGCACAAAAGCACACTCTGGGAGGAAGCCACGCGCATCCCGTTTCTCATTGCCGCGCCCGGTGTCACNAAAGGTGGAACGACTTGCCTTCGNCCGGTGGATACACTCAGCATTTATCCCACNCTGCTGGAGTTGTGCGGGCTCAAGCCCATGCCGGGCTTGGATGGCACGAGCATTGTGCCGCTGCTNAAAAACCCNNCGGCCCCATGGNCGATCCCGGCNATCACCGANTTNCAGCGCGGCCAATGCGCCGTGCGCTCCGAGCGTTATCGCTACATTCGCTATGCGGATGGCACGGAGGAATTGTATGATCACGCCAAGGATCCCAATGAGTGGACCAANCTGGCCGGNGCCGTGAAGTACAAGCCCGNGATCCAAAAGCTCGCGCCGTGGATTCCAAAACAATTTGCCCCCAAGGCTCCTTCGAAAAACGCCTACCTGTTTGACCCGAAAGCCTACTCATGGACGTTGAAAACAAAGAATCATAAAAAATGAATCTATTGAGACGCATTGNTTTTTTTGTCGCGCTATGGATGTTCGCCGCGTTGGTGCATGCGGCGCCGCTGAANATNTTGTTCATNGTNTCCGAGGATAACGGGCCGGAGATNGGCTGCTATGGNACGCCGATCGCCACGCCGCATCTGGATGGCTTGGCGAAACAAGGCACNNTGTTTCGAAANGCGTACGTGCCGCAGGCNGGTTGCTCGCAATCGCGCGCGGCATTCTTGA
Organism: Verrucomicrobiales bacterium; assembly: GCA_002721895.1. Next base: position 17,097 of record PBLV01000034.1, read on the forward strand.
CCGGGCTGTATCCGCACCAAAACGGGCAAATCGGTTTGGCGACGTGGAAGTACGCGATGTATTCCAAAACAACGCCCAACGTCGTGACCACGCTTAGGCAGGCGGGCTACCGCACGGGCATCATTGGCAAGCTGCACGTGAACCCGAAGGAGGCGTTCCCGTTTGATTTCAAGGCGATTGGCTCCTCGAACTTCAGCCGCAAAGGCATGGCAAATTACTTTGAGCAGGCGCGGCGTTTTATGAACGGCAGTAAGCGGCCGTTTTATTTGCAGGTGAATTTTCCCGATGCGCACCGGCCTTTCCTGAAGCAGGTCGATGGCCTGCCGGCTAAGCCGTTGACCGGTGACGACGTGGAGGCACTGCCGTTCATGGGCATCAATCATCCCGAACTGCGCCAGCAAACCGCTGATTATTACAACTGCATGATGCGGCTGGATACTTATATCGGCCGGTTAATGAAAGTGCTTAAGTCTACCGGCAAGGCGCANGANACAGTGGTGGTGTACATCGGCGACCACGGGGCGGATGTGATGCGNGGNAANCGNACNTCNTACGAAGGCGGCGTNCGCATTCCGATGATCATTCNCTGGCCCGGCGCGCAGGCCGGCCAACGCCGCGCCGAACTCGTGAGCACGCTGGATTTGTTTCCCACCTTNTGNGAGATNGCTGGCGCGCGCATTCCGAACACTTTGGAAGGGCGATCCCTCAAGCCACTCGTGCACGGGCAAACACCTAAGTGGCGGCGTTACCTTTTCACCGAGTATCACCTGCACTCCAACCANAATCCTTGGCCGCAACGCACTGTGCGCGATGANCGNTNCAAGCTCATCCATAATCCGGTGGCCGGNGTGGTAAATCCCGGATACGACTTCACGATGGGCAAAAAGTTTTTTGCNGCGNCGGAAGCNNAGCTGATGGCCAAGGCCNCGGTGGCGGTGCGGGCGGCGTATGCCTTGATGAAGAAGCCGCCGGCCTTCGAGCTGTACGATCTGCAGGCTGATCCGCACGAATTCAACAATCTNGCCGCCGATCCCACCCATGCCCCAACGCGTGACCGGTTGATCGCTGAGTTGCGGCGTTGGCAAAAGGANACAAACGATCCGCTGATTGANCCGGCCATTGCCCGCCGGTTGTTTCAGCTNATCCAAGACGCGGGNACGGGCGAGCGNAANCNGCTTGATTACAAGGCCTTCATGCAACCCCGATGATGCTNCGGNTNCTTTTCATTTGCTTGTTGGCAACGACACTCCGAGCAGCCGAGCGGCCAAACGTGTTGTTCATTGCAGTGGACGACCTGCGGGCGAGCGTGGGTGTGTTTGGTGACAAGCTGGCGGTCACGCCGAANATCGATGCGCTGGGCACACGCGGCACGGTGTTTGCCAATGCGCATTGCCAAATCGCCATTTGCAACCCCTCCCGCGCCTCGGTGATGACGGGCATGNGGCCNGATACGATTCGGGTNTGGGGANTGAANAAACATTTTCGCGAAGAAAAGCCCAAGGTCATCACGCTGCCGCAGTGGTTCAAGCAGCACGGGTATCATACGCACTCGATCGGCAAAATATATCANGGCTCCGGCAAACCCTCGACCGATCCGCCCTCGTGGTCGGGCCAGCCGGAATTTGATCACTGCGAAAAGATCGATCAATATTTGCTGCCCNAAAACCGCACAGGCGGCAAGGCGGCGGGCGCGGAATCGTCGCCGAGCGCGGATAGCGATCATCTCGACGGCAAGGTGGCTGAGGCTGCGATTCAGAAGCTGCGATTGCTCAAGCGTACCCGCCAGCCCTTCTTNCTCGCAGTNGGTTTTCGNAAACCGCACATGCCGTTTTCTGCTCCGGCCAAGTATTGGGCGCTGTACGATCGCGCNAAGCTGGCGCAGCCGATCAATCCGCGGATGCCCAAGGGCGCTCCGGCCATCGCCGNNCATCAATGGCCCGAGGCACGTGGCTATACGGACATCCCCAGGCAAGGCGCCATAACCGCNGCCAAGATCGCCGAACTGCGGCATGGCTATTACGCGGCCACGTCGTTTATGGATGCGCAGGTGGGCCGCGTGGTGGATGAANTNAANCGNCTNGGCCTNGATCNNAANACAGTCATCAGCCTGTACAGCGATCACGGNTTTCATGTGGGTGAACACAACCTCTGGGGCAANCTCACCAACTACGACATCGGCACCCGCGTGCCGCTGCTCTTTGTGGCGCCGCAGCAAAAGGCTGGCGGACGCGTGGTNCGGCAGGCCGTGGAGCTGCTGGATATTTACCCGACCCTGACGGACCTCTGCGGCCTGAAACANCCNGGCCAACTGGAAGGCGCCAGTCTTGCCCGCCATCTCGACCGGCTTGGNCCGACGAAGAATTTTGCATTGTCTCAATTCCCTCGGCCGGTGGCGTATAACTTCCAGAAGACCAATCCGAAGTCGATGGGCTACAGCATNCGNGATGACCGCTATCGGNTGACCCAGTGGATTGACTTTCGCACCGGCAAANTCTTGGCCGAGGAATTTTACGACTACCGGGAAAACAACCCCGAACTGAAAAACCAAATCAAGGATCCCGCNCACGCCCACACGATCAACCGGTTGAAGCCGAAGTTGCAGGCGTTCATTCAGCGCCGTCANGGNGGACGGGAAAAGAAGTGACAAGGCCGGTTCGCTTGCCTTGTAGCAATCGAGGCTCCTTTTCCACTTCACGGTATCGCCGGCACGGAAAGTCTCGGGTTCTTTGCTCGCGATATCCGTGCCCATTGTAAAAAGTACGGTTATTTGGGTTTGAGTATACAATGCAGGTGTTTTAGATTGGAGGCATGAAATCCGCACTAACTGCTTTGCTGGCGATTTGTCTGTGTCTGCCGTTGATGGGCGATGACGCTGCCAAGAAGAAGTTTGAGGAGACGAAGGCAAAGGCTGAGAAGGGGGACAAGATCGCGCAATTCAACCTTGGGGTTATGTACGAAAATGGCCAAGGAGTGCAGAAGGACTTCAAGGAAGCAGAGAAGTGGTGGCGCAAAGCGGCTGAACAGGGAGAACCTTATGCGCAAACCAGCCTTGGGGTGATGTTCGAGAGAGGCGATGGAGTGCCGAAGGACGACAAGGAAGCAGTGAAGTGGTATCGCAAAGCAGCTGAGCAGGGATATGCAATGGCGCAATACAACCTTGGTCTGAATTACGCCACGGGCAGTGGAGTGCTGCAAGATTATGTGACCGCTTATGCGTGGGCCAACATCGCTGCAGCCAATGGGCAAAAAAATGCTACAAAACTCAAATCGGAATTCCTTGAAAAGAAAATGACCGCCGACCAAATCGCCAAAGCCGAGGCACTGGCCAAGGCGATGATCGCCAAGAATCCCAAGCTGCTGAAGTAGCTCACCGCCACGAATCCACAAAGTCGCCACCTTCATGCCGATGCTGGGTCTTCGACTTTTGTCATAAAGCTGAATTGACCCAATTGTGGGTCCGTCCATAATGGTGTCGTGCTTGGCGGACGGTACATGTTGGGGCTTGGGATTCTGGTGAGCCAATTCGTGGGCGCGGGGCCGTTGCTGGAGCAGGATGTTCTGCCGATTCTTCAAAAAAACTGCATGGGTTGCCATGGCGGTTTGATTCAAAAGGGCGAGTTGGATTTGCGCACGCTGCCGTTGATGCTCAAGGGTGGCAAGGCGGGGCCGGCGGTGGTGGCCGGAAAACCGGAGGAAAGCGAGCTGTGGCTGGCGATTTCCGAGAACGACATGCCCAAGGAAAAACCGCCGCTCTCGGCAAAGGACAAGGCGACGCTCAAGGCGTGGATCGCGGCGGGGCTGCCGACGTATTCGCCAACGCGCAAGAAGCTTGAGAAGCCATTGCTGCCGAAGGGCAAACGCCATGAGCCGAAGGTAGTGGCCATGGCGGTGGATGAGCATGTGGGCGATCGGCTGGAGGATCGCAAGCTGAAGGCGGCGGCGGTGGCGGCTGATGCGGAGTTTTTGCGGCGCGTGTATCTGGACCTCAACGGGCGCGTGCCCACGCCGGAACAGGCGGCGGCGTTTCTGGATGACAAGGCGCCGGACAAGCGGGCGAAGCTGATTGATGCGCTGCTGGCGTCGCCGGAGTTTGGCAACCACTTCGGGCGTACTTGGCGCGAATGGATTTGCCCGCCGGAACTGCCGTCGGACATGAACAGCGGCCGTCAGCCGGTGCAGCAGTCGCGCAATCTCGGCACGTGGTTTGCCAAGCGGTTCAATGAAAACGCCAAGTGGGATGCGATTGTGCGCGACATTCTCACGGGTAAGGGCGAGATCAAGGATGAGCCGCAGCTAATCTACTACGGACTTGTCGGCCAAAACGCGCACGCGACGATGGACGGCACCACGCGCTCGGTCGGCTCGCTGTTCATGGGCGTGCAGCTGCAGTGCGCGCAGTGCCATGACGATCCCTACCGCGACTGGGCGCAGCAGGAGTTTTGGGCGATGGCCGGTTTCTTCAACAGCATGACCGGCGACTTCGGCCGGATCCGAACGCGCGAAACCGGCGGCGAGTTGAGCATTCCGCACAGTGCCTTCAAGAATGCTGGCAAACGGGTGACGCTCGGCTACCTGCACGGCAAGCCGCAGGATGCCAAGCGCAAGGCCGACTGGCGGCCGGACTTCACGAAGTGGCTCACCCAACGCGACAATCCTTTCTTCGCCCGCGCCTTTGCCAACCGCCTGTGGTTCCAGCTCTTCACGCGCGGCATCGTGCATCCGGTCGACGACATGCGCGCGCTGAATCCGCCCACGCATCCGGGCCTGCTCAACCTGTTGGCCAATGAATTTGCTGCCTCGGGTTTTGACGTGAAACATTTGCTGCGCTGCATTTGCAATTCACAAACCTACCAGCGCACCAGCCGCGGGAAGGGTGAGGCGCAACAGGCGGCCTTTGGTCGCGCGCCAATTCGGGTGATGACGGCCGACATGCTGCTCGAGTCGCTCAAGCTCGCGTACAATGATCCCAAGCTGGACTTGCGCACGCACGACAAGGATTCCGGCAACACCAACGGCGAAAGCGCCGCGGTGGGCGATCCGTACATGGAGTTTCACCGCCGCTTCGCCACTAACGAGGAGGACACGACCGATTTCACCCACGGCATCCCGCAAATGTTGACCTTTATCAATCACCCGCGTCTGCGTTCGATCAGCGAGGGGGGCAAGGTGATGGAAGATTTTTTGAAAAAGCATCCCGACCTCGAGCCGGCGCAGATCATTGAGCGGCTGTACCTCAGCACCTTGTCCCGCCGGCCCACTGCCGAGGAAAGCGCCGAGTCCGTCGCCTACACCGCCGCGTGTGATGAGCCGGCCCAGGCGTATACCGATGTGCTGTGGATGCTGGTGAACCGAAGTGAATTTCTTTTTGTCCGATGAAAACAAACGAACTCCTACAACGACGTGACTTCCTCAAGCTCTCCGCGGCCGGCCTGCTCTCGGGTGTGTCGGTGCCGTGGTTTGAGTCCATGGCCAACGACGCGGTGCAGCGGCCGCGCGGCAAAAAATGCATCCTCCTTTGGATGGACGGCGGCCCGAGCCAGCAGCACACCTTTGATCCCAAACCGGGCGGCGAGTTCCAGAGCATCCCGACCACCGTGCCGGGCATTCATGTGACCGACAAGTTTCCGAAGCTCGCGCAGTGCATGAAGGACATGGCGTTCCTGCGCTCGATGACCACGGAGATCAACGATCATTACGACGCGAAATATTATCTGCACACCGGCTTCCGCCGCGTGACCGGTCTGGAGCATCCGTCCATCGGCAGCATTGCGTCGAAATTCATCGGCCTGCCTAATGACGACATGCCGGCGTTTGTCACCATCGATGCCGGCAACGACAAGGGTAACGGCGGCCGCTTTTATCGGTCCGTGCCCGCTTACCTCGGCCCGAAACACGCGCCGCTGGCCGTGCAGCATCCCGCGCGCGGGCTGGAGAATCTGCAGCCGGACGCCAAGGGCCTCGACCGCCGCCTGCAGTTGCTGGCCAAGAGCGAGTATCGTTTTGCGCGCGAGTACAACCTGCCGGTGATCAACGCCAAGCAGGCCGCCTTCCAGCGGGCGGTCAACCTCATGCACTCGCCGCGCGCCAAGGCGTTCAACATCGAGGATGAGCCAGCGGCTATTCGCGAGCAGTACGGCGATCATCGCTTCGGCCAAAGCTGCCTGATGGCGCGGCGCTTACTTGAATCCGGCGTGTCGTTCGTGGAGATTTTCCATCGCGGCTGGGACGATCACGAGGGCGCCGCCCGCCGCATTGCCGCGCGTGCACCGTGGATGGATGGCGCGATGTCTGCGCTGATTCTCGACCTCAAGCAACGCGGTATGCTTGATGACGTGCTCATTGTGTGGATGGGCGAATTCGGCCGTTCACCCGGCGACGGCAACGGCCACTTCTGCCGCGCGTGGACCAGCATGATGGCTGGCGGCGGCATCAACGCTGGCCAAGTGGTCGGTGCCACCAACGAGAAGGGCAAGCACCCCGGCGACACCATCACCGAGCGGCCCATCACCACACCGGATTTCATGGCCACGCTGTGCACCATCCTCGGCATCGATCCGCACGAGGAACTCATGGCGCCGGGCGACCGTCCGATGCCGCTGGTCGACAAGCGCGCCAAGGCGGTGAAGGAACTCATCGCATGATGCGCGTGGCGATCCTCTTCGCCCTGTGCCTCGCGGGCACCATGCACGCAGCGGTCAACGAGGCCGTGCTGCAGCACGTGGACAAACTCGGCGGCCGGGTGCGCTGGGTGTCCGCCGAGCAAAAGGCGTTGGAGGTGGACTTTCAGTTCAGCGGCAGCAAGGTCAATGACGCCGCCCTCGCGCGCCTGCCGCAGCTGGGCCCGGTGACCATCCTGCGCCTCAAGAAAACCGCCATCACCGATGCTGGCCTCGCGCACGTTGCCAAACTCAGCCAACTGCGCCGGCTGCACCTCGAGCACACGCCCGTCACCAACGCCGGCCTCAAGCAGCTCGCCGGTTTGAAGCAGCTAGAGTACCTAAACCTCTACGAGACGAAGGCCGACGAAACCGGTTTGCTCAGCATCGCTCCCGGTTTGCCCGCGCTAAAGCAGGCGCACTTTCATCCGCGACAGGTCACCGCCACGGGCATCAGCCGTATCTCACAAAAACTGCCCAAGCTGAAAGTGTGGCCCAATCCCGCGCGTGAGTCGGTGCGGGTGCAGCAGGTGTTGAAACTTTCCGAGGCGATGTTGAAACACGCCGAGGCCGAGCTGGTGATCGCCGAGAAGGATTTTAAGATTTACGATCCGCAGCTGAAAGTTCTCAATCCTAAGCTCGCCGAAGTGCGCAAAAAGGCTGACACCATCCGTAAAGCCTACGATGCCGCCCGCCGCCCCACCGACGAGGCCCGGCGCAAGAAGGATGATTTCACCCGCCAGCACAAAGACGCCCAGCGCCGGTCCGAGGCCAAGCCGGGGGATGAAGCCCTCAAGAAGACCGCCGCTGATCTGGCCGTCAAACTGAAGGAAGCCGAGCAACAATACGCCAAGCAGGCCAAGGATTTCGACGCCAAGAAAAAGGCCGACGACGCGGCGCAAAAAGCCAAGCGTGAGGTGGAGGAAAAACACCGCCGCGCCACCCGCGCCCGGCGCGACCTCGAGCTGGCCAAGATCGAGGTGGAGGCCGCGCAGAAACAGGTCGAGTACGCCCGCCAAGCCGCGAAAAAGTGAACGGCGCTTGACGGCGCAATCGTTGGCCTCAAAACTTTCCCCATGAGATTTGCCGCAGGACTATTGTGCGCCGTTCTGGTGGGCACGGCGGTTGCCGAGGATGTTTATCTCGAGACGCAGGTGAAGCTGCGCGTGCCGAAGAAGGACAGCAAACGCGCGCGCGAAGGCGGCCTCGAGCACTCGCCGTTCCGGCTGTGGCTGCCGGCCGGCGTGAAGACCATTCGCGGGGTGACCTTCAATCCGTATTACACCAAAGCCGTGACACAGCAGCATTGGCAGGCGGCGTGTCGCCAGTGGGGGTTCGGGATTTTGGCCGCCAATTTCTTCGGTGTGAAGAGTGATGAGATTCCCACGATGGTCGACACCGCGCTCGCCACATTCGCCAAGGAGAGCGGGCATCCAGAACTGGCCAAGGCCAAGCTGTGCCCGCTCGGCATGTCCGCCGGCGCCGGCATGAGCACGCGCATTGCCGAGCACCTCCCCGATCGCGTCATAGCTGTGGGGCCGGTGTGTCTGGAGGTCGGCCCGCGCGATGCGCGCTCGATGCAGATCCCGATGCTTACCGTATTCGGCGATCGCGATGGCAAGCAGTATGAGAAGCTCATGGCCAAATTGCCCGCAGCCCGCGCGCAGGGCGCCCGCTTCGGCATCGCGCCGCAATGGGGCCGGCGGCATGAATTTGCCCGCGCCAATAATCTACTGATGCTGCTCTTTGACGCAGCCATTCGCAAACGGCTCAGGGCCCCCGGCGAGCCGCTCAAGCCCTACCCCGAAAAGGATGGCTGGCTCGGCGACATTTCGCAATGGAAGGATGGCGGCTCCACGATCGCGCCCTTTGGCAAATTCACCGGCGACCGGGCCAAGACTGTTTGGCTGCCGGACGCCAAAACCGCCCACGCCTGGCACGCCTTTGTAACCTTCAAGCCGGTGCTTAAATTAAAGAGCCCGCCCGGCCTCGGCGACGGCCAGCCCTTTATCCTGCACAAAGTAAACGAGCCCATCAAGGTTGTTGCCGGTGGTGCGAGAAATGCGGAGGGAATCCTTGAGGTTTGGGCTGGAGCTAAAAAGATTGGTGAACTCAGAGAAGGTAAAACGACGGTGAAATTTTCCAGCGCAGGTTTCTACCCCCTTTATTTGAAGTCTGTAGACGTTGAGGGCTCGACGATTGTGTCGCGGCCCAATACGATCATCGTAGCGCCCGTTGTTGGGGTGCGGACATTGGAATAAAAATGTACAAACTTGTGACAATCGTATTTGGGCTGTCGCTTTGTGTTGGTGTGGGATGTGGCGACAAGGCTGCAAATGAAGCTGGGGAGAATGGAGGCAGCGGTGAGGCTGGTTCAGGTGGGCTTACGGAGGAGGAGAAAAGGATTCTCGAAGAAAAGAAGGCGCGTGGCGGAGCTGAAGATGTGGCCAAGGGGATCATCGAGGCCAACAGGGCCAAGGCGATTGAGGCGGTGCTGGGGAATGACTTGGAAACGTTTAAAGGGCTGTTGGACGCTGATTCTCGTGCGAATGAGGGCAAGGCAAAGATTGCTTTTGGGGCGATCCGATTGATTGTCGGCTTGGGTCAGCTACAGAAGTATGACTTTCGCATTGATGAAATCAGTTTCAACAAGGACTTGACTCAAGCGACCGTGAACACCAGCCACCGCGCGCAGGGTGAGTGGAAGAAGGACGCCAAGCCCTCGATTTGGGTTGAGGAAGGGGGGAATTGGGTGATGAAACTCTAGTGGCTGGACGGCCTTGAGTTAGCTGGCTAGCGAGATGATTTTCCCGATGAGCTTGGGGTAGTCGAGGCCCGACTTTTTTGCGGACAGGGCGAAATCCTCGTCCTTGGCGAGCATGGGGTTTGGATTGGCCTCGAGGAAGACCAAGTCTCCGCTGGGAGTTGCGCGGAGGTCCAGGCGGGCGTACCCTTTTAAATTTAACCGGCGGTAGATTTCCTTGCAGGTGGAATCTATTCTGCGTTGAAGGGAGTTTTCAGAGTCTGGAAGGTGACGGTTTCGGATGCCCCACCGCCGCCGGTATTGGTTGTCCCACTTGACCTTATAGCTCGCAAAGCGCGCCTGTGCGGGGACGTCCTTTCTCCAAGTCATTTCACGGGCTGGAAAGCAGCTTATTTTTTTGTTGCCCAGAAGGCTGGCATAAAGCTCCCTTCCCTCCACAAATTCCTCGACAATGGCGTCTTGCTGGAAGCGTTCGTGCACATGGCAAATGCGATTGATGAGTTCCGTGGGGTTTTTGACAACGCTTCTCAAGCTGATGCCTTGACTGGCTTCCTCGTGCGCGGGTTTTACAATGAGTGGGTATTCCAGATCGCGTGGCATCTTGATCAGTCGGCCTGGAGGTTGGACCACAAATCGCGGCACACGAATGCCATGATAACTCAAAATCTTTTTTGCGATCGGCTTGTCCTTGCTAAGACTGATTCCGGCCGAGCCGCAGCCGGTGAGGGGGATGCCCTGTAGCTCGAGGAAGGATGTGATGCGTGATTCGTTGTCTAGGGAGTTGGCGAATTCCTCGATCATGTTGAAGATGATGTCCGGCTGAAATCGCGCGATCATCTCCCGAATCAGCCCGGTGTCATTGTGGACGCCCAGCACGGCGACTGGGTGTCCGAGCATTTTTAGCGCGTGCAACACATGCCGCTCGGTTTTCCAGTCGGGCGATCTTAAATCCTCCGTGTAATCGTCATCCAGCGATGTGGGTTCACCCACATCAAACAGGACGAGCACTTTTGGCTTGTTCGCCAATTTGATTCCACCTCCTTTCGCGCTAGCGCGTGTGCTTGAAGCGCCCGGTAAACCGGTGGCTCATCACGAGGGAAGTTATAAAGGAGGCCAGTGATAAAGGCAATTCGGAATCGGTCGGGTCGGCCGCCAAGTCCAATTCGATCGCGCGAGCGGTGAGGTCGCCCATGAGTTCATTGACGCGGTACTTGGGTTCGCGGGTCCAGCGGCAAACGGTTTTGACTATTATTTTTTTATTTTGCCGAAGGTATCTGCCGGCGGGCATGGGGGCTTGGGTTGGGACGGGGCTGAAAATTTTCTGCAGGTCGTCGTCGTAAAAATCAGGGAACGACTCGGCGAACTCCTTGCGCTTGCGTGTGTAGTGGGTGGAGAGTTTTTTGTTGAGCCCGTTGTATTCGCTGACACGCAGGCGAGGCGGGACGATCGGGGGTTGGCCGACAAGGGAACACATCAGTTCATCAACATATTCCAGCTTGCGGAGCGCGGGCCAGCCACGATAGCGCTGGCGCCATGCGTTGCCGGGCGCGAGCCAGACGGCAAAAGTCTCTGCCCAGTCCTCGTCGGGGTGGGCTTGGGCGTACCAGTCATCAAGATGGATGACAAAGGAGCGACTGTGCTGGCGTGGCCGGTAAGTATCCGGATATTCCTGTGAGGCTAGGCCGAAATGCTGTTGCCATTTGCGTTTGCGCTGGAGCCGGTAGGCGTAAGAATAGGCGTGGCCGGTTTCGTGGCGCAGTAGGCGCATGCATTCCTCGCGTGAGCCGCCTTCCACCTCAAGGATCATTTTGCGCTCCAGTTTTTGAAGCCGCTCATCGCAGAGATAAAAAGGGACGAAAACAGCCGGGATGTTTTCGGGGCAAAACCATTCATCGCCAATATGAACGGGGGGCTGAAAAGTTAGGCTGCGGTCATCAATCTCACGGCGCAACTGGGCAACGCATGATTCCAAGGGCGTGCCTTCCAAGCGAAGCCGGAAAGTATTGATGCGCCGCTCAAGCAATGCATCGTCATCCAGCGAACGCCAGCCGTTCTGTTCATGCATGACCATGGGAAGGACGGGTCTTTTATGCCGGCGGAGTGCCCGCGAAAAGAAAAAATCGCCGGCCTGCAATCGAAAGAGGGCCGATCGCTAATTGGAGAGAAATTCCTCCGCCGATGTTCCACGCAGTTCAAGCAGCCTGCAGATGACATCCTCAATCAAGTTGTTGGGGCAGGAGGCACCCGCGGTGACCCCGATCGTCAGTGGGCCGTCAGGAAGCCAGTCACGTGTTTCCACCACCTCGTGGGTGTGCTGATTCCAATGGTGGATGAGCGAAGCGTCGGTCATTTCAGCCGCGTTCTTGATGAAGTACGTCGGCAGAACGCACTCGCCCATTTCAGCGAGATGCGAGGTGTTGGAGGAATTGTAGCCGCCAATGACCAGTAGGAGGTCCATGGGCTTTTGCAGCAGCACGCCAAGGGCGTCCTGGCGATCCTGAGTTGCGCCGCAAATGGTGTCAAAAAACCGAAAGTGATCAGCAATATTGTCCGCTCCGTAACGGCGCTCAATGGCCGCCTTGATGCGCCGCTGCACTTCCTCCGTTTCGCCGCGCATCATGGTGGTCTGATTAGCTACGCCAACGGCTTTTAGATGCTGATCGGGATCAAAACCAACAGAGTAGGCTCCCTCGAATTTTTTCAGGAACTCCTTGCGATCGCCACCATGCTCAATGTAGTTGCAGACGTAATCGGTCTCCTCCAAGGTGAGCACAACCAGATAATGCCCATTCTTGGCGGTGGCTTGGCTGCTGGTGGCCATGGTTTCCTCGTGATACGCCTTGCCATGAATGATGCTGGTGACCTCTTCCTTGGCGTAGTTGCGCACCCGCTTCCAGACGCTCATCACGTCGCCGCAGGTTGTGTCGACGAACTGGCAGCCCTTGGCCTCTAGTTTTTCCCGGATCCCAACCTCCGTTCCAAACGCGGGAATGATGACGATGTCACCCTCTCCCAAGTCGTCAATGTCGGCGACCTTGTTGGGTCCGGAAAGAAAACGAATCCCCATGTCGCGAATTTGATCATTCACCTCCGGATTATGGATGATCTCGCCGAGGATATAGAGCGGTTTGTCCGGAAAAACCTTCAATGCAGCGTAGGCCAAGTCAATGCATCGCTCGACGCCGTAACAAAACCCAAATTCCTTGGCCAGCTTGATGGTCAACTTGCCGGCTTTGCTCGTGACTTTGCCGGTCGTGCGAAGTTGGTCCACCAAGTCACTGCGGTAATGCGACATGACCTGTGCTTTTACCTGCTCCATAATATCAGGGCGTCGCAGGTTTATGCGCTTCGGTTTGCTGGGTGCATTGGCGGTCATGTGCGCTTAAACGTGACATGGACACCGCTGCCGGTCGAGCGCAAAGCGGTTGCAACCCGGTGTGTATATGGCAGGCTGGCGCGGATCATGAGACGAACCTTTCAAATCCTGCTGGCCTCGCTGAGCTTGTCGACGGTTGTCTGCGCCGACCAAGTCCTAAAGCGGCCGAACATCATCTACATCATCGTCGACGATCAGTCGCCGTTTGACTTTAAGTTTTACAATAAACAAAGCCAGCTGGATGCGCCGGTGATTGAGAAGCTGGCGGCGGAGGGGATGGTGATTGATGGCGCGTACCAGATGGGCTCGTGGGTGGGCGGCGTGTGTACGGCGTCGCGGCACATGATTATGAGCGGGCGGACGGTGTGGCATATTCCGGACCGACCGTTCCGCAAGCCGCCGGCCAATCCGAATGCGCTGAACCCGAAGCTGGTGCCGCCGAATCTGGTCCAAAACACACTGGCAGCCGTATTCAATCGTGCCGGTTACGCCACCATGCGCACGTGCAAGCGCGGCAACAGCTACGATGGCGCGAACAAGCAATTCCAGGTAGTGCACGATGCCACCAAGCGCGGCGGCACTGCGGAGACTGGCAGCGCGTGGCATGCGGAGCGGGTGCTCGAATATCTCAACGCGCGCGAACTCATTGAAGATGCCGATCCGTTCCTGATCTACTTCGGTTTTTCGCATCCGCACGATGTGCGTGATGGCACGCCGGAATTGCTCAAGAAATATGGCGCGGTGAATCATCGCGACCGGGATTCGCTGCCGCCGGCCAATGACAAGCAACCGAAGTTGCCGATCAATTATCTGCCGAAACATCCGTTCCCCGACGGCCATCCGGGTCTGCGCGATGAGGTGAAGGTGCCGGGCGTTTGGGAGCGGCGCGATGAACGCACCATCCGAAATGAGATTGGTCGGCAGTTTGCCTGCAGCGAATACATCGACCAACAGATCGGCCGCGTGCTGGCCAAGCTCAAGGCGATGGGTGAGCTGGACAACACGTACATTGTGTACACCGCCGATCACGGCATGGCCATTGGTCGGCATGGGTTGCAGGGGAAGCAGAATTTGTACGAGCACACCTGGCGCGTGCCGTTCATCGTGAAGGGCCCGGGCATCAAACCCGGCAGCCGCGCGCAGGGAAATGTTTACCTGCTCGACACATTGGCAACGCTTTGCAGCCTCGCGGGCATCAAGCCGCCGGCCACCAACGAGGGTATCAGCCTGGAGCCGGTGCTCATGGGCCGTGCGCAGACCATTCGCGACACACTCTTTGGTGTGTACAGCGGCGGCACCAAACCGGGCATGCGCAGCGTGCGCCGCGGCGACTGGAAGCTGATCAAGTACGACGTAATGGATGGCACAGTGCGCAAGACGCAGCTCTTTAACCTAAAGGAAAACCCCCACGAATTCCTGCGCGAACACCATGCGTTACGGCCTTTCGCCGATCCCCATCCAATGGCCTTTAATTTGGCGGATCAACCGAAGTTCGCGGCGAAACGCAAGGAGTTGGAGGCGCTGTTGCTCAAGGAGATGCAGCGGCTCAACGATCCGTTCCGATTGTGGGATCAGCCGAAGCAGTGACTGAAGCCATCGACGTCTTTTGCCATTGCCTGCCGCCGCGGTTGAATGCGGCGGTGGACGCGGCCTTGGCGGCGCCGTTGCCGATGCTGGATCGGGCGCGGTCGCTCACGCCGATGGTCGATCTGGAGGCGAGGTTGCGGTTGATGGATCGATTCCCCGGCTACCGCCAGGTGCTCAGCCTTGCCTCGCCGGCGCTGGAGGCCATCGCGGGTCCGGAACGATCGCCGGAGCTCGCGCGCATCGGCAACGACGCACAGGCCGATTGGTGCGCGTCACATCCTGAGCGGTTTCCCGGTTTCATTGCCTCATTGCCAATTAACAATCCCGAGGCCGCCTTGGCCGAGGCCGCGCGCGCGGTGGAGGAATTGGGTGCGGTGGGCGTGCAGGTGTACACGCACGTGAACGGTCAGCCACTCGATGCGCCGGAGCATCGGCCGTTGTTTGAATTGATGGCGAATCTCGATCGGCCGATTTGGCTGCATCCCCTGCGCGGCGCGCACGTGCCCGATTATCCGAATGAGCCGATGAGCCGCTACGACATCTGGTGGGCCTTTGGTTGGCCGCATGAAAGCAGCGTGGCGATGGCGCGGCTGGTGTTTGCCGGTGTGTTCGATGAATGGCCGGATTTGAAAATCATCACGCACCACGCCGGTGGTACGGTGCCGATGATGGAGGGGCGATTGCAAGCGGGGCTCGATCTGTTCTCCGAACGATACCCGCCCGCCGAACCGGAAGCCGCCCGTCCGGTTTTGAACGAGCCGGCTGTCGAGGCCTTCCGGCGATTTTACGCGGACACGGCCACATTCGGTTCGCGAACCGCCATCGAATGCGGCCGTTCGTTTTTCGGCAACGACAAAATGCTTTTCGCCACCGACATGCCCTTCGATTCCGAACTCGGCACGGCCAACATCCGCGAGACACTCCGCGCCATCGAGACGATGGAGATTAAAGAATGTGACCGCACCGCCATCCTCTATGACAACGCGCGGCGTCTTTTAAATATGGAAATCTGAGCAAGATTTTGTTCTCGCGGAGACGCAGAGGCGCAGAGAAACCAAAATATTAACTCCGCGCCTCTGCGTCTCCGCGTGAGAATTCCCAAGCCGTTTTCATCAGCGGCTTCACCGCCTTCATTGTTGCGCCCTTAAACCAAACGGGTGTACACCCTTGCCGTCCCCGCGCGCCGTTGAAGGCCTCGAAAACGGTGGATTGTTCTTCAGTCACCCGCGCCTGTTCCCCGGCCGGCAACCTTACCATCCCCCACGTCTCATCCGGCCCGATGGTGGCAAAGATCTTCCCGTGAGCACGAAAATCCGGATGATTCATGTGCTCCCGCTCCTCCACCCCGGGTAGGGCGAGGGCCAATTTTCTGAATTGTTCGGACGTCACCCGGAAATTCTGCCGCACTGGGAAGGTTCGTGCTAGTTCGTTATGTGCAATTTATACATACATTTGCGAGCTAAGGTGTGGCAGTTTTGGGGCAAGTCAAACGTGGACAACAGATGAAGCAGAGCCCTTGAGAAAGTGGCATATCAATCAACCTCTGCACATTTGAGGGAATCCGATTTGTTTGGCAGAGTGTTAATTCCCATCTACTATTCAACTCATGAGTGCTTTTCTCGCGCAACTACCATCTACCGATCCCGCACAAATCCTGAGATATCGGGATCGGCAATATGCGGCGGAGTTGTTGGCGGCGGCGATTGTGCATCTCGATTTGTTTTCGTGGCTGCAGGCTAATGCCGGTGCCAGCACGGAAGCTTTACGGGCGCATTTTGATTTTGCGGAACGACCGGCGGACGTGCTGCTCACGCTTTGCCGGGCGAATGGTTTCATCGCCACCGAAGACGACCGGCATTCGCTTACGCCATTGGCCGGGGAATTTTTATGCGGCGATTCACCGTGGAACCTCCGGCCGTATTACACGCCGATTCAGGACACGCAAATCACGCAGGATTTCCTCACCGTCCTGCGCAACGGCAAACCGGCCAATTGGCAGGCGCAGGAGGATGGCAGCGACTGGCATGCCTCGATGCTGGATGAAGATTTCGCACGCGGCTTTACCGAGCTGATGAACTGCCGCGGCCTCGCTTTTGGCCAAAAACTGACGGCGGCACTGGAGCCGCAACTCGCCGGCAAAAAAACCCTGCTTGATGTTGGCGGTGGCTCGGGCATTTACGCCAGCACCATGCTCGCCGCGCAACCGCACCTCATCGGTGCGGTACTGGAGCAACCGCCGGTGGACGCCATTGCCCGCGAAGAGATTGCCAGGCACGGACTGCAGGAACGGCTGGAGGTTATCAGCGCCGACATGTTTGCCGGCGACTGGCCAACGTGCGATGTGTTGCTGCTCTCCAACGTGCTCCACGATTGGGATTTCCCCGAAGTTCGCACCCTCTGTGCCAAGGCCGCCGCGGCATTGGAATCCGGCGGCCTCTTGGTCATCCACGAAGCCTTTATCCACGACGACAAAACAGGTCCCCTGCCCGTTGCCGAATATTCCGCCCTGCTCATGAACATCTGCCAGGGCAAATGCTACACGCCCTTGGAATACGGCGGCATTCTGGCAGAACTGGATTTCGAGGTTGGCCCCTATATCGATACCATCGCCGATCGCGGCTACATGACCGCGGTGAAACGGTAGCTCTTGAATTATTTCACCTCGGGTAAGGTGGAACTTGCTCCTCCCATTCTGCCACGGCACAATTTGGCCATGCGGTATTTTCTATTTTCACTTTACTGCGCGGGCATGGTGTCCGCGGCGGACTTGAGCAAGTTGCCGGTACTGTTCACTGAAGATTTCGAGAAGGGCCACGGGCGTTGGGAGACAACGGACGCAGAGTCGTGGACGCACCGGAAGGTGGACGGCAATCAGGTGTTTGGCATCAATCGGCGCAGCAGCCAATACCGGCCGAAGGTGCGCAGTCCGCATCATATTGCGTTAATCAAGGACGTACAGGTTGCGGATTTCGTGCTGACTTTTCGTGTGAAAAGCACGAAGGACACCGGTGGCCATCGCGATTGCTGCGTGTTTTTCAACTGGCAGGATCCGCAGAATTTTTACTACGTACACCTTGGCGCCCGGCCGGATCCGCACAGCGGGCAGATCATGATCGTGAAAAATGCCCCCCGCAAGGCGATGACCCAGAACAAAAATAATACACCGTGGAAAAATGAGACATGGCACCAGGTAAAGCTCGTGCGCGACTCAAAGGCCGGCACGATCACCGTTTATTTTGATGACCTGACCAAGCCCCACATGCAGGTGACCGACAAAACCTTTGGCAAAGGCCGTATCGGCATTGGTTCGTTCGATGACATGAACGATTTCGATGACATCAAACTACGAGGCCGGTAGTTGATTGCCAAAAAATCCGGCAGCGGGATTGTCCGCTTTCCGGCATGCAGGCATAGTGCGCGCATGTTTTTACGTTTACTTGGCCCGTTGATAGGCTGGATGCTGACTGGATCGGCTCAGGCCGTATCGCCCACACCCCCCGCACCTCTGCGCCCAAATGTGGTGCTGATCTTTGTCGATGATCTGGGCTACGGTGATCTCGGGTGCTATGGCAACCCCAAGATCAAGACGCCGCACCTTGATCGATTAGCTATAGAGGGCCAGCGTTGGACCAGTTTTTATTCCTCCGGCTCCACCTGTGTCCCGAGCCGCACCGGCTTAATGAGCGGTCGCCATCCGGCATTGATCGGAAAACAAAAACTCTCCGCCGCCCCGGAGAAACTCATGCCGGCAATGTTCAAGCGGCAGGGATATGCCACCGCCATTTTGGGAAAATGGCACTTGGCCGGTTACCCCAAAGATTTTACGCAAAGCCCCATGCACCCGCTGGAGTGCGGCTTCGATTATCACTTCGGCACACCCGGCAGCAACGATGTGCCGGCACCGCCGGGCAAACGCCAGACGCGCGAGGTGTTTGACCAATGCACCAAGTTTAGCTTTCCCGTGCCGCTCATTCGCGGCCGCAAGGTAGTGGAGCATCCAACCAATCAGGAACTGCTCACGCGCCGCTACACGGCAGAGGCTGTAAAATGGATTCGTACTCCGCGGGATAAGCCGTTCTTTCTGTACCTCGCGCATAACATGCCGCATGCACCGATCTTTGCGTCCAAACAATTTCAGGGGAGCAGCGACGGCGGCCGATACGGGGATGTGATCGAGGAAATCGACTGGTCCGTCGGCCGGGTCATGGCGGCCCTCAAGCTGGCCAAGCTCGACACCAACACACTCGTCATCTTCACCAGCGACAACGGTCCATGGAGCATGTTCGGCCCGCACGGCGGTACCGCCGGACCATTGCGCGGTGAGAAAGGCACCTCATGGGAAGGCGGCTATCGCGTGCCGGGCATCTTTCATTGGCCCGGCAAAATCAAACCCGCCACCGTGCCCGGCATGGCAGCCAATCTCGACCTGTACGCCACCTTTGCCACGCTCACCGGCGGCCAACAGCCACGAGAGCTGCCCGGCTATCGGTCGCTTGATCTCACCGAAACCCTCCTGCGAGGCAAGCCCAGCCCGCGAACACAATGGCTCTTTTCCGGCAGCGCAAAAGCTTTTCGCTCAGGTGATTATAAAATCCATCTCAGCACCAAGGATCGTTCCTCTCATCCCGACACTCGCCAACGTGAGCCCGCCATCCAGCACGCGACCCCGCTTCTCTTCAACCTTAGCCGTGATCTGGGAGAACGCACTGATCTGTCCGACCGCCATCCGGAGATCATCCAGCGACTGCAAACCGAAATGAAAAAATTTTAATTCATCATGAACGCACAAGAACTACACGTCATTCAGGCACTGGAAAAAGCCGGCGCAACCGAACATCTAACTGATCGCGAAAAACACCTCATCGGCCTCGCCGTCACCATCACGCGTGGATGCGGTTTTTGTACTGGCGGCCGCACAGAAAAGGCACTGGCCGACGGTGTGTCGCAGGAAACCCTGCAAGCCACCACCGATCTGGTCGCCGCCGTAAACGCCGGTGTTGCTGTACGCACGATGCTACTCGGGATGGACGGGCTAAAGTGCGACGGCCCGGAATGCGCCTAGCTATGGCGGTTCCTCCCTCCCTCCAGCTCGGTTTTGTTTCCGCAATCGTGCCGGAGCTTTCGCTGGCTGAAGTATTGGCCTTTGCCAAGGCGCAGCGGTTTGCCTGTGTGGAGGCGATGTGCTGGCCGCGCGGCAAGGCGGAACGCAAGTATGCCGGCATCACGCACGTGGAGGTGGAGCGCTTCACCGCGGCCAAGGCCGACGAGGTGCATGCGCTGTGCGCTCAGCATGGGGTAAATTTGTCGGCCCTAGGCTATTACCCTAACCCGCTGGATCCCGATCGCAAAATGGCACGGGCGGCCGTGGCGCATCTCAAAAAGGTGATCAAGGCAGCCTCAGTGCTGGGGCTCGATACGGTAAATACCTTTGTCGGCCGCGACTGGACGCAGAGTGTGGATGCCAACTGGCCGCGCTTTCTAAAGACGTGGCGGCCATTGGTAGCTTTTGCGGAGGATCACGGCGTGCGGATTGGCGTTGAAAATTGCCCGATGTATTTCACTGGCGACGAATGGCCCGGCGGCAAAAATCTCTTCACCACGCCGGTGATCTGGCGCCGGGCGTTCAACGATATTGACAGCGATGCCTTTGGGCTCAACTACGATCCCTCGCATTTCGTACTGCAGCACATGGATCCGGCCAGTCCGTTGAAAGAATTTCAGGACAAGATTTTTCATTTCCATGCCAAGGACGTGAAGCTCCGCCGCGATCGACTGGATGAGGTGGGGGTGTTTGCCCATCCGTTGGAGTGGCATCAACCGCGCATCCCCGGCTACGGCGAGATGAATTGGGGCGCGTTCCTCGGCGACCTAATGGAGACCACCTACCGCGGCCCCGTGTGTATCGAGGTGGAGGACGATACCTTTGGCAAAACCCTGCGCGGCCGGCAGGAGGCCTTGATCGTCGCCGGCAACGTGCTGCGGCCTTACTTTGCCTGACGCTATCGCCGGCCGCGCACTTTCCAGTTCGGATCGGGCGTGTGCATTTTCTCCATCAGGTTGGCCGCATGACGGGCGAGATCCGGGCGGCGTTCGGCGTAGTTACGTTTTTCACCAGCATCGTTGGACATGTCGTACAGTTCAATCGGGCCGGTGAACATCGGCTTGCGAATGGCTTTCCATTTACCGAACCGTACGGCCTGCGCAGAGCCACGTTCATAAAACTCCCAGTACATCTCGTGCTCGCGTTTCCATTGTTTTTCGCGTGACCTACCGTGGAGCGGACCGTCAAAACTGTCGCTGTCGATATCCGCCGGCGCCTTGGCCTCCGCCAGTTCGGCAAAAGTGGCCATGAAATCGCCGAAGTACCAGTGGGCGTTGTCCGTGCCGCCGGCCTTGATGGTGCCGGGCCACCACGCGATGGTGGGCACGCGCAGACCACCCTCGGTGAGGTCACGTTTCATACCGCGCAAGGGGCCATTGGAATCAAAGTAATCGGCCTTGTGGCCGCCTTCCTGATGCGGGCCGTTGTCGGACGTAAAAATCACCAGTGTGTCGTCGGCGATCTTTAATTCGCGCAACAGGTCGATGATGCGGCCGGTGTCGCGGTCAATGTTTTGGATCATCTTGGCAAAGCCCTGTTCCGGCGCCGGCCAATCCTTGTTGGCGAATTCACCAAGATCATGCACTTCCATGCCGGCGTTGCCTGCCTCATTGTTGGCGTGCGGGATGTTGAGCGCGTAATAGAGGAAAAACGGTTGCTCGTGATTCTCGCGGATGAATTTCAGCGCATCGGCGGTAAACAAATCGGGCGCGTAGTCCACGCGCTTTACCGCCACACCACGGCCACCCATCGGTTGCCTGGGATCCTGAAAAGCTTTCCAGCGCGGCGCCATTTCGTTGCGCAGCTTTTCCACTTTGCCGTTGCGAATGAGAAACTCCGGATAAAAATTATGCGCGTGCCACATGTTGACGTACCCATAAAAATGATCGAAGCCGACATCGTTGGGATTGGTGAAATTGTCCGGTGTGCCCACACCCCATTTCCCGATACAAGCGGTGCGATACCCGGCGCCCTTGAGCATGGAGGCGAGCGTCGGCTGGCCGGGCCGGATGACAATTGGCTGCGTGGAATTGCCCCGCACCACCGTGCGCCCCATGTGCCGGCCGGTGAGCAGCACACTGCGCGACGGCGCGCACACGGTGCACCCCGCATAAAACTGCGTGAACCGCATCCCCTCCTTCGCCATCGCATCCAGCCGCGGTGTCTTCAGCGTCTTTTGCCCAAAACAACCGAGATCGCCATAGCCCAAGTCGTCAGCGAGGATGAGGACGATGTTGGGTGGCTTGGCCGCAATGACGGGCAGGGCCCAACTTAGGAACAAAAGAAAAACAAAACGCATCACGCAAGTGTGCGTTGGCTGGGTGTGAGGGGCAAGGATTGGCTTCATTTTATTCTCACGCGGCGGCGCAGAGGCGCGGAGAAAAATTAATCTGGTTTCTCCGCGCCTCTGCTGCTCTGCGTGAGGCAATTTGCGATGGAGCTCTCTTTCAATTTATCTCGAATTGGCGGGGGCCAACGGGTAGTCTCATTTCCTCATGCGTGGATTGGTGTTCAGTTTGTGGCTGGTGTTTTGCAGCGTGGGATTTGCGTTCGACAAATCTACGAATGCTTTTTTGGCGGCGCATTGTTTTGATTGTCATGGGGACGGGGCGGCGAAGGGGGGATTGGATTTGGAAAAGCTGGGGCGCGATCTTTCGGATGCGGCGGTGTTTGCGAAGTGGGAACGGATTTTCGATCGCGTGGCGGCCGGCGAAATGCCGCCGAAGAAGGTGACGGATCGGCCGGAGGCGAAGGAGCTGGCAGCCTTCCGCGCATCACTGGGCCCGCGGCTGGTGCAGGCGCATGCGGCGGCGAAGGGGACGGTGTTGCGGCGGTTGAACCGGCGCGAATACGAGAACACGATGAATGATCTCTTCGGCACGGCGCTGGAGCTGGAGGGGTTGCTGCCGGCGGACGGGCGGTCGCATGAGTTCGACAATGTCGGGCACGCGCTGGGCATTTCGATGCAGCACATGAAGATGTATTTGCACACGGCGGGCGTCGTGCTGGAGGAGGCGATTGCGAAGACGGTTGAGAAGCCCAAGCCGGACAAGAAGGTGGGGCGTTATACGGATGACAAAGGCGGCGAGCGATTCATCGGTGATACTTGGCTGAAGCTCAAGGATGATTCCATCGTACGGTTTCAGCGCACGGGCTATCCTTCGGGCATGATCCGTTCGGCGCGCACCAGCAAGGAGGGGTTTTATCGAGTGATGGTACACGGGTTTGCCTATCAATCCGATCAACCCGTCACGTTCTCGGTGGGCCTGACCACGTATGCGCGCGGTGCGCCGCAGCCGGTGGTCGGATATTTTTCCTTTCCGCCCGGCGGCCCGGACAAGATGCACACGGTGGAATTGACCGTAAAGATCGGTGCGCAATACATGATCAGTGTGGAGCCTTACGGCATCATTGATCCGGATCTTGGGCGCCGGCGTAAGGAAAAGATTCCACTGAGCACCGTGAAGACTCCCGGCCTAGGCATTCACTCCGTGGAACTGGAGGGACCGTTGTACGAGGAGTTTCCCTCGGCGGGCCACAAGCTGCTGATGGCANGGCTGGATCGCAAAGAGATTNCGCCGCGCAATCCGANCGACCGCAACCGNTCCTGGTACAAGCCNCAGTTTGAAATCAAATCNACCGATGAACAGGCCGACGCCGAACNGNCNCTNGGACGTTTGGCCAATGCCGCGTTTCGTCGGCCGGTAGCGCCNCATGAGGTAATNCCNTACGTGCACCTCTTCTCGGCTGAACGCAAAAAAGGTGAGCCCTTTGAGNCNGCCCTGCGCACGGCGGCCACGGCGGTGTTGAGNTCGCCGCATTTNCTNTTNCTNCGCGAACCNGCCGGGGCNCTGGANGACTTTGCNCTNGCCAATCGNCTNTCCTATTTNCTCACGCGCACCGCGCCGGATGCCGAGCTGCTNGCNCTCGCCANGCGNNGGCNAACTNCGNGCCNANCTNCGCGCGCAGACNGAGCGNCTGNTGAAGGACNANCGCTTCGAGCGNTTNATCACGNACTTCACCGAGGCGTGGCTGAACCTGCGNGANATGGATTTCACNGTNCCCGANCGCACNCTNTATCCGGAGTACGANCCCTACCTGCGCTTNTCCATGCCGCGCGANACNNAGGNGTTCCTGCGCGAGTTGATCGCCNGCAACCATCCCTGCNGCCNNCATCGTNAAGAGCGATTTTGCGATGCTCAACGATCGCATGGCCGAGCANTACGGCATCGANGGCGTNNNNGGTTCGCAGTTCCGNAAAGTGAANCTGCCCGCCGACAGTTGGCGCGGCGGNTTCCTCAGCCANGGCAGCNTGATGAANGTNTCCGCCAANGGCTCNNCCACCTCNCCCGTNGTGCGCGGCGTGTACGTNATGGAACGCATCCTCGGCATCACGCCCACCCCGCCNCCGCCNAACATCCCCGGCGTGGANCCGGANATNCGNGGCGCCGCCACCCTGCGCGANNTGCTCGACAAACATCGNGCAACGTCGCCAGCTGCGCCTCCTGCCACAACCACATCGACCCACTCGGCTTCGCGCTGGAGAGTTTTGATGTGATCGGCCAGCGCCGCGATCGTTTCCGCAGTCAGCACTCCGAAGCCGAACGCGTTGATCGCGAGATCCTCGGCCGAAAGGTCCGCTACCGGCTCGGACCGCCCGTGGACAGTTCCGGCCAATTCCTCGATGGCAGCACGTACAACAACTTCGCCGCCTACCGCGATTACCTCGCCAGGCACGATGACCGCCTCGCCCGCGCCTTCGCCGGCAAACTGCTCACCTTCGCCACCGGCCGCGAGCTGGGCTTCTCCGACCGCGCCGAGCTCGACCGCATCGTCGCCGATACCGCCCAAAACAAACATCGCCTCCGCGACCTGTTCCATCGTATCATCCAATCAGAAATTTTCCTGAACAAGTAACATGAGCCACATCGCCACCAAGACTTCGCTAAATCGTCGCGCCTTTCTGAAGGGCACCGGCGCCACTGTGGCCCTGCCGTTCCTGAGCGCGATGACGCCGGCTTTTGCCAAGGCGGCTGCGGCTCCGAAACGATTTGTGGCGATGAATGCGGGGCTGGGATTTCATGCGCCGAATTTTATTCCCACTGAGGTGGGCGCGAATTACAAGGCGCCGGTTTACCTGCAAAAGCTTGAGAAGCACCGGGAGGATTTCACGGTGTTCTCCGGTTTGTCGCACCCAAACTCCAACGGCGCCAACGGCCACACCAGCGAGCTCACCTGGCTCACCAGCGCGCCGCGACCGGGCTTGGCGGGGTTCAAGAACACCATCTCGCTCGATCAACTGATGGCCAAGCACATTGGCGCGGCCACGCGGTTTCCCTCGATGACCGTCGGCGCGCGCGGTTCGTCGTTGTCGTGGACGGCCAATGGCGTGCAGATCCCGGTGCAGACGCATCCGACGAAAATTTTCCGGCAACTGTTTATGAACGGCACCGAGACGGAAGTGGCCGAGGAAATCAAAAACCTTGAGCGCGGCCGTAGCATTCTCGACACCGTGCTGGGCGATGCCAAGTTGCTCAGCACCACCCTCGGCGCGCGTGATCGCGAAAAGCTCGACGAGTATTTTACTTCCGTGCGCGAACTGGAAATTCGGTTGCAACAAAACAAACAGTGGGCCAACCGGCCCAAGCCGAAGGTCAACTACAAGGAACCGCAGGACGTCGCCGACCGCAACGACATCCTCGCCAAGCAACGCCTCATCTACGACCTCATCCTGCTGGCGTTGCAGACTGATTCCACGCGCGTGATCGCCTTTTCCATCGGCGGCTTCAACGCCGTGCCCAGCAACATCCCCGGCGTGCGCACCGACTGGCACATGCTTTCCCACCACGGTCGCGATGAACAGAAGATCGAGGAACTCACCCGCATCGAGGTCGCGGAGTTTGAGGTGTTCAGCAACTTCCTCACGCGACTCAAGGCCGTCAAGGAAGCCGGCGGCCATCTGCTCGACCACACCGCCATCCTGTTTGGCTCCAACCTCGGCAACGCCTCCTCGCACAGCTGGCGCAACCTGCCCATCCTCCTCGCCGGCGGCGGCTTCAAACACGGCACGCACATCGCCCACGATCAGGACAACAACACCCCCTTCGCCAACCTCTTCGTCCCCCTCGCCCAACGCATGGGCCTCGAGATCGACCGCTTCGGCAGCAGCACCGCCAGCGGCATCCGCGGGCTGGAGAGTTGAGGCGCGGTCCGGTTGGCATGATGCAGTTTTTCCACCGAATTCAATTGCTCGTGATGCTGGCGGCTTCCACTGCGGTGGCGAATGCCGAAACGCCGCGCCCGGCCAAGCCAAATATCGTCCTGATGATGGCGGATGACATGGGGATCGGCGACACGAGTGCGTATCTCGGCGTGCGAATGGGACCAAAGGCGGAACCGATCACGCTCACGCAGCGCACGCCGCAACTCAAAGCGTTCGCGCAGCAGGCGGTGGTGTTTAACAACGCCTACGCACCGGCCTCCATGTGTTCCTCCACACGGTACGCACTGTTGACCGGCCGGTTTGCGCATCGCGCTTACCTCAAGCAACAGGGCTGGCTGCCGCATGGGCCGAACACGCCGATGATCCAGCGCGCGCTCAGCACGTTGCCAGAGATGCTACAGGCACGCGGCTATCGCACGGCGGCCATTGGCAAATATCATGTGGGCATGGCATTCGATAACGGCGTGGGTAAACCGGCTACCGATTACTACTATGAGGATGTCGACTTCACGCGGCCCGTGCTCGATGGCCCGACGCATCATGGCTTCGATGAATTCTTTGGGGTGTCCGGTAATACCGAGGATTCGCTCGACACCGAGCCGCGCATTTACATCCGCAACGATCGCTGGACCTTTACCGACCGTGGCCGAATGCGCCGCATTGGCTTCAAACATCGCGAACGCCGTATCTTTGCCGCGCCCGATTGGGATCTCGCCCAGATCGGGCCCGTGTACCTGCGCGAAGCCCAAGCTTTTCTCAACCGACAAGCCAAAACCAAAGAGCCCTTTTTCCTCTATTACGCCCCCAACGCCAACCATTACCAACGCAATGAAATTGACGGCGACTATGCCGTGCCTCAGACCATCGCCGGAGAAGCGGTCAAGGGCGCCAGCCGGTTGCATGATGGCTCAAATGCTGGTGATCGCGGGGACATGATTTTGGAAAATGACATCGCCTTTGGCAAACTGCTTGAAACATTGCGCAACACCGAGGATCTCCGCTGGCCAGGCCATCGGTTGATCGAAAACACGCTCATCATTTTCACCAGCGACAATGGCTCCAACGTCGGCGACAATCTCGGCCGCAATCGCGAAAGCGGCGGCTTGCGCGGCAAGAAAGCCAAGCTCTGGGAAGGTGGCATTCGCGTGCCGTTCCTCGTGTATTGGAAAGACAAAATCGAGGGCGGCACACTTAATGAATCCATCGTCTCCCACACCGATCTCTACGCCACGCTCGCCAGCGTAGCCGGCCATCAACTCTCGCCGCATGAGGCACAGGACAGTCACGATTGCCTCGCGCACTGGACCGCAAAAATACCGAAGCCGGATTTGCGCCCGCGTGTGTTCTTCTGCCACCTCGGGCCGCCCTTTTCCAACGACACCCTCGTCATCCGCAAAGGACCGCACAAGCTGCTCGTCGAGGGCGGCCTCGCGCTGCCGTCCATTCGCGACAGCCGCCACGGCGCCGCCATCCCGCGCGCATTTTATGATCTCGAACAGAATCTGTACGAAGACGATGAAGTGAAATCTGATCCGGCTCTCGCGAAGCAACTGGCCGCCGAACTGTTGCGCCTCCACAACCGCGGCCACGCGCGTGAGTTGAACCTCCAACCCTCTTCGGCGCTCATCCAAACCGAAGGCTGGCACAATCTGCGTAACGATGTCACCGGCGAGATCGGATTTGAATTTACGTTGAACGCCAAGGCCAAGACCGTCACCCACCTTGGTATGTGGGACGACCACGAACGCGATCGCCCGGTCCGCCCCGCCCGCTCTATCCCTGATGAATCCCAGCGTGATCAGCCGAGCCTGTCCGATCCCAAAGGCAAACGCCGCGGCCTCAAGGTGGCCCACACCATTAGTCTTGTGCAACTGGATACCCGGCCACCTGCCGAGCTTGCCCGTATCACCCTGCCCGAAGGGGCCCGGGCTGAACTCGACGGCGCTTTCCGCTACCTTCCCCTGGCCAAGCCTGTCTCCCTCCAGCCCAATCAACGCTACGCCCTTCTCGCCAGCACCCGCACCGGGGATGGTGATCATTTCAAAACGCCTGCTTCTTTCGACGGCCTCTCGCCTTTGGTTCATCCCGATGTTGAAATCATCCGCAGCCTCCTGATCCGCCACGGAAACCTCGCCCAACCCCAACCCATCCCCGCCTTCTCCGATCTCTCTCCTGACTACAGCCGTTATCGATTGCCCGTCGGTCCAACGCTCAAATTTAAACAACCCTGAATCTTTTGGGTGCGCCGAGTCATCCTTGCCACCAGATCGGTCTGTCCGTACGCTGTCTCCTCATTCCCGACTGATGAAGACGAAGATTTCTTTACTCGTTATGCTGAGCCTTGGCTTGGCGTGTGAAACACCCGCTCAACCGGCCAAGGGCCTGCGCGATGGATTGCCGACCACTATTCGCGTGACGCACGGGCCCATGCTCGGCCGGCCCGCAGCCGATTCCATGAGCCTGTGGTTTCGCACCGAGCGGCCCGGGCCGGTGAAGGTTTTATACGGCA
>PBLV01000035.1 GCA_002721895.1 Verrucomicrobiales bacterium
AAAAAAGGCGCCCCGAGGGGCGCCGTGAATTTCGTTGGTTTTTCTGCTATCCAGTCACTTACTTGTTGCGAACCGGGTGCAGAACCGCCTCACGAGCGTAGGCACTGGTGGTGTCCGCCGTGGCGTGCGACTTGATCGCATCTTGCAGTTGCTTGTCGTTCGCCAGCAGCACCGCACCATCCGCCTTGGCCACTTGGCCTTGGTTGGCCGACAAACCTTGCAGGATGATGTTACGGTTCATGTTCATTTGGCGGTCGCCGTTCTCGCCCCACTTGCCACGAGCATCAGCCTTGATGTCCGGGCCAAGCCACGCATTCGCAAGAATGCCATTATCACGGGAGTTATTACGGCCATTGCCAGCTCTGCCAGTATTTCCGGTCATCATATAGGCAACGTATTTTCCAAAACGGCGGCCTTCCGTCATCGGGCTCTCATACTCGATGTTCTTGCCGTTACGGATAATTCCGCGGAACTTGACATCATTTTCGCCCTTGTTGTTGTCCAAATTCGAGCCATCAGGATTCCTCGCCCGAATCTGAGAACCGTTCGCGTTGTTGTTGTAGTCACCGCGGCAACCCAAGGTGAGGATGTTCTTGGTCGAGCCAATGATGCTGTTGGAGCCACCGGCCGTGGAACCACCCAAGTGCACGATGTAGCTTTGCGCTCCCTCGGACACGGTGCCGTCGCCCGCGAACACGCCGGAGCTGTTCTCGCTGGAGACCTCGGACTGGTTGGACTTCTTGCTGCCAGGATCGCAGGGCGAAAGAACCGCCTTGGCGGTCTTCATGTCACCGCCCACGCCACTGAACACAGTCTGAATATTGTCCACGCTATCCGCGCCGCCATAACCACCGGAGGAAGCCGTTTCGCTGGAGCACTGCCACGGGAAATCACCCGCGTCCTCGTCAGAGGCAAAGGCGTTGAACGCACCAGCAATGGTCTTCAGGTTGTTGGAGCACTTCACGCGGTTGGCCTTCTGGCGCGCCTTGGCCAGAGCCGGGAGCAGCATGCTCGCCAAAATGCCGATTATGGCTACCACCACCAGCAACTCAATCAGGGTAAATCCCTTGGTTTTTTGTGTTTTCATGTTCTTTTTTGGGTTGTGTGCCTGTCTCCTGTCCGTACTCGTTCAGAAAACCCAGCGCAGTTAGGTCATAGAAACAAAAGCATGTGATGTGCCATGGCCGAAAAAAATCAGTTAAGCTGAAAAATTCGGAAATTATCTGAAAAAATAAGTGCTATTTTTTGAAAAATTATTCAAAAAATGCATTTTAAAGGCTTTACCAAGAAAAAATTGCGTAAATTATTTTGGGCTAAGCGTGAATTTCGCGAACCATTCATTTGAAAGGATCCCAGTCAAAAAAGAAAATTTTTACGAACTAGACGCAAAAAACGCCCTCAGTTAGGCTTCGTAATGCGTCTACCGTCGGAGCCCCAGCCCTCTTCGCTCAAGTCAAGAGCCGCGCCTTCCGCGGTCCAGCCCTTCTTGTTGATGACCACGCCGCGATCCCACAGAACCGCCCAGCGGAGTTCCCCGTTTTCGTGCCATTGCACCTCCAGACCGTCAGGTACGCCAAAGGTCCAACTGGTTTCGTATTGCTTTTGGCCATTCTCGTGCCAACCGCGAGCCATGCCGTGCAGCAGCCCCACCTGAAGGGATTCCCGTGTCCGCAACCGGCCATTGGGGAAACGGGTGATGGCGGAACCGGTGTAGGGCTGTTTCTGGTTGTCCTTTCTGACCCAGATGTTGATAGCGCCCTGATAGTGTTCGCTTTCAATCCCCGCGTAGTATTCCGGCCCCAAGGTGTAGGGGGGCAGGGCAAGCAACTGAGTGGTCTTGTCGACTTCCGGAACTTTCTGGCCTTCCCCGCCCTCGTAGGTGCTAGGCGAATCTCCACCACAACCCAACATCAATGCCAGAGCCAAGGTGGGGGGTGGAAACAGCATCCTCATTGGCGTTACTCTGTCCAAGCGAGCGGCTTTCGTCAAATCTTCGTATCCGCATGCCGCACAAAACCAAAAACCGCCGGGGGTGACAAGGAACCCCCAGCGGCAAAACACTGCCGAGAGCCAAGGGAACAGTACCCACAGCAGCGTGTCCCCCCTTGTGGGCGGACGGGTATCGTCTATCATGGACAAGGCTGGGCCTCAAGATCGGACCGGGGTTTGTGAATAAGAAATCCGCTACGGCAACCGTTGCCGAAGGCCCGAGGCCAGCCTCGCCCAGTAGCCCACAGGGTCGGTTTCAATGACTTCCTGACAAAGCTTCGAATCCTGTTCTCTTGCAGCCAAGCCCAGTCGGGCAATGACCCCGGGCAATCCGTGCGGATGATCCTTGATGACCCGACGATAGGCATCCGATGTGCCGGGGTCATCCTGAGAATCCAGACACACCGCCAGTCCCAAGCGGGCCACCGGCGTCAACGGGTCAACCTTGGCGCTTGCCAACGCCTCAAAATGACTGGCCGCCTCGGCGGGCTTGCCGGTTCGATACAAGGTAACCGCGCCGATCAAGGCCGCACGGCGCGCGGCGGCGGTGCCGGGGTGACTGTCGGCCATCTTCAACCAAGTAGCGGCCGGGATGACGTTGGTGGAGATGCCGGTGCGGAGCAGGGCATCATTGGCGGCCAAGGACTCGCCCGGAAGGGCGGCCGGCGCGGACAAAGTCTCCGCGCCCAAAGGCTCCGGCCATTCGCGCAAACGCTGCCGGGCGGCCGTCACCGCATTGGCTTGCGAGGCATCGCCGCCTTTCAAGTCCACGAAAAACGCCAAACGCAACCGCTCCCATTCGGACAGAAACCAGCCACGCGGCCCCGGTGCCACCGAGTAGCCCGCCGGGGAATGCACCCCCGGCTGGCGCGCGGCGGCCAACCCGCCCGCCAGCAGCTCTTCGCGGTAGCCTTTAAATTTATCCCGCGACACCTCGGGAGTGGGCGGGGTCCGTGTTTTCAAATGCAGGATGAAGCCGCCCCAAGGCTGGGGCACAAACTCGCCCACCGCAGGCGCCGACCCATGCAACAACGCATTCGCCGCTGCCTGCGCCACACCGATCGAAACCGGCTGCTGGATGGGGGATTTCGGCCATTCCAAATCCGCCAAGGCAAAGGAGGGCAGGGACTCCACCTCCAGCTTTACGCTGGCCGCCACGGCCTCAATTGTCTCGCCCTTGGCCATGCGGTTGGTCAGCATCTGGTAAAACCCACGGCCGCGTTTCACCGCCGCCTGCTGCGCCTGCTCCGTCACGAATTCCGCCCGAATCACCTTGAGCCGTTCAGCGCCCAAGTCGGAAAACTTGGGCGTGGGCGGCTGGAACCTGCGGGCCAACCCCACCAAACTCAACGCATCCTCTTCATAAACCGCGCCACTCGCCAGCTGACCCGGTTCCAACGAAGCCGCCATGCGTGCCACCGGCCCCGAGCCCACTGCCAAGGTCAGACCCTCCACCTCCAACTTAGGCTCCGCCTTGTCCGCGGCCATCACGGCCCGCAACCGCGCCACGTCGGACTTCACGCCCTTGAGCACCTCGGCGCTGATGACATTAAACCGCCGTTGCGCCAGCAGCATCCGCCGGATTTTCGGGTAAACCTCCTCGGCCGGCAACGGCTTGCCATCCTTGTCCTTGAACACCTCCGCGCCGCGCTCCTTGTAAATGGCTCGCACACTTTTCTCCAGAGATTCCAGAGGCTTTTGCGAGACTTCCTCGTAAAGCGAAAATGGAATGCGGACCCGGACCACTTCCAGTTGCTCAGGCAGTCGAAACAGTTTCAGGTTCTTGTTGTAAAAAGCCTCCAACGCAGCGGGTGTGGCCTGGATATCCGCCACGTGGTTGGTGGATGGAAAGCGGATCACCTCCGCCCCAAACTCCTCATGATCGCGTGCAAACAATTCCCCCACCACACGCCCGGGCAACAGTGCCCCCGCCAAGCTCATCAGTTTGTTCATGTGAATCAACGCCAGCTCGTTGGCCACAAAACGGTCCCAGTCCTCCACCGTCAACCCATTGGCTGGCAGTATCTGTTCCAAGAATCGCTGGTGCCCAGTCGTGTTCACCTTGCCG
The DNA here is from genome assembly GCA_002721895.1 of Verrucomicrobiales bacterium. The sequence continues at coordinate 4,058 of PBLV01000035.1, forward strand.
TCCGAGGTGGTAAACCGTCGCGCCTGCTCCGCTTTTAAAACATCGTGACCAAACCCGATGCCCAGTTGACGCGCGAGGATCAGTTGTTGCAGGCGCACCTGGGTATCGAACTCCAGCCGGCTTAAGTCCGCCGTGCCATCCCCGTCCAAGTCCTCGCCCGGCAGAGCATCCACATCCGTCACGCCGAGCGTCAGGTAGCCCAGCCGCACCTCGCGTTGCACCCGTTCACCCGCCTGCTGGTTGGGATTCGCCGGCGCGACCTTGGGGGGCTTGGCTTGAGGCTTGGGTGCCTCCTCCTTTTTATCCCCACAACCTGAAATCCAGAAAACGAAAACCAACAGCAAACACGCGCCACGCATGCCCACAGGTTAGCCCGACCGCAGCCGCGTGGCAATCTCAGCGGCGCTTTCTCTTGCGCCGACTTTTCCGCTGGACTTCCCCCGCCAGTTGGGCCGGCACGGCGCTGGTCACCAGCTCATCCACCCATTGGCGCACCTCCACCAGCTGGCGCAGTTGTGACAAGAGAAAGAACCCCAACAGCACCGACCCCATCGCCACACCGGCTGGCCCGGCCTCAAAGTTGCGCGAGGTTTCGATTAATCCCCAAAACCCCCGGTAGCCCAAGACATAAAACCCAAGCAGATAAGGCAACAGCACACCCAGTGTGGTCAACACATAAAACTGCCGGCGGCGTGATCCCGCCGCAAACATCACCGCCGTGAAGTTGTAAACCCAAACCGCTGCCGCCGAGAGGATCGCCCCTGTCATTAACACGATGCAGTGCACCGACAACCCAACACTCAACGCCTCCACCAGCCCCAAAGCGAATACCACACCCAGCGAAGCCAGCGCCAGCCGCGCCGTGTGTCGTGTCATCTCCGCCACGTGCTTCGCGAAATCCATCGAGGGCACTGAAACCCCATCCGGAACGTTGAAAGCCTCCTTGTCCCCCGCCACGTCCGCAGCCTAACCCGCCGCGCCGTTTGGCGCAAATTTTTCAAGCGCCACCGCGTAGTCTTCCGGCGTATCTATCTCCACCCATTTATCCGAGGGCTCATGATGACACGCCACGTCGTGATTGGGCAAAAACCGGTTCAGCAGGTGTTCCCAGTTCAGCATCACATTTTCAGGCCGCGCCAAAAATCCCGCCGCCGCCGAAGCCAAGGCTTCGCATGACGACGCATCAAATTTTAACACCCCAATCGCTTCACCCGCAAACTCATGACGGGCCAGCTCCTCCGCCGTGACCGCGCGTTTGTCAATTGTCATCCGAACGCAACCACGTCCATCCACCAGAGCCTTCGCACACTCAATATCCTCCAGTGACGATGGCCCCACCAAAATGGCATCCGCCGCCGGGGCCTCCATGAATTTCCTTAAAATCCCCGGTTCATAAATCAAGTCCGCATCAAAAATCACCGCCGCCCCAGCCGCCGCCTCAAGCCCCAGCCACAGCGAGTGCGTATTGCCTTTCGTAGCGAATTCCTCATTGTCCACCCACACAATCTCCAGCGGAGGGTTGAGCGCCGCCACCGCCTCGCGCACTTGACCCTGCCCATATCCCACCACGAGCGCCGCCCGTCGCAAGCCCGCCTCTGCCCAAGCCTCAAAATGCCGTGCCAACAAGCTGCGCCCATGCAGATCCAACAACACCTTGGGCGCATTCGTCATGCCCGCGATGCGTGTGCCCTGGCCCGCGGCCAACAGGATGGCAGTGTGGCCGTCGTTCACGGGTTCACCCAGAATCGGCAGTATGTTCGTTTTAACGGCGCATCCCCGCCAGAGGCCAACCGATCCTCGATGGACACCGTTCCCAGGTTGTCCCGAAAAGAGGTCCGGCCGTGGAAAATACTCTTGTCATTCACCACCACCGTCTCTCCCGCGCACAGCCGGCACCGGAACTGAAATGCCGGGTTTGCCAGCGACTCATCCAGCCGATCCAACGCCGCCACCACATCCTCCGCCAAAGGCGCGCCCCTTAGCCGTCCCGCTTCCTCGAGGTAATCCCGCAAATACCGCCATTCCGGACGCCCCTCCATCAACCGCAGTACAGGTTCCTCATAAAATTCCCCCGGACGCACACCCTTGTATTCCCAAACCCGGTCCTGCTTTAAAATCTCCACTGTTTCCGGCGCATTCTCCGCCAAGTCACGAAACACCGTATGGCCGTCCAGCAACACACTCTCACCTCCCTCCGCTGCAGGTGCCGCGCAATGCAGCAGGAAAAATTCGTACCCTTCCTTCAGGTTCACCCCATCCGTGTGGAACGATCCCCCTTGCCGGGTTTGCGAATAGCGCGCCCCCTCCTCCATGCGGCCTCCGCGGTCGGTGATGATGTAAAACAGGTGGCCCTGTTCGTTCTGAGCCAGCGGTCGGCCCAGCGCCTGGCTCATCAGCCATGGCACCGCCAACTGTTGCTCCAGCGAAAGCCCTTTGATGGGCTGTGCCACGACCACCCGATGCCCCGTGCGCGCTTCCTTCTTCAGCGCCATCATGTCTTTCATGAAGGACGGCAATGAGCCCGGGTCCAGTTTGATCCCCTCCAAGTCCTGCGGCGTTTCCAGCCGATCAAAAATCGTCTGCTGCTTCTCCAGGGACACACGAACCTCCATCGTGGCTTCTTCGGAAAATGCAAACCGCACTTTCGCTGGATCCAGCGACGCATCCCAACCAGTCACAACTGTCCCATCCATGCTCACCTCCGCCACTCAACCCATCCCATCAACCCAGCGCAACGAAAAACCATTCCTTAATCCTCCAGCCGTTCCGCCCGCGCCGCATCCTCCACCGATTCCATTTCCTCCGCCTCACTTCGCACCCGCTCCGTCAAACCCCGCAGACTGGCCTCGCTGTGGTATAGGAAACCCCACCCCAACGCCGTGAATGCCAGGTCGCGCCCGCGACGAATAATCGCATACTGAACCCCCAACTCCTTCGGCAGTCCAAACATCATGAACAACGCCATCACGCTGAACTCCTGAACACCGAACGCGCCCGGCACAACGGTGTTAAACCCCTTTGCCACCCCGATGAACGCCTCAATCACCAGCGCCTCGTGAAAAGACACCGGCGTGCCCAGCGCATACGACACTAGCAAAATCTCAAACGTGTCAAAAACCCAACCCACCAAGTACAGCAAGGTGCACTTCACAAACCGCCGCCGACTTTGCGTGTAAAAGGAGGATATCGCCTCGTCCATTCTCCGCAATCCGTCCTCGCGCGCATCCAGTGACCGCAACCGCAACCCCAGCCGCCGCACCCAACCCAGCAGCGTCATGAACATCCCGCGTGCCTGCAGTTTAAAAAGCAGCGCCATCACCACAAACCCACACGCCGCCATTCCCCCGAAGACGTATTTTGCCACCACTTGCTCGGCCGGCAAAGCCACCGCCGCGATCAGGGCACCCATCGCGATGAAGGTCGATTGCGCCACCGACTGCGCCGTCTTCGAGCGCACCGCCGCCGCCGTGCTGTTCACCACCGGCACCCCGCGCTTGTTCAACAAATAGACCTTCGCCGCCTCGCCCCCCACGTAAAGGCTGGGGATCACATTGTTCACCGCCTCCCCCGCCAGCCGCACATACCACATCACCCGGTACGGCACTTTTTCCGCCACCTCCCGTGTGAACGTGTGTCGCCAGCCCAGCGTATCGATGCTGAACACCGTCGCGTACGGCACCAGCACTACCGCCGCCCACCAACCCAGCCCTTTGAACGCTTTGGCAATCTGGTCCACCCCCGCGTTGTGAATGAAGAATCCAAACAGGCCCAGACCCAAGACCAACAGCAGGATGCGCAGGCCCCGGTTCATGATGTTTCCCCCGCCGCCCGGCCGCCACGCAACTGCAGACCCAAGGCCAGCAGCCAGAATGCATGCACGCCAATCGCCGCCACCCAAAGGAACAAGTCCAGCCGGCCCGCAAACGCCAGCACGATGATGATCACCGAGAAATCGCGGTTCGTCGTCGCGTCAATCAGCCGTTGCACCCGCGAGTTGCCGCGCGCCCCCGGGTGCAGCATGCCCCGTAACACCACCCCAAAGGCGATCAACACTCCCACCGCCGCCGACACCCCCAGAGCCAGCGCCGGGACATCCGGCTGGGACACCGACACCCCCAGCGCAATCGCCACAAACAAGGCCACATGCACCACCTGATCCCCCACCAAGTCCAGCCACTTGCCCAGCTTCGACTCTTTGAACATCATCCGCGCAATATCCCCATCCACACAATCAATCGCCGCCGACAACTGCAACACCAGCGCCCCGACCACATCCCACCACTGCTCTCCCCGTGCCAAACACACCGCTGCCCCCACTCCCACGCACGTCGCAAATACAGACACCTGATTCGGCGACACCGGCGTGCGGATCAACAACTTCGACAAGAGCCGCCCCACCGGCCGGTTGAAATACGTGTCCACCACCCCGTCCGTCGTGCTCCCCATCGTCTCCCACAACTCGTCCTCCGCCACCGCCGCCATGAAACCATCCTCCACTCGCCTTGCCACCCCTTCCGCCTTCACCTTCGGCGTCCTCTTCAAGGTCCGGGCCACGGAATCCTCCAGCCGTTCCGCCACACCAATGGGCAGCAACTTTCGATCCGCCGTCACCAACCGGGCGCTATTTTTTAAAAGCTTCTCCACGTCGCCCCGTTGGACAACCAGATTGGCCGAAGCCACCAACGTACGCCCCGTGATTTTCGGAGCCACCCTCGTCACCACCGGGTCAATTCCCAGCGCGCGTGCCCGTGGAATCGGCGGCATCTCCCCGTCACAAACCACCGTGAGTGTCCGGCAACCTGCTCGATGTGCCGTAACCAATAGCCGATCCAATACCGTCATGGCGGCCACGCGCAGCCCCGCATGCTCGGGTTGGCAGAAGAAAATAGCCGGAATGCTCACGCGCGAAACTCCGCCGAAACAAACCGGCACGCCGCGCCGGAGGCAAGGAAAATCCCGCACCTGCACGGAATGCTCCCCACTTTTCATTGCCTCTCCACCCGCCATGCCCTTGAATGCCCGCGCATGTCCCGCACCCGACAATTCCGCGAACTGCTGGCGTCGCCGCGCACCGAGTTTCTCATGGAGGCCCACAACGGACTCAGCGCGCGCATTGTGGAGGAGGCGGGCTTTTCCGGCATCTGGGCCAGCGGGCTGGGCATCAGTGCCGCGCTCGGTGTCCGCGACAACAACGAGGCCAGCTGGACGCAGGTGCTCGAGGTCGTCGAGTTCATGACCGATGCCACCGCCATTCCCATCCTGCTCGACGGCGACACCGGCTACGGTAACTTCAACAACATGCGCCGACTCGTCCGTAAGCTCGAGCAGCGCGGCGTCGCCGCCGTGTGCATCGAGGACAAGCTCTTCCCGAAGACCAACTCCTTCATCGACAGCGGGAAACAGGCGCTGGCCGACATCGACGAGTTTACCGGAAAAATAAAAGCCGCCAAGGACGGTCAGACCGACGCCGACTTCGCCGTGATCGCGCGACTCGAAGGCTTTATCGCTGGCTGGGGATTGGACGAAGTTTTAACACGCGCCGGCGCCTATCACGACGCCGGCGCCGACGCGCTGCTCGTCCACTCCCGCAAAAGCACGCCCGATGAAATCCTCGCCTTCGCCCGCGCGTGGGACCGCGACTGTCCGCTAGTCATCGTGCCCACCATGTATTACAGCACGCCCGCGGAAGTCTTCGAGGAGGCCGGCATCCGGCTGGTCATCTGGGCCAACCACAATGTCCGCAGTGCCATCACCGCCATGCAGCAAACCGCGCGGCAGGTATTCGAGGAACGCAGCCTGCGCAATGTCGAGGACCGCATCGCGCCCGTGGCCGAGATTTTCCGCCTGCAGGACGCCGGCGAGCTGGCCGAAGCCGAGCAGCGTTATCTGCCCCGGCGCGAACCCACCTGCGCTATCGTGCTGGCCGCCAGTCGCGGCCGCGAACTGGGCGACCTCACTTCCGACCGGCCCAAGGCCATGGCCCCCATCGGTGGCACACCGCTGCTGCACAAGCTGGCCGCGCAGTTTCGCAAGGAGGGCATCCGCGACCTGCTCGTCGTGCGTGGCTACGCCAAGAATGAGGTGCACGCCCCCGATGCCCGTTACGTGGACAACGATGATTATGAAATTACAGGAGAACTGTCCACGCTGGCCCGAGCCGCCGATGCGCTCGAGGGCGAGGTGGTCATCGCCTACGGCGACATCCTATTCCGCCGCTACATCCTCGGTTTACTGCTCGACGCCGCCAGCGACATCACCCTCATCGTCGATGCCGCGTGGCGTGAGAAAACCAGCCGCAATGGCAACGAGGACTACGTCCGTACCACCGCCCCCCACAGCCTGCAATACAGCGACGAAGAAATCCACCTCACCGAGATGAGCAATAAACTTGATCCCGAAGCAACCGATGGCGAGTGGATCGGCCTTTTAAAAACCTCCCTTCGCGGCTCCGCGACTTTGCGCGAGGCATTGGCTGAACTGCAGCAGCGCGACGACTTCCCCACCCTGCAAATGTCCGACCTCTTCAAGCACCTCATCGCCAAGGGCGAGCCAATCCGTATCCTCTACATCACCGGCCACTGGCTGGACGTCGACAACCTCGACGACCTCGCCCGCGCCCAGTCCTTTTAAACCATGATCCCCGCCGCCGCCTTTATCGAGCACCTCCGCGAACTCGGCTATTCCCAGTACGCTGGTGTGCCCTGCTCCTACCTGAAGCCCTTCATCAACTACGTCATCGACGACCCCACCCTCGACTACCTCGGCGCGGCCAGCGAGGGCGAGGCCGTCGGCATCACGCTCGGCGCGCACTTCGCCGGCCGCAAGACCGTTACCATGTGCCAGAACTCCGGCCTTGGCAACATGGTCAATCCGCTCACGTCTCTCAACCACCCCTTCCGCGTCCCCACGCTGCTCATCACCACCTGGCGCGGCGAGCCCGGCGTGCCCGACGAACCCCAGCACGAGCAGATGGGCCAGATCACCCACGGCCTTCTGGAAACCCTCGACATCCCCTGGCGCCCCTTCCCCACCGACGAGGCCACCATAGCACCCACCATGGACGAGGCCGAAACCCACATGGCCAAACACTCCCGCCCCTTCGCACTGGTGATGAGCAAGGGCTCCGTCGCGAAACATACCCTGCAAACCCAGCCCACGTCCGAGGTCACGACCTGCGAGATAAAGAACCTATTAAACACCAACAGCGAACGTCTCACCCGCACCGCCGCCCTAGAGCTGACGCTGGAGACCCTGAATGGTGACGAGGCCCTCATCGCCACCACCGGCAAGACTGGCCGCGAACTCTTCACCCTCGCCGACCGCCCCGGCCACGTTTACGTCGTCGGCGGCATGGGCTGCGCCTCCGCCATCGGCCTGGGCATCGCCCACGCCCAACCGCGCCAACCCGTGGTCGTCCTCGACGGCGACGGCGCGGTGCTCATGAAGATGGGCGCGCTCGCCACCATCGGCCACGTCCAGCCCGCCAACCTCCTGCACATCGTCCTCGACAACGAGGCCCACGACTCCACCGGCGGCCAGGCCACCGTATCCCCCACCACCCGTTTTGCCGAAATCGCCGCCGCCGCCAACTACCGCCACGCCCACGCTGTCACCAGCGCCGAGGATTTTCGCGCCAGTTTAAAGGAACTCCGCGCCACCGAAGGCCCGTCGTTGATCCACGCGAAAATCCAGCCCGGCGCCCCCGCCACCCTTGGTCGCCCCTCGATCAAACCTCACGAGGTTCGGAATCGCATCATGGAGTTTCTCCGCGAAAACGGTTCCTAAATCAATCCTGAAAGCAACAGGTTGAGATTCTGAGGAGACAGGCGCCGGGTATTATGTGCATATAGCTTGGAGGGAAGGAGGCGCGCCACTTCCTGCACGTGAGCCAACTGCACTCCCAAATCTCCCAGCCGCGCCGGTATCTGGAGTGCCCCCAGCATTTGAGTAAGACGTTCTACCGACTGTTCCGCCGAATTCACCCCCAGCGACTGGGCCATGTGCACAAACCGCATTTGCACCGTATTCGGCCCTCGCAAATCCGCGCAATCCGCCGTACTCACCTGTCGGTTATAATCCAACAGTCGCAGCAGTAACACTCCAGCCAGACGCCCGTAAGGTACTCCCGTCCGAACAGACAAAGCCCCCGCCGCTGCAATCAAAAACGCCGGTGCAATGAGGTCAGCCGATTTCCCCGCCAGATTGGCCGCTCTTAAAAGCCCGGCCCGGCCCTCCACCGTGGCGCCGTAAAATTCGTTCTCCAAGTGTTCCATCAACAATCGAAGCGCCTCCTGTGCGTAGCCAATCGTCCCCTCGTTGGCTTGAATATCCCACATCGATTCCAACGCCAAAGCCAACGCCCCCAAGCCCGAGCCCGCCACCTCAGCCGCCGACAAGGCGCCCAACAGGGACGAATCCAACACCACACACTGCGGCCGCATATGCGCGTGCGCCACAAAATGAATCATCCCATCGTCCGCATGAATCACCGCGAAATGAGTTGCCTCCGCCCCACTCCCACCCGTGGTGGGGATAGCCATCAAAGGCTTGCCCGGCATCGCTCCACCCGGCTTGCGCCGCAGGTAAAGCGATGGATCCACCACCTGCGCCGCCAAGTGGTTCACCGCCTTGGCCAAGTCCAGTGCTGCGCCCCCGCCGATGGCCAACATCACATCCGGCTGCGCAGCCCGAAACGCCGCCACCCCCGCCACCACCTGCGACTCCAAGGGCGGCCGGCCCACGTTGTTAAACAAGGTTACCGCCCGCTGCCCCAGAAGCCCCTGCAAACGCCCCGCCGCCCCCGAAGCCGCGTACCCCTCCGGGTCGGCCACAATGAAAACCGTCCTCGCCTGCAACTCCTCCAGCCAAGCCCCCACCAGCTCCAACTGCGGAAAATCCCGCTGCCGGTTCATCGTCGTCGCGACAGATGGCAAGGAAGTCGACATCGTGTGGAACTCACCCCAGAAAATGACAACACCTCCATCGAGGCAAGTTAAAATCGAAAGAAACCTACCCCACCCAAAACGAGACACAAAAACCAAGGCACGCAATCAATGCCACTACCGGGACAGCAGATGTCCCTCCCACCATGCGACCTTGCCCGGCACGTGAAATCGTTTAACCATCCGCCCGTGGCCCAACCCTCGGTCATCTATAAACGGTGGGATCAACCGCTGCTGACCTCGGCGGTCGACTGGCTGCTCGGCGACGCTTCGGAACGCGTCGTGGACTTGCGCGAATGGCAGTTGATTTTGCCCACGCGCCAAGCCGGGCGTCGGCTGCGCGAGGCGTTGGCGTGGGAAATGGATCGGCGCGGTGGCGCGTTGTTTCCGCCCAAAACCGGCACACCATGGCAGCTGGTGAAGGCGGATGAGCAAACTGTCGCCAGCGAATTGGCGTGCCTGTGGCATTGGGACCGCGTGCTGGCGGAGGCGGACTTGGCCCAGTATCGAAGCTTGTTCCCGCGGCTGCCCGAAACCCTCGATGCAGCGTGGCGCCGGCAACTGGCTCGTTCGCTCCATGAGATGCGCGGCACACTGGCCGAAGGCGGCTTGGACTGTGCGGCGGTGGCGGCGGCGGACAATTGTCCTGAGCCGACTCGCTGGCGCGATTTGAAAAAGCTCGAGGCGGCTTACCGCCGGTCGCTTGGCAATTTGCTGGACGTGCACGATGCCAAGCGCGAAACAGCCGGGCAGCCGCAGCTCGCCGATGGCATTCGAAAAATCGCCGTGCTTGGCGTGCCGGATTTGCCAGTCGTTGTCCAAACGGCTCTGGAAAGTTTTGTGGAGCAAGGTGTGGATGTCCACGTTCTTACGTTTGGCCCGGCGAAAGGGCAGTCGTTGTTCGACACTTGGGGAAGGCCATTGCCGGAGGCTTGGGCGGCGCGGGCGTTGTTGCTGGGGGAGGAGCAAATGCTGGCTTGCCTCGATGAAACGGCGCAGGCGCGGGAAATCGCCGGACGACTTGAAGCGTATGGCGAACAGCGCGCGCGTCATGCGGCAGTCGGTGTGGCGGATGCGGAGGTGACACCGCGATTGGAGCGGGCGCTGGCGGATGCGGAGATCGCCAGTTTCAATCCGGATGGCGTGCCGCTGCGGCGGGCGCCGCTGGTGGCATTTTTGCAGGCGTTGGCGGAGCTGCTGCGCCAGCCGAGCTTTGCGAATGCCGATGCGTTCCTGCGGCTGCCGGACGCATGGGGTTGGGCGAAGGGCTCGGTGGAGAAATTTTCGCGGTACCGATTGCTGCGCGGGTTGGACAAGTTGCGCACGGAGCATTTGCCCACGCGACTAGATGCGGCGGCGCAATTGCATTTCGAGGATGACTCGCCGGACCGGATTCACGCACGATCGGTTTTGGTCGAGCTGGAAAAGGCGCTGAAGCGAATCGAGAAAGCCCCGCTCTCGGAAGGATTGCTGGAGTTTTTGCAGGCGGCGTTCGGCCCGCGAAAGTTTGTGGAAGGGCGCGAAAGCGACGGGGCTGATTTGGAAGCGGCGGCGAAATTCATGGAACGGCTGGGCGACTGGGAGGCGGCAGTGGGCGGCGAGCGATATCCGGCGGCGGAAGCATTGGCGCTGCTGCTGGAGTCGATCAGTCGCGAGGCGGTGTTTGCCGAGCGGCTGCCGGAGGCGGGGGACATCCAAGGTTGGCTGGAGCTGGCGTGGGAAGACGCACCGCACTTGATGGTGGCGGGCGTGAACGAAGGCCACTTGCCCGAGTCGATTCACGGCGACCTGTTTCTGCCGGACAACCTGCGTGAATTGCTCGGGCTGCGCACCAACGCCGACCGCCTCGCGCGGGATGCGTGGTTGATGAAGCTGCTGCTGGCGACGCGCGCGAAAGCGGGACGGGTCGAGTTTTTCGTGGGCCGCCAACGCGCCAACGGCGAACCGCTCAAGCCGTCGCGGTTGCTGTTTCGTTGTCCGGCCAAGGCCTTGCCCGTCCGCATTCGACATCTTTTCGCCGAGTTGCCACCCGGCCCGCAGCCGCCGGCTTGGGAAGCGCCGTGGAAGCTCGCGCCGGTGGCGGGCAAGACCGTGGACCATCTCAGTGCCTCGGCGATCCGCGATTATCTCAAGTGTCCGTATCGTTTTTATCTGCGGCGAATGGTCGGCATGAAGCCGGTTGATTTTGAGCAGCGCGAACTCGACGCGTTACGGTTCGGCAGCTTGGTCCACGATGTGCTCGAGGCGTTTGGCAAGGACGCCAAGGCGCACAAGCTCAAGGATGCAGCGGCGATCCAAAAATTCTTTGCCGCGGAACTGGCGCGGCAAGTGGTAGCCAAGTATGGCAAACGACCGCCGCTGGCCTTGCGTGTGCAGCAGGAAATCGCCGGCCAACGGCTCGCCCACGCGGCGCACATTCAAGCGGCGGAACGCGCGGCAGGCTGGGAGATCACCGATTGCGAAAAAGAGATCGACGAAAAGCTCGATGGCCTGCCGATCATCGGCTGGATCGACCGCATCGAGCGAAATCGCAAAACCGGCGCGATGCGCGTGCTGGATTACAAAACGTCGAACAAAGGCGATGGCCCTGCCAAGACGCACTGGCAAACGTTCAAGGCGGGGCGGGATGATGCGGTGCCCGCATACGCGCAATTCGAGATCGCCGACAAGCCGCACGTGTGGCGGGATTTGCAGTTGTTCATTTACGCCTGGGCGCTCGGCGAGATGGACCGGGACGACCTTGAGCTGGGCTATTTCAACCTCCCCACCGTCGGGGCCGATGCGGGGGTGAAGCTGATTACGCCGGTTGATCGTGAGGTGTTGGGGGCGGCGATGGCTTGCGCGCGCGGGGTGGTGGCGGATGTGGGCGCGGGCCGCTTCTGGCCGCCGGCGACGAATTTGAAGTACGACGACTACGAGGGCGTTTTGTTCAGCCAACCGGAAATGTGCGCGCATGAGCCGAAGGGGGTGGCGGCATGATTACGATTCCGAATGAGATGATTCGCGCCAGCGCGGGCACGGGCAAGACGTATCAGTTGACGAACCGGTTCATCAAGCTGTTGCTGTGCGGGCTGCCGGCGGAACGGATCATTGCGCTGACGTTTACGCGCAAGGCGGCGGGCGAATTTTTCGAAGGCATCCTCACGAAGCTCGCGAAGGCGGCGGAGAAGCCGGCGGAGGCGCGGAAGTTGGCGGCGGAAATCGGGATGGAAGACACGAAGCCGGCGGCGTTTCGCGAGGCGCTGCGGCGGTTGGTCGACGGGATGGGACAGCTTTCGCTGGGGACGATCGACGGGTTTTTTCATCGGGTGATTGCGATGTTCTCGCTGGAGTTCGGCTTGGGCGGCGACTTCGAGATGATGAGTGAATTCGAGGTGAAGCAAGCCCGCCTTCGTGTGCTGGAAACTTTGCTGGACGAAAACGCCGCGCGCCAAGCCGATCGCGAAAGCCTCATCGAGACCTATCGCCTCTCCACCGCCGGCAAGGACGAACGCCGCTTCGTCGGCTCGTTCGAGCAGCATCTCGAGGATTGCCACGAGCTGTTCCAACGCGTACCCGACTCCACCCGCTGGGGCGATCCAACCTGCCTCTGGCCTAATGGAATATCCTGGCCGGTACAGCCTGTGGGTCGCGCGGCGATGGTTGCCGAGTGGCGCAGTTTGATTGCGAAGGAAGGTTTCGGGAAACGTGTGCAAAACGGTTTTCAATCCATGGCTGAGCACTTGGCAATCTGGGCGCCAGGGAAGGAACTGTTAGGCAAAGCCAAGACGTTGATGCTGCGGGCATTGGAAAATCGGGATGCCATGGATCGAGGCAATTGGTCTTTTAAGTTTGGCACCGCCAAGGCACTCAACAATTCCTCTCCGGAGTTCAGTCGCCGGCTCGCGGCCATCCTGCGCCAATGCGTGGCTGAGGAACTGGAATCCAGACTCGGGCGTACCCAGGGAGTCCACGGCTTGATGGACGCCTTCGAGCAACGCTATGACGCCCAAGTGCGCCGGCCGGGGAGGTTGTGCTTTGCGGATTTGCCGGTGCTGCTCAATGCGCGGTCGGACAAGCTCGATCTCGAGTATCGTTTGGATGGCGCGTTTGATCACTGGCTGCTTGATGAATTTCAGGACACCAGCAGGCTGCAATGGCAGTCGGTGGCCAATCTTGTCGACGAGGTGATGCAGGATCCCGAGGGACGGCGTGGGTTCTATTGCGTCGGCGACCAGAAACAATCGCTCTATCAATGGCGCGGCGGCGACCCGCGGCTCTTCGAGCGCGTGGAAGAAGAATATCGGGGCGGCATCACGTCTTCGTCGCTGGATGTCTCATGGCGTTCAGTTCCGGATGTGCTCGAGCTCATCAACACCGTCTTCGGCTCCCCCATCATTGCCGGCGACAAATACAACGCCACCGCCGGCGAACGCTGGAGCAATGGCTGGCGCGAGCACACCGCCGCTGAGCCGTTGTTGAAGAAAAAAGGCCACGCAATGTACATCACCGTGGGCGACATCGATGACCGCTGGCAAGTGCTCCAGCATCTTCTCGAACAGCTGCAGCCCATTGAGCGCGGGCTCAACTGCGCCATCCTCGTGCAGAAAAACGACACCGTGCGCGAGGTTGTCAACTTCCTTCGCGGCGCCCTGCCGACCATCCCGGTCATGGGCGAGTCCGCCACCAATCCCGGCGCCGACAACCCCCTCGGTGCCGCACTGCTCGCCCTCTTCCGTGCCGCCGCCCATCCCGCCGATCGCTTCAGCCTCGGGCACCTCACGCTCACGCCCTTTGCCGGGCATCTCCCCGAGGATCACAACGACCGCCAAATTGCCTTCCGCAAACTCCAGCGAGACCTCCATCAAAACGGCTTCGAAGCCACCGCGCGCAATTGGATTCGCAAAATCGAAACCGACCTCAACGACTTTTCCCGCTGGCGCGCCGCGCAATTCCTCGAGCTGGCGCGGCAATTTGACGAAACCGGCAGCCGCGACATCGACGCCTTCCTGCGCTTCATGCCCGCCCAGGAATCCACCGACGCCTCCGGCGCCAACGTCGTGCAGGTCATGACCATCCACAAAGCCAAGGGCCTCACCTTCGATGTAACCCTTGTGCCCGACCTCGAAAACCAAAAAGCCCGCCTCGACACCACCCGCCAGGACGCCCTCCACACCCACCCCGGCCCCGACGGGGGGGCGGAGTGGATTTTGGATTTGCCGCCGAAGGAACTGTGTGAACTGATCGATCCGTTGGGTGATGCCTCCGCACAGGCCCGCGAGGAAGCGTGTTATGAAAATTTATGTAAATTGTATGTGGCTCTCACCCGACCGAGGCGTGGATTGTACGTCATCACCTCTACGCCCTCAGCCAAAGCCGGCTATTATCCGAGCCTGCTCATGGACACGCTGACGGAGCCCGATGATGAAGGCGAAGATTTGGCGGGCTGTCCCGTGTCCGCCACAGTCCGGTTTGAATCCGGCAGCTTCAAGTGGCTCGATTCGTGGAAGGCCAAAACGGAATTGGAAGCCGATGAAACGCCATTCGCGCCGGACACTGCCGAACGGCGCCACCGCCGCCTCGCCCGCCGCCGACCCTCCGCGCACGGCGGCACGGAGTTTGGCGGCGCCAGCCTGTTCGAGCCGAAGGGCGCGGATGCGGCGGCTTTTGGCACGGCGGTTCACAATATCTTTGAGCAGATCGAGTGGGCGGACGAAACCACCGCGGCGATGCTCGAAATGCAAAAAGCATCAAACGCCGCCGCCGAGGTGGAGCGATGTTTACAAAGTGCGGAGGTGGCGGCGCTGTTCGAGCCGAATGCCGCCGTGAAGGTGTGGCGCGAACGGGCGTTTGAGCTGGTGATCGATGGGGAGTTTTGCTCGGGCGTGTTCGATCGCGTCCACCTCGCCGATGGCTCGGCAGTAATCATCGATTTCAAAACCGACCGCGTGGATGACGACACGATCGATGACGCAGTGAAGCGTCATCAACCGCAACTGGAATTGTACCGCCGCGTGCTGGCAAGATTGACCGGGATCCCCGAGAAGGCAATCGCCTGCCAACTGGTGTTCACCCGACCGGCGCGCGTGGTGGCGGCATAAAAAAAGCCCCCGCGAACGGGGGCGCAATTTCGGATATGCCTAAAATCACTTCGGCAGGTTCTTCGAGTATTTCTCGGGGTTGGCCTTGAAGCGGCTCACGGCACGGGTTTTGCTGAAATAAACCTTTTTGCCACCAACTTCCATGGACGGGCTCTTCGGGTGCACGCGGGTGTCGGTGTACACCGGGCAGAAAAGTTGCTTCATCGGCTTGATGGTTTTGGAGGCCACGGCTGCCAACTGCGGAGCCTGCTTCACGGAAACCACCGCGTAATAGTCAGGATTCTGGGCCCAAAGCTTTTTGCAGGTGCCGCAGCAGGTAAAGACCTTTACACCCTTGTAGACAACAAACTCCTCTTCATCGATTTCGTCCTCGATCATCAACGGGCAAATCTTTTGATTCGGCGCAGCTTGAACTGAAACTGCGACGCCCAACACAAAGGCCGCCACCATCAGCATTTTCGTAAAAACATTCTTCAACATGTTCCTGTTATTCCTTTCAATTTCCCTTGTTCAAACGGGGTCGGATAAGACGCCACAAGAACCCGTCCGATTCAACCCATTTCTTCCACAAACATCGTTTCGCGCCAAAAAAGGGCCGTTTTTCACAAAAAAACATCAAATGCAGGTGGATACTGAACCTCTGCTGTCACTCCATCCAATGCCCCCGGGCCAAGCTCCAACACCATGAAAGCCTCCCCGGAAAATGGGGAATTGAGCCCCTTCGCCCGCTCAACAGAAAATCCAAATCGTGGATAATACGCCGGATGCCCCACCACCAGCACTGCCTTGTGCCCTGCCTCCTGACACAGTTTTAAACCCGTCTCCACCAGTTGCGTTCCCACGCCACGCCGCTGCCATTCCGGTTTTACCGCCATTGGTGCCAGCGCCAACACGGGCATTTCGCCTACTTGAACTTCACTAAACAGAATATGACCAACAAGCCCGTCCTCCCCGGCCTCGGCCACCAGCGACAAGCGGGCCAAGCCTTCCGCTCGAAGCCGATCCACCAAGTCGGCCTCGATCTCCGTTCCAAACGCCGACCAATTCACCTCCCGTATCGGAATGCGATCCCCCTTCGCCTCCTCTCGAATCACAACATCCATCAAAACACGCCGAGCCTTCGATGATCCAACCCAAACTGGCAACAAAAAACCCGCGCCAAGTGACGCGGGTGCTATTAAGTGACTTTCCGTTTACACGTCTTTCCAAGCGCGGTCGGCCGCCGAGGCGAGGACGGCGTCGCAGACCTTGGCGGTCTCGAGGGCGTCGCGGAAAGTCGGGTTGCATGGGGTACCTTCGTCGAGGCTCTTGAGGAAGTCAGCCACTTGATGGACGAAGGTGTGCTCGTAACCAATGCAGAGGCCGGGCACCCACCACTTGTCCATGTAGGGCATGTCACCGTCGGTGATGTGCACGCTGCGCCAGCCACGGGTGGTTGACTCATCGCTGTGGTCGAAGAACTCGAGGCGGTTGAGGTCGTGCAGATCCCAGCGGATGGAGGCGTCGGAGCCGTTGATCTCCAGCGTGTACAGCGCCTTGTGGCCGCGGGCATAGCGAGTGGACTCAAACAGGCCGAGCGAGCCGTTGCCAAAGTGGCAGTGGAAGATGCAGGCGTCGTCGATGGTCACTTCCTGCTTCTCGCCGGTGGCGGTGTGCACGCGCTCCTTGATGAACGTCTCGGTGACGGCGGACACATCCTTGATGCTGCCGTTGAGCCAGATGGCGGTGTCGATGCAATGCGCGAGCAAATCGCCGGTCACACCGCTGCCAGCCGCTGCGGCGTCAAGGCGCCATAGGCCTTCGCCGCCTTGTGGGAGATCAGCACTGATGGTCCAGTCCTGCAGGAAGTTGGCACGGTAATGGAAGATTTGGCCGAGCTTGCCGCTGTCGATGATCTGTTTGGCGAGCGTAACGGCGGGCACGCGGCGGTAGTTGTACCACACGGTGTTGGCCACGCCGGCTTTCTCGACGGCGTCGACCATCGGCTGGCTTTCCTCGGCGGTGCGGGCG
>PBLV01000036.1 GCA_002721895.1 Verrucomicrobiales bacterium
AAAACACTACTCCCCATTCTGCTACTAGCCACCACCTTCACCGCCCAAGCCTTTGAGTTCGCGGGCAAGGTGGTTGGTGTCCATGACGGCGACACCCTAACAGTGCTGGCGGCGGGTAACAGGGAGTTCAAGATTCGGTTGCTGGCCATTGATACGCCGGAGGATGGCCAAGCTTTTGGCGGCAGGGTCAATTCGTTCAAGTTGTAAACGTGATAATACGTGATACTTGATTCAACCTCTTCATTTTTCAGTTAGAAAATTGAAATTTACGCAGCCTTTTAAGCCGTTGGTTGTGGGTTCGAGTCCCACCGCTCCTACCAGTTTCTCATTTGGTTTTATGAAACGTTTTTCAGTGCTTTTGTTTCTGATTTTGCCGGTCTGGGCTTCGGCTGGGTTTGTGGGGCGGGAGGGGAGGTTTCACGGGTTTCGGATGGTGGATTTCAAGCTGGATGGGGTGGGGTGCCGGGTGGTGGAGCCGAAGGTGGCCGCGGAGGGGAAACCTTGGATTTGGCGGGCGCGGTTTTGGGGGCACCAGCCGCAGTTGGACGTGGCTTTGCTGAAGCGCGGTTGGCACGTGGCTTACTGCGATGTGGGTAATTTGTTTGGCAGCCCCAAGGCGGTGATGCGTTGGGACGCATTTTATCGGCATTTAATGGAAAAGCATGGAATGGACAGGCGCCCGGCGTTGGAGGGCATGAGCCGGGGTGGGTTGATTGTTTACAATTGGGCGAAGGCCAATCCGGCGAAGGTGTCCTGCATTTATGGGGATGCGCCGGTGTGCGATTTCAAAAGCTGGCCGGCTGGGCGCGGGCAGGGCAAAGGCAGTCCGGGTGCGTGGCAGGCTTGTCTCAAGGCATATGGGTTTACCGAGGATGAGGCGTTGGCCTTTCGGGGAAACCCGATCGATGGGTTGGAGCCGCTGGCCAAGGCGGGGGTGCCTTTGATTCATGTGGTGGGTGATGCAGACATGGTGGTGCGTGTGGCCGAAAATACCGCCGTGCTGGAGCGGCGATACAAGAAACTTGGCGGTTCAATCCGGGTGATTCACAAACCGGGCGTGGGGCATCATCCGCACAGCCTCAAGGATCCGACTCCGTTGGTGGACTTCATCCTGAAAGCTCGGGGACGGCGGTAGGGGCGAACTTACCGTTTGAATTATCCGGGTGGGTTGGTAGAGTCCGGGCGGAACCACAATATCATGAAAGCGTTTAAATCCATTTCACTTTGCCTTGTCTTTCTGGCCATGGCTGGCGCGGCGCGTGCCGATGAAAAGTCCGCGATTGCGGCACTGGAAAAGCTGGGCTCGCGCGTACTTTTCATTGCCAAGGATTCGAAGGAGTACAGTGTGACCATCACCAAGGACACGTTCAACAAGGGTGAAGGTTTCAAGGCCTCTGACGCAAAATTGCTGGGGGAATTGGAGAATGCGGTGGAGGTGGCCTTCCAGCATCCGGATGCGACGGATGATTGGGTGAAGCCTCTGGCGGGATTGAAGAAATTGAAAAAACTGCACCTGGAAAAGACAAAGGTGACGGATGCGGCGCTGGACTCGGTGGGTAAGATAGCCACCTTGGAATACTTGAACCTGTACCAGACCGGCGTGACGGATGCGGGGCTGGACAAGTTGAAGGGGCTGAAATTGTTGAGGGCACTTTATGTGTGGCAGACCAAGGTGACTGAAGGCAAGGCCAAGGCGTTTCAGGAGACCATGGTCAAGGCGGGCAACAAGGATTTGGCGATCAACTTGGGCGTGGACAAGGATCTGCGCAGCGCAAACGCCGTCGAGCGACTGAAGAAGCAAAGGGCTTCCTCGGAGGCCTCCGCCAAGGAGGCGGCGGCCAAGGCGGCCAAGGCGGAGGCGGAAAGGTTGATGGCGATCAAGGAGCCGAAGTTTGATAAAGACGTTCTACCCATCCTGAAGAGAACTTGCGTGGAATGTCACGGCAAGGACAAGCAGAAGGCCAAACTCCGGCTGGACAGTTTTGCGGAACTGCAGAAGGGCGCGGATGGCGAGAAGGTTGTGCTGGCCAAAAAGGCGGGTGAGAGTGAGTTGTTGGCGCGCATTCTCCTGCCGGACAGTGATGACGAACGCATGCCCCCCAAGGGCAACCGCGTTTCCAAGCCGGTGGCGGATCTGATCAAGCGCTGGATTGAACAGGGCGCGCTGCAAAAGTAGTGCCGGATTTTCAAACGGCCCGTGCCTGATGCGCGGGCTTTTTTTCTCGCGGAAAAACTTCGCGCAAACGGTGCGAGGAACACGCAATTTACTCCATTTGATCGGAACAGTACGTGAAATTTCAGAGGGATTTCAGGGAAGTACTGCTTGGCACAGTGTATGCTTTACCATCCCTGTACGGCACTAAATTACAGCCTCAAAAATACTGATACAAACTGGGAGATAAGAAGGTCTGTAATCAGCCTGGGAAGAATGGAGGGACAGTTTTAACTGCCCCTTCATTTTTTTTGCAGGTTCAAACCGTGGGCGGAATTTTGACCGTCGTTCATCTTGGCCATCACATCGGCGGCGGTGAAGGCATCGTTGCCGGTCCAGCCATCATTTTGGATCAACCATAGATTGGGTCCGCCCTCGACGGTGTGCCACTTGATGCTCTCGGCATGTCCATCGACAAAGCTTACGGAGCAACGGCCGTCATTAAAGTCAGCGGGAGTGGAGGGGTTAACGATGTCATTCAAATGTTGTGGCACCTTGAAGACAGGGCCGGGGCTTACTGCGGTGTCCGCATCGATGAAGGCAAAGGTGCGGCTGGGTGCCTGGATGGCGCCTTCGTGAAAGACCAGGCCGGAGCGCCCGCTTTGGCCGCCGTAGATGTTTCCGTACTGTGTGTGTGAGCCGCCGAGCAGGACATTCAGGCCGACACTCCGCTTATTGGCCTCGCCTTTGGCATTTTGATAATAGTCACCGGGGTTGCGAAACATTTTGTCCTCATGGCCGAGATAGCCTCCGAGGGTGGCTTGCATGAAGGCGCTTTTGTCTTGGAGGCTGTTGTAATTCTCGTCATGCGCGCACCACGTACGCCAAATGGAGCCACCGTTGCCGATCCAACCTTCGTCGTTGAGATCCTTCGCGCGCTGGGCAAGGTTGCGGGTGATCTTGCCGTTGCTGTCATCGGTGAACATTTGCCATGCAAACTGTAGTTGGCGCTTGTTGCTTACAGCCTTGATGGCATTGGCGCGTTGCTTGGCCTTGGAGAGGGTGGGCAGCATAATGGAGGCGAGAATTCCGATGATGGCAATGACGACCAAGAGCTCGATCAGGGTGAAGCCGGCGACTTGTTTCTTGTTCTTCTTCATTCTGGAGGTACATCGGGCCGACGGTTGGTTTTCTTACAAAAATTTTTCTGTAAGAATCTGCCGTTGAAAACCGATGTATCGGCAAATGGGCATGATGAATCGAATCTTGGCATGGGGCGTGGCCTTGGGGCCGGCACTGGATCACTTGGGCGACTGGGTCGTGACGGGCTTTGCGCGGCGGGATGGCAAGGTAATTATCCCGACCTTGGCGGTGGGGGTCTTGTTCCTTGTGGGGATATGGCTGGGGTTCCGGATCGAAACGGTGGTGATTAACAGCGAGCCGGTGAATCGCTTTGCGACGGAGGAAACCATTCGCCGCCTGAAAACGGTTGATGGGAGTTTCGAGTCTGATGCCAATGATGAATTGGCCTCCATTATGCTCATGGAGAGTGAGATTTCTCAGTCCGGCTGGGCTTTGATTACTGAAATGAAGAACGTGCGCAAACTCGTGTTGCAGAAATGCCAGATAACAGACCTGAGCCTGCAAAACCTGTTGGCACTGGAGAAATTGGCGGTCTTGGGATTGGCGGATAATCCCATCACCGACGCGGCCGTTGAAGATTTGGCGCAAATGAAAAACCTGCAGGCCCTTGATTTGCAGGGCACTTTGGTGACACGTCAGGGAGTTGTTCGGCTTCGGCAGGCATTGCCGGGCTGTGCGGTCATTAACTGACCCTTCGGATGGGGGAAATCTTCCCATCCAGCTTTGAAATTCTGAGGTTCGCCCACAAAAACAGCCATAAACTACTGAAATCCCGTGGTTTTATGAGTTGGCACGCAGCTTGCTGAACACATGTCAGGCAAAGACACAGCCTCAAAGACAGACAATACTATGTAAACCATAGGACTGTAACTTGCCGATTAGATTGGGGCAGGATTCGGGACACTGAATCCTGCCCTTTCTTTTTTGGGGACAAAGGTTGCCTTTGGAAAACCTTCTATTATCAGGATAAAAAGAGGGAAAAACGGTTAATTCCGGTCACCAGCTGCATTTTGAATGACCTGCATTTCCGGCACGCCCAAGCCCTTGAAGCCAATTTCCCGTGAACCGGGTTCCCAGCGCATGATTTCCGCGTGGCCATCCACAAAGCTCATGGAGCAGCGATTGCCATTGTAGTCGCCGGGGGTATCGAAATTCAGTGAAAAACCGGGTTTGTCAGAGCCAATCACCTCACCAAAAGATGAGGTCTGCACATCGAGAAAAACCATGGTTTCCGATGGCCAAGCCACCTTTGACAAGTGTTCGATGGAACCATCCCCAATGCCATTGAGCTTGTTGTTGAGGGCCACAGATCGCACGGCTGCCTTCTGTTCGCCCTTGAAATTGAAAGTGTTGTAGTCGCCGGGATTCCGGAACATGGCTTGTTGGCCGGAGATGTAGCCGGACAAACTGCCTGTCAGGAAAGTCTGCTCATCCACTCGGCTGTCCAGCCGGGGATCTGAACTCAGGTTGTGTTTGCACCACGTCCCGGTCTTGTGCGCGATGTTCAGCACCATAACGTCGCTGTTGTCATCGGTGTACATCTGCCAAGCCGCTTGGAGTTGTTTCTTATCGGATTGGCTCTTGGAGGCATTCGCCTTCTGCTTGGCGGCTGACAGGGTGGGGATGAGAATGGACGCAAGAATGCCGATGATGGCAATCACCACCAGTAGCTCAATCAGCGTGAATCCACTGTTTTTTCTAGACCCAATGCTCAATGCCCAGATTTTATCACAGTTCAATGGCGTTTTCCAGTTTTTGGGAACATTTTTCCCCGGCAAACTTGCGGGCTTGCGGGGTTGGGCCAAATGCGGTTGATTGTTGAAAAAACGGATGCAAATCCACATCAATCGCAACGGCCAACAATTCGGCCCCTACACTCGCGAGGAAGTTCAGGCTTATCTCGGCGATGGCAGCTTGTCCGCCGAGGATTGGGCATGGCACGAGGGCATGGGCGATTGGCAGCAGTTGAACCAGATCAACCTCGGCCTCGCGGCGTCCACGAGTGTTGCCTCCTCCGATGTGGAAATTGACATTACTCCGGAGTCTACCACTCCCGTTCCGGCTCAAGCGGCTCCATCTTCGGCACCCGGTGCCGTGGGAGGAGGTGTCAGTGCCGAGTCCGCCATGGAACGCCTCCGCAAGCTTCAGCGCGGGAACATGCCAACAAAGGCCAAGCCAAGTGCACGTCGCGATCCAAAATCCAAGGGAGCAGGAAAATCCGGTGCGAAGGGAGCACAGCCCGCAGTGGACGAAACCCCGGTGGTCGCCAAGCCCAAAGGGCAGACTGTTGCCATGGCGATTGTTGGCGTTTGCATCCTGTGTGCGGCGGGGTATGCCGCCATGAAATTTTTTGACAAGGGCGAGGATGCCCCGCCCAAGGTTATTGTGCCCGTTGAGGTTACAAACGATGCCGAGCAAAAACTCCAGAAGCTCAATGCGCAGGTGTCTCGTGATCAGGATGACCAGATCAACGGCATTCGGATTGCCGGCATCAACATCACCACAAACGGCTGGAAAGTACTGGTGCAGTTGAAAAATATCCAGAAGCTGGATGTGACCCGTTGTGGCATTGACGACATGGGCGCGGTGAATCTTCGCCAGTTTGCCCATCTACAGCGGCTCAATATTTCGAGCAATCAACTCACCGATAAATCCGTGGTGATACTCAAGGAACTCTCGCGGCTTCGGTTCCTGAACCTTAAGGGCAACAAGATGACCAAGAACGGCGTGGCCACCATTCGCGCGGCGCTGCCCAACTGCATTGTTGAGCACGGCGTTGCGCCGGTGCCTCCCGGCCCTGTTCCGCCGCCCGGCAAAGCACCGGCCCCGGGCAAATGACGTTGGACAAATCCACCCAAAGGGCGCAGGTTGGGGAAGGAAGAAAAATGATCGCTCACTTATTTAAAACCAGCCTGCTGTGCCTGATCTTGGCGGTGGTTGGTTGTGGCAAAGAGGAGTCGCCCGCACCGGATGGGACGTTGCCCAACCCGGCCAAGGTCGCGGGAGGCGGGGGAACCAACCAGACCAAGCTCCCCAACGCGAAGGGATCGACTGCAGGAACGGGCCAGCCGGTATCGGCTGAAGACATCGATGCCAAGGCCAAGGCTAACGCGGCAAAGGCGGCGCCGGTTGTGGAAGCCATGCTCAAGGGCTTGGGCAATGGCCAGCCGGTGGCGGTTTGGGATGCGCTGCCCGCACCGTTCCAGAAGGATCTGAATGATTTGGCCAGACAGTTTCTGGCATCGATCGACCCGCAAGTGCGTCTGCGGGCGTTTGCCTCCAGCGGGCGCGTTGGCAAGGTAATGGCTGAAAAGAAGGCGTTGCTGCTGCCAGTGTTGCAGAGCTTGCCGCAATCGCGCCAGCCGGAGCATGTCATGGCCAAGTTGGTGAAATACTACGATGGCGTCGCCATGCTCGCGGCGACAATCTCGCAAAGTGAAATGGCCACGATCGCTTGGCAAGGGGCGCCGGATCTTGGCAAGGTGCTGACGGCGGATGGGGGCAAGCTGTTGTCACACGGACTGGCCTTGGCGGGGGACGACGATTTGTTGGCCAAGCTGAATGATTTCAAGTCCGCCGCCGTCAAGCCCGGGGCCCCGCAAGGCGGCAATCCCACCGTGATCATCACGACCACCCGCAGTGTCAGCACGAATGTCGTGGCGCGTTTTGATGACAAATGGCTGCCTCTGGCCGCCTTGCCCCTGATGAGTCAGGTGGCCCAGTGGAAGGCTGGGTTGTCCGCCAAACCCATGAATGCCCAGGCCAAGGCTGCGCTTTTGGCTGAGTTGGATACACTGGATGGTGCGCTGACAACCGTGGAGCAAGCCGTCAATATTCAACAGGTCGATCGGGCGGTCATCGGGCTGACGGCGGTCTCGCGTTTGCTGGGCGGCAAGGGAGCGGTGGCGGCACAACCCACGACGCCAGCCCAGCCGACCGCGGCCACGGCACCGGGGCGTAAGGTGGCCTGGAACTTTGGTGGCGGCGAGGCCACCACGCGGATCGACGGCTTTTTGCGCCGCAAACAAGAGGAAGTGACGCAGGTCTTGGGCACTCCCGACAATCAATTTGTTCCTCCCAACGTTCAGCAGGTGGAGGTGTATTGGCTGTACGAAAATATGCAGATCAATGACCTCAAGCGCAATGTGCGCGGAACCCGGGTGGCGTTTGGGTTCAAAGATGGTGTGGTGGTGGATGTGCGGGTCCAGTAGCCTTTGACATTGAAAAACCGTCCATTGTGAGGCAGGGTAGGGCATGGGCAGCGAGCAGAAACCGCCGAGTCTTTGGGATCAGGCTAATGAGCCGGCCCCGGAGGCGGCCGCTCCAAAGGAGAAGATGTCGCGTGGCAAACTCGTGGCCATCATTGTTGCCCTTGTGCTCCTCTTTGGCGGGGGCATTGGGCTGACGGTTTGGTGGATGACCCGGGACAAGGGCGGGCCGGTGGCCAAGGAGGGGATCACCCCTGACCAGGCGGTCAAGGGCTGGTACACGGCCTTGGCCAATAACCAGCCGCAGGTGCTTTGGGACGCGCAGCCGGTGAGCCTGCGGCAATCCCTTGCCGATCGCGTCAAGAAAATGGGCGCCGCCGCCGCCGGCAAGCCGAGGGTGTTCACTCGGGGCATGGAGGTTGCGCGCAATTTCGCCCAGTTGATCCAGAACAAGAAGGACGTGTTCATCGGCGTTCTGGATTTCAAGCCGGAAGCCGCCAACAACGTCAATCTGGCCAACCTCATCAACTCATCCTTGGGTGGATTGACCGATGGCGAAGGGCCGGATCCCAATGCCTTGACAGGTGCCATCGGCAATGCGGCTTTTGCGGCCATCATCCAAAAATACAAGGCAGACCTGAAAATCGAACCATGGATGTTCGGGGCCACCGCGGATATTTTGTTCACCCTGCTTGACAGCCACCTTAAGGACATTAACTGGCTGCAGAACCCCAATCTGGATAATTTCGTGGCCGAGACGGGATCGGCCTTGATGAAGAAACTCGACGCCATCCCCGGGCAAGAAGGCGAGGCGTCGTGGCACGCGGGATTCAAGCAGCCGGTCAACCAGATTCAGGTTAAAACCATCTCCAACGAAGCCGGGAAGGCGCTGGTTGAAGTGACCTATCCGCCGTTGCCCTTTCTGGGCACCACGGCTGGCAAACAAACGCTGCAACTGGTCCTAGTGGATGGCAAGTGGAAGCTGTCACAGCCCGACCTGATTTTTGGTGCCTTGCAGGCGGGCATCGCCGGCGTGGACGCAAAGGTGCAGACGATGGAGCAGTTTCAAGCTGTTGCCGCGCAGATCGGGGGTATGGGCGCCGCGGATGAGAACAGCCTGATTGACGGTCTGGACACGGTGGACGACTTCATCGTGGAAATTGATCGTGACGTGCGAACCACGGAGGATCTCATTGGTTACCTGCGCAAAAAAGTGATGGGCAATTTGGAGAACGCCTTGGGCGGGAACTTTGGTTTGGGCGGATTGACAGACCCCGAGCCGCCCACCCCCAAGCCGGCAGCCACCTCAACCAATGCCTCTCCCATTATCGGGGCCATCCCGGACCGTCCCGCGGGCGTCACGAATGCGATCGCCGGGACCATCAACCCCAACACCCCCACGGGCATCCACCGGGGCCTGCTTTGGTTGGCCTATTATCAGGGCGCGCAGTACCAGTTTGCCCCCAATATGGTTGGATACTCCATGGAGTATCACTTTGGCAACAAGCCCCAGAACAAGCTACTGCAGTCCTTGGGCCAGCCGGACAAGATCGAGGATGGTAAGTGGTTTTACGCGGGCCTACGCATCATTGATGCCCGCAACCGGCAGCCCCTGCGCAATGCGGTATTCACTGTCACCAATCGTCTGGTGACACAGGTTTTGTGTTACTAGCGGGGCCGGGGCAAAGGCCGCAACCAATTGTATCCTTGAAAAAACAGCCAAACTGGACTCCAATACCGCGCATGATGAAGGCGACAAGAATCCTTTCTGCCTTGGCACTCGCCGTGATCGCGGGTGCCTGTGGAAACAAGGTCACGCACGAAACGGGTGAAACGCGTGGAGATGAAGCCGCTGGGGTGGAATTGTCCGTGCGATCGAGCGTGAAAGGACAGATCGCCTCCAACATCGTGGAGATCACCGAGAACATCCGCGAGATGTCGCAGACCGTGAAGGACGACACGGCAATGGTCACCGGTCGCGCCCGCCAAGTTGCCGGACAGGTTTCCGATATTGCCGATGGCGGTGTGAATGCCGGGGTTTACCTCACCCCCCGCGCTTCCGCCCAGTGGGAATACAAGGTCATCACGCCGGAAGTGGAGGAATTGGAGTCCGAGTTGAACCGTCTTGGCGAGGAGGGCTGGGAACTGTTCTCCGAGCGGGAAGAAAACGGCCAAACCTCCTACCTGCTCAAGCGCCGGCGCTCCTGAATTTTGTGGGGCGATTGGCGCAGTGGCTAGCGCACCGGCTTTACACGCCGTTGGTCGGGGGTTCGAATCCCTCATCGCCCACCATTTTTTAGCGTTTTTTGTCATTGGAAAAATCCGAGACAAGCAACAACCAGTGCCTGTACTAGTTCAGGCGATTTAAGGGAGCACCTATACTCACAGCTTTCTCAATTTGTGTGCTTGTGCTAGATTGAACGCATGAAGTTGTCTCTCGGAATTTTTATGGCAGTGGGTCTGGTTGTGGTGGCATGGGCGGACGATGAGGCGGATTCCAAGGGGTTGCGTCAAAAGGAGGCGGCGCGGTATCTCAAGGCGCTGCCGCCGGAGGAATTTGTGGGGGATATGATCTTCACCATGGCGCAGAATTTTCCGGCGGGGCAGCGTAAAGAGTTCATCGACAACATGACGCGCCATCTGGATTTCAAGGCGGTGGAGGAGGCGACGCTGGACTCGCTGGTGCGGCACTTGACGGCGAAGGAGTTATCGGCGCTGGCGGATTTTTACAGCACGCCGGTGGGCAAGTCGGCGATGAAAAAGATCGGGGTGTGCATGAAGGAGATGGGTCCGCACATTCAACTGGAGTTGCAGAAGGCGTTCCTGAAGACCTCGCAGTCGATTGGGACCAAGCCGGGCTTGAATCTGCCGTTGCCTCGGCCCGCACCGGAGAAGGGCAGTCCCAAGAAGTAAAAAAAGCCACCGGGGAAGCTCCACGATGGCAGGATCGCGGCGCACAACCCATTAACCAGCTAACCGAAATCCTATGCTGAGCCTAGGGGGGCGGTATGCAGGGTCAAGCGGGAGTTATTCACCGACTTTTAGCCGAGGGGCTATTTGTCGTCCGTGGCACCGCCGAGGGTGATGCTGATCTTGTATTCCCTCTGCAAATGGGCGTGGGCTACACTGGCCTGCGAGTTCTTGGGATAGAGCTTGCAGGTTTGTTGGAACCACTTGATGGCATTTTCGCGGCTGCCGGAATCCTCGTAGGTGAAGCCGATCTGGATGGAAGCCTCAGGGGCGGCACCCTTGTCGGCTCGGGCCTGGTGATAGACGACAAGGGCTTCCTTCCATTGCTTGAGCTTGCGGTGGCAGCGGGCGATGTCGAAGTATACTTTTGGGAAATAGTCGGATTGCCGGTAGGACTGGATGGCGGTGGGAATGCGATTGCTGTACTCGTAGCACAGGCCGATTTGCCGGTACCAGGTGCCAAATTTATCTGGAGCGGATTTTAGCAGCACTTGATAGGCGGCGATGGCTTCGTCCCATTTTTTGGCGTTGAACCAAGTGGCGGCAATTTTTTCATCCCAAGTACCCTTGTTCTCCTTGTCATCGAGGCCGATGATGCGGTTGTAGGTGTCCACGGCTTTGTCGGGCTGATAATCCTTTCTCTTGTCGGCGTAAACGTCGGCGATTTTCTCCAACCCTTTGATCTTGTCTTGAAACTGTTCGTGGAGCTTGCGGCCTTCGGTAAAGCGTTTGCGGGCGATGTGCCAGTCGGCCATGGAGCCGCGGATGCCATCATCCATGCCTAGAATCTTGCCCAGTTGTTCCCAAGTCTGCAGCCCTTCACGGTCACGCCGGGCGGAGGCGTGCAGGTCAGCCATGTAGCTGTAGTATTTGCGGATTTGTTTTTTCTCGTCATCAGTGCCGGTTGTGGCGGGGGCTTGTTTACGGATGAAGGCAATGGCCTGGTCGGCGAGTTTTTCACCCAGGGGCTTCTTGTTGGGATCGCCGGTGAGGGTGTTCACGGGGGAGCGAGCGTGGATGTAGGCGTAATAGACGAGGGAGGTCGTTTTATACGAGGTTTCCAGTGCCTTGAGGCCCTCGGGAAAATCGCCATTGTAAAAGTGGTGGGAGCAAAGGCTGCGGCTGGCACTGACGAGAATGGAACTGTTTTCCTTAGTGCGTTTGACCTTGTAGGAAAGGTCTTTCCAGATCGCAACCCGCTGGACCTGTTTCTTTTGTTCGCCGTAAAGCTCGGTCAGGTCCCACTTGGAAAGCACCGCAACGTGGTGGGACTCATAGTCATTGATTGCCCGCAAATAGGCTTTCTCGGCGTTGGGGAGTTCGCCGGCGTTCTTGTAGTTCCAGCCAATGAGGTAGGCGGCGAGCGCGGCCTCGTGGGACTCGGGCCAGTAGTCGATGACCGACAGGAATCCCTCGCGAATGGCGGTGTAAACCTTGCGTTGCTTGACGAGGCAGTGGCTCCACATGAGTTGGGCGTAGGGAGCTCCGAGGCTGCGCTCATAAAGGGTGAGGTATTTCTCGTACTCACTCATGGCTGCCTTGAACTCGCCGCGCAGGTAGAGCTTCTCGGCGATGCGCATCTGGTAACGCTCGACCTCACGCATCTTGGCGAAGGTCTCGACAGGGATTTGTTCCAAATAGCCGAGGGCGGCCTTGCTGGTGAGGGTGAAGACGAGGCTGGCGGCGGCCAGCGCGCGGGTCAGTCCTTTTGTTTTTGTGTCTGCAACCATTTGCTGTACTCCGAGTGTGCGTAGAGGATGATGTTTCCGCCGAGGCGATAGCAGGCCATCCAGTGTTGGCGGGATATGCCAGCGTGTCCATCAGCCCATGCATCACCGATATCTCCAGGATGATAGTATACCGCGATGCGGTTTTCAATAGTCCACCCGTAAACGACGCCTTTCCCGCCATCGTGGGGGAAGGGCATTGGAACGGCCGCGAGTCCGCTGTGTACGGGATGATCGATGGGTATTCTGCGTTTTTTGACGTTGGGCAGCACGTGGCGCTCCATAAGATTCATGAACGCATTGTGCCACGTGATACTGCCGCCATTGTCAGCTAAAAGCATGCCGTGTTTGTCGACCAAGTATTCGCGCAGGGTTTCGACTTCAGAGCTGGAGATGGAGATGCCACGTTCGCCGGTCATGTAAACGAGTGGCGGGCTCTTCATCTTGGGGAAGTTGCGGAGTTGCCCGATACTGCGGACTTCCGGAAGCTTGGCGGCGGGCTGACCGGTGTTGGAGGCGTACCAGAGGAGCATGTTCAGGTCGGAGTTTAAATCCAGATCCTGATCCCAGTCGCCCCCGGCATAGCGGAGGCGGATGAAGCGAACCTTGCCCTTGTTTGTGCCCCCGGCAAAGCCTGCGCCCTTGCCCTGGCCCTGTCCAACCTCGTAGCGGTGCATGGTTTCCTCAAGCATGTTCTTTAAAATCTCCTCAATGGGTGGCACGGGGCGGATGAGGTTGCTGAGCGGGTTGACGATGGGCACCTCCTTGATCTTGATGATTTGCTTGATAACCTTTTGCTTGAGTTCCGGCTCCCCGCCACCTGCTGGGAGTTCATAGATTTCCTGGCAGCCAGTCAGGCTCATCAGGAGGAGAAAGATGGCGATGAAAAGGGCGGTGTAGCTGGCAAAGGCATTGAGGGATTGCTTGAGCTTTTGTCGTTGGCGGCCGTAGTACCAAGCATCCATGTCGAGGGGGTTCCAGGTGCGTTTGTCCGGGGAAGCGATGGAGCGATTCATGGCGTCCAATGGCGAAGCTTGGGCCAGACCTGTGGGGTTGCTGGAACGGCGCAGGAGCTGGATTTCGCGGGAGCGATTCTCTACCCAGTGAATCGTCCAGGCGAGCCCGACGAAGAAGGCAGTTAACAAGCCTCCCTTGGCGACGGCGACTCTCAGGCCCTCGAGGGCGAAGAAATCCGTGGCGAAGACGAACCATTGCCAAGTGGGGATGAAGGCGGCGGTGGCGATCATCCAGAATTCCCGCCGCCCCCAGTGGGGGCGCGCATAGGCTCGGAATGTGCCGAGGCCAAGCAGGGCGACGGCGAAGGCGATGGAGAAGCCCGTCCAGAGCAGCGTGTCGGAGATGAATGCGGCGCCGGGATGCCAGAGAAACCAGAGATAGCCCCAAGTGATGAGCATTGAAACGGCGAAGGGGATCGCGATGATCGATGTTTTACCGGAAATGCCGCGAGCCTCAAGTTTGCCGCGCAATTGGGAAAGCCAACACACGGCGCCAGTGACTTGAAGGACGAGCGCGGTGATTGGCAGCCAAAGGGGCAGGTGACGGGTATACAAGGCGTCGGCGATCAGGCATGTCCAGAATAGCACGATCATAATTCCCCATAGTTGGGAAGCATAGGTGACCGTGAAGTTTTCCACATCGGCCAGAAAGTCGCCCAAGGGCAACTCTCGGCTTTTGCTGGCAACAAACAACTGAGCTATTCCAGATCCTAGGCAAATCCAGCTTCCATAGGCGAGGGTGTCAAAGATGGGTTTCCCAAACTTGAATGACCAAGCGGCAAGGAGAACAATGGAAACCAAGCCGGAGGCGGCATGGGCGGGTTTGCTATCCAAAACAAGGGCGGCAAGGGCAGTGGCGGGAATTAGGGCCGTGGCCAGAAGCAAAAGTGAAAGTAATCCCGTTTGGATCTTCAGGTCTGCTATTTCGACCATGAACATGGTTTCAACCACGTGCTCGATGGCCTCCAAGGCTTCAGGCGATATATCCGCCAGCATGATGCCTCCCTCCACAAGGGACACCCCGCTGATGCCACTGGGCAAGCAGGGCAGGAAAAACCCGACTATCAGGATCAACGCGCAAATGCGGGGTAAGTGTTTCATGCGCACATGAAAAACTAATTGTCTATTTCGCCGAGGATGTCGTCGCCGCCGGGCTTGCTGCCGAAGGGGTTAACTTCCTTGGGTTGCCCTTTCTTTGCCTTGTCGACGCCCATGGCCTTGGCGGCCTTTTCCTCGAGGGTGCGGGTATCCATCTTGGGTGGAGCCTTGGCGCCGGCCTTTGGGTTGGGCTCGGGTTGGGGTTCTTGTTTTTTCGCCTTGATTGACGGCGGCGATGGATCATCCCCGATGGCGAAGGCAAGGCCGGTGAAGCCAGCCAGCAAAAGGGTGATAATGACGGTGGACAGTGCGAGGCTGGAGACAAGGCTGCTCTGGGCGATGACACCCAGCATTTCGCGTGGGGATTTGCCCTGCATCTCCGCCAGAAACGCCCGAATCTCGGCAGTAGTGGTGGAGGTGTTGGCCTTCAGGTTTTTAACGTCACGGGCCACGCTGGACATGGGTTGCGCGGGCTCGGAGGCGCGGGGTTTCCTGACATCCGCCTTGGCGCCCTTGGATTTTTTCATGGCACCGGGAATGTCCGAGAGGGGCGCCCAGTTCTCGGCGCCCTCATGCCATGCCTGATCGGCGGGGTTCAGGCTGCCGGTGGCGAGAAGGTTGCGAACTTCCTCCAGCTCCAAGGGGCCAAGCTTTTCGTTGTTCTTTAAAACGTATAGTTGCATGTTCGCGTAGGGTTGGACGGCCGGCACGGGCCGGTTGATCATTTTTTCTCCTCCAGGACATGGTGCAGTTCGCCGCCGGCCTTGCTGACGGCCTCGATGACGGGTTCGAACAGGTATGCGGGGGTGTCCTTGTCTATCTTTAAAAGCACGGTGCGCTGGCCGGGTGGCAGTTCGCCGAGGAGGCCCTGCTGACCGGGGGGCGCATCGGGCTGGTACAGAGCCGCGGTGATCGTGTCAGGATTGATGCGTACGCCATTGAGGTAGGTGATTTGATTGGTGTCAATGGCTACGCTGACGCGCTTGCTCTTGGGTTTCTCCAGTTCCTCGCCGGAGGCCTTATTGACCTTCACGTGGCTGTCGTCGGTAACCCGCGCGAGGATGATAAAAAAAATGAGCAGCAGAAAGGCTATGTCACCCATGGCCATGGATGGCACCTCGGCGTTCATCTTGCGTCGCTGAAGGATCATTGGACCTTGCGCATGAGGGTGATGGTTCCGCCGGAATCCTCAATCAGGGCGGTGACTTCCATCCAGCGCCCGTAGGGGACGGTGGGGCCGCAGCGGACGGCAACGGTTTTCTCGGCTTCGTTGACCTTTTGATCGAGGAGGGTGGCCAGTTTTTTCTCGAATACCTGCATGGCCATGACTTCGCCGTTAAGTTTGATGTGGTCACGCTCCAATCCGACGCGGATGGGGTTCTTGGATTGGCGTTCCTTGTCGGAGTTGGGGATTTCCTGTGGGCGTCCATCGTCCTCCTGGATGGAGGCACAAACGAGAAAGAAAATGATGAGAATAAAAGCGATGTCGCTGGTGGCGCTTGCAGGGGGCTCGGTGAGCAAGGCTTGGCGGCGGAGTTTCACTGCTATTCGCGGCGTTCGTTCGTGTCGGCCTGATCAAGGGTGAGTTGCAGGGTGACGGCTTCCATCAACTGGGTGGCGGATTCCTCCACCTCAAGCACGAAGGTATTGATGACGTTGGAGAAATAGTTGAAAGCCATGAAGGCGGGGATGCCAACCATCAGCCCGAAGCAGGTGGTGAGCAGGGCAACCCGGATGCCGTTGGCAGCGTCGGTGACGATGTTCTTGCTGGTGCCGTTCTCGACGTTTTGCACGATGTCATTGAACGACTCGATCATGCCGGCCACGGTGCCAAGGAAGCCGAGCATGGGGGCGACACTGGAGATGATGGCGAGGATGGCCAGATGCCGCTCCAAGGCGGCAACGATATGGACGCCGTAGTTTTCCATGCTCTTGACGACTTGTTCCTCCAGGCGGCCGGGGTCGTAACCAAGCTTGCGGAGGACGATGTATTTGCGCATGCCGTTGGCGAGCACGGCGGCGACCGGGCCGCGCTCGTTGTCGCAGCGGGCCAGAGCTTCCTCGGGGCGGTCGTTGGTAAGGTCGTCCAATACGGATTGGCGCAGGGTCTCGTTGTCGGTGTTCAGCATTTTCAGGGATCGCCAACGCTCGATGATGACGGCCAGCGCCAGAATGGCGAGCAGCAGGATGGGTAACATGAACCAGCCGCCTGTGATGAGCAGTCCAATGGGACCTTTGCCCTTGAGTTTGTCTAACCAGGTTGGTTGGGGCGCGGGTTCGGCGCTTTCGTCAGTGGGTGGTTCGTCGTCAGGATCATCAGTGTTGTTGTTGTCTCCGGTTGCATTGGCGTCGCTGGTGGCGTTTGCCTCCGGGCCCTTGAGGGGAACGGGCGGGTTGGCGGCCCAGCCAGTGATGGCCAAGGCGAGACAGGTGAGAGGGATGAGCAACAGCTTCATTTAAGAATCAGATCGGGCAAACCTTGGAGGGTGGGGCAGGCCGGGTCAATTGTCATTGTCCACCGAGTTGGCTTCGGCCTCGAATTGCCGGAGCATCTCCGGCAGGGCCAGTCGGCCGCGGGCGAACTGGGCGGCCTCGCTCTCGGGGAAGTCCCAGCGGCAGCGGTTGTAACGGCGGAACGCCTGTGGCACGTTGTTGGCCATGCGCCAGCTTTCTCCGGCCCAGAAGATGGATTGAGCGGACAAGGAGTCGTCCGGGAATTTCTTGACGAACAGGTCAAAGACCTCGGCCGCCTTGGCGTAGGCTTCGTTCTTGTAGTGGCACTGGCCCCAGCGGAATCCCATTTTGGGCGCGGCCTCGTGGTCACTGAACCGGTCCATGAACTTTTCGGCCACCTTGGCGGCGATCTTGTAGTTCTCGCGCTTGTAGAAATACTCGTTGATGCGAATCATGGTCTTGGGGATCAGCGGGCTCTTGGGGTGAGTGGCGGCGAGGGTGACGTATTCCTCTAGCGCGCGGTCGAAATCCTCCGCTTCCTCATAGCACTGTGCCAGCTTGTATTGCGCATCCGCGGCGAGCGTGTGGTTGGGGTATTGGCGCACGATCAACGCGTAACTGTTGGCGGCCTCGTTCCAGTCCTTCAACTCCTGCGAAAATTGCCCGCTGAGATAGGCGATGCGTGGGAGATACTTGGGGTCGGGATAATCCACCATGATTTCCTTTAGCATTCGGCGGCCCGCGCGCAGTGCCTTCTGAGATTCATCCTTGCGTTCGAGCGCAAGGTTGTTCTTGAAGAGCTCGAAGTAACTCTCCGCAATGTGGAACTGTGTCTGGACGGCCAGTTGTTGGTTGCCAAATATCTTGCTGAAGGCGGAGACCAAGCCGTCTGTTCCGATCGCCACGGGTATCTCGGCACGCAGGGTGGCATTGCCCTCCAGGGTGCCGGCCGCGTTGTCGGTGTAGCCGATGCTCAGCTTGTCGCCAAAGAAGCATTCAATCTTCATCTCGGCTGGGTCAAAATTCCCGGGCTCCGGTTTTTCGCGCGCCTTTAAATCCATCGAGCCGGTGAATACACCACTGTGGCTCAGGGTTTCCTCAATCTTCACTGTCTCCAGTTCGCCGGATTCACTCTGGATGGTGATCTCGGCCGCGTCGCGTTCATCGGAAATGTCTAGGTCCGGGTCGTTGACAATCACATAGAGTTTTTCACCAACGTGCAGCAGTTCCAGTGGCTCCTTGTAGTCCTCCTCGGTGATGGCCATGGTGCCATCCGTCACCAGCCGGCCTCTTGCGGCCAACTTTTGTGGCGTGCCCCCGGGCCTCAATGCATCCTCATAAGCGGCGTTTAGCGTGGATTTGCCGTTTACGTTCAGGACGGTGTGAACCAGATTGCTGTTTGGTTCATTCTCATCCTCCTCCGTGCCCGCCACACGGACGCGCCCGACAAGGCTCATGTTGTCACCCAGCGCGCGTGGAATGGTGGTGGGGCTGCCCTCGCCGCCCAGTTGCATGCGCACCTGGCCGATGAAACGGCCCAAGAGCAGAGCTTGGTTGGCCTGGGTTGTGTCCAGATTGCTAAAGTCGCCAAACTGCGTGGAGAGTTGGCAGGTGACTTCCACCGCGTTGGTGGTTCCCGCGTTTAAAATCACTTTTACGGTCGAGAGGCCGTCCTTGGCGGCGTCGGGATCGATCACCTCCACGGTCAGGGGGGCAAAGTAATTCACCCGTGCCTGATGATCGGCGGCCAGCGGCTCTTCGGACTCGGGCAGGTATTCGGTGCGCGGCGGCGCATCGCTGCCGATCGGCGGCTGGATGAGGCGCGTCTCAACGATCCGCAGGCGGCCCTCGGTCGGTTCATTCGCGAAGACCTGCCCCTCCCGGTCCACGGTGTTGCCGGGAAAGGTATTTTGCTTGTCTGTGTATCGGCAGATGATCGTGTCGCCACGCTGGATCACCAGCTTGCCATCCGCCGGGGCCTCGGCGGTGTCCACCTCCACGCGGAATGTGCCGGAGTATTCCTCCGTCTCCACGGCTTCAAGATCTTTCCACTTTTGCCCATTGAGCCAAATGCTGACAGGCACCTTGTCACGGGCATCGGTTTGGTCCATGTCGTAATCGACCACCTCAAAGGTCACCCGTTCGCCAGGATCCACACGCAGCAGTTCCTTGCGTGTTTGTTGCACCTGCCCGCCGCCGGTCCGGGTGAAGTCGAACGAGATGGGCTCCACCTTGGCATTGTAATAGGTGGCCTGAAGTTGCGCCGTCAGGAGGCGGCTGCCTCCGTTCACGGCCACAGCGGTTTCATCCGTGTACGATGCGTTCACCGTGTCGCCACCGGCGATCTCAAGAATATCGTTGGTTGCGAGCTTGCTGACATCTTCCTGAGTTGGGATGGGTGCCGCCTCCGGGCCGCGCAGCTCAACGTGATTGACCGCCACCGAGTCGCCCAAGTACTCATGAACCTGGAATTGGACATAGCGCATGGGCGTTTCGGGAAAGAAAAATTCCCAACTGCGATCGCGTAGGATCACGTTTTCACCCTTGGAGGGGCGAAGCTCAATTCCCGCAAGGTTCATCAGGCCTGAGTTTGCGATTTCCACCGGCGCAATCGCCAGCGTCTTTTCTCCCGCTTCTTCAATGTGAACTGCGCCAATCCGGATTTTTCGGTAGGTACTCCAAGCGCCAGTGTTCGGCGTGGCCGCCTCGATAACCTGATCGCCAAACGTCATCCGGTAACTGGAGCCGCCGCCCTGATGCGCCAGTTCCATCCAGACATTATAAACGCCCGGTGTAGTGGCGTTGAACTTCCACTGCAGTGTGTCTTCCAGCGCCTGCCAGTAGCCCACCACCTCGGCCTCGGGCTTCAGTCCCTCGACGATGCCAAATTTCTCCGTTTTCTTATTGAAGGAAAACTCATCGTTCGCAGACGCTATGGGCTGGGCGGTCTTCTCTTTAATGGCTGGCTCCGCGCCGAAGAATTCAGCGGCTCCGTCGAGGTCAAAATCCTCCTCCGTGAACGAAACGGGCTTAGGATTGCTGATGTTTGGGTTGGAACGTGCGCGCTGGGCCGACACACCGTTCTTAGCCTGTTTCACCGCTGCAAACACGGCGATCTCGTGGATGCCCGGGTTCAACCAAACATCAACGGGCCTGCGCGCAGCCGCCGCGGCGGGCGCCAGTTCGAGGCGGCCATTCACGGCAACTGCCACCAGGTCGCCCGTTACATCCAATCGCAATGCGCCCGCCTTCCTTTGAACCAGTTTGCCGTGCCACAGGACCGAGTGCGCCTCTGCTGCCTCCGGATTCTCCACGCCCGGCTCATCATCTTTTTCCTCGGAAAGGCTCCACTCCAGCACAGTAACCTCTTCTTCACTGAGGGCTGTCCCGGTTCGGGCGAGGTCCGCAATCTGGCGCCAAGTCGTGTAACCCGTGTGGTCACCCTTGAAGACGCGTTGTTTCATGGCACCCACTTCCTCCGCCACTGAATCCGCGGTGGGGATGCCTGGGTTGGCTGCCAATTGGAACCAGAAAACTCCATCATGACTCCCCAGCACCGTTGCCCGCACTGGCGCATTCTCCACCGCGTTGGGCGTCGACATGCGCAGCCGCGTGATGCCGTACACCTGCTTCATGTCAACCGTCAATGCCTTGGGGGTTTGGCCATCCGGTTCACTTTGCCAATAGCTCTCGCGGCTATGGTCAATGGCCATCAGTGGGTTGTGGTCGATGGCGCTATCGGTTGCCGCCGCGCCGGCCGGCAATTCCGCGGTTGGAATCGTGGCCTTGAATTCGCCCGTGTGCGAACCGGTCTCCTCCAACTCCACCTGTACGGCATCCCCGCTGTCCGCGCGCAGGGTCACCAGCACCTTGTCCAGGTCATCGCCCAAGTCGCGGTCTGGATCCTTGACTCGGAGGAAGATGCGGTTGCCCGGCTTGACTTGGTTGGCCGGGCGTCCTTGTGATACGCGCTGATCGGCGTCGTCCTGTTCGCGTTGCTCCCGCTGCAGCCGTTCGGTAAGGGTCTCCTTTTCCTGATCAATGATCTCGCTGCTGGCCACCGCAAATTCACCATCCGCTGCAATGCGGATTTCCACGTCCGAAAGTGGCACGGTCCGAAATTGCTTTTTAAACTCCTCCGGGTAATCGCTCTCGATCACGTCCCGCCCCGACAACTGCAGCACGCCGTCACCCGGCGCGACATTGGCCAGTGTGGTGTCGATTTCACCGCGGAAAAGTCCTTTGCCCGCACCCGCTGAACTGCGGAGATACACGAGTTCCTTGTCGCCTCCTGGTTTGGTGGTGACCATCACGGGGATTCGCGCCTGTCCCCGGCTGACCCCCAGATCGCGATCGTGAACGACAATGGAGAGTGCGTTGCCCGGCGTGTGTAGGCGCTTGCTGTGCTGGCCGAGTCGGCCGACAGTCCGCAAGAGGTTGAGCTGCTGGAGATAGCGTTGCTCCAGCCCATAAATCTCGGACAGACTGTAAAGAGTCTGGTTGGCCAGCTCCACGTCCGGGACGCGCTCCAAAATATGCTGGAATTTTTCGCGTGCCTCGTCGTGTTGTTCCTGTCGGAAAGCCAGCACGCCGGTCAGGAATTCCGCCCGCACCGAGATGCGCAGGTCAGGGTTTTCCTCGAGACTCTTAAAGATCATGGCTGCCTGATCGAAGACCTTTTGCGCCATGTAAGTCTCGCCAATGCCAAACCGCGCGTCGATGGCGTGAGGGGTGCCCGTGTAGCGGTTGGTCACGGTGGAATACTCCGCACGGGCCACGTCGTAGCGTTGCCCCTTGAAATAGCTCTTGGCCAGCAACAGCTGCATCCCCGCCTTGGCATCGATGCTTTGTTCCTTGCCCTCCGGCTTGTCGGGGTCGGTGTATTTCACCAGCCAGCTGCGCAGTGTGTCCTCCACGGCCAGAAGATTGTCCTCGCCCCCGGCGGCCA
Organism: Verrucomicrobiales bacterium; assembly: GCA_002721895.1. The sequence goes on from PBLV01000036.1 coordinate 21,717, forward strand.
TGAGGTGGTTGCAGACAAACTGAATCAAGTCCGGCGGAAGATTGTCACGGTGTTCCATAAAGAGCGCGGCGTTGTCCTGATACATCTCCAGGGCCTTGGCCTTGTCGCCCAAGCGCAGATACAGCGCAGCTTGGAGCAGGGGAGCCATGGGGCTGTCCTCGTCAATTGTCAGACCCACCGCGCCCATGCGTGAATGCGCGCGCAGTACCGCGCCGCGACCGGCATCCTTCTCCTCTTTCGGAACGTTGGTCACGTGGGCCAGAATGCCGGTGAGAAGGGTGGCGCTTTCCACGTAGCGCTTGGCCTCGAATGCCTTTTGCGCGTAGCTGCGGAACGTGTTCCAGCGGGAGTGATCGTTGTGAGTGGTCTTGGTCACGCGCACGAGGCGGAGCAGACGTTCCATGGTCGGCTCTTCGTCCGTGGCCCCAGCCGCCAACAGGTCGCCCGCGGCCCAGGCTGAGGAATCGCGTCCACGAAGGTCGCGCACGACACGGAAGACCTCCAGTTTCGCGTCGTCGTCCAGTTCCTTCCAGTCCTTGTAGGTGGGGTTATCGCTCTCGATGTAGGTCTTGTTGCTATAGGCAAAATCACGCCAAGGGGATGCAAAGTTGCGCCAATCCTCGTTGGCAAAGGGGATGCCGGCCGATTGAGTTTCAATCTTCTTCACCGCCTCGGCAAAGACCTTCACGTTGCCCTGCAGCCGAAGGACATCCGTTGCCTTGTAGGCGGCAATACGCACCCTCATTTCCGGCCAGCGGAAATCGATCAACTCCCGCATGGGGGCTGGTGGGTTGCCGCCAAAGCGAAGAAATCGTTCCGCGCAGGTGCGCCCCTCGTTGCGGTTTTCGGTGGGGGCCTCGGCAACGCGCTGCCACCAGCCCAAGGCTTCATTCCTGCGACCGAGCTTGAAGAGGACATCTCCGATGTAGTCTCCATAAATGGGGCGCACTTTGCCGCGGATAAGCCATTGGTAAACCTGCACCGCCAGCGCGGCGTCTTCATTGCGTTCCGCCGCGCCCATCAAGTCGCGCGCAAGCTCCATATTTTCACCTTTGGCCATGGGGGGCAGTCTTAGGATTTGCTGCGCGTATTTTCTGGCCTCCTCCTTGTCCTCGTCATTGAGGTGGCTTTGCAGGGTCCAACTGGCGGCGGTGTAATCTTGGGGATGTGCCTTGAACAATTGGATGGCGAGTTGCTTGGCACGCTCAGGATCACGCTGCTTGGCGTAGCTGATAAGCGCGCCACGTTGCGTGCCGACAAGGTGGAATTGGTTGCGCTTGCTTAGTGCACTGAAATTCGCCAGGGCGCGATCGCGCAACGGGATGGCGTTTTTCACGTTGCTGTTGGGGCTGCCATTCTTGAGATAGGCGTTGACTTCGGGGCGTTGGTTTTCCTGAGCCAACAGGCCAGTGATGTACTGGGCTTTGCCGCGATGAACTTTGTCGCGGCGCATGGAGGAGGCCCAGTTGCCAACGTAGTCGCGGTAGTAGGTCACCGTGATGTGGTCACGGCGCTCCTTTAGCAGCATGGCCACATCATTCCGAAACTGGCCGCCATCGGGCTGGCGGGCCAAGAGATCACTAATGAGTGTCGATTGATGAGAACTGTAGAGATGTGTTTCTCTGGCGGCGGCCCGGGCATGGGTGAGGCCCTTGGCGTCGTCCTTCAGGCGGTCGATGTACAACGCACGCGCGCGCGCGTAGTGGAGGGCCAACAGGTCGCCTTCGCGCTTGGCTTGGCGGGTGGGATTGAGCGCGGCATTGAGGGTGCGGTCGGCTTCGACGGCCATTTGGTTGACGGTGTTGGCCTTGGCGGTCAGGTCGCGCTGAGCATTTTGCAGTTCGGTGGATCGTTGTTGCGCCAGCTTAGTTGCGGCGGCAAGGGCGGTCTGCGCGGTTTTCTTCTTGTCCGCATCAGATTCCTTGTTGAAGGCATCGCGCTTGGCGGCTTCATCCTTCTTCGCATTCTCAAGGTTGGTTTGCGCGGTGGTCACGGAGTTTTGCGCGGAATTCCGCGCGGACAGGGAGGAGTCAAGGAGCCAGCTTACATAGTAGTTGGCCAGTCTATGTGCACTGGCGGCATGGGGAAGGGCACCGGCGATGTAGCGCGCGGCTTGGGTCGGGTTGCCCTCGCGATTGTGGGCATGGCCCACGTAGTAGTAGGTCGACCAGCGTTCACGTGAATTTGGGTGGCGGCCGGCCAAGGCCCGTACTTCCGGCTCAATCTGGGCGGCCTTGAGGCCGGCGTTGTACATGTAGGCGATTTGTCGGCCATGCAGTTCCGCGCTGTCGCCCAGACTGCGGGCCTGCTTGAGGCTGGCCACGGCGTTGGCCCATTGGCTTTGGGAGGCATAGCTGGCGGCCATGAGTTCATGCAGATGGTGCTGCATGCGGCGGGTGAGGGGCAGGCCTTTTTTAAACATCTTTTGTGCGGCGACATTGGCTTCCGCCCAGCGGCTGTTGGCGCGGTATTGCTCAACCGCACGCAGGCCGGCGCGCAGGGTGAATTCGCTGGGGGGCAGTTTCTCTAGGAGGCTTTCGGCCATTTCCGCGGTGCGGATGCGGATGCGGCCGTTTCCGGTATGCACATAGAGTTCGCTGGCGCGCTGGCCGGCTACGCGGTTGGCGGCGATGGGCTTGTGCAGCCACAGTGCGCGATAGGCGTCGGCGGCTTCGATGCGTTTATTGTTGAGCACGAGGGCATCGCCGAGGCGTTGGACAACGTCGATGGCCTCGGTGGAGTCCGGGTAGCGCGAGAGGTATTCGCGGGCGTAAGTGATGAAGTCATCCCAGCGCGCCATGACTTCCAGACCGTCGAGCAGCTTGAGCATGATGGCGCGGTGTTGCGTATTGGTGGATTGTGCCTTGGCGAACCGTTCGCCCACGCGCACAAGGCCAAAGACCCGGCCGTGTTCATGGTAGAGGTTCACAAGCTCGATCATGGCCTTGGCGCCTTGGGGGGAGGTATCGAGGGCCTTGCTCAACTCGGCCTCGAGAGCCTTGGCCTTGGCGTCCACTTCGGCCGCGGGTACGGCGGCCGGCACGCACAGCGGCAGGAGCAGGAGGGAAAGGAGGAGTGTTTTTTTCATCTTGTTTTAATTATGGTCGAGGTGATGTGTCAGAAGCCAGCCTTGGCAAGGGCCTGGCTGATGCGCTTGGCCTCGGGGGCCAGTTGGCTCTCGGGGAATTCGTCGATCATCTGGTCAAACCGCTTGCGGGCCTCGGCGCGCCGGTTCATGCGGTAGAGGCAGCGGCCGTAGTTGAAGAGGATTACGTCCAGGAAGTTTGCGTCCGGATGGTCGGAGAGAACCTTCTCGAAAACGTCCACGGCCCGGGCGTAGTCCTTTTTCTGGTAATAAAAGCTCGCCATTTTCGCGACTGCGTCGCCCACGCGGCCGCTTTCAGGAAACTGGTCAAACACGGCCTTGTAAGCCTGAAAAGCGCGCTCAAACATCTGTTGGTTGTTGCCGGTGGCCGCCTTGGCCATTTCCTCGTAACATTCACCAATGCCATACTGGCCCTCGCCGCGAAGCTGGCTCTTGGTCAGGCGCGTGAGGTTGTTGAACAGCGCGATGGCGCGCTGGTAGTCGCCGCCCTTCTGCGCGACGCGCGCTTGGGCGAGAATGGCCTCGTCGAGATAAACGCTCTCCGGGAATTCACGCTGAAGACGCAGGCTCATGGCGGCCGCGAGATTCAACTGGTCCATCGCAAAATAGATCTTCCAGAGCTGTACGTAGGTTTCCTCCAGAATCCCGCCGCCCAACTTGCGGGCGTCATCAACAATCTCTTCACAGACGCCCAGTGCTTCCTTGTATTTTAGCTGGGCTTTTTCATCGAGGCCAAATTCCCTGTATTGGGTGCCGATGTGGGTCAGGGCGCTGGCGGTCTTGAGCTTGGTTTTGAGTTCCAGTTCCGCATCGGTGATTTCCGTGCGGGTGACGCGCACGCCGCCCAAGTTGCCCTCCACGCATTTGGCCCGGGTGGCGAGGGCGCGCGGGCCGGGGCTGATGTTGAGCTGGTCGAGGTAATTTACGCGCACGAAATCGCCGGGCATGGCTTGGAGCTTGGCGTCGTTGGGCACGACCTCGTCAGTTTGGTCCACGGGAATTGTGCCTCGGAACACGCCTGAGTGGATGGTGCCATCGTCAACCTCTTCCACCGGCTTGGCGGTTGGCTGCTCCGGCTGGGGCGCGGCTGGATTGTCTTCAGCTCTTGGTTGTGGATCGATTTCTGTCGGCGCTTCGGGGCTTTCCTCGGGATTGTTTTTCTCGTCCGCGGGTCGGTTGATGATCTGGTTGGTCTTGGGCAGAACTGCCTCTTTGAGATTGATGCTCACCGTGTCAATGACCTTGAAGGGGTCGATCTCCGGTTCCTCCGGTTGCAATGTCACGCCAGAGATTGCAGGTGCTTCCGGCTGTTCCCCCGGTGTGTCGGGTTGCAGCTTGCCCTCGGCGATGAGCTTGGCTTTTTCCTCCTCGATCTCCAGCGCCGTCTTGCGCCGCAACACCTCCACGCGCACCTGAAGGATATCCGCGCCATCGCTCACATCCCGGTCGGCATCGCTGACCTGCAGGTTGGCCTCCTTGCCCAGAACCACGCCCTGCAGCGCCTCGGAAAACGCGCCGTCCATCACCTGAACCATCGCGTTGCCCACCACCACCACCTGCTTTTCGCGCCGTGTGTCAAACTGGCGGTCGGCCGTGTGAGCGTCCGTGTAATGCACCTGTACCTTGGCCGTGCCAGTGACTTCCAGGATGCCATTGCCTTTGCGTGGCTTGCCCAGCCGCGTGGGAACGCTTCCCAAGACCACGCGCACATTGCGCCCAATGGGGATGCAGTCCACCTGCTCCTCGTCGCCCTCGGAGGTTTTCAAGGTTACCTTTACCGATTCGTCCTTTTCCAGAATCGCCAGATCCGCATCCTCAATTTTCACGAAAAACCGCTTGCCGGCCTCCAGCTTTTCCGCGTTGGTATCCTTGTCGCCCACCGCCGTGCCGACCTTTTCCAAGGCGGCAATCGCGCGTCCATAGTGTCCTTGGCGGAAATGTCCGAGGCCTATGTAGTAGTAAGCTTCGTTTACGTGCTGGGAGACGGGGAATTCCTCGATGACCCGCCGCATGACCTTGAAGCACTGGCCATAATGACGCCCCTCGAAAAAACAAACCCCTGTTTTGAGGATAGCCATTGCCCGCATGTCCTCGTCGCGGTTTTCCTCGTTCGCCACCGCCTCAAAGCTCGCCCGTGCCTTGTCATACGCGTTTTTGCGGTTGAGAAAATGTTCTCCCAGTTTCATGTGGGCCTCATAGCGCACGCGGCTGCGTGGATACCGCTCAATGACCGATTGCCAAATCTCCACGGCTTTTTCCATTTCGCCGGCATCATAACGGAGGTCGCCGGCCTGAATCAGTTTGCGTGCCGCGCGATCTTCCACAATGGATCCCCGCAAGGCTGGTCCGCCCGGGGCCGGCCCGGCGGGGAGAATTAAACTGGATGCAAAAATGGATAACGCAATGATGAGGGGTGAGGGTCTGGCTGACATGATTTTTATCTGACGCATTGAAACAAATATCCCATCAACAGACTTACCCGATCCGATGACGTGGGACAACGCGACCGATCGTAAATCACACCCCGTCGAAATCAACCCCAATAGAGTCCGCGAGGCATCAGTCCGCCAAATTATTCAGTAGGGTGGCCCAATGCTGTTTCCAATCGAAATCCCCGTCACTAAACCAGCCGATTTGGCGGGAATGATCCGCCTGCCACACTGTACAATCCTCCCCCCAGTGCGCCGAGACGGTTGAAACCAACCCATCGTTTGGTCCCTCTATTTTCACGATATGATCGTGGCACAACCGAAGGGTTGGCAGCATCTGTTCGCGCGGGCATTCGCCTACGATGGAACGATAGCGCACCTCTTTCACGTTCGGTGTTTGCCGGTTGAATTCTGCCATGCGCGCCGAGCCCAAGTCATGGAATGCCTCTGTGTCCAGCGGGCTGGCGTCCATCATTTGAAGCACCCCCGTTGCATCGGCCGTCGCCACTCCCCAGTCCGCGATGGGTGATCCGCGATGAGGTGAGGCAATGGTCGTCAGGGAGATCACACGGTCCGCCGTCCCCAAGTGCGTCACCATGTGCCGTGCGTCGAGCCCGCCTTGACTGTGACCGATCACATGCGTCGGCACTTTCGTTGCGGTCAGAATACCCTTCCGTAGAGCTTCCGCCTTTCGCGTGATTGACCCGATACCCGGAACTTCCGTGACGATTACCTCATTGCCCGTGGCCCGCAGCCAGTCAGGGATTCCATGAAAATAATTCTCGATTCGGCCGCCGCCAAACAAACCTTGCATCAAACCCAACATTCCGTGCGCCAAAACAATTGGCGCGTCCAGTTTGGGGGCATTCATCGCTTGTTGGGAACCGTCCACCCAATTCACTTCTTCTCGAAGCAGACCGCCGTCCCGTCGGCCAAGGTCACGAGGATGCGGCCGAGGCTGTCGATGGAGGCGCCGCCCTTGATCGGCTGGGCGGGGAGGCGGTGGACCCAGTTGTTCTTGCCGGTCTCGAGGTCGATCGAGGCGAGGAAGGGGATCTTCTGGTCGTTGCCGACGTCGCCGGCGGCGATGATGGTTTTCTTGCCGACGATGAAGCTGGCGAAACGGCGGGACTGCTTGTCGTTCCACAGCACCTTGCGCTGCTGGGCAAAGCCGCGGCGCTGGTTCCATCGGGCGCGGTCCTTGGGGAGCTTGGCGACGCCGGGCGGCAGCGGGGCGAGCAGCGTCAGCCAGTTGAAGCGGTTGCCCTCGTAGCTGGCGTCGAAGGCCAGCGAGCGGCCGTCGGGCAGCTGGTGGTCGAGTGAAACGTAGTTGCCGTACTCGGGGTAGTAGGGATAAAACGCAGTTCTGTATCCGGCGCGCACGTTCTCGATGGGCTCGTTCAGGCACTTGCCGTCCTTGAGGTCGAACTGCGCCACCTCCTGCACGCCGCCGCCCAGAAAGCACAGCTTGCCGTCCTGCAGGAACATGCTGCCCTGCATGCTCACGCCGCTGTTCACCTTCTCGTTGATGGCGCCGCTGGCGTCGTTGTGCCACTTGAGCTTGCCGGTGAGGGCGTCCAGCGCAACGACGTGCGTGCCGTCGTAGTGCGCGATGCCCGCGGCGGCGTAGACGGTGCCGTCCTCCACCAGCACGCCGCCGGCGACGGGCCACGTGGAGATGAGCTTGCCGAAGACGGCGATCCAGCGCTCGGTGGGCGCGACGCGGTAGCTCCACAGCTTGCGCCCGGTGGCGGCCTCGTGGCGGTACACGCGGCCGTCGGCGCTGCCGGTGTACACGCGGTCATGCGCGATGGCGGGCGGGAAATAGATCGCGCCGCCAGTGTACTGTTCCCACTTCACCTTGCCGTCCTTGTCAAAGGCGCGGATGACGCCGCTGCGGTCGGCGATGAACGTGAGCCCGCCGGCGGTGACCGGCGCGGTGGGCATTGCGCCGCTGGGGGACTGGAAGCGCCACTGCGGCTGCACGCCCGCGGGCAGCGGCTGCGCGGTGGTGGCGGTGCGCTGGTTGTTGCCTTGGTAAACGGCCCAGCCGCCCTGGACCTTCTTGAGCTGGTTAACGTTTTTAATGTCGCCCTCGCCGGGCTCGTGCTGCGGACGGGCGCTGCCGGGGCTGGCGAGCTGGTCGCCCGCGCCGGCCAGGCTGATGTGGCCGTAAAGCGAGAGCTGGCAGCCGCACATCCACGGGCCCCAGAAGAGGTGGCCGTCGGAAATGATCACGCCGTCCTGGCACGGGGGCCGCATGGGGGCGATGTGCTGGGCGGTGTTGCTGGCCACGTCCATGCGCACGGTGCCGCCGCTGGCGCGGAAAAAGACGCTGTCGATGCTGCCCGTCGCGCGCGTGCAGGCGCGGCGCCACGGCATCATGCTTTTCACCTTGCCCG
>PBLV01000037.1 GCA_002721895.1 Verrucomicrobiales bacterium
AACGCACAGCGCCCGCGTATCGGCCACGTGCTGTGTGCGGGCATCCGGGAAATTATGCTTTAATGCCCGGTCCAAAAGGCAGAGCGACGACAAATGCGCGATGGGCACCACCTGCAACGCCGCCACCAGCGTCGCGGAGAAATCCGTGTGCATGGGGCCGGCCGATTTCTTTTTGGCCAGCAACGCCTCGCGCGCTTTCGCCGCCAGCGCCTTCACCACTTTGTCGACAGCCGTCTCCTCCTCCTTGACCAAAAACGTCGCGAACCACTCGCGGTTGGCCGGCTCTCCCAGCCATCCTTTCGCTAATAGCTCCGCCGACAGCCACGACAACGGCGCGTGGTCACGGAGGGTCGCCGAAAGCTCCAGCAACTTACGCGCGTCACCGCGTTTCAACTCGCGGCCGAGCGTCTTGATCTGTTCCGCCAACGGCAGGGCGGCAAATTCATCACGCGACAATTCCTTCGGCATATCTCATCCGCTCACAAGCCCAGCGCGTCGGGAAGTGGGCTTGCGTTCGCCGATTCTACAAATTCCCCCGCTCCAGCACAACCCCTTCCATGCGTGGAAAATGAGGCTTGGCCTGTCGCGTTCACCGGTCACACTGGCCGCATGCGCTGGCTTCTTTTGGGTTTGATCTCAAGCAACGTGTTGCACGCAGCCGATTGGCCCCAATGGCTGGGACCGCAGCGGGATGCGGTGTGGCGTGAAGATGGCATTCTCGAAAAATTTCCGAAGAACGGGCCGAAGCTACGGTGGAAGGCTCCCTTGGGCGGCGGGTATTCAGGGCCGGCGGTAGCCAATGGCCGGGTATTTGTGATGGACCGCGTGGCAACCCCGATTGATCCGGCCAAGGCCAAGGTGCTGCATGAGGGACCGACTCCGCGCAATCCGAATTTTCTTCGCAAATTATTTCCCGGTAAGGAACGGTTGGTATGCTTGGAGGAAGCGACTGGACGCGTGTTATGGACGCGCGAGTGGGATTGTCCGTACACGACGGTGGCCACCTATGCCATCGGCCCGCGTGCCACGCCCACAGTAGAGGATGGCCACGTGTATGCGCTGGGCGCCGAGGGGCATCTTTTTTGTTTTGCTGCCAAGGATGGCCAAACGATTTGGCATAAGGATTTTAAACAAGCCTATGGGCTGGCCATTCCGGAATGGGGCACCGCGGCGCATCCGTTGGTGGATGGCGACCGGCTGATTTGCGTGGTGGGCGGCCGAGGCACCACGTGCGTGGCGTTTGACAAACGTACGGGCAAGGAACTGTGGCGGGCGCTGACCAGTCGGCAGCCGGGCTATTGCCCGCCGATCATCCACACGCTGGGCTGCCGGCGGCAGTTGATCATCTGGCACGGAGACGCCGTGGAGGCGCTCAACCCGCAAACCGGCAAGCGTTACTGGAGCGTGCCAGTGAAGCCCACCTTCGGAATGTCCATCGGCCACCCGGTGGCGGAGGGTAACCGGTTATTTGTAATGAGCTTCAACAATGTGTCCGCGGCGATTGATGTGGCAGCCGACGGCCAATCGGCCAAGCTCGCTTGGCGCGGCAATACCCGGCGCGGGGTGGGTGGCGTGCATAACACCGCCTTCCTTGCCGACGGCCACCTGTACGCCTGCGGCAATGGCGGCCGCTACACTTGCGCGCGTCTTTCCGATGGCGAATGGACATGGAGCACCTTCGCTCCTTCCGGCGGCGAACGCCCGGCCAGCTGGGGCAACGTGTTCACCGTGCGGCAGGCGGACCGCTTTTTTCTGGCCACCGATTTCGGCGAACTGATCATCGCACGCCTCAGCCCCAAGGGTTACGAGGAGATCAGCCGCGCCCGACTGATCGAGCCCACCCACCAGGTCGGCCGCCGTCGCCTTGTCTGGTCCCACCCCGCCTTCGCCAACCGCAGCGTGTATCTACGCAACGACAAGGAAATCCGCTGCTACAGCTTGGCGAAATAGTTGCGCCCATTCCATGGCCTCGCCACACTGCGGGCATGTTCCGTTTACTGTTATTGTTCAGCCTGTTGATCGTTGATGCGCGGGCTGAGCTGCGGGTATTGCCCAAGGATTTCAACGCGGACAAGGAGCAGCAAATGATGCGCGCCTATCTGCGCCAGCAGGTGCACGCGGCGATGGATGCGCGGCTGAAGGAACTGGAGGAGGCATTGCAAAGCCCCGCGGCGCTAGCGGCCTATCAGGGGAAGCGAAAGATTTTCCTGCGACGGGCGCTGGGTGAAATGCCAGCACGCACCCCGCTCAAGGCGCGCGTAACGGGCATGTTGCGCGAGGAAGGGTTCAGCATCGAAAAGGTGCTCTTCGAAAGCCGGCCGGGGTTTTACGTGACGGCGAATGTCTACCGGCCCGCGGGCAAGGGGCCGTTCCCGGCGGTGCTGCATCCGTGCGGTCACTCGGCCAACGGCAAGGCGTACCGGGAATATCAAAAGGCCAACCGCCTGCTCGCGCGGCACGGGTTTGTGGTATTGTGCTACGACCCCATCGGCCAGGGCGAACGGCGCCAGTTGATCAACGCCGACGGGCGGTTGCCGCTACGGCCCACAAGCGAGCACGCCGTGCTGGGGCCGGCGCCGATCTTGTTGGGTGGCGGTCTGGGCCGTTGGATGGTGTGGGACGCCGTGCGTGCGCTGGATTATCTCGCCGGCCGGCCGGAGGTGGATGCCAAGCGGCTCGGTTGCATGGGCAACTCCGGCGGCGGCAACTTGACGAGTTTTTTGATGGCGTACGATGATCGCATCGTGGCCGCCGCGCCGGGATGTTTCATAACCACGCACCGGCGTAAGAATGAAAAACCCGGCCCGGGCGATGCGGAGCAGAATCTCTTCGCGCAGATCCGAGAGGGATTTGATCATCCGGACTTTATTCTGACACGCGCACCCAAGCCCACACTCATTTTGGCCGCCACACAGGATTTCGTGCCCATCGAGGGAACATGGGAAGCCTTTCGCCAAGCGCAACGAGCGTACACGGTATTTGGCCTGCCCGAGCGAATCGCTTTGATTGAGGTCAACGAAAAGCATGGTTTCAGTCGGCGACTGCGCGAGGGGGCCGCTCGTTTTTTTGTGCGCTGGCTGCAGGGTCGCCACCTGGAAATCATCGAACCGGAAAATGTGCCCGTGCGTGCCGAGGCCGACCTGTGGGCCACGCCTGATGGACAAGTGTTGAGGCTAAAGAATGCTCGGTCTATTTTCGACTGGTTTAAGGCTGACGCCAGGCAACTCGCCGTCCAGCACAAGCCGCTTACTCGTGAGCGCCTACGCGCGATCACCGGCATTCGCGCGCCGAAGGATTTGCCCATAGCCAAAGTCACAGAGCGTCTTCGCGAAGGCCTGCCCCAGCCGCTTATTTTTACACCCGAAACCGGCATCTCCCTGCCCGCGCTCTACTGGCCGCAAGGCAAACAAACGCCCATCTTGATCACCCCCGCTGACGGCCTCAAAACCGTATTCCCCCAAATCGCCAAGCTACAGGCAGACGGGCATCCCGTGCTGGCTGTAGACCTTCGGGATCTTGGCGAAACTGCCACGCGGAACTGGCGCTTTTACGGCGCGGACTGGTACATCGGCTACCTCCTCGGTCACTCATTCCTCGCCATGCGTACCGAGGATATCTTCACCTGTGCCCACTGGCTGGCCCAAGCACACTACACAAAATCAATCCATCTCATCGCCCATGGCGAAACCGTCACTGCCGCGCAACACGCCGCTGCGCTGGAGCCGAAGCTCATTTCCAAGATCACCCTTGCAAATCCATCCCCCGACTGGCAATCCCTCCTCACCCATCGCCAAGCCAACCGGTATCTACACACCGTACATCCCCGAGCGCTGCGGTACTACGATCTGCCAGATCTCAAAAAGCTCCAGGCGGGCGGAAATTGATCAATCGTACTCGTACTCAATCATCATCGATTAGGAGTACGGGGAGGGGGTGTGATTACGAGAATTGGCGTTTGCCAATTTCATTGCCAAGGCAGGTGGCGCGCGGCAACCTTCCCGCATGAATCCCGAGGACAAGGCGAAGGAACTGGGCGTTGAATTCACCAAACAGGAACCCGGTTACTTGAATCTCTGCATTCGCAGCGGCAACCTGCTCATCACCAGCGGCCACACCAGCACCGCCACCGGCGTGCTCGGCGCCGGCTTGTCCGTCGAGGATGGCTACGCCGCCGCCAAGGATTGCGCGCAAAAGATTCTCAACTCCGTCCACAACGCGCACGGTACCATCAACGGGCTCAAGGTCATCAAGCTCCTCGGCTGCGTTTACTCCGCTCCCGACTTCACCGACCAACACCTCGTCATCAACGGCGCCAGCGATCTGCTCCACGAGATTTACGGCAAGGACGGAGACGGCTACCACGCCCGCAGCGCCCTCGGCTTCGCCGCCCTCCCCACCGGCGCCGCCGTGGAAGTGGAGGCGATTTTTGAGATTGTGGAGGCATAAACGTTGAGACCCATGAAACTCTTTTCGAACAGAATCGAAATTAGGACAGCGAACCCATCCAGTCTCTTTTTAGCCGTCTGGCTGATGGGTGCGCTGGGGCTGGGAGCCGCGGTGTTCAAGCCGCAGGCCCAGGATGCCATCACGCCAAAGAACATCGCCATGGATATGGTTTGGGCGGAGGGAAAATTCACGGAAGGCCCCACGCTCGGCCCAAAGGGGGTGATATTTTTCTCAGATATTGGAAATCGGACGATGCGTTTTGACCCGGCCACGGGCAAGACGACTGTGTTCCGCCCAGAGAGCGGCAAGTCAAACGGCTTGATGATGGATCGCAAGGGCCGGCTTGTGGCCTGCGAGGGTGCGCATGGCGGAGGCCGACGCGTGAGCTTGACCACTATGGATGGCAAAACCCGCACGCTGGTCGACCGCTGGATGGGCAAGCGGTTCAATTCGCCCAACGACTTGGCGATTGATGGGAAGGACCGGATTTATTTCACCGACCCACGCTACGGTGGCGGCGATGACCGGGAGCTGGATTTTGAAGGGATTTTTCTCATCACCGGGAAAAATGTCGTGTTGGCTACAAAAGACATTCAACGGCCCAACGGAATTCTCGTGTCCCTCGATGGACAGCATGTTTTCGCGGCGGACAACCACAGCGATCCCCAAAAAAACCACCACCTTGTCCGGTTCAACGTGCAAAAAGATGGAACCTTGGTGAACAAGAAAATCCTTTTTGATTTTGGCCCCAATCGCCGGGGAATAGACGGGATGACCATGGACACCAAGGGAAACCTGTATGCCACCGCGGGACGAGAGAAGCATGCGGGTATTTATGTGTTCTCTCCCGCAGGCGAACACCTTGCCTTTATCCCCACTCCGGGGCCACCGACCAATTGCGTCTTTGGCGGCGGGAAGGAAAAGAACGTGCTTTATATCACCGCTCAAGCGCCTCCGGTGAAGGGTGGAAAACGTCCGTGGGCCTTGTTTCGCACCAAGCTGAAGACAACGGGTCTACACATTTACCCCTCCAAATAGCCCGGTCGCGGCCACCATCAAGGCGTAGCTGGGGATAGGCTGTCGGTGAGCGGCGAGCACGGAGGCTTTAAACAATGCCCGAGCTAATCTCGATGCCTTGGAACCACATTTCCAACTGCTGCGGATTGGTGCAGTTGTCCATCGCGATTTCCTTGCTGATGCGGCCATCGTTCACGAGGTTGTACATGCACTTGTTGAAGCTCAGCATGCCGTCGTCCTCGCTGACGTCGATGCAGGCGGGAAGCTTGTTCAACTCGCCGTCAAAGATCTTCTGCTTAATCAGTGGCGTGCCGATCATGATTTCCTGAGCGGGCACCATGCCGCCATCGAGCGTGGGGCACATGCGCTGAGCAACGGCGCCGACAATGACCTCACTATATTTCTTGCGCTGCATCTCACGCTCTTCCTCAGGGAAAAAGTCGAGCAAACGGCCGGGCACTGAGGCTGCTGTCCGAGTGTGAACAGTGGACAACACCATCGCACCAGTGTCCGCCGCCCGCATGGCCGCACCGATGGAGGTGGCGTCCCGCATCTCACCCACGAGGACCATGTCTGGATCCTGCCGGAGAGCACTTTTCAATGCGCGCTGAAAGGTCATCGTGTCCAAGCCCACCTCGCGCTGCTCGATGACGCACTGATCGTCGTCGAACATCATCTCAACCGGATCCTCAATAGTGACGATGTGCTTCCGGAAATTCTTGTTCAAGTGCATGACCATCGCGGCCATGGTGGTGGACTTGCCCGATCCGGTGATACCGGCCAGCAACGTCAGCCCGCGCTTGGCCTCCGAGAGTTTCAGGCAGATCGGGTTGATACCCAGTTTCTCAATGGGCGGAAGGTCATTCTTAATGTACCGCATGGCCATCGCCCACTTGCTGCATTGCGAGAAGACGTTGACGCGGAAACGGCCAAATTTTGGATTGAAGTAAGAAAAATCTACCTCGCGGTCCTTTTTAAAATCCTCCACGAAGTGCTCAGGACACATGCTGAAGATGACCTTCTCAATCCACTTGCGGGTGGGCATCGGAAAATCCCGGTCGCGCAAACCACGGCTCATCCGGAAATGGATATAGGTGTCCTCCTTGATGTGAAGGTCGGCCACATCCTCATTGACGGCATCCTGCAAAACCATGTCAAACAAGCGCAGATCTTCATCCTCGATGGACATGTCCGGCTCGATACCCTCGGAAGTAAGCAGCAGACCTGCGGGAAACCGAAGACTGATGTCCTCCTCATCGCGCAACGTGACCCCGCCGTTGGGATCGCGCTCGCGATTGATCAAGTCCATGTTTGCCGGCGGTTGCTCCTTGGCCGGTACCTCGGCGGGTGCCCCCACCTCCTCGACCGATGTCTGGGCAACATCCGGATCAGCGGCGGGCGGCGCACTATCAGTGGGAGGAGCCTCTGGAACGGGTGCCGGAGTTGCCGGGGGAGCCTCCACAACCGCGGTCGCCGGCGGCTGTTCCGCCACCTCGGGCGGCGCGGGACTTGGCGGCGGAGCCACGGCCGCACTGGGCGAAGGCGGAGGTGCCATCGCCCCCGGACTGGAGGGAGGCGCGGCGGCCACGGCAGGCTGCGCATAAGCTTCCTCGGCCTGATATGCAGCCGGAGCCTCGGCGGGTGTCGGTGGTGGTTCCATGTCTTGTCAGACCCTACGGTCTAATCCGACATTTTGCCAGCTTGTTTCAACAAAAAGGCCAGCCTAAGTCACCACTCCAGCACCGTCGCACCCCAAGTCAATCCGGCCCCAAAGGCGACAATGAGGATCAGGTCGCCTCGCTCAATGTGGCCGGCGGTCAGAGCCTCGTCCAGAGCCACGGCCACACTGGCGGCAGAGGTGTTGCCGTATTTTTGAAGGTTTACGAAAACTTGACCCTCCGTCGCTCCCAGCCGGTCGCCCACGGCGCTGATGATTCGCTGGTTGGCTTGGTGGGGGATGATGCATTTAATGTCTTCGATACCCACCCCGGCACGCTCAAGCACTTCCTTGGCAGCGGCGGTCATGGCGGTAACGGCGTTTTTGTAGACCTCCTTGCCTTCCATTTTCAGGAAATGGAAACGGTCGTTCACCGAGTCCACGGTGGCGGGTTGCCGACACCCTCCGCCGGGCATGGCCAAGATATCGGCCTTGCCGCCGTCACTGCCCAGTCGCGTGGCCAGCACCCCGCGTGAACCCGCGCGCCGTTGCAAGACAGCCGCGCCCGCGCCATCCCCAAACAGGACGCAAGTGTTGCGGTCTTTCCAGTCGATGATTGATGAGAGTTTCTCCGCACCAATGATCAGGACATTTGCATATGTGCCGCTCTCCACGAATTGGCGGCCAATCTCCAGCGCGTAGAGAAAACCGGTGCAGGCCGCCTCCAAGTCAAAGGCAGCGGCACGCGCCGCACCCAATTCCTGTTGAACGAGGCATGCCGTGGCGGGAAATGGCATATCCGGCGTGATGGTTGCCACGATCACCAAGTCCAAGTCGGCGGCGTCAAGGCCCGCGCGTTCCAACGCGATGCGTCCGGCTGCCGTGGCCATGGTGGAGGTGTGCTCTCCGTCCGCTGCCATGCGCCGCTCTTTGATGCCTGTCCGCGTGGTGATCCAGTCGTCAGAGGTCTCGACGATCTTCTCGAGATCAGCGTTGGCGAGCACGCGCTCAGGCACGTACGAACCGATGCCAGTGATGGCACAACCCTCAGCCATGGGCATCCGAAGCAGAGTCTAGAACGCGGCCGGTCAGGC
The DNA here is from genome assembly GCA_002721895.1 of Verrucomicrobiales bacterium. The sequence continues at coordinate 8,215 of PBLV01000037.1, forward strand.
GCCCGCGGAGACGGAAACAACCTGGCGGCCCTTGTAAAAGCCGCACGCCGGACAAACCCGATGGGGCACGTAGGGCTCCGCGCACTGCGGACAGGTGGTCACCTGAGGCAGCACCACTCGGCTGTTGGACGCCTGGCGCTTGCGTTTGCGAGGGCGCGATGTCTTTCGTTTTGGTACCGGCATTGTCTTTCCTTAATCGCTTTTCCACTCATCCAGCCGCGCCCAAGGCGACTCCTCGGGATCAGCCGTCGCGGCGTCCCCGTTGGTCTTCGATGCGAGGCCGGCACAGTCCGGCGCACACAGCGGATGCCGCGGAAAGCCAAGCAGAATATCTTCCCTCAGTACCGGAGTCAAGTCCACGGCTTCCTCCTTGATCTCCACCGCATCCTCCCCTGTCAGCGGCAAATGCGCCGTCCATTCGGGAAGTGTCACGGTATGAACAAAGGGTTGTAGACAGCGCGCACAGTCGCAATCCAACGGTATGTCGAGTCGGCCGCGCACCAGCAGTGCATCCTCCAAGAGGGATGCCTCCAGATTGTAGGTCAGTGGCTGGACCGAGCGGATTAGCTCGTCATCCTCGATAATACCCAGTTTTTCCGCCGGAATTTCCCCCACGAGGGGCAGGTCTCCCTCCTTCAACGCTTCCAGATTCACTTGCAGTGTCATGGCCTCCTCCCTCTGTTTCAAAGGTACACGAACTAGCGCTTTTTGGCGCGCAGTTTTTTGCGCAGGGCGGCTTCCACCGCTGCGGGCACAAACGCGGATACTTCCCCCCCGAGCGACGCCACTTCCTTGACCAAGCTGGAGCTGAGATAGATGTATTTGCCGCGCGGCATCATGAAGATGGTTTCCACTTGATCCGCCAGTCTCCGGTTCACGAGTGCCATTTGGAATTCGTACTCAAAATCCGAGACCGCGCGCAGACCGCGGATGATGGCGCACGCATCCATCCGCGCCGCGTAGTCCACCAGCAGACCCTTGAAGGAATCCACCTCCACGTTTGCAAATGCCTTCACCTCCTGTTTCAGAAGCCGCCCGCGTTCCACCTTGGTGAAGAGCGGTCGCTTGCCGCGATTGTCCGCCACCGCCACGATCACTCGGTCAAACAAGCGTGCGGCCCGGCCAATCACGTCCACATGGCCGAGCGTTGGCGGGTCGAAGCTCCCCGGGTAAATCACCGTGCGCATGCCCCACCATCACGCTGCCAGCCGGGACCGCGCAAGGAATTTCGCGGCATCGCCAAGCCGCTTTACCTGTGCTACCTTGCCTTGGCCGAAGCATGAGCGACCCGCCAACCAGTCCTGACCCAGCTCCCGCGCCTTCGCCGCCAAGGACCGCGCACGCCTTCACTAGTCTCGTGTTGGGCCTCTTTGGCGTCCTGCTTCTGGCCGGCGCGGGACTCCTGCACCATTGGCACACCAACCCGCCGGCCTTTATGCAGCTTACCCCGGCCACTCACCCCGCTTCCACCAACGCCCCACCCGCCCAGAACGCCACCAATGCACTTCAGGATTTACTGAAACAGAAAACCAGCGCCCCGCTCCAGCAGGAGATTGCCTCCAAACTCCTCAGCTTCAGTACAGGCGTAGCGGTTCTGGCTGGGGTGATTGGTGCCGCGGGACTGATCATGGGAGTGCTAAGCCTCCGCCTTGCCGGGGCCGAACGTGGAAAAGCTTGGACCGGCATGATGCTCTCACTGGTGTCCATCCTCGCCTGGGGACTGGCCGGATGGAACGTCGTTTTAAACATTCGCATTAAACAGAAAGCCATCGCCCAGATTGGGGATGAGTTCGCCAACTACACGAATATCATCAACAACGCCTTGAATATGGCCGATGATCTCCTGCCGGGCGTGCGCGCCGGGCAGGACACCGTGATCTTTGAAAACGAATGGCGCGGCAAACTGGCGCCCGACCTGCACGTACAGCCAGTCAATTCGCCAGGCGATGTCCTCCTGAGCGAACAACGCGAAATCCGGCCTGTGCTGATCGCCGTCTTGAACACGCAGTCCGGCCTTTGCCGGCCGCTAATCGATGCACTCAATGAAATCCATCGCGACATCCCCTCCTCGGACCTTTTAATACTGGTCGTCAGTCATCGTGAAAATCCCGCCGCCCTGACTGCCGCCGTCGAGGCCCAAGGCATTCGCTTTCTGACCGGCAAGGCCGTCAATCCCCTGCCCCCCTACAAGGATGCCCTTTCACCCACTGTCTTCGCCATTGACCATGAGGGAGTCATCCGGAAGGCGCTTGTGGGAAACGATGCCGCCAAGACCGATGATCTGCGAAGAATCGCCCGAAACCTGCGCGATGCCGCCCGGCGCTAGAAAACCACGGCCTAATTAGAACACCTCTGATTCGCCAAAAAACCGGGCGATCTCGATTTGCGCGTTCTCCACCGAGTCGGATGCGTGGCAAACGTTCTGCATGCCGGATTTGCCAAGGTCACCCCGGATCGTCCCCGGCGGTGCCTTGGAGGAGTCCGTCGGCCCTAACAGTTCCCGAATGCGGCCCACCGCGCTTTCGCCTTCCAAGATCAAGGCCAAGACCGGTGCGGATTTCATGAATTCCACGATGCCTGAGAAAAAAGGCAGCTCCGTCAGGTGCGCGTAATGTTCCAACAGGATTTCGTCCGTCAACTGAATCATCTTCACTCCTCGCATCTCAAACCCCGCCGTTTCAAAGCGCGCAATCACCTCTCCGGCATGCCTTCCCTCAAGGCAATCCGGCTTCAACAAAATCAACGAACGCTCCAAGCTCATCGACCCGCCTTGTAAGCACAAGACTGTCCCAAGGCAACTTGAAACCCTTCACCGTCCGGTCATAACACCCAATGCGCTTGAGTTTTGCCGCTCGTTTGCGCACCGTCCCCCCGTGGGCACTGACACCATTCCGCCACGGAAACCCAGCCGGGTCTGGGCGCTCGTTCGCAACTGGGGAGGCTTCGTCAAGTTCTCCCACACCCTCTTCGCCCTCCCCTTCGCCTTCGCCGCAATGGCACTGGCCGCTCGTGCCAAATTCAGCGAGGTGCCTGAAGCAGAACGGGAAGCCTTTGCCGCCCTCGAACGCGGCTGGCCTGGCTGGAAACCCTTCCTCCTCATCCTCGTGGCCATGATCACTGCCCGCACCTGCGCCATGGCTTTCAATCGTATCGCCGACCGCGATTATGACGCCGCCAACCCGCGAACCCGTGAACGCCACCTCCCCGCCGGCAAGATCAGCCTCACCAGTGCCTGGACACTCACCTTGCTTTCCGCCGCTGCGTTTCTTGTTGCCTGCTGGTTTCTCCCGAGGATTTGTTTTTACCTCGCCCCCGTTGCCCTCTTCTTCATTTTTTTCTACTCACTCACCAAGCGGTTTAACGACTTCACTCACGTCTTCCTCGGCATCGCCTTGGCCATTGCGCCTGTGGGCGCTTGGCTCGCCGTCACCGGCGAAATCCAGTTTATCGCCTCCGACTCCGGCAGTTTCATGGGCAAGATTCGCCATGGCCTCTTCACCCCCCTTACCATGGCCGTGCTCGTGCTCGCGTGGGTTGTTGGCTTTGATCTGATCTACTCCATTCAAGATTACGAATTCGACCGCGAAAACAAGCTCCACTCCCTGGTCGTCCGTTGGGGCCCCGACAACGCCATCCAAGCCGCGCTTCTCTGCCACATGCTGATGTATGGCATACTCGTTTTCTTTGGCCTCCTGAGTGGCTTCAAACTGGAGTATTGGATTGGGCTGGTGGTCATCATGGGCTGCCTGGGACTTGAGCACTGGATTGTCCGGCGCCGGCTCCGCAAGGGCGAATTCCGGCTTGCCGAGCAGCAGTTCTTTCGCCTCAACGCTCTCATCAGCATGATCTTCCTTGTGGTGGTCTTGGCCGAGGTTGCGCTCATAGATTTCTGGAGTTTCCGCGGAATGTAATGATGAGCCTCGCCCGCCAAGCTGGCCCTCTCACCGACCTTCTTGAAAAGGTCGAGGACGAAAAGCGCCTTACCAGCGAGGATGCCCTTCGCCTCTTTGAAAGCCGCGACCTCAACACACTCGCCTACCTCGCAAACACGGTCCGCCAGCGCAAGGTCGGCAACCAAGCCAGCTTCATCGTCAACCGCTACATCAACTATTCCAACTACTGCATTCTCTCCTGCCAATTCTGCAGCTTTGCACGCAAAAAACGAGATGGAGACGGCTTTGAGCTGACCCTTAATCAAATCACCGCGAAAGCCCACGAAGCCCTCGCCCTTGGCGTCACCGAACTGCACATCGTCGGTGGCCTGCACCCCTCCCTGCCGCTCGATTACTACACCGACATGCTTCGTGCCCTGAAGGCCCTCGATCCTCGCCTCCAACTCAAGTGCTTCACCGCCGTCGAGATTCTGCACCTTTGCCGGCTCGCCAAGAAAACCACTTCCCAAATTCTCACGCTCCTTCGCGAGGCCGGCCTTGATTCCCTCACTGGCGGCGGGGCGGAAATCTTTCAATCCAACGTCCGCGACGCCATTGCGCGCGGCAAGGAAACCGCCGGGGAATGGACCGAGGTCCACCGCATCTGGCATCAAATGGGTGGCCGCAGCACCGCCACCATGCTCTTCGGCCACGTCGAAACCGTGGTCGACCGCGTCGACCATCTCCATCGCCTCCGCGAGCTACAGGACGAAACCGGCGGCTTCACCGGTTTCATCCCACTCCCCTTCCAGCCCGAGAACAATCCCATTCCTGTGGAGCATCCTCCATCCGGCTTTGACATCCTTCGCACCCTCGCCATCAGCCGCATATTCCTCGACAACTTTGACCACATCACCGCCTACTGGATTGGCCTTGGCCTGCCTCTCGCCCAAGTCGCCCTCAGCCACGGCGCGGATGATCTCCACGGCACGATCGAGGAGGAACATATCTTTCACATGGCCGGTGCCGGCAGTCCCCAGGCACAAACCATCCCTGCCATGATTCAGGCCATTCGCGAGGCCGGCCGCACACCCGTCCAGCGGAACACCTTCTACGAGCCCATCCGCGAATGGACCGATGATATCACCGGCCCTATTCCCGCCCCCTCGAATCTCCTGAAGGAAAACCTCGCCACCGCATGAGCAGGCGCATCGGCTCGGTCCCCTATCTAAACTCCGTCCCGTTGACACGAGGCATTGAGGACGAGACCGAGTTTGTCGTGCCCTCAAAGCTCGCCGACCTCCTGCGCGCGGGAGAACTGGATGCCGCCCTGCTGAGTGTCACGGAAGTACTGTTCAATGAAGGTTACGATGTGCTCGACGGTGTGGCCGTCGCCTCGCGCGGCACGGTCAAAAGTGTCTTCCTTGCCCACCGCCAGCCTCTGGATGCAATCGAGGTGATTCATTGCGACACCGCCAGTCTCACCAGTGTAAATCTCCTGCGCGTGCTGCTGGCCGAGCGCGGTCTGCAACCCAAGCTGGAACCCTTGGTCGATTACTCCCAAGCCTCCATCCTTCCCAACGTCCTACTCATCGGCAATCCCGGTATTGAGTTCCTCCGTGCGCCACACGCCCATTCCATTTGGGACCTGGGCCAGGCTTGGGACACACTCACCGGCCTGCCCTTTGTCTATGCCATCTGGGCTCTACGGCGTGGACGACACGACAACGCTCTGCGCGAAAAACTTCGCGCCGCCAAAGCCGACGGCCTAGCGCATCTTGAGCAAACCATCGCGGAGTACACAGACTTTGATCCCGACTTCCGCCGCGCCTACTTGGGCGACCACATCCGGTACGATCTTGGCAAAGAGGAAAAAGCCGGCTTGGCCCGGTTCATCGAGCTATTGCGCCAACACGGAAACCAGCCCGTGTACGTGCCCACGTATGTCTGAACCAGTTGCCAAGTATCTGGATTGTGTTAAGTTGGATTAGGATGAAACGGCCCAAGTCCTTCCTCTCCACACTTGCCACCTTGGCCATTCTTCTGCTCGCGCAATCCGTGGAAGCGCAAGCGCCGAGCATGGGCAACAACCCCTACATCAACCCGGCCAACCCCCGCCCGTACCCGCCGGGACATCGTCCGCCAAAGCCGCCACCGCTGCCCGCCGAGATTGTTGAAATGGCCAAAAAACTCCTGCGCGACCGAGTGACCGAAATCCGCGCGCAGGCGCGTAAGGGCGACTACAAGGCCCAGTACAACCTCGGCGTTGTTCATGTCTATGGCGCGGGCGCGACGCTGGATTTTAAACAAGCTTTCGAGAATTTCCGCAAATCCGCCGAGGAGGCGGTATATGCGCCCGCAACCTTCAATCTCGCCATCTGTTACGCCAAGGGGCTGGGCACGGAGTTGGACCGGGTGCAGGCCTACAAGTGGTGGAACTTGGCCGCCGCACAGGGGCACCCTCAAGCTGCGGCCGCCCGCGACAACATTGCCCGCTACATGAACCGGCGCCAGATCGCTGCCGCCCAATCCATGGCCACGGGTTACGAACGCAAACTGGAACTGCGAATTCTTCGCGACAAACTTAAGGCTCAACGCGAAAAGATCAGCCCCAACAGCCGCCTACACGACGCCGCCTATAACCTGTCCCACGAGTTCTTCCGAAAACGGTGATTATGTAATCGCCAGCCACAGGCTTGATCGAAGCCCCCTTGCAACGCCCGCAGGCTGAGCTTACATTCGCGCGGTGATTCACGATCCCTCCATGGATGCCCTGCTAGACAAGGCTTGGGCGGGCGAACGGGTCAATGACGTGGAGGCGCTACGGCTGTATGCACTGCCGCTTGAGACCCTTGGCGCGCTGGCACATCGGCGTCGGGAATTGGCCAAGGCTGAGGCTTACGAAGGTCATGGCAACGAGATCGTCACTTACAGCGTTGATCGCAATGTCAATTACACCAACGTTTGCAACGTGTACTGCAAGTTTTGCGCGTTTTGGCGCAGTGAAAAGGCGGCTGACGCGTACGTGATTTCGTATGCGGAAATGGACCGAAAAATTGAGGAAACTCTGGCACTGGGCGGAACACAGATTCTCATGCAGGGCGGGCACCACCCCAAATTGTCCAAGCAATGGTATCTCGACCTGCTCTCGCACATTCGCGACAAGTTTCCATCGATCAACGTCCATGGCTTTAGTCCGAGTGAGTTTGTGCATTTTCGCGAGGTGTTCAACGAGCCGCTGGAAGAGATTGTCCATGACTTTCGCGCAGCCGGCCTAGGCTCCATTCCCGGTGGGGGAGGTGAGATTCTCGTGGACCGCGTACGCGAGAAGATTTCACCTTTAAAGGCCATGAGCGATGACTGGCTGGAGGTGATGGCTGTTGCCCACCGCCAAGGATTGGCCACCACGGCAACGATGATGTTTGGCCATGTGGAGACGGTGGAGGAGCGCATTGAGCACCTGAAACGCGTGCGGGTTCAGCAGGACGAAACCGGTGGCTTTACCGCCTTCATCGCGTGGACTTTCCAAGCCGAGAACACGCGGCTGAAGGCGCCGACGGTTGGGGCGCACGAATATCTGCGCATGCAGGCATTGTCCCGTATTTACCTGGACAACGTGGCGAACATCCAGAGTTCATGGGTCACTCAGGGCCGCGAGATCGGGCAGGTGGCGCTACAATATGGAGCCAATGACCTGGGGAGCATCATGATTGAGGAGAACGTGGTCTCGCAAGCGGGCACCACATTCCGCATGGGCGTGGCTGACATGCAGCGCCTCATTCGGGATCTGGGCTGCGAGCCGCGTCAGCGGGACAACTGGTATCGGCTGGTGAGTTGATCTTGTCGCCAGCCGCGTCCTCCAAGTCCTCCCGGCCACCATCCGCCGCCGCAAGGATCGCTTCATCATCAAAGGCACCCGGCTCAAAGATCACCCGCAGCGCGGTCTGCCTCGCCTTCCAGATCATGCTCAGGGTCGTGGCCACCGAGGGCAGCATGAGCAGGATAACCATCCGGCCGCCTTGCGCATTCACTGCGTCCATCACCATTTTCAATCTCCCCTCAGCCACGAACAGTCCATCAATGGCTTGATAGAACGCCACCAACGCGAGTACCAGCAGGAGAAGCAGCGGATTGAGCTTGGCGAAGATGCGCGTATCGGCCTGTAACACCACGTTGGGCAGTAGTCTGGCCAATCGGCGGAGCAGCAGGTTGAGGTGTATCAGGTAGACAAACGCGCCCACGGTAAACACCAGCACATTCAGCCGAAGCACAATCTCCCCGCCCGGCACACTCGTACCCGCCTCGGCCCAATACAGAAACGGCGCCAGCCCAAGGCACAACAGAACGAACAAGCGCGAATGAAACAAGTCCCGCTGCCAGTCCGCGTCGTCCGGCTGGAACCGAGCCATTTGCCAGACTCCAACGACCAACAGTCCCACCGCCCCCAGCACGGGTAACAATCCCAGCAGCCAAACCGCGGGCGGCACCGTGCCATCCAGCAGCACGATGATGAAAAGTCGAATCCAGTCTCCCACTGCGCCGGGAATGCAAACCACCAGCGCAAGTGGCAACCCGATGAGCAGTGCATTCAAGCCCCGCAACAGCGGGCGCAGCTCGGCAAGAGGAGGCTGGGACATGGCTGGAATTAAACCGAAAGGTACGTGTAGTCGCGCAGGCCGCGGTCATACTCATCCAGCAGCTTCATGGCCTGACTGGGCTTGAGGCGGTCAGCCTTGATGGCTGCATCCACCTGCTGCTTCATCCAGCGCTTGAGCTGCTTCTCGTCGTACTGCACGGTGTTCAGGGATTCCACAACCGTATGGCCGCGGATGACCTCCTCCACGTAATACCCCGATGCCTCGTCCGGGTCGAGAAAGACATGTACCTCATGCACGCTTCCAAACAGGTTGTGCATGTCGCCCATGATGTCCTGATAGGCGCCGGTCAGAAAAATCCCGAGCGGATACCGTTCCATCCCCTTGCCGTTCCGGCGCAGCGCATGCAGGGGCAACGTATCGCGCACAGCCTCCAGATCGATGAATTTCTTGACCGCGCCATCGCTGTCGCAGGGGATATCCACCAGCCGCGCCTCCCGCGTCGGCCGTTCGTCCAACCGGCCCAGCGGCATGATTGGGAAAAGCTGGTCCAGCGCCCAGTGGTCCTGCAGGCTCTGGAACACACTAAAGTTGCATACGTACTGATCCCCCATGCTGTCCATCAGCCGAACGATCTCCTCGGGAACATGTTCGCGCCCGCGATAATAGGCCGTGACCTTTCCGCAAATCTCCCAATACAAAGTCTCCACCTTCGCCTTCGTATCCAGCTCCAGCACGCCCAGCGTGAACATGTCATGCGCGTCTTCCTTACACTGCAAGGCTCCATGGAAAGCCGCCAGTTTGTTTTGAGTCCGGCCGAAGTTGCGCCGGATTTTCAGGAGTTTCCGAACCAGTGCGTGCTCCTCATCACCATACTGCAGCCGCGGTTTGAGCGACTTGGCAATCGCCCCGAAAGCCTCCACCACCAACACACTGTGGTGCGCCACGATGGCCCTTCCACTTTCGCTCACCACGTCTGGTGCTGGCACCTCCTCCTCATCGCACACGCCTCCAATGGTCCCCACCACGCCGTCGGTGTATTCGCGCAGCGTGTAGTTGGAGCTGCTTTCCCCTGCCGCCCGACTGCCGTCATAATCCACCGCCAATCCGCCGCCCACATCCAGATACTCGATCGGGAAATCCATCTTCCTGAGCTTCGCGTAAAAACGCGCCCCCTCTTGCACCGCCTTTTTTACCGTCAAGATATCCGGCACCTGCGACCCAATGTGGAAATGCAACAGGCGCAGGCAGCGCGACAATCCCTCGCGGCGCAGCAAATCCGCCGCTGCCACCAAGTCTGCCGTAGTCAATCCAAACTTGGCATCTTCACCACCACTGTCCGCCCATTTACCCGCCGACCGGCTCAACAGTTTCAGTCGCATGCCCACCATCGGCTCCACGCCCGACTCACGCGCCAGCCGGAGAATCAAGGGTAATTCCTCAAGCTTCTCAATCACCAACACCACCTGCTTGCCCAGCCGCAGCCCCATGAACGCTCCCCGGATAAAATCCTCGTCCTTGTAGCCGTTGCAAATGATCAGGCTCCCCGGGTCATCCAGCAATGCCAGTGCCGCAAACAATTCCGCCCGGCTTCCCACTTCCAGCCCAAAGTCAAACGGCCGCCCCGCATCCACGATCTCCTCCACCACCTCGCGCAACTGGTTCACCTTGACCGGAAACACACCTCGATATCGCCCGCCGTATGTGTGCCGTTCCATGGACGCGCGAAACTCCCCGTTGATCGCCGCCACACGGTGACGAACAATATCCTGAAAACGCAGCAGCATGGGATAACGCAAACCCCGCTTGCGCGCCTCCTCTACCACCGCCAAAACCTCCACCTCGGCACCGTCCTTTCCCAGTGGCCGCACCTCCACGCGGCCACGGGTGTTCACGCCAAAATAGCCCGCCCCCCAGCGGTCCACATTGTACAGACTCGCCGCGTCCTCAACCGACCACGTGCCATTTTGCCCAGCGTCACTCATGCCAAGGGGAATGGCGGATCATGAAAAAGCTCGCCGCCAAATGCAAACCGCACGTGATAAAAAATTGCGCCATGGCCTGAATGTGGTTTCATCCCGGCATGGCGGCAGCGGACTTGAAGGCAATCGTAAATCACTGCGACCGAGAACTGCGCGTGGAAGCCATTGCGGATTCACCGGGCGCACACAACGGCCTGCAGGTGGAGAATTCCGGCAAGGTGCGGGCCATTGCCGCCGCCGTGGATGCGAGTCTGGCTACGGTCCAAAAGTCGGCCATGGGCGGTGCCAGCCTGATGGTGGTTCACCACGGCCTCTTCTGGACCGCAAAACATCCGTGGATCGGGCCGCGACGCAAGCTCATCCAGACGCTGGTGGAGCATGACATGGCGGTGTACAGCGCCCACCTGCCACTGGACCTGCATCCGCGCCTGGGCAACAACGCGTTGCTCTGCAAGGCGCTCAAGTTCACCCGGCCACGCCCATTCTTTGAGGAACACGGCACACCCATCGGACTGCGGGTCAGCACACGGTTGTGCCGGGACATCTTGGCAGCACGTTTAAAGACCATTCTGGGTGTGCCGCCGGTGCTCCTGCGGGGCGGCCCCAGTGTGTGCAAAAAAATCGGCATCGTGACCGGCGGCGCGGGGGGAAGCGTGGAGAAGGCGGCTAAGGAGGGCGTGGACACGTTCATCACCGGCGAAGGCCCGCACTGGACAGGAGCCCTCGCGGAGGAACTGGGGATCAACATCTACTACGGCGGCCATTACGCAACCGAGACTTTTGGCGTCAAGGCACTGGCGAAACACTTGTCCCGAAAGTTTCGCGTCCCATGGGAATTTGTGGATCACCCCACCGGGTTGTGATTTTCATCCTCTGCCCGCCGCAATCCCACCACGCCAAAGGCCAGCCCCGCCAGCGCGGCCAAGGCACTGACGAGCACGGGTTCCCGGGTGGGCTGATAGCGGAACACAACCTCGTGCCCTCCCGCGGATGGCGGCAGGTGTACGGCGCGCATGAGGAAATTGGCGCGCAACAATCGCGACGGCTGGCCGTTGACGAACACCTGCCAGTCCGGATTATGCCGATCGTTTAAAAGCAGGATAGTGTCCTTCTCTGTGGGTGGGGTTTTCAACTCGATGTACTTGGTGTGGTTGACCACATATTCCACGGGCCCCGGCGAGGCACCCCCAGACGGCTGGGGCAGTCCATTCTCAGCCAGCACCACCTGAGTCTGGGGATCAAATTCCGCGCTGGCCAACCGCTCAAGTGCCTCCCGATCGCTGGCTCCCTGTTTCCAATCGGCATACAATTTCGCGCGCGGCAATGCTCCCCGGAACTCAGTCACCGCAAACTTGCCATTGGTGGTTACGCTCGTGGAATAGGAGACTGGCAACTGCCCCGACTCCATGCCCGCTGGCACGGGCACGATGTTGAAATCGGCCAGAGGCCGGAAGCGCTGGCGACGGGGATCGAGAACAGCGTTGAGCGCGGAAGTGGCATTGGCATCTCCTAACCTCCTGCGCGCGGCCTGGGTCATGATGGAACTACCGGCATAACTGACAATATAGCGGGTGGAAGTGAGTTCCAACTTCCGGAGAGCCAAGCGGACGGCTTCATTCACCTGGCTGGGCGCAACGGCCGGGGCAAGGTTTGTGCGAAATGCCGTGTCCGCCAGTTTGGGCCGGGGCTCCTGCACAATGTCCAGCATGGGCACGCCATGCCAAGGCATCTGATGTTGTGCCCACTCAACGCCATAGACACTGGCCAATTGCCCGGAAACTCCCTTTGTCCGGAGTTGCAGGCCTCTTTGCTGAATCTGCTGGGAACAAAACTGCATAAGTTCCGGATCATTGCTCGGATGGGAGGCTGAAAAGGACTGAACAAACTGTTGGAAATCTGCGGATGTCTGGCACTGCAAAATGCCGCGATGAAAATTCTCGGCAGCGACGGCCAAAGAGGCATTGGTGAACACTTGGTTCGCCGGTGGAAGGGGTGCCAAAAGCACATCCAAGACATGAGCCTCTAGCGAAGGTTGCACGACTTGAGGACCTCCTGGGGTGGGAACGGCCAAGTTGAACCGCTGACCGTCCAGCAGAGCGGTTCGGCCCTGGGTTGATTGGCCGGCCAATTTCTCCAAAACAGGATTGGAGGGATATTTCTCGGACAGATTCCAGTATTTGATGTACGGGCCATGAGCGGAGCCGAGATCCACCACCAGCAGAATTCCAAGTGCCGCCCATAAGCCCACCACACCCTTGGGCGACCATCTCAAGCGCGGCACCGCCAACAACAAAAGCAAAGCCATCAACAGTAACAACAGCGTTCTCCAGATTTGTCCCATGCCAAAGGCCGCCATCGCTTTTGCACCTTGTTCATCCGCCAGTCCCAATCCTCGCGATATATGCACGGCTACGTCTCCCTGCAACGTCATCAGCGCCAATGACAGCGCCGCCGCGGCCATGAAAAATACGCCGGAACCAATCGCCCAAGTCTTCTCAAAGCCTTCCCCAGGCTGAAACAGGTTGCTTAGCATTGAGCCGGCCTCCTTCACGCGGCGTCGGGTATCCTCCAAGTAGAGCCGCGCAATCCCCTGCAGCCCCAAGCCAAACAGGATGACCAGCAACAGGCTGAAGGGCTGCATAAACTTGATGGGGTTCCGAATGTCATTGAAGAAGGGCAACGGGTAAATCAGTTGATATAAAAATCCGTGCCGCCCCCATGCCAGTCCCAGTGAGATGATCGCCAGCGTGGCCGTAAACCAAATGAACCGGCATTCCACGCGAGAATAAGGCCCATCCTCCCGGCGGAACGAATTCACCAAGCCCCAAACCGCGACGACCAGAACCAGCACGCCCGCGTAAACGCCATATCCGGAATGATGCGGCATGCCCATGCGGTGCTCCGGCCAGCCAGGCGTTTGCCCCACGCTCCCCCAGTAACGCTGCTCGGGCGGGCTGTCCATCCGGTAACCAAACAAACCCGGCACAGCCAGTCGCGCGGTTTCCGCCTTGGGCAGGCTCCACTGGGTGGCGCCATTCCACTGGTGTTCCGCAGAAAATTCCTGATTCACAATGCCTTGGGTTTGTGTTTCCCGAACGCTGGCAATGGTGTTCCAAGCCATGAGCCCGGCAAATACCGCCATCACAGCAACCACCGCCGCCCCTCGGCCCAACGCGAGCAGCGTCCAACCTTCACGGTTTAAAACAAGAAACACCGCATACGCCGCGGCATATAGACTGAAAAGTGCGCCAATGTCGTAGGCTTCCATGACTCCCTGGCCCACCGCCAATCCCGCCAACACCGCCAAGGGCCACCATCGGCGGCCCCGTCCGCCCACCAACGCCGCCAATGCGAGAAAGGTCATCCCCGCCGCCAGCGCCCGCACAGGCAATCCCCACGTGGCGTAAGTGAAGAAGGCCCCATTCAACGCCGCCGCCAGGGCGCCTAGCAGGCAAACCGCAGATCCACATCCCATTTGCCGAAAGAAAACCCAGGCACACATGCCCGCCAACCAAAGGCAACCGGGCGCATAAAAATTGGCAAACCAAACCGAGCCATCCGCGCCCAGCGCCATGCCCAGCAGGCCAACAAGCGTCGTGAAGCCAAGGGCCGCCGCCGGGTAGGCATAGCCGATCCACGTATGGTCCACCCAAGTGCCCCACCCCTCCCCGCCATTCTCGAAATAGTGTTTAATGAAGCCCAAGGGTGCGTCATTGGCAAACAGCACGCGGCCGACTTGAAGGCTTTCGCGAAACAATGCAACCAGCACCAGCGCCAACACGCCCGCCGCAAATGCCGCCGCGGGCCAACCCGGTCGCCCGGCAGGCATGGATTTTTTCGACGGTTCGGCTTCCAATGTGCCCGCCTCGGAAGGGGGTTCCGGCGATGGAGAATCCGTAGCTTTCTTCTTCCTGTTTCGTTTCGCGCGTGCCACGGGATTGAAAGTCAAACACAGTCAGCAACTGACTGGGACAGTCTGCCAGATCGCAACCCACTCAGGCAACGCCCAACACTTCACACAATGTTCTCACCACGCGCTCCACTTGCGTCTGACTTAAACAGGACGCCGAGGGAAGATTGATGCCCCATGGGGCAAGACGATGGCTCACCATATTGCGGCGCTGCGCGGCCAAGGCTTCCCTTCGCCCATCATACGCCGGCAGACTGCTGAGGGGGTTGAAAAATGGCCGGCTATCGATGCCCTGTTCCGAGAGAGCGGCCATGAGTTTCTCCTTGGGCCAGCCCAGTGCGGGGTCAATTTGGGCTGTCACCATCCAGTAGGAGTTTTTCGTGCCGGCCGGTTCGTGGTTAAGCACGATCTCTCCCGTCTCATCAAGCGCCTCGTGGTACCAGCCAAAGATTTCACGCTTGCGAGCCACCAACTCATCCGCGCGCTCCACCTGCGCCAGCCCAATCGCCGCCGCCACGGGGGCGAGCTTGTACTTAAAGGCCACCTCCTCGTTTTTAAAAAAAATGTCTCCCGGCGCGCGGCCATGGTCGCGCAACTGCATTACGCGTTCGAACACGGCATCATCATCCGTCACCAACATGCCACCCTCACCGGTGGTAAAGGTTTTTGATCCGTGAAAACTAAAGGCGGCCACATCACCCCATGCGCCGGCCATGCGTCCGTGGCATTCGCTACCAATGGCCTCGGCGGCGTCCTCGATGATCTTCAGGCCATGCGAGTCAGCCAGTTGCCGAAGCGCGGTATAATCCGGCATGCCTCCGTAAAGGTCCACGGGCAGAATGGCGCGGGTACGGTCGGTCAGGCATGCTTCCACGGACGCAACGTCAAGGCACCAAGTTTGCTTGTCCACATCAGCGAACACCGCAGTGGCCTCCACGTAGTCCACCGGCGCGGCACTGGCAATCCAGGTGATGTCGGGGACAATCACCTCATCCCCCGGGCCCACCCCTAGGGCCGCCAGCGCGAGATGCAATCCCGAGGTGCAGGAAGGCAGGCTCACCGCATGTTTCACCCCGACGTATTCGGCAAACGCCGCCTCGAATCGACGAGGGTAATCACCAGCGCGTTCGTACCAGCCATGCGCGGCCGCATCGGCAGCGTAGTCGATCTCCCGCTGGGAAATATCCGGACCGGCAATGGGAATGCGATCCATGGTCAACCCGCCACTCTTTTTAAAAATCCACCCGGCGCCACCGTAATCTGAAGCTTGTTTTCCATCGCGCAGTCGATCTCAAATTGGCCGTTCGATTTTAAAAACTCCGCGACCGCCGTGCGTGGGTTGTCGCCCTTGTCCCACGGCCGATCCGGAAAAGAGCCGGTCGGCAGGTTTTCGATGAGCGTGTCAAACACCACGCAATAACTGCCGGGGGAAACCAATGGCGCGTAAGCTTCCAGTTCGGCGAGCACGTGGTCGTGGGTATGGTTGGAGTCCAGAAAAACCATCACGCGATCGTGTTCACGGGCAATTTCCCTGACCTGCTCGACGATCTCCGTCGCGATGCTTGATCCTTCGATCATCTGGATTCGATCCGCCAGAGGATGTCCTTCAATGGCCTTCCGATTGTGCGCGCGGATTTCAATATCGATGCCCAAAACCTTCCGGCGCGATTGCCTCGGGTCCACCGTGCCTCCCTTGACATGTGCCTCTTCCAAATCCAACAAGGCCAGCAGGGAGGCACTGAGCACAAGCGAGCCACCGTGGGCAATACCTGTCTCGATGACCAAATCCGGTTTGACCGACCAGATCAGTTCCTGCACCGCGCAAATGTCCTGCGGGTACTGAATAATCGGCCGTCCAAGCCAAGTGAAATTGTACAGGTAATTGCCACTATCACAGGCAGCCTGCATCCACTCCATGGATTTTGAAGCCAACCCCGGAGCATCACCCAACCGGCGGATGTTCTCCCGCACTTCACTAACAAATTGCTCTTCCGGCTCCATCGTCCGCAAATTAATGCCCGGCGTCCACCCGGCTGTCGAACTCCAACTCCACCCGGTCCACCGCCACCCGCCGCGCCCGGCCTTTCCGGATTGTGGAAGCAGCCGGCTCCTGTCCGTCCAAATAAAAACCCAAAGCCATGGCCACCTCGTTATAGCCAAAGGCCGCGCGCATTGCCGTGGTGCTGGAAAATCTCGGATTTATTTCCAACAGCCACGTCCTCGCCCCGTCTTTGCGAAACTGATAATTGGTTGGCCCAACCGGCTGCAAACATCTCCCCAGCGCGACGGCTGCCCTAGCAACGTCATCATCATCCACCACCTCGGCAAATCGGGTGTGACCCGAGGTCGACAGCTCACGCCGGAAAATCAGCGGCGCCATGGATCGCCCATCACCCAAGCCGAACATCCCAACCGTGAACTCGCAATCATCCCTGCCCACGATTCGCTGAATCATATTGAATCCATCCGCGTGACGCACCAAATCCCCCGCATTTTCCAATCGCACTATCCCTCGCGAACCGGAGCCACATCTCGGCTTTAAAAGAAACGGCGGTGGCCCCAGCAGTTCCACACATTCCTCCCAGTCTTTTTCGCAGACCGTTGGGATCGCCCATTCTCCAGCAGCCGCAATCTGCAGCCACTTATCCCGCGCCAAGTCGATCAATTCCCGCGAATTCAAGCCCAGCCGGGTTGCGGTCAATTCTCCGCGATGAGCGTCCAAATAAAATACATCCTCATCAATCCCCGGCAAAACAAGATCTGCCTCATCTGCAAGCCCGCGCCAAAAATCAAGATAAGCCTCACTTTCCTCCGGCACCCGCGGCTTAGGATAAAACTCATCGCAGGCATCGCGCCCGACACAACCCGGATTACGATCCACTCCCAAGACCTTCACCGGCCGGCCACTCGTCCGCAGTCCCTCAACAATCCCACACCCGATGACAGCCCCCACACCCGTCACCATCACAGCGATCTCTTTTCGCTCCACGCTCATGTCACATCCAGCGGACCAAACGCACTCTCTGTGCCAGCATCACGAATCCGCGCCAGCCCTTCCCTCAGGGATATGGCGGGGGAAATTTCCAAGGCCTGAAACATCCCGGCATCTTTCGGATAGTTCACCCGCCGAAATGGTTTCTTGACGTCGCTGATCCGTGCTGTTCCGCCTCTTCCGAAGATGCCAAATGCCAACTCCGCAAGCTCCCCCATGTTTATTAACTCTTGATGAACCACCGGACATACGCCAGATGTACCTCTTTGTCCTGCCGTCAACATCAGCCGTGCCGCATCCTCTACATGAAGGAAATTCCGCGGCCCTTCCGAAGCCGGGAGATTTAAATCCAGCCCGGCCCCCGCGTACGCCACCACCCGTCCAAACCAAGCCTGATGTTTTACAGAACGGCCGTTTGTATCAAACAACTGCGGAAACCGAAGGGCACAAAACCTCCCTCCTCTGCGCATCATTCCCCACTTCAACAATGACTCCCCCTGCGCCTTCGAAAATCCATAACTTGTCATGCCTCCCGGCTCAAATTTTTCACAGGAGGAAAGGGTGCCCGCGCCAACCACCGAACGGCAATTCAACCGGTCCGCCAATTCCAAAACATGCAAACACCCGGCTGCGTTAATCTCAAAATTTGCCCGCACGCCTTCGGGACTGTCGTCACCAAACCCAGCCGCGCAGTGAAACAGCACATCCGCCACACTCTCCACCGCCTCCTTCAATCCATGACGCAAATCCAGATTAATCTCCGCGTCAGTATCCCTGCCCACGCGAATCACGGTTACGCCCGACTCGATCAGGATCGCGCACAGTTGTTCCCCAAGCATCGAGCCCGCCCCGGTCACCGCGACCACTTTCACGCAGCCTCTGCCTCCAGCAACAAAGCCACGCACAAATCCGGAAAATCCACCCCAACCTCCATCATCGCCCTCAAATTCTCCTTGAAATCAGGCAGTGTCTTCAAAACCGGAAGCGGGAGAGGTTTGAGATACAATCCCTCCTCATGCGTCACCTTCCAACCGTGGTTTTCAACATCTGCCCGCAAGGTGTCACGGCAATACTGGCGCTGGTGTCCCAAGGCCCTGTCGTTTTCGTTCAAGCTGTATATGTCGTCAATCTTGCCCAATTCCAAACCCATCCGGCGGTTGAGAGACTTGGCATTGGGCACAGCAATATACAAGCGGCCACCGGGAAGCAAAAGCGCGCGATAACGGTCAAGAATCAGTCCCGGATCATCCACATGCTCGAGAATAAATCCCATGATAATCACGTCAAACCGGTCACCAGTCTCAAAGGTCTCGAACCACCCTTCCACAATTTCGCCGCTGAAATCCGGGTGAGAATCCCTGAAGCGCCGAATCATGACTGGGGATCCCTCAACCATCATGTGACGGTCACATGCCTCATTGAAAATTGAAGCCGTGTAGCCATGCCCGATCCCCAATTCCAAGAGTTGCGCGCAGTGCCCAAACCGGCCCACCACCCGCTTGGGATACCAATGCATTAGGAGATCATTCTCAATGGCCACCGGGGAATCGGGAGAATATTCGGATGTAAACGCGTCCAGCTTGTTCACGGCCTTCGGAAATGACCCTGCCCAAGAACCCTCCGCAGGGCAACCGCCAAGTTACCCAAGCACCATGCGGGCAGGCCGGTGATTGCGCGAGTCGTTCGCAATGCCTCCGCACGGCGAACTGAATCCAAATCCTCAATGCCACCCAACAAAATCCGCGCCGCGGCAGCGACAAAACATCGCCGACGAAAATTCGCCATCCAACCCGATTTGCCGCGAATTTCATCCACCCGGGAAGTGGCTCTCCAGTAGTCCTGGATCAACTCCGCCGGACGCTCGCGGTTACGCGTGGTCGTAGTGGCCCCATGGCGACGATATTGGCAAAGTGCCTCGGGCACCTCAAAGAACCGTTTGTAATCACGGGTACACTCGGAAAAAAACACCGCATCCGCGCACTGAATAAACTCCAGCCGCAACCCAGCCGGCAGCGGGCGTCGATCCGTCTTCATCAACACCGCCGGCGTGCATATAGTTCGCAACACCGCCTGAGCCGCCAAGAAATCCTCCATGGGAATTTCCCGTACCGGCGCGCCCGATTCAATCCGAAACGAATTCGCCAAGTCCCCTTCCTCCAAAAGACGCCCCTCCTCATCGATCACCTCAAACGCAGAATACGACAGTGCATTTCCCTCCACCCCAACCAGGGGTTCAAGAACACGTTCCACAAAAGTCGGTTTCACCAAGTCGTCCGCCGTCATCATGTGCAGAACATCCGTTTCCGACGCAAACT
The DNA here is from genome assembly GCA_002721895.1 of Verrucomicrobiales bacterium. Next base: position 27,881 of record PBLV01000037.1, read on the forward strand.
CCATCCCCAAGTTGAAACTAAGACCACTGTGCAGATGCTCTGCCGTCCGGCGATATTCCACCCCCTCCCCGGCAAACCCCTTCGCAATCTCTGCCGTGTCATCCGTCGAGCAATTATCCTGAACGATTAATCGGTCCGGCCGCCGTGTCTGCCCCAGCAAAGATCGCAGTGTCGCCTCAATAAAGGGTCCACCGTTGTAAACAGGAACCACCGTAGTGACATGAAACGATTCCCCAATCAAAACTACCCCCTTTCCCACCTCAGGAATTCCCTCCAAGGAACCGTGCCAGACACAATAAACTCTCTTCCCGCGGGCCCACAATTTGCCACCAAATCAAGGCCCGTGACATATGGCGTAAACTCCCCATGCAACTGCGGATATTCCCGCTTTTCATAATCCATGTATTCCACTCTCACCCCAGCCGCCTCAAACGCCTCATGATCCAGATAATTCTTGGCGCCATGACCTGTCACATAACGCTCCCCGTCCACCTTCTGGCAAAGCTTCAACACCCGTTCAGATCCGCCACCATTCACGCCAAGATCCGAAGATCGCATATCCTTTGGCATCATCCCAAAATAACCAGCCATATCGATCATGCTTGCAGTTCCCAAGCCCGACAGCGATTCGTGTGTCAAACTGAGCACCGACTCCGCCAAATCTAACATTTCCCCCATGAAAGGTGCTGCCGCGTATGCCTGCTGAAGCGTAGCCAAATGCTTGCGCCGCCAACTACCAGACGCTGGCTGAACCTCATTGAGTTTATTCTTCATTGGGTGATCGGCCCTCGGAATAGTCAGCCACTGAACGCCTTGCGAAGTCTTCACCTGCACACGATTAAAAAAACTCCCCTTTGAAAAATCTGCATCATCCAAACAAATAAACACATCGGCCAACGCCATCTGCTCCAGCATGCCGACCCATGGGAAGTACATGGGTTGCGATATAACCACGGTTTTCATTCCACCAGTTTAAACAAGTCTCATTTCTGGCAATGGAATCAAGAATCGGCCTCCCAATTCACGATACTCCGACTGCTGGGACTGGATTTCGTCTGCAAAGTTCCAAGCTAACAATAATACAACATCCGGGCGTTTTTCCCGCAATGCACCCGGCTCCTTAATGGGCACACGCACCCCTGGCATTAGTCTTCCCTGTTTGTGTGGACTTCGGTCTGCCACAAAATCAATCTGTCTAGAATCCAGTCCGCAATAATTCATCAGGACCGCCCCTTTCGCCGCCGCTCCATAGGCTGCCAATCGCTTCCCTTCCCCTCGCAACGATTCCACAAACTCTCGTAATTTCTTTCGGGTGTTCTGTGCACACTTGGCAAACCCATCATAAAATGCGGTTGTTCCCACACCTATTTCCTCCTCATGCTCGCGCAGGATAGACACCGAATCATCCGCCGGGCAACCCTTGTGCCGGACAAATATCCGCAGTGATCCCCCATGCACTGACAGTTCCTCCACTTTGACAACCCGCAAGCCATGCCGCTCGAACAAGGGTTCCAGTGCAGTAAGCGTGAAGTAAAAAACATGCTCATGATACACCGTGTCAAATTCCCCATAGGAAATCATTTTCGCCGCATGTGGAAATTCGAGGATTGCTGTCCCCGCATCACCCAATAAAACCCTCAAGGCTTCCCCAAAATCGTTGGGGTCAGGCACATGTGCAAACACATTGCAGGCGACGATCAAATCGGCCCGCTTCTCCTTGGCTAAATCACGTGCCAAGGCTGTGTTGAAAAAGTCCACCCTCGTCTCCACCCCTTTCTCCCTGGCCACTTGCGCCACGTTGCCCGCCGGTTCAATTCCCAAATGCGGTATCTCCGCCGCGGCAAAATGTCTGAGCAGATATCCATCATTGCTGGCGACTTCCACCACCCAGCTTTCCGCGCCAAGGCTGAATTCGTCCATATAGCGACGCGCACTTTCCTCTGCGTGCTTCAGCCATAAATCCGAATAGGAGGAAAAGTACACATACTCGCTGAAAAGATTCACCGGAGGGACAACATCCAAAATCTGCAACAACCAGCAATCCGTACACACTGCAAGCCGAAGAGGAAAGGACGGCTCCGGGTATTCCAAATCCTCCGGCCTTGGCAGGTTATTGGCCAATGGCTGTCTGCCAAGATCCAGAACCAAGCATCCCGCATTTGAACAACACGATCGGCAATGAAATTTGTCCAAAACGACACTCATTAAAATGGACTGGAAAACTCACTCCACTTTGGCATGGCAGCGTCCTTTTCCGAAAGCCTGGGTGAATCCATCGGCCACTTAATCCCTACCTCGGGATCATCCCATCGCAAACCTGCCGCGTGGTCCGGAGAATAGATTTCATCCATCTTGTACAAGAGTTGGACATCATCTGTAAGTGTGCAGAAACCATGGGCGCACCCCATAGGCACATAGACTTGATTCATTTGTGCTGCGCTCAACTGCACCGAGTACCACCTGCCAAAAGTAGCCGAACTCCTTCGCAAATCCACGATCACATCAAACACGATTCCGCAAACGGCTCGGATGAGCTTCGTTTCAGCAAAAGGCGGGGTTTGGTAGTGCAGACCGCGCACAGTCCCACATGTCCGCGTCCATGACAGGCTCTCCTGCACCCACTCATTAGTCAATCCGTGGTCGCAAAACCAATCAGCATCATAGATGCGAGCGAAGCTGCCTCGCTCATCGAAATGCGGAACGGGGACAATTTCAAACGCACCATCGATCGGCAGGGGTTTCAATTCCATGGCACTCATTTTGTCCAAGGATTGCCCGCCATTTCGGCCCCGTCGCAATAAAGTCTAATTTGCTCCTGGGAAAAAGCCCGCACATCCTCTGCGTGGTCTTGGTGCCGGGAACGATACCAGACAGCCGTTTGTTCCACTGCGGTTTTCCACGTCCAAGTTGGCCTCCATCCCAGTTCTTTTTTTGCGAGGGCGATGGATAACGTCAATCGCGCTGCTTCCGGTGGTGGATTATTCTCCGCCATGTTTTCCCACTCGCCTGGCCAGTGTTTCAAAAACTCATCCATTAATTGCTGCACGGATTGGATCGAGTCTGGCTCAGGCCCAAAATTATAAGCCGGTGAAGCTGTCTCCATCCGGCTCCCCAGCCACAGATATCCTGACAGGCAATCCAACACATGTTGCCAAGGCCGCACGGCTTCTGGATTGCGCACCGGCACGGGCTGACCTCTCTGCAGAGCTCGTACCGCATCCGGCACAATCCGGTCAGGCGCATAGTCCCCGCCTCCAATCACGTTGCCAGCCCGAGCCGTGGCAACCAGAGCCAATTTTTCATTCCTGTTGAAGAAAGACCGACGCCAACTGTGCGCCACCAGTTCCGCCGCCGCTTTACTTGATGAGTATACATCCGCGCCACCCAGTGCATCTTCCTCGGAATGCTGCCGATCACTTTCATTGGCGTAGCACTTGTCGCTGGTGACCACCAGCACGGGGGTCTTCAAGTCCAACCGGCGTACCGACTCCAGCACATACGCGGTGCCCATCACATTTGTTGCCATCGTCTCCAGTGGCTCCTCGTAGGAGTGTCGGACCAACGGTTGAGCAGCCAGATGAAAAACGAAGTCAGGTTTAACCTTTCGTATCACCGCCTTCACATCCTCAAAATTCCGAATATTACAGTGGGCTTCGGACGCGAATGTGCCTGGGGCGATGATCTCGTGCAGGCTTGGTTCCGTGGGCGGCTCCAGCCCAACTCCGTGGACTATCGCCCCGAGTTCTTGCAACCACAGTGACAACCACCCACCCTTGAACCCCGTGTGCCCGGTCACCAGCACGCGGCGGTTCCTGTAGTAATCCCCAAACATCGCCTACCAAGTTTTCCACGGCGCCCTACCGCTCGACCACATGTTCTCCAACAATTGCTGTTCGCGATAGGTGTCCATGCACTGCCAAAAGTCATCGTGGCAAAACGCCTTCAATTGGCCGGAGGCCGACAGAGCTTTCATCGGCTCTTGTTCCAAAATGCAGTCGTCCCCGGAAAGGTAATTAATGATCCCTCGGTTAAACACCATGAAGCCGCCGTTGATATAGGCGTCTTCTTGGTTGGGTTTCTCGCGGAAACCGGTGATCGTAAAATCCTTGAGCGACAGTTCGCCATAGCGGCCCGCGGGTTTAACCGCTGTGATCGTTGCCAAAGTCCCATGCTGTTGGTGAAACTCAATCGAGGCGTTGATGTCAACGTCTGACAAACCATCACCGTATGTAAACAGGAAGGTTTCATCCGGGACGTGTTTCATGGCTCTCCGCAGACGTCCACCCGTCTGGGTTTCCTGGCCAGTATCGAGCAAGGTCACAGTCCAGTCCTCGATGCCTTCGTTGTCGTGAAAATCAATCTTGGACTGTGGCCCCATTTGCAGCGTGACATCGTGGGTATGCCAAAGGAAATTGCGGAAGTAATCCTTGATGACTTCTCCCTTGTAGCCGAGACACAGGATGAAGTCCTTGTGCCCATGGCTCGCATAGTGCTTCATGATGTGCCACAGGATGGGCTGCGGCCCCACAGACACCATGGGCTTGGGGCGGAATTCCGTTTCCTCCCGCAGACGCGTGCCCAAGCCGCCGCATAGAATCACCACCTTCATCTGCCGCCGCACCGTACGCCAGTGGAGGCAAGGGTTCAATGTAAACAGGATCCGCTTTTGGATTGATCCGGCGAGAACGGATGCTACGTTCGCCGCATGAAAGCCTTCCGCCTGATTCTCCTCTTGGCCACGGTAGCCGTGTTTGGCTCAGGATGCTGGTCCACCAAACGGTTTTTCCACGAGTTAAGATGGTCCGGCCAGCAGGAGCCCGTTCCTCAGGAACCGGGAGAAGTTACTCCCGGCTGAGCCTTCACGCTTGCTCCCCTCCCGCCCTGTTGGCACATTGATGGCCGGGGGTGCGTGATATTCTTTTCAGGTTGTTTCCGCCGGACGGGCTGGCACGCAGGGCCGTCAATGGCCTGATGCCGGTGGCTGACGTTTTGCTTCTTCCGTGCACGTTTCTGGCCTCCTCTCTGCTTTGCGCCATTCGAATGGCGGGCGTTGAACGATTCCGCGCCGCACGCTGGGCGTTCAGGAAAACCGGTGTGTTTCCCGTGCGCGACCAATACTACGAGCCGCTGGTCAACCCAAGCCACCTCCACCGGTCGCTGGACGAGCCACGCGAACTGCCCGGCATCAAATGGTCCGACACCGAACAACTGGAGCTGTTGCAAAAATTTGACTACGCCAACGAATTGCTTGCCTTTCCTTGGGCACCCGACGGCAAGGGCGGCTTCTATTATAGCAACCCCGCCTTCGGCCCGGGCGATGCCGATGTGCTCTACAGCCTCGTGCGCCATCTAAAGCCACGCCGTTTCATTGAAATTGGCAGCGGTCACTCAACGCTTCTCACCCGAAAAGCCCTCCAGCGCAACCGCGAGGAAAACCCGGATTGCCGTTGCCGCCATATCTGCATCGAGCCCTACGAGGCGCCTTGGCTGGAACAGTTGGAGGTGGAATTGATCCGCGAACGGCTGGAACGGATGGATCTCAAGCTCTTCACCGAGTTGCAGGCCGGCGACGTTTTGTTCATTGACTCCTCGCACGTCATTCGACCGCAAGGCGATGTCCTCCGCGAGTACCTCGAAATCCTGCCCCGCCTTGCCCCGGGCGTTTGGGTGCATGTGCATGACATCCACACACCCCGCGACTATCCCCCGGCCTGGGTGAAGGACGAGGTTAAACTATGGAACGAACAGTATCTGCTGGAGGCATTTTTATCACACAACAACGATTTTCGGGTGGCCTGGATGATGGGGCACATGTTTCACACCCATCAAGAAGCCGTCCTGGCCGGGTGCCCGGCCCTTCGGCGCGCGCGAAAGCAAGGCCATAACGCCTGTGGCGGAAGCCTCTGGCTGGAAAGATTGGGTCAGGGTTAGCGGCCCAACAACGAGGCGACGCGCTTGGCAAAATCATCGGGTGAAAACATGCGCCGAATTTCCACTTCTGCCTTTCGTTCCTTCGTCGTGAGATCACGGCGCCCGGCGATGGTTTCCAACAACCGCGAAGCCAAGTCAGAGGCGTCCGGCTGGATTGTGCAGGCCAGTGGATAGCCCTCAAGCACCTCGGGAATGGCCCCCCGCTCACTCGCCACCACGTGCCGCTCCATTAACCGCCCTTCCAAGGCTGTCCGGCAAAGGCTCTCCTCCACACGGGAGGGCACACAAACAATCTCATGCTCGCTGACCAACGCGGGCACCTCTTCCGGGGGCACAGACGGGAGCAAATGAACCCGCTCATCATCGCGGGCTGTGGCGCGAGCCTCGTCGGCCAATGGTCCATCCAAGCCGGCCAAAGTCAACGTGGCCTTGTCGCGCAATTGCGGCCATGCGTCCAGCAGCAGGTCCACCCCTTTTTCGGGCGACAAGCGTCCAAGGAACAACAGGCGCGCCGGGCCATCACGCCGGGCGGGCACCGGACTTGCCTTTAAAAGTGCGTCGTCAAGGGGAGGGTGCAAGGTTGTGTAACGGTTCTCGCCCGCAAAAGCCGCCCCTTGGCCACGAGTGAAGCGTGAAACGGCCGCCACTGAGTGACAGCGGGCCATGGAGAACTGCCACAGCGGTTCCCGCATGGCGAGCAGCTTGGAAATGAGGGGCCCAGCGATGGATTTGATGTTTAGCCGGTCCAGTCGTCGCGGCAGGTTTTCCTGCAGCCACAGGGCCACGGGCGGGCCTCCGGGCTGGGCCAAGTCAACGGCAAGGGTCACGGCGTTGAAATCCACGCAAAAGACACCATCATAACTGAAGGGCTCGACCTTTCCGCGAGCCTCTGCCAAGAGGTATGCATCCATGCCAGGCCCCGGCAGAAAGATGATGGATCGCTTGAACCACTGCTCGCCGGGCCGCCGCCACCACGGCACACGCAAACGGTGGATGCCTTTTTCACCGTGCGGCTTGCCGCCCGCAAGGCAGAGCACATCCACCTCCCACCCGGCGTCAAGCAGCAGGCTTCGAGCTCGACGGGCCACCAATTCCGCGCCCCCAAAGTCGTGCTCGTAAAACAGTGAGACCAGCAGGATGCGCATTAGCGGGGTGCCTCATGTTCGGCGATTAACAGGGCATTGGCGTAGGGATAAGGGCTGCCAAAGGCGGCACGAATGGCAGCTTGATGGGAGGCCTCTTCCCACTCGCGTGGTCCCCGGCGAATGAGAAACTCCGTTCGGGCCATGCCCAAGGCGCGCCTGCGTATCAATTCGTCCAAGTCCGGATTGTAGCCGATGGGAACAGTGAAGGCAAACCTGCCGCCGGGCGCAAGCAGTGCCTTGCAGGCATCAATGGCATCCAGAATTTTCCCAGCGGACACTCCTGTCGCGTCATCATCAAAGCCAATGTGTTCCAGCGTGGAAATGGAAAACACCAGGTCAAACCGCTCCTCCGTCCGGTAAGCCACGATGTCCTCGTTGATCACGCCCGGCGCATGCTCATACTTGTCCACCACGGGATGGCTTGTGTCGGCGTAGTGCGACATCACGTTGCCCACCTCCAGGATTGACTGCCCCTTGAATTCGTCGAGATACGCCAAGCCCAGCCCAACCTCGACGCAACGCTCGTTGCTCCAAGTGACATTGTGATCGTGGTAGATACAATCCCATTCGTGCCCACGCAGGCTAAACCGGCGCGGCTTCAGGCGCGGCCGAACCCAGGGTGAGAGGGCTTTGCGCACCGGCAGACGTAATAACTCCAGAAACCCAAACCGCCGCACGAACCAGCGCACCTTTTCCAACCCGCCGTTATATAAATGACCCGCCATGCGCGCCGGAGCCAACCAACCCGGCTCAACCCCGGCAAGTCATTGTTGTGGACAACCCAAGGTTGACCCCGCCCCGGCGAGTGCAAAGCTCGGCGTGCCGATGATCATCCATCGCCTCATCGCCCTCCATTTTAATTACGAAAAAAACGCGCGGGCATTCTTTGAATTGCAGGCGAAAGACGCCCTTGAATGGTTGCAGGGGGGCGGCGTAAAGATCGGGCCCGGCACCAGCATGCTGGATCTCGGCTGCGGCCACGGTCACCCGGGCAGGCTCTGCACCTCCGCTGGCGCCGAGGTGACCTTTGCCGACTACGAAGATCTTCGACTCGAGGAAATGAAGGACGGCCCCTTCAGGCAGGTCGACCTCAATAACGCCGATCTTTCCAGCTATGGCCAGTTCGACCTGGTGATGTGTTCCAACGTCCTGGAACATCTGGCCGACCCCAACCATCTGCTCCACAACCTGTCCAAGTTGCTCAAGCCCGGCGGTGTTTTTTATCTGAGCTGGACCAACTGGCTTTCGCCTTGGGGCGGCCACGAGTTTTCCCCGTGGCATTACCTCGGCAAAACCTCCGGCCCCATCCACACGGTCGGCAAAAACCTCTTCCGCACCTACATCGGCACTGTCCTGAAAACCATCCGCGCGCAACCGGGACTGGCTGTCCAGCGCATGGCCCCGCGCTACTACAACGAACTCGCCTTCCTCACCCGCCTGCCTCTTGCGCGGGAGTTTTTGACCTGGAACTGCGCCCTGCAAATCCGGCGGACAGATGCCACCGGATAAGGCCCTACCCATCCCGCGCCCACGCCTCCAACTGATCACACGCCGCCGGCAGGACATTGTCCCAATGCAGATCCCTTGCCCGGTCCCGGCCCGCCTCGCGCCAGCGCTGATATTCGTCCGGCACCGCCAACGCGGCCCTTACTCCATCCGCCAGCGATTGAGGCGTTTCCATCTCGGCCACCCAACCCGTTTCCCTGTCACGTGTTGATTCCACCAGCCCGGGCACCGGATACACCACCGCCGGCGTTCCCATTGCATTACCCTCGGTGATGTTCAAGCCCCATCCCTCCCGCACCGATGCATGCAACTGCAAATGCGCCTCCCGCAACGCCGCGTTTTTCTCCTCCTCGGCCAAACGGCCCGCAAACTCCACGGGCAATCCCCGTGCCTGCCGTTCCAAGCGCGAACGCTCCTGCCCATCGCCCACGATTTTTAACGATGCCTGGATTCCCTCCTTCCGCAGGTGCCGCAACGATTCGATGACATGATCCACCCGCTTGTTCGGCGCCAACCGCGTCACCACAATCAATCGCAACGGCTCCTCCAGTTTTTTCTCCCCCAAATCATCCAGCGCTTCCATGTCAATCCCATACGAAACCTGCGTGACCGAATTAACCCCCAGTCCACGCAATTGATCCGCCGTGAAGTCGCACCCCGTCCAGAAAGGCGTATGGCGGTATCGTCGCAGAAACCACCGCTCCTGCAGCCGTCCCACTGCACTAACCGGCCAGGGATAAAACGAACTCCAAATCGGTCCCAACACCTCATGAATATAAGCCACCACCCGCCCCTTCACCCACCACGGGGCAAACCATGGAATCCCATGATGCTGATCCATGACCAAGTCAAACGACTCCTGCCCGCGCGCCCAACGTCGCGCCGCCAGCCAACTGGTGAACCGTCCTCCCGCCCGAACAACCCGCAGTCCCTCAAGCATCTCCTCCCGCGGCGCGCCCGGAAAAGTGTTGGCAAACCAAACCACCTCGTGCCCGCGCGCCAGCAACGCCCGCAGGTAAGCCTCCGAAACCCGCTCCGCCCCGCCCGCCAACGGGTTGCGTAGATCACGCCAGTTGAGCATCAAAAACCTCACCCCGCGCCAAATTGCCCCCCAACCCCCTCCAACGCAAGAATCGAAGCCCAACATCCCCAACCCACGCAGGCTCGGAGGCCTTCACTACGGCAGGTCGGGAAGTCTGCGATACCGGATTTGGTGAAATTGCCAAATTTTTTTATTTTTCTTCGTTTTTCTGAAAAGCAACGTGTTGTTTGGGCGTTGCAACGGGTTGTTTGGTCGCTGCAACGTGTTGTTTGGGCGTTGCAACGTGTTGTTTGGTCGCTGCAATGGGTTGTTTGGTCGTTGCAACACGATTCCACAACCCATCGTTCCCCGGGGATGAACCGGGCTTACTCTATGCCTGACACAAAAGGAGGCATCGCGCCCATGTAACCTCGGGGCTTGCCAATGCTCTTCAACCGGTCTAGTCACCTCTTGTGCGTGCCGTCTTCTTTTTCCTTTCCTGTATTTGCCCGGTTTCCGCGCTGGCAAAGGTCTCCCCTCCGCCGCCCAAGCTCGTCAAGGCGTGGAAACTGGATCCGTTTTACACCAAGCACCTCAGCGTCAATGGATTTCCCATCATCGCCTCAAAAAATGTCTCGGACCATGCCCTGCGGGAAGCTGCCTACCTGATCCGCAACATGCTTGGCCAGCGGAAGGACCTGCTCCGTGCACTGGTGAAAAACAAGGTGCGGTTCTCCATCATCGCCCACAACGAGTACACCACCGACATTCCCGAGCATCGCCGCCTTCAACCCCGCCTGTTCTGGAACCGGCGCGCCCGTGGCCTTGGCCCTTCAAAGGACATTCCCGTTGTCTCCTGCGGCGAGGAAAATCTTTTAAACTATCCCGGCGATCCCTACTCCACGGAGAACATCCTGATTCACGAATTCGCCCACGCCATCCATTCCCGTGCCCTGTCGGAAACCGACCCCACCTTTGATGATCGGCTGAAGGCCACCCACGAGACGGCCCTGAAAGCCGGCTTGTGGAAGGGCAAATACGCCGGGCGCAACCACCACGAATACTGGGCCGAGGGCGTGCAGTCGTGGTTTGGCACCAACCGCGAGGATGACCACGATCACAACCACGTTAACACCCGTGCCGAGTTGGAAAAATACGACCCCGCACTGGCCAAGCTCGTCGCCGAAGTCTTTGGCAAAAACGATTGGCAATATCAACACCCCGCCGACAGGCAGCCCGCTTCCGCGCATCTTAAAGGCTTCGAACCCAAGGCCGTGCCCACATTCGCGTGGTCCGCCAAGGCTAACGCCTGGTACCAGCGCTACCGCAAGGGGCTGGAAACCTTGGCACCCGATCACGCCGTGGAACTCGAACTCTTGTCGCCGGAATCCGAAAACTGGCGTTCTCCGCGCACACCCCACGAGACGGAAATCTTCATCGCCAACGCCACCGGCCTCACCCTGCACATGGAGTGGATCGACTTTGCCGGCAAGGCCAAGGTATACGGAACCCTCCGCCCCACCGGCCATTTTCGCCAGCGCACCTTCGCCGGGCACATTTGGAGAATCTCCGACGCCCAGACCGGCCAAACCCTCCATTACTTCATCACTCCAAAAGCGCCGGGGCAACTTGTGCTCAAAAACTTGAACAAGAATGCACAGGACGGGAAAAAGTAAATCCCAGCCATGGGCCGGACATGATGTCTCCAACAAGGTCGGCGAATAAAACTCTGGCTAATCTACTTCTTCGGTGCGCGGCCGGTGTGTTGGGCATTTCGCCCACACATGGGCCACGGGCTTTTGGCTAGGCCTTTGGAGTCGGTCTTAATGGCATAGAGCTTTTTGTCATTTGACCCGACGTAAACCGTGCCATCCGAGCCAATGGCGGGGGAG
>PBLV01000038.1 GCA_002721895.1 Verrucomicrobiales bacterium
ATGGGCGGTATGGGCGGTATGGGCGGTATGGGCGGTATGGGCGGTATGGGCGGTATGGGTTCGATGATGGGGGGCATGGGCGGTATGAGTAGTTAGGGTGGCATGAGCTCCATGGGGGGAATGGGTGGTTACGGCGGTATGGGCGGCATGGGGTCGATGGGGATGGGAGGTATGGGTTCCATGGGCATGGGGGGAATGGGCGGAATGATGTTTAATTTGCTGGGGCCGGGGCGCATGGTGGATTTGAGCGGCGGGCCGACGCGTGGAATCCGAGGCATGGCCTTGGCACCTTCCGGGAGGTCAAATGTGCGGCCGGTTTTAGAATCCCCCGGCTTGCGCAGGGCTCCCCCCACCCGGGAAGTTACGCCGCCCAGCCCGGAGGCCCGCTTTACAGAGGAGCGGCAACAGTTGCGAGGCGGACGTACGCCGCGTTAATCGCCCCTAACCCTTAATGGCGGCGCAAATCAAGCCGGTGCTCCAGCCGTTGCTTCTGGTGGTAATCCAGTTCGGGGAGATCTCGCAGGGTAGGCGATTCGGTCTCGTTCAAGACTTTCCTCGCGCTTTCCTTTAATTCACGCCAGCGCGACCACTCGAAATTCGGGCTGTGGGCAATGCGCCGCAGGAGACTACGCCACTCAATAATCAGCCGGTCTATGTCCCCCTCCTCGGCCACGGTCCCAATCCATTCATGTTTGCAGGCGGGGTTGTCATGGATGCTCTGGACAATCTGTTCGGCACCCGCCCCGTATTCATAGGGCATGCCGTTCTCAAGATAACCGGCAATGGTCGATCGGCCGTATGTCTGGGCGCAAACAAAGGACAGTCGGCCTTCCCACCGGTATTCGTCTCCCGCGAACCGGTGGCCGGCCTTCAGGTTGGCCAAGTCATACACCAGCTCGTCGATGGGGTAGCCTTCATCTTCCAATGCAGCCGCGATGGCCAATCCGTCGCCCTGAGTGAAGAAGGCGGTGATCCGCCCGCGCCGGGTAGGGTTGCCATTGGGCTCAATGAGCCCCATGCGGCGCCAGACGAGGGCTGTGCCGGTGGATTTTGACAGTTGGCGACACTCCGGAGCATGGGGGCACTGGACGCAGTCGTGGTGGGACACATCCCGGGCGGGAGGCTTTAAAAGCGGGACGCCACCCTCGTCGATCACTGTGTTTGCGGGCAGATCTCCCAAGTCCAAGTGAACGATGAGTTTGCCGCGCTGACGCAGGAAACGAAGGACAGGCGTGCCCCGCTCCGCCATCTTGTGCCGAAAACGCTGCTCCAGCTTGGAGCGCCAGAATTCGGGCTTCACTGTCCGGCGACGCACCTTGAGCAGGCGTCCAACCCAACGGGAAAGCTCCAGCCGGCCATTGTTCAGGCGGTCGCCGATGACAGCGGCGCGCCCGTAAATTTGGGGCTCTTCGCCTTGGGGCGTAATCACCACGGGGGAACCCTTGCCATGCGAACGAGCGATCGCCTCAATCGTCAACGCGGGCGCAAGCTCGGGCGGGCGGCACTTCGAGGGTTCGCTGAGAATAACGCATGCATCTCGCAGGGCAACGGGGTTGCGCTGGGTCATGGGCTGCCATTGGCCACGACTGTTCAGGAATTCACGGGCCTTCGCAGACACATGCCGGGCCCGCTCAGGATCGGTTTGGAGACCGCAGGGCACATCCGGGTGCTGATGTGAAAACTCAATTCCCAAAGTGATGGGGCGGGTGGTGAACAGGCGTTCCTGCACCCGGACAGCGGCCGCAAAAGGATTTTCACCGGCATCCGCCGCGGCGGCTATGATGCCAAGGAGCGCCCCCCAGTCCACCAGTCCACTACGGATCAACGTAGCCGGCTGGGCATCTCGCAGGCCGATCTCATTGGCGCTCAACAGGACGTACCCCGTGTCATCCAGACCGCGGCGGCCGGCCCGTCCAAACATTTGCAGGATTTCATCGCCACGGATCATCTGTTCACGGCCTCCCCGATTATAACTGTCGCCGGCCAGAGCACAGGTACGCAGGCTGAAGTTGATGCCGGCGGCCAAGCCCATGGTGGATACAACGACACGAAGCTGCCCAGCCTTGGCCAGCGGCTCTATGACGCCCGCACGCGCGCCATAGGGCAAACCGCTGTGATGATAGGCAATGCGCGACTGCAGCATGCGGGCCAAGGGAGCGGAAACCAAGCGGCGCTGCTCGGGCGTGAGGCGCAGCGGGTTGGGGTTGGGCAGATAACGCGCGAGTCGGGTGGCCAGTTTCTCGGTCGCGGACCGGCGAGGGGCAAAGAGGAGCAGTGGCCCCAAGTCATTGGCCAGAGCCTTGGCCACAAGGCTGGGCCAGTAGCCACGGATGTCACGCGGCACACGATAGCTCAATTCAGCCGGATGAATTTCCTCCAGCGGTACAGGGCGAATATCATGCCGAATGACCATGGCATCGCGGCCAATCCGCCGCAACCACTTGGCGATCTGGTCCGGATTGGCCACGCTGCCGGAGAGCAGGAGTAGCCTGGTCTTGGCCGGCGCAAGAGCAATGGCCACCTCGTAATTCAGGCCGCGATCAAGATCCCCGATCATTTGGTATTCGTCGATTACCAGCAGGTCCGGTCCGTCACCGTGAATGAGACGGTTCTTCTGGGTCTCAAGCGTGGCGGTAAGAATTGGCGCATTGAGGTTTTCAGCCAAGTCACCGGTGGCAATGCCAACATCCCAGTCGCGAGCGCGCCATTCCGCCAGCTTGTCATTGGCCAAGGCGCGGGTGGGGACGGTGTAAACAGCGCGGCCCTTCGGCTTGCCGTGGTTGGCCCATAGTTCAAAAACCAGCGTTTTGCCCGCGCCCGTGGGAGCATGGACGATCACGTCCTGACCCCGCTGAAGACCGGCCACGGCCTCCTGCTGCCAAAGATCTGGCACCACCACACGGTCGAGCATGGCAAAGGAATCCGGGTTTTCGGCTGGGTTTGGCACGGCGCGAGAATGCTTGGATAGAGTTGGTTTGCCGATGCTAAATTGTGAATCCGCACCGCTACGCCAGAAATCTGTTTACTTGACGGCGCGGAAATTGATAATGGCCGCTCTGGGCCGGAGTGGCGGAATTGGTAGACGCGGCGGATTCAAAATCCGCTTCCCGCGAGGGAGTGGGGGTTCGAGTCCCTTCTCCGGTACCACTTTTGATTGTTGGCTGGGCTTATTTTAGTCGTTCTCCACCCAGCTTTCCACTTTCACACTGACCTTCTTCAATGCCTCAGAAAGGCCGTTCTCAACCACCCAATCCTCGTGCAACAGTTGCTTGTCCTTGGACCAGCAACGCAATTGTATGACGTGTTCAATGCGATCGTAGCCTATCCTAATGACCGCCTTGTTGGCGGCGGGTTTTTGCAGCCATCCCTGCCATTCGTCCCGGGTTTCAAACACGGACAGTTGGGCTTCGGGCCATGCCGCTTGGAAAGTCTCGATGGGATCGGGCTTTCCGGGAGAACGAGTTGTGCCTATGAAATCGCGAACGGCCAACTCGACGATGGGTTTCGCGGGATCAACATTCGCCGCAGTCGGACCGGAACCGGCGGGGCTTGGTTGCTGGGGCACAAGAACGGCGGCGAGGATCACGGCCGCGCCAACGCCGATGGCAAAGCGCCACAGTAGCGGCAGGCCATCCGATTCGGGCTTTGTTTTGCGAGGGCCAAAAGTGCGATCGATTTCGCGATGTACTTCGTGGTAGACCCAAGCGGGAGGCTCCTCGGGGGCCTTATCGCGGGTGGCCTCGATGAGGGGAAGCACTTCACGGGCCAAGGCGGCGTCTTTCTCAAGACTCTCCATTTCCTCTCCCAATTCTGGGTGCTTCATGATCAAGGCGTCCAGTTCTTCACTTTGCCCGGGCGTTTCCCGGCCAGACAACCGCAGGACGGCCAGCTCTTCAAAACGGATTTTGTCCCTTTTATATGTCATCGCAAAAACGCCTCCATTTCTTTCAACAATTTTGGCGTGCGCTCCAAAATCCGCCGTAAATCAGCCAATCCGCGCCGAATATGCGTAGCCACGGTGCCCATTGGAATACCGTGACGATCGGAGATTTCGCGATAACTCAGCTCCTCTATGAAAAAGGCTCTCAGGACGGTCAATTGCTGAGGCCGAAGGCGGGCTCCCAAGGCATCGATGAGATCGGCCAACTCACGCATGTCGAGAGGACGCCGGATGGCTTCTTCTTCAACACAATCAGGGGTCAAGAGTTGTATTTTCTCCGCATTGCGTTTCTCGGAGTTTTTCCTCCGTAAAACATCCACGGCCCGTCGGTGGGCGATGCTGGCAAGAATGGGGCGCAAATCCTCCACCGTCTCAATTTTCGCCACTTGGCCAACCACCGCAGCCAAGGCCTCGGCGGCAACATCCTCAGCTTCCTCGGGCGCGGCCCTGCCCAAGGTGCCACTGGCGGATCGAAACGCCACGGGCCAAAGCCAACGCACGGCGTCATCCCATGCACGGGTATCGCCACGTCGCAAATCGGACAGGCTGGGTTTGGTCACGGGCATTTTCTACCCAATTCAATACGATGATGCAAGGTGTTAAAAATCATACCTTCAGCAGTGCCAGACCTATTTGTCGCTGGATAAAACAGGTTCGACTTCCGGGATTGCCGCAACTAGGATTTCCGGATGTTCCGCAGATTTGTCCCGGCAATTGCGTGCGCGGCCCTCGCTTGGACAGCGTTGGCGGATGGGCCCGCGGACATTGACCGGTTGCGGCAAGCGCTGAAATTTGCCGAGGCCCGAAAGGTCGCCGAAAGAATTCTGGGCGAACATGTCACGGCAAATGGGTGGCGCCATGATAGCACGGCACGGGTTTTGTTCGAGTACGGCAGGGTGCTTCTGGACCATGCCGAGTGGCCCCAAGCCGACACCAAGCTCGCCCGCGCCCTGACCATCACGGAACAATTGCATGGCCTTCAGTCGGCGAGGCTGGTGCCCATCCTCCGAAATCTGGCCCTCGCGCGGCAACATCAGGAAAAATATGAATCCGCCATCGTCTTGGGCAAACGCGCCCTAGCCATCGCCGAAAAAATCCATGGCCTCAACGCCCTTCCCACCTTGGAAACCGCCAACGACCTGGCCGTGGCGTATACGGAGACGCAGCAACTGCCACTGGCCAAGCCCTTGCTGGAGCGCGTTCGGAAAAATTTGAACAAAGCCTCGGGCGGTCTCAAGGCTGAGTTTCTAAATGACATTGGCTTGCAGCTTTGGGAGCGTGGAGAATTCAGCGCGGCAGAGGATCACTTCATACAAGGCCTCAAACTCCACGAAAAATTCAAGGGCCCCGTGCATCCCAACACAGCCTCAGCGCTTTCCAACCTGGGACTTTTTTATGATGACCTGCACCTGTTTACCGTAGCCGGGCGCCACTTGAAACGCGCCTTGAAAATTAATGAGACCGTTTTCGGCCCGGAACACCTATTCACCTCCATGGAACGAGGCAACCTAGCTTCTCATTTTTATTCCATCGGAGAACTGGATCAGGCTGCCGAACTGCACAAGCGCTGTCTGGCCTCCAGCCGGAAACATTTTGGGCCCCGCCACTCCTTCACGGCCACAGACCTAAATAACCTTGGCTTGGTGGAGATGGACCGAGGCCACCTCAAGGCTGCCCGAAAATATTTCTCGGAGGCCGAGC
This sequence comes from Verrucomicrobiales bacterium, assembly GCA_002721895.1. Next base: position 5,642 of record PBLV01000038.1, read on the forward strand.
GCATTCTCGTTGAAAATGGCGATGCGGGCCGGGCGTTTCTCAGCGCAGTCAAGATGAACCTAGGCTATCTGAACTGGAAAGTCGGCCAACTCGATGCGGCACTGGAGAACCTGCGCAGTTCGCTGGATTTGGAACGCAAGCCAAGGAGTAACCTGAAATCTGATGTCACCGACCTGCTTTCCCACATGGCGTTTGTGCAATACGCGCGCGGGAACCCCCGCGAAGCCAGGGCCATGGCCCAACGCAAATGGGAAATCGAGTGGGCCATGCTCCGCAATGTGCTCACCTTCACCTCGGGCTACGAACGGCAGGTGTTCCTGACCACCCTGAATCCTTTATCCCTGCCGGCATCCCTCGGCCATTCCGAAGACCTGGCCCAAATCATTTTAAACACCAAGGGCGCGGCCCTCTCCTCCTTGGTATCCGACTTGGCCCATGAATCCAACAAGGGCACCCCCCTGCTCCAGCTCCGCGAAGCCTCACAAGCCCTGTTTCAGGCTGAGCTGGGCCTGCTGGTTGGCAACCCGGAAGATACCGAACAACTGCATAAGAAGGCCGCCGCAAGAAGGGAACGCGTCGAGACCCTACAAAAGAACATGGCACGCGACGCCAGCGATGCCGTACTTCCCGAGACCAAGCTGGCTGACGTGCAAGGTATCCTGCCCAAGAATTCAGCCTTGCTGGAATTCATCCAGTACGACCACCAAAATCCGCGGAACCCCGATGACTGGACAACCAGCTATGGGGTTCTCCTAATTTTACCCACGGAACCACCGAGATGGTTTCCGCTGGGACCAGCCGCTCCAATCAACGCATTGATTGCCAAGTCCTCCCCCACTCTTCCCGGGCGCGATGCGCGGTATGAAGACATCCTGCGCAAACTCCACGACCACCTGGTCACCCCGTGGCACAAGAATCTTTCCGGCAGCATCCGGACACTCATCATCTCCCCTGTAGGACGGCTGAACTGGCTCAACTTCGCAACGCTGCTAACACCCGGAAACAAGTTCCTTTGTGAAAACCATACTCTTCAATACGTCTCCACGGCAAGAGACCTGTTGGCCGGCCGGAACTTGGCCCCCACACAAGGAAGCGTTCTGGCCCTGGCCAATCCAGACTTTGCCCCGCCCCCTGCGCGCGGCACCATCACCGACAGGTTCGCCCACTTGAAATTCAATCCTCTTCCCGGGACCACCCTCGAAGTGCAAGCGCTGAAAAATCATTTTGAAACCCTCAACTGGCAATTCCAACAATCCCTCGGCGCACAAGCTGGCGAAGACAAATTGCGGCTCAAAAAGGCTCCTTCCATCCTTCACCTTGCCACTCATGGATTTCATCTGCCCCCGGAACAACATCTTCCCTACGGCCACTGGTTGAGCCCCATGCACCGTACTGGACTGGCCTTGGCGGATGCGCACAAGACCGTTACCGCTTGGCATACCGGCCAGATTCCACAAAGCGACAAGGACGGGCTCTTAACGGCAGCCGAAATTGCCCTCCTAGACCTCCGCGGCACTTGGCTGGTCACCCTGTCCGCCTGTGGCGCGGATCTGGGGCGATCCCCCGAAAGCCAAGGTGTTCCAGCCCTCCGCCGCGGGTTCATCCAAGCCGGCGCCCGCAACATGCTCATGGCACTATGGCCCGTCTCCGACAGATTGTCCGGAAAATTCATGCGGGAATTCTACACCACAGCCCTCCGCGACGGAAATGCACCCGCTGCCTTGGCCAGAATTCAGCGTGATTGGCTCGTGCGCTTGCGCCAGCAGGAAGGGACCAAGGGGGCAGTCCTTGCCTCGGGCGGTTTTGTGCTGAATTTCCAAGGCCTGCCGACTCCGGCCTCCGCCACCAACTAAAGTCGGGTCAAAAAACGTCGATTAAAGGCTTGAAAGGACGGCGGTATAGGCCGCCCTGCCACGGATGGCATGATTGCTGGCGTTCCCAGTTTGCATTCCTCGGCCATGGACCTGTCTCAGCGGGCCCATGAAACTCTGCGTGGCTCCGTCATTCAGGCACAGCGACCCGGAGAAATGATGGATGCGAGAGTCTCCCAAATCAGTGCACTTCATCAGGCGCACCTCAGTGAATTGCTGCTGCAAATGGAGGAGGAACGTGACCGCGCCCTGCTGGACATCCTTGCCTGATTCATCGTGACAACCTGCCCAGCTTCTGCGTCAATAAACGCATGAAGCTCATTGCCCTTCTTTGCTCTACACTCGCCATTTCCCTGACCGCTGCTGACCAACCGCCAACCAAGATACAATTACACCGGCCGGCCAAGGTGGGCGCGCACCAAAACATCACCGTCAAAACCAATGTGCGCAACGAGACTTCCCGCGGCCTGAATGGCAAGCTGGATCGTGACGTGCAGGAGTACACCGCGGAATTAAAGGCGGAGTTAAAGGTTCTGGAAATCACGAGGAATGGCAGCTTGAAAAAATTTTCCCTGATCATTGATACATTCAGAATAACGGAGTCCGGCTTTGATTTTGAAGCGCTTCCCAAGGGCACCCGGCTGGTGAGCTTCATGAAGAACAACAAACAAGTCATACTCGAGGCTCTGGAGGGTCGCGACGATGGCAAACCCCTCTCCAAGGGTATTGAGCACACGGCCCTGAGCGAGATGATTTCCCCCAAGCGTGAGAACGCCCCGACAGACGACGAGATTTTTGGATCCGCAAAGAAACACGTGAAAGGCGACCAATGGCCCATCAACAAGGCACGGGCCATTGAGGACATGAAAGCGGAAGAGATCATCGTGGATCCAAAACAATTCAAGGGCACAACTTCCTTGGTTGGCTTCGAGAAGGTGAAAGACGTGAATTGCTACCGCCTTGCGTCCACCTTGGAAGCCACGAATTTTAAGCCGCCCATCCCGAACACGTTCAAAATCCTAGACGCCCAGCTTAAGGGGGAGTTCAGCGGTATCTTTCCGGTTGACCCCATGCTGCCGGAGATGCAGACGACCGCGAATGTCCAGATGCAGTTCAAGGCCCGCTTTCGTGCGCTGGAGATCAGCATCAAACGACAAATCAAGACCAAGATGCAGATGAGCCCATTGGATTGATCTCGGCGAGCTCGTTTGCTACAAGCGGGCGAAACATGCCGAGGATCAACGTCAGCATCGTCCTCACTGCGGCGCAAGTGCGAGACTATTACCGTGGCGCCGCGCGTTACGTTGTGGCGCGAGCCCGGGATGGTCGCACAGTGCAGTTGCCCATTCGTGTTCTCCACAAGTTCATCTCCCCGGAAGGCATTCGCGGCCAGTTTGTGATCAACACGGATGAGAACTATAAGTTCAAGAGCATTTCCAACCATGCGGCACCAGGCCGAATGAATTGGATGGGGTGAGGCTGAAACCCTCAACTAGTACGTGTACATACTTTTAGGGTTGCCTTTGCCTCATGGCTCGGGGATATTGCCTCGAACGCATTTGCGCTTGGTGCGTCAAAGCGAAAGATCAGATCATGAACAGGATTCGGATGACGGCTTCGATGGCACTCTTGTTGGCGGCAACCGCGACGCAGGCCGATTGGCCGATGTTCCGCGGCAACCCAGGCTTGACGGGCGTTTCGGACGCCAAGTTGCCAAACCAGCTGGCGCTGCTTTGGAAATACAAGGTGGGTGAGCCGGTGAAATCCTCCGCAGCCATCGTGGATGGCCGCGTGTTTGTCGGTGGTGACGACGGCCAAATGCACTGCATCAACCTTACCACGGGCAAAAAAATCTGGACGTACGTTACGCAGAAAAAAAATCCGGACCCCGTGGAGGCATCACCCACGGTTTTGAATGGACGCGTCTTCTTCGGCGGTCTGGATGGAAAGGTACTTGCGCTGGATGCAAAGACGGGCGGCAAATTGTGGGAATTTGAGACGGACGACCAAATTGTTGGCGGTGCAAACTGGGTAAAGGCGCCGAATGGGAAGGATGACTGGATCATCGTTGGAAGCTGGGACTACAACCTTTACGCGCTCGACGCGAAGACCGGCAAAAAGCAATGGATCTTCGAGTGTCAGGAACGGATTAATGGCACGCCCGCCGTGGTGAAGGGACGCACGTTGTTCGGCGGATGTGATGCGATGGTTCACGTGATCCATCTGGCCAAGGGCAAGGAGGAAAAGGCGGTGGAATCAACGGACCCCATCGCGGCCTCGGCGGCGGCAGAAGGGGACCACGTGTACGTGGGCAGCATGGGCTCGCAGTTTTTATGCTTCGACATGAAGGCGGGAAAAATGTTGTGGAAATATGAGGATCGGCCGTTCAATTACGAATCCTCCCCTGCCCTGACAAAAAACCGTGTCTTGTTCGGCGGACAGGACAAGCGCCTGCATTGCCTGAACCGGGCGGATGGCGCGCTCCAGTGGGTGTTTAACACCAAGGGCCAGGTGAATAGTTCCCCGGTGGTGTGTGGCAACCGGGTGTTGTTTGGCTCCAATGACGGCAAGGTCTACATGGTGTCACTCGATTTGGGGAAAAGGATTTGGGAGTTTGAAACCGAGGACTCGATCACGGCCTCACCCGCGGTGGCAAACGGAAAGGTGGTCATCGGCAGCGAGGACGGATTCGTGTATTGCTTCGGCCCCAAAAAATAGATGAGCGATACTCTCACCCCCAACAAGCCCCCGCTGGAAACCCAGACGACGGTGGGGAATTACTTTGTCTCCAACTATCCGCCGTTCTCGTTCTGGCAAAAGGAAAGCGTTGCGGATGTCGACGCGGCCATGGACACCCCCGCCACGCTGAACACAACGCTGGGGTTGTATCTGCACATTCCCTTCTGCCGCAAGCGGTGCCACTTCTGCTATTTCCGAGTCTATACAGACAAGAACGCAGCGGCGATCAAGGGCTATCTTGATGCAGCGTTGACGGAGCTGGACTTGTATGCAGCCAAGCCCTTCATCGACGGACGCAAACCGGGGTTCATTTATTTTGGTGGCGGCACACCGTCATACCTTTCAGTGGATCAGTTGCGGCATCTCACTGACGGCATGAAAGCGCGGCTGCCTTGGGACGAGGTTGAGGAAGTCACCTTTGAGTGTGAGCCGGGGACATTAACCGATGCCAAGCTGCAAGCCATTCGCGATTTGGGCGTCACCCGACTAAGCTTGGGTGTGGAAAATTTTGACGACCACATTCTGGAAACCAACGGCCGTGCGCACCGCGGCAAGGAAATTGGTCGGGCGTATGAATTCGCACGCGAGGTGGGCTTCCCTCAAATCAATATCGACCTCATTGCCGGCATGCTGGAAGAAACCGAGGAGAACTGGAAGGCATGCATCGAGCGCACGATTGAAATGGAACCGGACAGCGTGACCATCTACCAGATGGAGGTGCCCTACAACACGACCATTTACCAACGCATGAAAGCGGAAGGCAAGCTGACCGCTCCGGTAGCCGACTGGGACACGAAACGCCGCTGGACCGACTATGCCTTCAACAGGCTGCAATCCGCCGGCTACACCATTGGCAGCGCCTACACAGCGGTGAAGGACAAGGCCAAGACACGCTTCGTGTACCGCGACGAGTTGTGGGCCGGGGCGGACTTGCTGTCGCTGGGTGTTGCATCCTTCGGCCACATCGGCGGGGTGCATTACCAGAACCACCACGATTTTGACCCATACATTGAGCAGCTCAATGCCGGCCACCTGCCCATTTACCGTGCACTGACTCCCACTGACGATGAGCGGCTCATCCGCGAGTTCATCCTGCAACTCAAGCTCGGCTCGCTAAGCCTGAAGTACTTCAAGGACAAGTTCGGCGTTAATCCCGCCGACCGATTCGCCGAGCCTCTGGAGCGCATCAGTGAATGGGGCTACCTCACCATCAAAGACGACACCGTGCGCATAAACCGGGACGGTCTGCTTCAGGTAGATCGACTGTTGCACGAATTCTTCCTGCCCGAGCACCGCAACGCTCGCTACGCCTGACTTTGAATGGAGAACATGAACGAAGAATCCGCCACGCATACACCGGCCATCTCGTCGCTGCTCTATCCGCTGGATGATTTTTATTCACGCACGGGCCGCGAGCTGCCCGCCATCGAGCCCATCAAGGGTGAAGCCATGCCGGAGCCCTACAATACCTTGTTGGTACATCAGGACGACATGACCCCAACGTTGCAGAACTTCCACCGGGACAGCATTCACGTGCATGCCCTGCACGCCGAGGAACGAGCCGATTTTTATTTTCGGGAAGTCTTACTGGAATTGGATGAAACACAGAGACCGGTCGAGTACGGAGCCATCAAGATAAACCTCTCACTCGTTCCCGAGAACACGCGCAAAGAGATCATTGAAGCCCGGCTGCCTCTCGGCCAAATCCTGTTTGCCCATGAAGTGCCGCACGCCAGCCGCCCCAAGGCTTTCCTAAAGGTTCAGGCCGATGAGCACATCACAGGCACACTGCGACTCGAGGGCACCCCAACTCTTTACGGTCGCCGCAATACCCTCACTGACAAGGCCGGACATCCGCTGGCCGAGATTGTGGAGATTCTGCCGCCTGAAGAGATTTTGTCTTCGGCTTAATATATGGGATGCTCACCCGTGAAAAACGATTGTTATGATGTAATTGTGATTGGAGCCGGGCCTGCGGGTTCCTCGGCTGCGACTGTTTTGGTGGAGAACGGCCGTCGAGTGCTGGTACTGGAACGAGAAAAATTTCCGCGATACCACATCGGCGAATCGCTTATCCCGTTCACCTATCATCCGCTTGAGCGGTTGGGGATGATTGAACGGCTCAAGGAATCGGCGTTCGTCAAGAAGTACAGCGTGCAGTTCATTTCCCCCGACGGCAACGCCAGCCAGCCGTTCTATTTTTTCAACCGGTATGACCGCGAAAGTGTGGCGCAAACTTGGCAGGTTATGCGGGCGGACTTTGACCTGATGCTGCTGGATAATGCCCGAAAGAAGGGCGCTGAGGTAATCGAAGAAATCACGGTCAAGGAACTTATCTGGGACGATGAGAGTGTGGTTGGTGTGAGGGCCACGACGAAAGAAGGCGAAGAGGTCGAATTTTTTGCCCCGCTGACATTTGACGCAACGGGAAAGGAAGCTTTCACCGCCACCCGCAATGGATGGCGCGAACGGGATCCTTACCTGAACAAAGTAGCCGCCTGGGCATACTATGAAGGTGCGGTTCGTCAGGAGGGAATCGATGAAGGCGCGACTGTCGTGGCTTTCGTGCCGGAGAAAGGCTGGTTCTGGTGGATTCCCCTGCATGAAAACCGGGTAAGCTTGGGCATCGTGGCGGAAGGGAAATACCTGAGCCGGGATGGGGTCCGGAAGCCGCAGGAAATGCTGGGGCGCGAAATCGAGAACAACAAGTGGGTTAAGGAAAACCTGGGCCCCGCCAAGCGTATCTCCGAATTCTACATCACCAACGAGTACACCCATCACTCCCGTCATTGCGGGACGCAAGGCCTGCTCCTGTTGGGCGATGCCTTTTGTTTTTTGGATCCTGTTTTTTCTAGCGGCCTGATGCTTGCGCTCAAGAGCGGCGTGATGGCCGCGGATGCCGCCGAGGAAGCTTTTGAAGCAAACGACCTTTCGCCGGAACGATTCACCGAATACTCCCTCACGCTCCGCGAGGGAATCGAAAACATGAGGAAGCTTTGTTATGCTTTCTATAACGAAAACTTCAGCTTTGCGGAACTGGTCAAGAAGCATCCTGATATCGCTGGCGACGTGACCGATTGCCTGTCTGGCGACGTCAACAAGGACTTCACCAAACTGTTCGAGTGCATTGGGGACTTTTGCGATGTGCCTGAAGTCCTTGAACTGGGCACCCCGCTGGCCTCAAAACCCAAAGCGGTAATAAGCTGATACGCCAATCGTTGTTTGTCCATCTCCGGCAGAGGGCAAAAAATTACGCGTGAACATCGTCCAAATCACACCCGGTGCCGGCAAAATGTTTTGCGGAAATTGCTTCCGCGACAACGCACTGGTTTCCGCACTGCGCGCGCAAGGCCACGAGGTGACGATGGTGCCTCTCTATCTTCCGCTAACGCTGGATGAAGACGATCAATCCACGGGCACACCCATTTTTTACAACGGCGTCAACGTTTACCTCGGACAGGGCTCATCCCTGTACCGCCGCGCGCCGGGATGGATGCGGCGAATGATCGGTTCCGAGCGGGTATTGAAATGGGCGGCCACTCGCGCGGGCAAGACGCGGGCGGAGGACGTCGGCGACCTCACCATCTCCATGCTGCGCGGCGAGGAAGGCAACCAGGCACGTGAGTTGTCCGAACTGCTCGGCTGGTTGAAGACCCAGCCTCGACCGGACATGGTTTGCCTTTCCAACTCACTCCTGCTGGGTCTTGCGCGTGAACTGCGCGCCGGCCTCGATACACCCATCGCCTGTCTGCTGCAAAACGAAGCGCCCTACATCGACAGCATGCCTGATGGACTGCGCGACGAGGTGTGGGCCATCATGGCCGAACGCGCGAAGGACGTGGATCACTTCATCGCTCCCAGCCGGTTTTACGCCGACAAGATGATCGGGCGCCTGCACCTGCCAACCAACAAGATGTCCGTCATCCACAACGGCATCAATCTTGATGGCTTTGAGCCCGCCAAACACCCGCCCGACTCACCCACACTCGGTTTTTTCTCCCGCATGTGCCGTGACAAGGGCCTCGACGCCGTGGTCGACGCCTTCATTGCGCTCAAAAAAACCAACCGCATCCCCAACCTCAAGCTGCGCATCGGCGGCGGCTGCGGACCGGGTGATGAGCCGTTCGTCGCCGAGCTGCGGGCCAAGCTCCATGCCAAGGCGTTGCTGGGCGATGTCGATTTTCACCCCAACGTCACCCGCGAAGAAAAGCAGACGTTTCTGCGTTCCATCACTGCCCTGACCGTGCCCGCGCAATTTGGTGAGTCCTTTGGTTTTTATGTCATCGAGGCCATGGCCGCTGGTGTGCCCGTTGTGCAGCCGCGATGCGCTTCCTTCCCGGAGCTTATCGACGCGACCGGCGGCGGCATCACCTACGAGCCGACCGACCGAGAGACCCTTGCCGCCACGCTGGAAAAGTTCCTGCACGACCCCGCCCGCGCGCGCGACCTCGGCCAAGCCGGCCGCGCCGCTGTCCGCGAACAATTCTCCATCGACACCATGGCCCGAAACGTGGCCAAACTCTTTGCCGAGTTGGCCCCTGCCAAAACCTCAGTCCAAACCGACGCCTGACATGCCCAGCACCCACACCATCACCCGACGCGTCGAGTTCAGCGAGACCGACCAGGCTGGCATCGTCCATTACTCAAACTTCTTCCGCTACATGGAAGCCTGTGAGCACGACTTCTTTCGCGCGCTCGGCACCTCCATTGTCGACAAAACCTCCGGCGTCGGCTGGCCGCGCGTCCATGCCTCCTGCGAATATCGCAAACCACTTTTCTTCGAGGATGAATTCACCATCACCCTGCGTGTCACCGGGAAGACCAGCAAGTCCATCGGCTACGAGTTTCTTTTTACCAAGGACGGCGACGAGATCGCCAATGGCGGCCTCACCATATGCTGTGTGCGCCGCGACGACACCGGCGCAATGAAGGCCACCGACATTCCCCCCGACCTCGCTGCCAAGATCGAGGTCGCCGCTGACAACTAAACATCAATGGAAATCATGGTTGCACAAAACTCCTCCGCTGGAATCCAGTGGTACCACTGGGCCTTTTTAACTGTCTTCTGCTGGGGCACCTACGGCGTTGCCATGCACACCGGTTCCATGAACATGAAGGATCCGGAGCACGGCCGCATGATGGCGTTCCTCTACGTGGGCCTCGCCTATTTTCTCACTGCCGTCATCGCCCCGCTCATCATTTTGAAGACGTCCGGCGGCAAGATCGATTTCTGGAACTACCCCACCGCCGGCTGGCAATGGTCACTCGGCGCGGGCATCCTCGGCGCCATCGGCGCGCTTGGCGTATTGCTTGCCTTTGGCGCTTCACCCAACCCGCCCGTTTACGTGCCCATCGTCATGTCCATCATATTCGCCGGTGCGCCCGTCGTGAACGCCATTGTCAACACCACCAAGCACGGCTGGTGGGGTCATGTGCAGCCGCAGTTCATCCTTGGCGTTGTACTGGCAGCGTGCGGCGGCGTGCTTGTCACCTATTACGCTCCCAAGCCCCCGCCCAAGGACGGCGCTCCTGCCGCACAAACCCCCGCTCCCGCCCAGGCCGATGACTGAGCGCGCCGACATTCGCGCCCGGCAACTCGAGCACCTCCGCGCCCTCCTGCGCGCCGTGCGCCCCGCCAACGCCTTTTACGAAAACAAACTCGCCGCCGCCGATATCGACGACACCATCGGCAGCCTCGAGGATTTCTCCGCTCGTTGCCCGTTTACCAGCAAAGACGAACTCGCCGCCGACCAGTCCGCCCACCCTCCTTACGGCACCAATCTCACTCACCCGCTCGAGCAATACACACGCATCCACCAAACCAGCGGCACCACCGGCCAGCCCCTGCGCTGGCTCGACACCCCCGAAAGCTGGCAGTCCATGCTCGAAAGTTGGAAGGAAGTCTACCGCGCCGCGGGCATCACACCCGCTGACCGCATCCTTTTCGCCTTTTCCTTCGGCCCCTTCATTGGTTTCTGGATGGCCTTCGAGGCCGCCACCCAAATGGGCTGCCTCTGCTTCCCCGGCGGTGGCCTCACCAGTGCCACCCGACTGCGTATCCTGCTCGAAAACCAAGCCACCGCCCTCTGCTGCACGCCCACCTACGCCCTTCGCCTCGCAGAAGTCGCTGCCCAGGAAAAAATTGATTTATCACAAGCCGCGCTCCGCCGCATCATCGTTGCCGGCGAACCTGGTGGCAGCATCCCCGCCACACGCGCCCGATTGGAAACCGCCTGGCCCACCGCCACAGTCTTCGATCACCACGGCATGACCGAGGTCGGCCCCGTCACCCACGAACACCCCACCACACCCAACACCCTCCAGGTCATCGAGCCAGCCTATTACGCCGAGGTGCTCAAGCCCGGCACCAACGACCCCGTCGCCGACGGCGAACAAGGTGAACTCATCCTCACCACCCTCACCCGCCACGCCATGCCGTTGCTGCGCTACCGCACCGGTGACCTCGTCCAACCTGAGACCCGCGACGGCACCCTGCTGCTCAACGGCGGCATCCTCGGCCGCGCCGACGACATGCTCATCGTCCGCGGCGTCAACATCTACCCCGCCGCCCTCGAGCAAATCCTCCGCCCCTTCGACACCATCGCCGAGTATCAGGCCCGCATCACCACCCGCGGCGAAATGACCGAACTCACACTCCGCCTCGAGCCCACCCTAGAAGCCGACCCCTCTAAGCTCGCCACCGAGGTTGAAGCTGCCCTCCGCGCCACCCTAAACCTTCGCATCCCCGTCGAGACCGTCCCGGTGGAAACCCTCCCCCGTTTCGAACTAAAAGCCCAACGCTGGCTCCGCGAGTGACGGCTTTTTGATTCCGTTCAACCATTCTTTTCCCCTACCCTCCGGCCATGGCCGATGACAAACCGCTCCTGCGCCTGACCGATGTCTCCCGCGAATTTCCCGCAGCGGAAAATGGAGAGGCACTCCAAGTGCTCCGTGGCGTCTCGGCCGAGTTCACGTCTGGTGAATCCATTTCCATTACCGGCCCCTCCGGCTCGGGCAAAAGCACGCTGCTCAACATCATCGGCACGCTCGACCAGCCCACCTCCGGCAGCGTCACCTTCGACGGCCGCGACCTCAGCGCCCTCGCCGAGGACGAACAAGCAGCCATTCGCAACCGCGGCATGGGCTTCATCTTCCAGAACCATCACCTGCTGCCCCAGTGTTCCGTTATCGAGAACGTTCTCGTTCCCGCACTCGCCCATGGCCAGCCGCGCGCGGACACCACCGACCGCGCGCGCGCCCTGCTCGATCGCGTGGGTCTCGCCGACCGCCTCACCCACCGTCCCGGCCAGCTTTCCGGCGGCGAACGCCAGCGCGTGGCCGTCGTTCGCGCCCTTATCAACCAGCCACGACTGCTCCTCGCCGACGAACCCACTGGCGCACTCGACCGCAAAAATGCCCAGGAACTTGGGCAACTCCTGCTGGACTTGAACGCGGAGGAAAACGTCACGCTCATCGTCGTCACTCACTCCGGCGAACTGGCCGACCGCATGGGGTGCCGACTCAAACTCGATGACGGCCAACTGGTGTAAATGACCCGTCGCGCCCTCATTTTAAACAGCCTGCGCCACCACGCACGCTCACACCTCGGCACCCTCATTGGGGCGGTCGTTGCCAGCGCCGTCCTCATTGGCGCGCTCGTCGTCGGCGACTCCGTCCGCCACAGCCTCCGCCAGCAAGCCCTCAAGCGCCTCGGCCCTGTCCACCTCGCCATCACTCAGCACGACCGCTACTTCCGCGACGCCTTGGCCGATGAAATCCAGTTGGGCGAAGGCACCACCACCGCACCTCTCCTGCGCCTGCGCGGATCCGCAATAGCTGGCGGCAAGGACGACAAGCGCCGAGCTCCCAGCGTTCAACTGCTCGGCGTCAAAGACAGTTTTTGGAAAATCGCCACGCCCGACCGCTCTGCGCCCAGTTTGCAAATGGCCGATGACGACGATGACAGCGACGTAATCGACGTCCTCATCAACGACAGCCTCGCCAAACGACTGAAGGTGACACCCGGCGTCAAGTTCACCGTCCGCGTTGCCAAGCCCAGCCTGCTACCGCGTGACGTGCCACTGGCTGTGGAGGGCGAGTTTGACGACCTCGTCGTCAAGCTGACGCTGCGCGTGAAAGAGATTCTGCCTGCCGCCAACTTAGGTGACTTCAGCCTGCGCCCCGATCCTATCCCGCCTTACAATATCTTCCTCCCCCTTCAAGCCCTGCAGGAAAAGGCCGGCCAACAAGGCCGCCGCAAACCCTCGCTGATGACCGGCTTGGCCAACACGCTGTTGGTCGCCGCCGGACAAGGGGGGGTGCCGGCCGGCCTGTTGGACCGCGCCAACGAGCAACTCGCCGAGCACTGGCAACTCGCTGACGCCCAATTGAAACTCCAGCCCGCCGAGGACAAGGCCGGACCACCAATGATCGAGTTGGTCACCGACCGCGTGTTTCTCGACGAACCCATGGTGCGCGCCGCGAAAGATGCTGGAGGCCACCAAGTCATCCTCGCCTACATGGTCAATCGCATCGATCTCGGCGATGAAGTCGTCCCCTACTCTATCGTTGCTGCCGTGCCTCCCGACGGAAAGGGCCTCGCCGCACCTCAAGCTCAACCGCTGGAGTCCGGCCAAATGCTCGTCAACGAGTGGTTGGCCAACGACTACCTCGGCGCCAAAATCGGCGACACCATCCGCCTCACGTGGTTTCAGCTCGGCCGCAACCGCGAATTGACCGAGGCCAACAAGACCTTTGAGGTGGTCGGCATCGTGCCCACAGAAGGTCCCGGTGGCGGCCAAGGTGTCATGCCTCCTTTCCCTGGCGTGCGCGAACTGGAGTCCATCGGCGAACTCGACCAACTCGGCTTTCGCCCGGACCCCAAGCTGCTCCGCACCCATCGCCGCGAGAACGACGAATACTGGGAAGCCCACAAGGGCTCGCCCAAGGCCTTCATCTCCCCCGAGGACGCCGTCGCCATGTGGAGCAACCGTTACGGCGTGGCCACCGCCGTGCGCTTCCCCGGTGGCGAAGGCGCGCGTGAAAAGGTCGCCGCCGCCCTTCGGGCCAACTTCGACCCCGCCAGCGTCGGTCTCCAGTTTCGCGACATCCGCAGCTTCGCCCTCGAAGGCAACTCCGCCAGCGACTTCGGCGGGTTGTTTCTTGGCCTCAACTTTTTCCTCGTCGCCGCGGCGTTGATACTAATGGGCTTACTTTTTGTCTTCAGCGTGGAACAACGCGCCGGCGAAGTCGGCACCCTGCTGGCTGTCGGCTTCACCGGACGACAAGTCCGCAACCTCCTACTGTCTGAGGGCGCAGCACTGGCGGTGCTCGGCGCGGTGCTCGGCGCTGCCGCCGGACTGGGCTACACGCGAGCCATGGTTCATGGCCTCTCCAGCCAGTGGGTCGGCGCCATCGGCGGGCAGGACGTGCTCCGCTACCACCACGAGCCCGCGACCATCGCCCTCGGGACGGTCATCGCCATTGCCGTGGCGGTATTCACCATCTGGCTGACAGTCCGCCGCCTGCGCCGCGCGCGCGCAGTGGAACTGCTGGCTTTCGGCGCGGGCCAGGCACTGGCGGGTGGTTCGGTGGCTAGTGGTCGTCAAAGCTGCTTCATCGCCCTCGTCTGCCTGCTGGGCGCACTCGGTCTCGGCGCAGCGATGGGCGGCGCGCAAGGCATGGCCAAGGCCGGCGGCTTCTTCGGCGCGGGCTCGCTGCTACTAATCGGCGGCCTCTTCTTCTGTCGGGCGCTGCTGTTGCAATTGGGCTCAGCAGCGGGCGAATCCCTGACCAACCTCGGCGTGCTCGGTATCCGTGGCGGCGCACGTCGGCGCGGACGCAGCCTCGCCTGTGTCTGCCTGCTGGCTTGCGGCGTATTCATGGTCATCGCCGTCGGCGCTTTCCGCATTAATCCCAACGAAAATGTCGGCGCGCGTTCCTCCGGCACCGGCGGCTTTACTCACTACGCCGAAACTGACCTCGCCATCCTGCATGATTTGAACAAAGAAGACGGCCGTGCACCTTATCCCTTCGAAGACTACGCCCAGCCCCTGCCCGCCCCCGTCGTCCAGTTGCGCGTGCGCGAGGGTGACGATGCCAGCTGCCTGAACTTGAACCAGACGCGCGAGCCGCGGCTGCTCGGCGTCGATCCCGCCAAGCTGAAAGACCGCTTCACCTTTGCCACTACTCTCGACGATCGCCCCGGATGGGAACTGCTGAACGAGGATTATGGCGAAGGCATCGTCCCCGCTGTCGTCGACCAGAACACCGGCATGTGGGCGCTGCACGTCAAGCTCGGCGACACGCTCGACTACCCCGCCGAGAGCGGCGGCACCATCAAGTTGAAAATCGTCGGCATGCTCGCCTTCTCCATGATGCAGGGCGACGTGATCGTGTCCGAGGAAGCGCTCGTCCGCCACTTCCCGAGCAATAGCGGCTACCGCGCCTTCCTTCTCGACCGCCCCACCGACGGCAACGCCACCGCCACTCTCGCCATGCTCAACGACGGCCTTGCGAACCACGGACTCGACCCCATCTCCGCCGCCGAACGCCTCGCCAACTTCAGCCAAGTGCAGAACACTTACATCACCATCTTCCAGGCGCTCGGCGGGTTGTCATTGCTGCTGGGCAGCCTCGGCCTCGGGGTGGTCGTGCTGCGCAACGTGCTGGAGCGTCGTGGCGAATTGGCCGTCATGCAGGCCGTCGGCTTCCGCAAGGCCGCGCTGCGCTGGCTGGTCTGCACCGAGCACGGGCTGCTGCTGCTGCTCGGCCTGGCTGTCGGCGTCGGTGCCGCGCTGCTGGCCGTGTGGCCCTCCTTAAACACCCCCGGCGCGCAGATGCCCTGGGCCTCGCTGGGCTGGATGCTTGCCGCCGTCCTCGCCAGCGGCCTCCTCTGGACCTGGCTCGCCGCCACCGCCGCCCTCCGCGGCCACCTCCTCCCCGCCCTACGTAGCGAGTGAGTGGGCTTGCGTTTCACCAATCGTTCTCCTAGCTTGGAAGGAACAAGTAACCCCTCTGCTTGGATGAGTGTAATCACCTCCGAGTCGAGACGGCTTGGATACGTTATGAAAACTCTTCAAAGACTGCTCTTCACCTTAACCGGCTGGTTCCTCAGCGTGACAGCTTTTGCTGCGGGCCATTCACTGGCGAATGTCATGCCGGCCGGCGTAATTGCCTTCGCTGAAACGGATGGGCTCGGCGCCAAGGTTCACCAATTTCAAAAATCAAAATTGTTCGAGCTCATTCTTCAGAGCCCACAATACCAAGAATTCGAAAAGGGGCCCGATTATGCCCAATTTATGGCGGGCAGAAAAATCGCGGAAACGTTTCTTGGAATGGATTTGTGGACGACCGCAGAAAAACTCTTGAGCGGACAGGTAGCACTTGGGCTGTATCCTCAACCAAACAAGAACGATCCGCAGGCAGTTGCGATTCTGCGCACAAAGGACGCTGAAACCCTGGAAAAACTGCGCGGCCGATTGGCGCCGTTTGTCTTGCTTGCGGGTGACACCGTGAAAAAGGAGGAGCTGGCTAATGGAGCGGAGCTGTACACGCTGGAAGATGGCGTTCTGCTTGCCGCGAAAGCGAATTGGCTGGCGGCTGCACAGAGCCGACCGCTGCTTGATCAAGCCATGAAGATGTTGACCGGCGAACCGGGGAAGTCTGTTTCCCAAGATGCTGGTTATCTAAAATTTCGTGAACAAATGGGACGTCACGACTTGGGGCAAGCCTATATCGACTTGAGACCGTTCAGGAAACAAGCGGGTCCACGGTTGGGCATTCAAAAAAAGGAGAAAGATGGAGGCGCGTCCTTTTTCCTCCATGGCATCCTCGAGTTGGCGGCACACAGTTCCTACGCCGGCCTGACACTGAACATGGGTGAGGCCGGAATGGCCATCAAGGCCGGTGTCGAGGGTGGACCGGAATCCCTGCCCGAAAAGTTCCAGTGGTTTTTTTCCGACCCCAACAGCCCCGGCACTGGCAACCTTCCGGAAGTACCCGGCCTGCTTGGCGGCATAGCCATTCACCGGAACATTGGTGCGTGGTACCGTCAAAGGGAGCAGCTTCTTGCGGAACAACTGCTGCCGGAGTTTGACAAATTTGAAGGTGAGATCGGCAACCTGTTCGGTGGGCAGGATTTTGGCGAAGATGTGCTGCCTGCGATTGGCTCAAACATGACATTGGTCACCGCCCGCCAAACCTTTGAGCATTTAGATGGAGAGCCAGGCGTCAAAATCCCCGGATTTGCGCTCATTGTTGATCTGGAAAAACCTCAGGAAGGAGCAGATCTGTTCCAACTCTTGTTCCAGACCATCATTACGATTACAAACTTTGAGGGGAAAGACAAGATGCGCGCACCATGGATTCTCTCCGCGCAGGCATACAAAAAACACAGCATCACCTTCGCCAAGTACACACGCAAGCCTCAGGGAGCCAACCTGCCCGTCTCAGCAAATTTCCAGCCAGCAGCCGTGTTGGTTGGCAACAAGTTTGTCATAAGCAGCACGGTGCAACTGGCCAAGGCGCTGACCGACGCACTGGAACGCCCCACGCCAAAGGCCCACACCAATCGCAACTTCAATCTCGAACTGCGGCCCGCCGATTGGGTGCCGGTGCTTCACGACAACCGCAAGCAGGTGATTGCCCAAGCCATCCAGAAAGGTCAAACCATCGAACAGGCCAGGTGGGGCGCGAACGCAGCGGAACAAATTCTCAAATCCATTGGACTGCTTCGTTTGAGCACCTCCGTGGGTCGGGAAAATTTCACCATGAAACTGGAGGCCCGCCGGCAATGAGCAAGCCCACCGGCTTGCTCTCGCCCCGCGGCGAAACCGGCTGGACCAGCCGGGACGCAACCCATCTCCTGTGGCGCACTCAGTTTGGCGCCTCGGCGCATGAAATCAAACGCGCCACCACGGAAGGCTTGGCCAAGACCGTAAATCGGCTCCTGAAAGACCAGCCGGAGACTGAAGAGTTTCGCACCGTCGAACCCCTGTTGCGGTCTGCTGCATTGGATTCCGGCAACATCGATAACCTCAAGGCATGGTGGCTGCACCGCATGCACTACACCGCCAACCCCCTTCGGGAGCGTCTTGCACTTTTCTGGCACAACCATTTTGCCACCTCCAACGACAAGGTGAACGACGTCGCCGCCATGGCCGCCCAGAACGACCTGCTGCGCCGCGAGTCCCTTGGCAGTTTCCGCCGGCTGCTTCACGGAATGGCCAAAGATCCGGCCATGCTCATTTGGCTGGATGGAAACGCAAATCGAAAACGCCACGCCAACGAAAATTTTGCGCGCGAAGTGATGGAACTCTTCAGCCTTGGCGAGGGAAACTATTCCGAGACCGACATCAAGCAGGCAGCACGGGCTTTCACTGGCTGGCACGTTCGCAAGGGCCAATTCTGGTTCAACCGTGCCCAGCACGATTTCACGGACAAAACCCTTTTTGGCGTCACGCGCAATCTGGATGGCAGCGACGTGGTCGAACTCTGTCTCGCGCATAAGTCCTGCCCGCGCTTCCTTGCCTTCAAGCTGCTTCGCGCCTTTGTGTTGGAGCAGCCAACGGCCGCCCAAGTGGGCGCATTGGCGGCGCGCATCCGCGAGCACAATTTCGAGATGACCCCCATCATGCGGAAGCTGCTTACTTCAAAACTTTTTTACAGCCCAACCAACCGCCATGCCCTGATCAAAAGTCCCCTGCAACTCGTGCTGGGGGCCTTCCGCGCCTTGGGCGGGCGCCCGGACCTTTCCAAGGTCGCCCCTCTCCTGGCCCAACTGGGGCAAGACATCATGGCTCCCCCCACCGTCAAGGGCTGGGAAGGCGGCCGTCTCTGGATCACATCCGCCACGCTTCTGCAACGCAACAACTTCGCCGCAGCACTTTTAAGCAATCAGCTGGGGCGTATCGATACCTCTCGCGGTGTTGTGGATCAGTTTGCCGAGCTGCTCTTGGCCCGAGATCTGCCGGCCTCACGCAAACGCCTCGCAGGCTATTTAAAGGAAGCTGAAGGGGACCCGGAAGAACGACTCCGTGGCGTGCTACACCTCATCACCACGATGCCCGAATATCAATTAACCTGAAATCATGACAACCAGACGATCTTTTATCAGGCAAATGGGCGCTGCGAGCGTTGTGGCTGTGGGTGCGCAACCGCCCGCGCTGTTTGCCCGCGCAGCCGAAGTCGCCCCTCCCGTCGATCCCGATGGACGCATCCTAGTTCTCGTCCAACTGGCCGGCGGCAATGATGGACTCAACACCGTTGCACCCTTTGACAACGACGCGTACCGGCGCCTGCGCCCCAGCTTGGCCCTGAACCGGAACGCCGTGCACAAGCTCAATGATCAACTGGGATTGCATCCCGACATGGCAGGCTTCAAGGAATTGTTTGATGATGGAGCACTGGGGATTGTCCAAGGCGTGGGTTACCCAAATCCCAACCGTTCGCACTTCCGCTCGACAGACATCTGGCACACTGCCCGGCCAGACAATGAGGACAAGCGCGACGGCTGGTTGGGCCGCGCTTTCAACGTCACTGCCGCGCGGCGCGGCGGACGCACACCGGCGATTGCCTTGGGCACAGGCCGCCTGCCTCTGGCGTTGGTGTCCACACGAGTGACCATCCCCACGGTTCAGAGCCTCAAAGATTACCAGTTGCAGTTGGGCCAAGACTCCAGCACCAACCAGCGTAAGCGCGCCAAGCTCATCCGCGAACTGGCGGAAACCCCGACACCCGCGGAATCTGAACTGGCCTTCCTGCGGCACACGGCGGTGACGGCGCTGGATACAGCCGAAAGGCTCAAGACCGTCACCGACAATTACCGGCCCGCCACATCCTATCCGCTGAACGGCCTGGGTCAGCGATTGAAGACCGTAGCCCAGTTGATTCAGGCAGGTCTCGAGGCCCAAGTGTACTATGTTTCCCTCGGCGGTTTTGACACCCATGCAGACCAGGAAGCTGCCCACACCGCACTTGTCACGGAAGTGTCTTCAGCACTGCACGCTTTCCACAGAGACCTCAAGGCGCACGGCTTGGGCAGGCGAGTGTTGGCGGCAACATTTTCCGAGTTTGGCCGCCGCGTAAAAGAAAACGGCAGCCTCGGCACCGACCACGGGGCCGCCAGCCAGATGTTCCTCATCGGCGACGCCATCAGGGGTGGTCTCCACGGCGCGCACCCCAATCTGGACAAGCTTGACCAAGGCGACCTAATCCACCATACGGATTTTCGCCGAGTTTACGCCACCCTGCTCGAAAAATGGCTCGGCTGGCCCGCCAAACCAGCCTTGGTCGGGAATTTTGAGCCCCTCGACGTCATTTGATGGCAGCCAAAAAGTTTGACTTGGCCACTCAATCCATTATCAAGTGCGTCCGCACCCACCAACGGATGCCCGAAACCTGTTCCAAAATGGATCGCCATGCCAATTAAAACCCTGATGTCATTCATGATATTCAGCGCCGAGGTGCTGAATCCTAGGCAAAAAATCGGGGCAGCTTGGCCCAGCGGCCCCACCCTGACCCGGCGCATGGCCAGTTTTCTCCCCACCAATCCCTCCGGATACGTGGTGGAATTGGGCGCGGGAACGGGAGCCATCACAGACTCGCTTCTCAAGCATGGCATCAACCCCAAGCGCTTGTTCGCCGTTGAAATGTCCGAGAAAATGTCGGGCCATCTCAGGAAAAGATTCCCGAAAATAAACGTGCTCACCGGCGATGCCGCCCACCTGCGAGAGTTGCTACCCCGCAAAGTGAATCCAGACCACATCAGCTACATCGTTTCCAGCCTCCCCTTCAAGGTCATGAACGACGGACTTGTGCGCCGGATCGCCAACGAAGTTCGCGAGACGTTGCCCGAGCATGGCCGGCTGATTCAGTACACCTACGACATTCGCCCCCGGCGCAACCGCTGGATGGACGGCATTCTTGAGCGTGTTGATGGCTCCCTTGTTTGGACGCATATTCCACCCGCCGTCGTGGATGTCTTTCGCCCGATCAAGAGCGCGTGACGGTTTCGTAACGTCTGCAAAACTTTTTTGCATTTGCCGGTTGCATTTTCCCCCCCAATGCCGCAAAAAAACCCCGCCGACATCGTCGGCGGGGTTAACCAACCTGTTCTAACCTCCTTTGCTCAACTCCGTCGGGGTTGAGCTGTCTAAAAAGGTAGACGCCGTTTTCCCCTCTGGAGTTCCAAACTTTTTTCAGCCGGAAACATTTCTTAAGAAAACCATCCGCCTCCAGGGAACGACCGTGGGAACAATACGGCCGGGGATTCAATCCCGGGAGACGAATGGCATTGCTGGCTAGTAGTTTCCTTGGCGGCTTTTGTCGATTTCGTTACCCACGCCGTATCCCACGGCGGCACCCACCCCAGCGCCGATCAGCGTGCCTTTGGTGTTGTCGCCCATGGCCTGTCCGGCCAGAGCACCGATCAACCCCCCGGCAAGCGCGCCGTTTGAGGCATTCGACATTCCCGCGCAGCCCGAACCCAGCCCGGCCGCGATTGTTAGTATAACCAGAATCTTTTTCATGAGATGATGTGTCTAAATGTTTTAGGCGCATTGATACGCACACGTACAAAATAGTATGTACGCGTAATTTGTCAACACTCGGACTAAACTTTTTTGAAAAAATTTTCAGGCTTCGTGAAGAGTTTCCTGACAACTTTTCTTTCCGTGACATTGCGCATTGAGCCAAGGGGCGTACATTGAGGGGAGCACATGAAAGTCATGGGATGGATATCTGGAATGGCCTGTCTCTCGGCCAGCTTGTGGGCCAGCTATCTCCTATTCTATCAACCCAACAGCGGATGCGCGACCGCAGCCAAGCAAATCCAGCAGCGCCTGCTGGATTCGCGCGACGCCATGCGCACCCTGCGCTCCCTCCCCCGCAATGACATGACAATTCCCGCCAACAAGATGACGCCTTATATCGGCAACCAACTGCCGATGTGCCCGGATGGCGGGCGATTTGTCATTCATGTCAGTGCCCCTGCTGAGTCACACGAAGGCGGCACCCGAACGCGATTCCATGTCAACTGCACCGAACACCAGTTTCACAAGTGGTAAGATCCCGGTTGTATAATCTTTTACGTTCATTGTAGTAGTCGCACGCGCACTAAAACGCTTACTCTTGAATCGGTGGCGATGCCGAGATAGGCCGGCCGCCGCCACAGTGCGTTGGGTCGACCGTCGGGAGTCTGCGGACTTCCGGCGGTCATTTTTCACGAGCCAAACAGGGCCGCCATTTGCTACACTGCGCCCAAGCACAACATGAAAACAACCTGCGCATTCATTCTCACGGCGCTGTTTCTCAGCGCAAACCCTGCCTCCGCGGCAAACGGCCTCTGGACAGATCCCAAGGACCCAACCCTTCCTCTGGATTTCAAGGTTCAGGGTGAATACATCGGCGAGCAATCCTGCGGCTGCACCATTGGCGCGCAAGTGATTGCCCTAGGCGGCGGAGCATTCCAGGCCGTCCTGTACCCGCTCGGCCTGCCGGGAGGCGAATGGGACAAGACTGACCGCACCCTGCTCGCGGGCAAACTGGTGGACGGGAAGGCGGTATTTGAAACGGCCACAGGCAAGCGGCGTTACCTGGGCAACAAGCCGTCGGAATTCAGCGCCACCAAACAGTTCCCCCCCAAGGGACACAAGACAGGCACGGCAACCATTGAAAACGGCAAGATGACTGGTATTTATGGCAAAAAGAAATTCGTGCTGGAGCGTATCGTCCGCAAGGCGGACACGCTGGGAACCAAGCCTCCCAAGGGTGCGGTGGTGTTGTTTGATGGCTCAAACAAGGACGAATGGCTGGGCGGCCGTCTTGATGCCAAGACCAAGCTACTGAACACCGACGGCCGGGACATCAAGACCAAGCGCAGCTTTGGCAACTACCACATGCACGTGGAATTCCTACTCCCCTTCAAACCCGCAGCGCGCGGCCAAGGCCGGGGCAACAGCGGCTTTTACCAGGTGGACCACTACGAGGTGCAGATTCTCGATTCCTTCGGGCTTGAGGGTGAACACAACGAGTGCGGCGGCATCTATAGCAAACGCAAGAGCGACGTGAATGCCTGTCTCCCACCGTTACAATGGCAGGCGTATGACGTGGACTTCACCTTGGCCGAAACCAAGGATGGCAAAAAGGTAAAGAACGCGCGGGTGACTGTGCGCCTCAACGGCGTGGTGATTCACGACAACGTGGAAATCCCCGGCAAGACCGGTGGATCACGCGGCGGTGCTGAAGGCACACCCGGCCCCATCAAACTCCAAGGCCACGGCAATCCGCTCCAGTTTCGCAATGTCTGGATCGTGGAAAAGAAGTAGCCTACGCTAGGCATTCATCCAGCGCGGCGTAAAGTTCGCTCATGGACTCGACGGTTTCGTCTCCCATGTTGGAGAGCCGGAAGGTTTTGCCTTTTATCTTTCCATACCCTCCATCGATGAGGATACCCCGTTGCTTCATATCCGCCTGAAGTTGAGGCACATCAACCACGCGGCCGCCATCCTTTGCGCCATTGTTGATACAAGTCAGCGTCGCGGACTCGTATTTTGGCTCCGGGAAAAGGGTGAACCCCTGTCTCACCGCCCAGTCGCGAGTCATTTGTGAAAGTTGAGCATGCCGCGCATAACGGTTGTCCAGCCCCTCGTCCATGAACACGTCCAACTGCGAGGATAAGCCGTGGATCAATCCAATGGCCGGCGTGCTGGGAGTCATGTTCTTCTCCGCATTCTTTTGAAACTCGACGAGGTCAAAATAGTACCCCCTGTCCGGCATTCGGGCCGCCTTCTCCAGCGCTCTTTCAGAACAGGCAAACACCGTCAATCCCGGCGGCATCGCGAACGCCTTTTGCGTCCCCGCAAGCATCACGTCAATGCCCAAGGCATCAAACTCTAACGGCATGGCGCTCATTGAACTGACTGTGTCCACAATGAACATCACCTCCGGATATTTATCCTTCAGCGCCGCGATTTCCGCGAGTGGACTCATCGTCCCGGTGGAAGTCTCATTGTGAACCAATGTCAGGGCATCATATTCACCACTGGCCAAGCACGCATCGACCGTCCCGGGAAAGATCGGCGACCCCCATTCTGCCTGCAGCGATTCCGCCACCAATCCGCTCCGCCGGGCCACATCCAGCCACTTGTCCGAGAATGCCCCGTTCATGCAGCACAACAACTTGCGGCTGCAAAGATTTCGTATGGCTCCTTCCATCACACCCCATGCCGAGGAGGTGGACAGATAAACCAGCCGATCCGTACCCAGCAAAATCTGCAACTGCGGCTGCACCTTGGCGTACAAGTCCTTAAAATCCTGGTTCCGATGACCTATCATCGGCGCGCACATTGCACGAAATGTCTTTTCGCTGACCTGAACCGGCCCAGGAATGTGAAGTTTCATCTTCCTTGTGTTGTGTTGGCCCCGCCAAGGGCGCCCGGCATTGGTGCCATCAAGCCCACCCTTGAGCAAGGCGGAGGAAAGTGCCGTGTCGGCGGCGACATGTAAAGGATTGTGACGCCTTCAGGCTGCTTGGGGAAACATCTCGAGAGGCTGAACCGTCAGCGTTCGCCGCTGTTCCTCAGCCAGCATCGCTCGCAAGGCATTGCGCAAACGCCCGCGAGCCCGGTGCGCCCGGACCCGAACACTGACACTGCTCCAGCCCGTGAGCCGACTGATATCATCCACGCTCCAGCCCTCGATGCTCTGCAAGGTAATCACCTTCCGGTCATCCTCCGAAAGCTGCGCCAACAGGTAGCCCAACAGTTCGCAGGCCTCCGCCTTTTCCACATCCCTCTCACTATTCTCTGACCGCAACCAATCCAAGGGCGCGTCCCCCAAGTCATCAAATCCCGTTTCCCTGATGCGCCTCGTAGCGCGGCGAATATGATCCAGCGCCACGTTCACAGCAATTCGTGAAATCCAGTGCTGGAACGGAGCGCTTGCCCGATACTGTTCCAAGCCCTTCCACGCCTTCAGAAAAGTATCCTGGGCCAAATCCTCCACGCGATGGCGATCTCGTTCGTACCTTGAAAGAATCGCGAATACCTGCTGCTGGTGCCGCTCCACCAGTAGCGCAAAGACCTCGTTGTCTCCCGCACGGACACGCGCCACCAAATCGGCATCGGTCAAAGGCTCAGAGCTGCCAGTAGATTCCTCATGAGCATGGGCAATAAGTTGCATTGCGATTCCCTTCGCTTGGTAACCTTGTGGACTCCGGCGGAGTCTTGTTGGGCATATTAGAACGGAGTTCTGTTAAGATTTTGTGTTGCGGACGGGGAAAATTTGTAAAGATTTGTAAAGCGCGATGATGAGCCAAACGACGCCGACAACACCCACCCACGTTTTGATGGTGGATGATGACCCGAAACTTTGCGGGTTGGTGAAAGACTATCTGGAGCCACTGGGTTATGCCATCGAGGCCACCCACACGGGCCCTGATGGCGTCGAGGCGGCCCGGAAAGGGTGCTTTGACGCAGTGATCCTTGACGTAATGCTTCCGGGCATGGATGGCTTCGAGGTGTTGCGTGAGATACGCCGCGAATCAGCCGACCTCCCCGTGCTCATGCTGACCGGCCGCGGCGAAGAAGCTGACCGTGTCATGGGACTAGAGCTCGGCGCAGACGATTACCTTCCCAAGACCTTCTCCACCCGCGAACTCCTTGCCCGCCTGCGTGCAGTCACCCGCCGATCTTCACGCCAACCCGCGCACGACAATGAAGGCGAACTCATCAACGGTGATCTCCGCCTTCGCGCCGAAGCCCGTGCCGCCTCCATTGGTGACAAGCCCCTGCGCCTCACCGCACTGGAGTTTGACCTACTCGTCAGCCTGCTGCATAACGCCGGCCGTGTACGTAGCCGAGAGCAACTCCTGAACGATGTCGCCGGGCGCAACTATGATGTGTTTGACCGCTCAATCGATGTCCACATGAGCTCCCTCCGCCGCAAGCTCGGCGACAACCCACGCGAACCACGCTTCATCCGGACCATCCGTGGCGTCGGCTACATGATGCAAAAACACTGAT
Source organism: Verrucomicrobiales bacterium (assembly GCA_002721895.1). Next base: position 31,275 of record PBLV01000038.1, read on the forward strand.
GGACATCCGCAGCTCACTCTTCACCAAGATCATCGCGTGGTTCATCCTAAACCTTGTGCTCCTCGCCATTGCCTTGGGCATCATCTTCAAGTACCGCATCGGCCCGGCCTCCCCCTTCGTTGGCCCCTCCGAGACACGCATTCGCAATGTCGCCCGCCACGTCTCCGACCGTCTTCTTGAACTGCCCTCCAGCGAATGGGAAACAGAACTGGGCCGCTTCTCAGCCAACTATGATGTTACCTTTCACCTCTGCACCGCGGAAGGACAAGCGTTGGCCGGCCCAAACCCGACACTCCCCGAGCCCGTCCTTCAGGCACTGCGACCGGCCGAACGCAATCAGCCCAGTTCACTGTTTCGCCAGTTTGTCCAGCGCACCTATGCCGACCTCAATGCCACCGAAACCCAGTTGACCCACATCGAATCGGCCTGGACCCGTCGCAGCCGAGCCGTTCGCGAGATCGGCAATGACCCCGCGTTGCGACAAATGAACCATGAGGAGCGTCAGGCAGAGACCACCAAGAGACGCGACAATCTCACCGCTTCCTTTCACAAGTCAATCGAGTCTATTTTAAGGCCAGAGCAAAAGCCGGCCTACGCCCGAATCAACGCCCGCCTCAGTTCGCGCCCGGGCAATCGGCTCCCCTTTCATCGCTTGGGTTTCGGGCTTCCGCGAATGAACGACCAACAACTCGCCCGCCATTTCAATCAAGCCGATGCCAATAAGGACGGCACACTGGATCCGCGTGAAATGCGCCGGTTCATCCTGAATGCTCCGCGGCCACTCCCCCGCCCTTCCCAAGGGCACCCTCCAGAACGCGGCCCGCGCACCTTCATGCTAACCACCAAGTCACCCGAGCGCTATTGGGCAGGCGTCGACATCCCCCTCCGCATCCAAGCCGATCACACCGGCGCCCCCCCCGAGGATGCCACCGGACTGCGCCCCGTGCGTCGCCGTGACGAAACCCACTACTTGGCCACCCTCTTGATTGAAAGCGACACCCTGGGTGGCAAGAGCCTCTTTTCCGACCCACTGCCATGGATCCCCATATTCCTTGGAGCCATCAGCCTCTCCGCGCTTTTCTGGCTGCCTATGGTGCGCAACATCACCCGGCCCATTGCCGAGGTCACCGCTGCCACAGAGCAAATTGCCGAGGGCCGTTTCGAGACCCGCGTCGGCACCAATCGGGCCGATGAAATCGGACGTGTCGGCCAGGCGGTCGATCACATGGCGGATCGCCTCGCCGGATTCGTGAAGGGCCAAAAACGATTCCTAGGGGATATCTCCCACGAACTTTGCAGCCCCATTGCCCGCATTCAGGCTGCCCTTGCCAACCTTGAGCAACGCTCCGATGACACCCAGAAAAAATACGTTCAGGACCTGCGTGAAGAAGTGGAACACATGAGCGAACTTGTTGACGAACTCCTCATGTTCAGCCGGGCCGGAATGAAACCCGCCGAGATCAAGCTACAACCCGTGTCCCTTGAGGAAACCGCGCGACGCGTCATTGACCGTGAAGGCGCAGCCGCGGTCAGCCTGCAGGTCGACATCCCTGAAAACCTGAAGGTCATTGCCGATCCCACCCTTCTCGCTCGAGCCCTTGGCAATCTGCTGCGCAACGCCGTCCGTTACGCCGGCGAGGCCGGCCCCATAGAATTGACCGCAAAAAAGGAACTCAATCAAATCAAGCTGGCCCTTGCCGACCACGGCCCTGGCATATCTACCGATGCGCTGCCCCACATTTTTGATCCCTTCTTCCGCCCCGAACAAGACCGCAGCCGAGACACCGGGGGCGCGGGCCTAGGCCTGTCCATTGTAAAGAGCTGCATCGAGGCTTGTGGCGGAAAAGTAGCCTGTGCCAACCGCGATTCCGGCGGTCTGGAATTCACGCTCACCTTGAAAAGCGCGTGAAATTCCCACACCAACGCGCGCGGACTGCGCACGGTTTTCCCGCTTCGGCCACCACTCCCCGCCAAACCCCTTAAAAACCATCAATTAAAAGCCATTTATAAATTGGCACGGCGATTGCTTTATCCTTTCCAGCAGGCAATTTAACAGCCTCTTGAAAACAAAATAGGATTTTTGGAGAGGAGAAGAAGGTCTGTGACATGCCTCGATTGGAGGGCGGCGTTCCGGCTAAGGGAGCGCCGCCCTTCTTCTTTGTTCATCGCGTTTAACACTTTTTAAAGATGAATGAATAAAGAAAGCTGCCTAGCTTTGCATCCTTACTTCTTGGGATGCGCCTTCAGCCAATTGGTAATCGCCGTGTCGGCGGTTTTCTTTTCCTCCGCCTCCAGCAGCTTGGCCACCTCGTTTTGGTTGTTGCCGGCGCTGGCATTTCCACGGGCCTTGGCAATGCCATGCCATCGATAAGCGGCAGCATTGTCCTGCTTGACCCCTTGGCCAGTGAAATACATTCCGGCCAACAATGCGGGCGCCTCGGAGTTGCCCTGCTCGGCGGCTTTCTCAAACCATTCGGCCGCACCCGCCAGATTCTTGGGCAGGTCTTTCCCCAAGTACAGCATCAGTCCAAGACGAAACTTGGCCATGTCATCGCCGCGCGCTGCAGCATCCTTGAGCAGGACAATCTTGTTCTTGATTAAATTTCGCGCCCTGGGATGGGCCTCCGCCAATTGACCCGCCGGCAGGCTGTTGGCGGCTTCATTCATCCCCGCCTGCGCCAAACCGCCGCCGGGGCTCGAGGCGGCATGCAGCAGACGCAGCCCCTCGACAGGATCCCGCCCCACACCATCACCGGCCATGTATAGGTGGCCCAACAATGCAGCCGCACCGACATGCCCCTGCTTTGCGGACAATTCCAGCCACTTGGCGGCCTCGGATCGGTTGCGCGGCACCAAGTCATCCCCAACAAAAAAGCGAAGGCCCAATGCATATTGCGTGGCCGAATCCCCCTCGTCGGCCTGATCACGCAGAGCTTTCATTTGATCTTCAAAAAGTTTCTTGGCGGCCTGTCCGGCCTCCTCCACTTGAACCGAGGTTAGCATGGACGCCAGCCGCGCGCGGTCCTTCAGGATCATGCTCCGCTCAATGCCTTCGCTGCGTGCCACCGCAAGCGCCACAAGTTCGTAGGCCTTCACCGTGTTTGTTTCCACGCCACTGCCCAGCTCGTGTTTCAGTCCGAGAACCCAACTCGCCTTGGCGTTGCCTTTGTCAATCAATTGCTGCAACTCCGCTACGGCCAACGCGGGGTAATCCGGCTCGGCGGGTGCCGATGCCACCGGCGCGGCGTTGGTCTCAGCTGGAGCGGTGGGGGCAACCGCAACATTGTTAGTCTCAGCGACCACAGGCGCGGCGTTTGTCGGGGTTGCTGGAGTGGCAGGCGCGGGAATAGTCGTGGGCGATGGGGGTGGAGCCGTATACCCACCCCGCGACGGAGGTCTGCGCTGGTCGCATCCAGAAACAATTGCCAAGGAAATGAGTGCTAGTGAAAGTGTAACAAGCATCCAGTGAGTCATGGGCTCTTTGTAAAGGCGCGCCATGGCGCTGGCAAATGGAAACTTGCGCGCGAACAAAGTCGCATTAGACTCCCCCCACGCGCCGCGTGGGGGCATGAAACACACCTTGGCAACAATCGGCGGATTCGCACTGGCTTGGCTAGCCGCCGCCGACTCCGTGGTGCTGCGTGACGGCCAAACCCTGCACGGCAAACTCGCCCTTGCCAAGGACGGTGCCATCCAAGTCACCGACGCCAATGGTACAAGAATCTTGGATGCCGGCAAATGGAAGCGGGTCATCCGCGACACCGCCACAAGGCCGCCCGGCCTTTCGGGTGTGGAATTCAAATTCTACGGAGGAAACTGGCCCAAGCTTCCAAATTTTGCAGATCTTCCAGCCGACCGCAGCGGAGTGATGTCCACCACCAAGCTCGACCTCACCCCGCTGGGTATCGTGGGCACGGCTCAAAGGCTTTTTGATCTCCGGGCCGGCCAAGTCATGAGCCACGACGCCTCGCCGCGCATGCAGGGTCGGCCCTTCACCATCACGGCTGAAGTTACCGCCACCGCACCCGATGGCGTCATCCTCGCACAAGGAGGCCGCGTCGCGGGCTATGCGATTTATCTCGAGGAAGGCCGGCTCATATTTGCCACGCGCATCAACCACAAGCTCACCACCGCGGTCTCCGCCCAGAACTTTCCCCTGAACCAGCCCGTCACCATCACTGCCCAGTTGCGACGCGATGCCATCATGGAACTAACCGTCAACGGACAGCCCGTCGCCCAAGGCGCGGGCGCCTCACTGCTTCCCAGCCAACCCCGCGATGGCCTAAGTGTGGGAAAGGATGTTGATGTGCGCGTGGGCCCTTACAAGAACGAGAACCCGTTTCAGGGCACCATCAAGCGCATCAGGCTACAGCTTGAAGGCGGCGGCGTGGTTTACACAGGTCGCCTTCACACCGCTGCGGGCCGCCATGAATTCAACCTCAATACAAGCTATGCCGCGCGGCTGAAAATTGATGGCCGCGCTTACATCGACAAACTTGACCCCAAAGCTCCAAACCAACAACGGGCTGCGTTACAACTCCCCGCCGGCCCACATTTCTTCCAGCTCGAGTTCGCACAGCTTGACCCCACCCAAGGCGGCAGCCAAGCCAACGACTTTTCACTCACATGGAGCGGCCCAAGCATCGCCGACCCAACCCTCACGGCCGCACCACCCGCGGATACGCAAACCTGGGTACGGGACGACACTGCAACGCCCGGCCCCGGGTTGCTCACATGGAACGGCTCCTTCCTCCCGCACACCGTGAAAACCATCGACGCCGACAAAGTGTTTTACAACAACACCAGCATCAGTCGCGCAAATGTCAGCATCGTTTTGTTGCAAAAATTGACCGTCCCCAAGGCTCGCACGCTCAACGGCAGCCCTCCCGGAGTGCTGCTCCAAAGCGGGGACTTCGTGGAAGGCAAAGTTACCGCGATGAACAAGGACACCATCACGGTTGAATCCATCCTCATTGGCCGGAAAACCTATATGCGCCTCATCGAAGCCGTTGCCCTGGTCTTCAACCGTCCCTCGCGTCCCATGCCCGGCACACGATTCTCCATGCGCGACGGTTCGCGTTTCGTTTCCACCCGGCACGAGTTCCGGGAGGGAAACATCCACTTGATCCAGCCCCCTTTTCGCGGGCGTGTTCTTCCCTTCAATGAGATTTCAGAAATCACCACCGGCACCCTGTCCAACCTACTGCAGGAAGCCTCCGCGCACTGGGACGCCCACACAATCGCAGGGCAAAAATTCCTCGCCCGCCGCGAAACCATCAATGCCGGCATCATCCGCCAACACAATGACCTGATCCAAACCCACGTGAACGCCGCCAAGCGTGCCGCCCAAGCCACTGGCGAACTCCCCGCCCTTGCCAAGTTTGAAACCGAGGCCAAGAACGCCGAACAAACCCTGCGCACCAAGCGAGACGCCCTGCGCGGCCAGGTTTCCCAACTCCAAAACACCTACAATCAGACCAAGAACGCCCTGACAACGGCCCGGAACAACCTGGACACCGAGTGCGAACGAGCCAATAGCGCACTGCAACAACACAATGCTGCGCTGACATCACAAGCCCAAGCCACGCTGACATCACACGCTCTCGCTCTACAAAACGACCTGACCGCCACTTGGTCACAGAACATCAGCAAAAACGAACTCGACCACTCAAGGACAACCGAAGTCCGCGCCACCACCGCCCGCGACATCGCACGCAAGACCCTCGCCCATAGCCAAAACATTCTCCACCCAGCCCGCAGTGAATCCTCCAAGGCACAAGGAAGTGAATCAAACAGCCTAGCCAACAAACGAGCCAAACTGCAGGAACTGGACAACAAGCATCGCGCTTTTCTCGCCAGTCAAGAGCAGACCGGCCTCGCCCTCATGGGTGCCGCCTCATCCGGCCAACGCATCCTGCAGATCAGGATCAGTCGTACCCGCGCCATGGACGAGTTGGCCCAGCTAAAAATCAGCTTGGAACAAGCGGAGCAGAAAATAAAAACCGCCGAGCAAGCCGCGATGGCCGCTGCCACATCCGTACAAAAGATCGTCAACAGCACGCACGCCGCGAGGAACGAACACACAGCTGCATCAACCGCACTGGCTCAGGCTCAAAAGACATCGGATGAGGCAAGCCTCATTGTCGACTTGATAGGTGGAGGAGAATTGGATCGACAGATCACGCAATCAACCACACGCCAACAAGCTATGGAGAAAGCCGCAAAAGCCGCGGACACTAGCCTAAACGATGCGCGAAGGCTTTGGACTTAGATGCAGAAAGAGTTGAGATTGCCCAGGTTCAATATTATGGATGGGCTTTGAAAAATAGAGCGGCGTTTA
>PBLV01000039.1 GCA_002721895.1 Verrucomicrobiales bacterium
CGGGTTGGCATGGCCGGTGGCGGCCACGGCAAAGGCGCCGGTGAGGTCGAGATACTTTTTGCCGTCCGTGTCCCACACGTGCACGCCCTTGGCGTGCTCCCAGACAATCGGCCACGAGCCGTCCTTCGCCAAGTGCGTGACGTTGCGGCTTTCGTATTGTTGCAGCAGCTTGAGGTGGGGATTCATCAAACGCCTTTTTGGTCCACGGGCCAAATATGTTTGTGTTGCTGAAGCTGAAAGCGCACGGGCAGGCGGTCGGCGGTGATGGCTTCGGCGAGTTCGCGGCGGGAAAGAGGCGTGTGGTCGGCGGGCACGGGCTTAAGCACGTCGCTGGCCTGATCGCCCGCGAGCGGGTTCACCCATGAAAAGAGGACCTCGCATTTGCCAAAGAGTTGGCGGAGTTGATCCTTGGCCCAGGCGTAATCTTCGCGCGTGCCGATTACGCATTTCATCTCATCGGTGGCGCGGAGGTGGGCGATGTTTTCGGCGAGATTTTTTTCGTGCTCGCCGCTGCTGGGGCACTTGAGGTCCACAATGCGATGCACGCGGGGGTCCACCACGCTGATGTCATGCGCGCCGCTGGTTTCCAGCAGCACGGTGAAGCCGCGATCGCACAGGGCGGTGAGCAGGGCGGGGGTTTCCTTTTGCAGTAAGGGCTCGCCACCGGTCAACTCAACCAGCGGCGGCTCGGGATAACCCTCGGCCAGTGCGTCGGTCTGTTCAAGAATCGCCTCGATGGTGATTGTTTCGCCGCCGGTGAAGGCGTAAGCCGTGTCACAATACGAGCAGCGAAGGTCACAGCCGGTGAGCCGAATAAACACGCACGGCAGACCAGCAAAGGTGCTTTCCCCCTGCAGGCTGAGATAAATTTCATGGACGCGCAGCGTGCTGCTCACCGGGGAGGTATAGGGCGATTTCTTCGTGTCGGCGAGTCCGATGACGCAGCCAAGACTGGCAGAGTTGTCCCGGTTGGGACATACTACGACAGTGAAGCTGTCGGTGAAAAGCGACTATGCGGTTCGAGCCATTTTGGAATTGGCCACGCGGGCCGAGGGAGGGCGGGCGCACCGGGCAGAGGATTTGGCGGCAGCGGTTGGCACTTCGGCTAATTATTTGGTTCAGATTCTCTTGGATTTAAAGGGGGCTGAATTGGTGCAAAGTGTTCGGGGCAAGCAGGGTGGTTATCGGTTGTCGAAGGCGCCCGATGAGATTTCGCTTGGGGCGGTTTTGCGGGCGGTGGAGGGAGAGGTTTTCGATGCACCGGCGTTGTCGGACGCAAATTGTCCACCCGCGTTACGAGAAGCGTGGGGGCAGTTGCGCGATGGGGCCAACGCGGCGGCGGATTCGATACACTTTGCCCGCCTCGCCGAAATCCATGCCCGTGGGCAGGAGATGTATCACATTTGACCGGGCCTCAGTCGATGCTCGTGGTTTTGCCGGAGACGGGCTTGTTCATCCCTTGCTTCGTAGGGTTCTTTTTACATTTCCGTACATGAAACCGGACGTTTGAAATGGGAAAGGATTTTTTGCAGTAAGGGCATTGTTCCTCTCCGCCACTGCAACCGACCCAAACTCCCCCGCTCAGCGGTGCCATGATTCCAGCGATCAGCATGCCTGCTAACAGTTGCTTCTTCATAATCTACCTCCGCCGAAAATATAACACAGTCCGAGGGAGGGGAACAGGGGGAATTGTTAATTGCCGGACTTGGGCTGGATGAGCGGTGAGCCGCCTCCAGCTGGCTTGTTGCGCAAGGTGGCGGTCTTGTCGAGGTGGCCGTGGATTTCCTTGGCAACAGCGGTGGGCAGCTTACATTCCTGCCCGGAACAGATGAACACCACGGGGCTCTCCTTGCCTGGCTTGAGAGTCCGGGCGAATTCCTCAACCGCTCCTGCAGTCCCAAGTACCACCTTGTTGGGTTGGTATATGCGATGCACAGTGCCGGCCAATTTTGCTGTCTGGGCATTGTCCTTCGGTCCCGCCACCACGGCACGCCATGGCTTGTGTCGCCAGAAATCCATCGCTGCCAGCATGTAGGGCAGGGAGTAGGGTTTCTCCTTCAACGTGCCGGCGTAAAAGCGCAGTGTTTTCTCGGCAGCCTTGGTGAAATCTTCGCGGCCGGTGATGGCGCCCAGCTTGAGCAGCGCCAACGTGGCCACGGAGGCTGCGGCTGGCTCTGCGCCATCGCGTTCCTCCTTGAGCCGGAGCAGCAGGTCATCCGAGCCTTCGTCGGTCCAAAAGCCACCGGTCTTTTCATCGTAAAAACGCTTCAGCAAACTCTCGGCCAAGTCGATGGCAAACTGGAGGTGAGCGGGATTGAGGGACGATTCGTACAATTCCACCACGCCGCCCAGTTGAAACCCATAGGCGTGCAACAACTGCACGGAGTCCCGTTCGCCTTCGCGCCAGCGATGGTAGAGAGTCTTAGTCTTGGCGTCCCACAGTTTGGCTTGAATGAACGCGAGGTTACTCTCTGCCGCCTTTAAATAATCCTCCTTGCCCAGCACGGAGTAGGCACGGGCCATGGCACCAAGCATCAGGCCGTTCCAACTGGAGAGCACCTTGTCATCCAGATGAGGGCGAACGCGCTTGTCGCGGTCCTTGTTCATCTTGGCCTTGGCACTGGCCAGCAGCTTTTCCTCGTCCTGGGATAGTTTGGGGTCAACGATGCTTAAAACATTCAGGTTCTTCAGCGGCTCGGGGTGGCTGTGATCCTCAAAATTGCCTTTCGCGGTGATTCCGTAGCGGCGGATGACTAGGGTGGCCTCCTCGGCGGTCAGCAGTTTTTCCAGTTGTTCCTTGGTCCAGCAGTAGAATTTGCCCTCATGACCCTCACTGTCGGCATCCTCGGCGGAGTACCAGCCGCCATCCTTGTGGGTCATGTCGCGGAGCACGTAGCGGATGGTGTCCGCGGCCACGTCGGCGTACTTGGGTTTGCCGCTCACCAGATAGGCGTCGAGATAGAGGTGGATGAGTTGGGCGTTGTCATAGAGCATTTTCTCGAAGTGTGGCACGAGCCATTCGCGGTCGACCGAGTAGCGCGCGAAACCGCCCCCGAGATGGTCGCGGATGCCGCCATCTGCCATCTCGTCGCAGGTTTTCAGGACCATGTCGATGGCCTCACGGTCGTTGTTTTCCACGCCGTATCGCAGCAGCAGCGCCGGTTCGGAAGGCTGGGGAAACTTCGGGGCCCAACGGCCGGGTTGTCCAAAGCCGCCAAACTTTGGATCAAAAGTGCGTTTTACCACGGATGCGGCGGCGTCAAGATAGTCCGCCTTCAACTCGGGATCTTCCGGCGCTTCCATCTTGAGGTGTTCCCGAACGACCTTGGTTATGCGGTTGGCATCTTCGCGGAGACGCTTCTCTGTCGCCTCGTCGGCCCAAAGGTGGGCCACCCGTTGCGACAACTGCATGAACTGCGGCTTGGGAAAATATGTGCCGGCAAAGAAGGGCTTCTTGTCTGGCGTCATGAAAACCGACATTGGCCAGCCGCCGTTGCCCTGCGAGATGGCTACGGTGAAGGCCATGTAAATGCGGTCCACATCGGGCCGCTCCTCGCGGTCGAGTTTCACGCAGATGAAGTGCTTGTTTAAAATCTTGCCCACGTCCTCATCCTCAAAGGATTCGCGTTCCATCACGTGGCACCAATGGCAGGTGGAGTAGCCGATGGACAGGAAGACCGGCTTGTTCTCCTTTTTTGCCTTGGCAAACGCCTCTTCGCCCCACGGATACCAGTCCACGGGATTGTGCTTGTGCTGCTGGAGGTAAGGCGACTTTTCCTTTGCGAGCCGGTTGGTAAACTTGGGCTTGTCCACGGGAGTCTTTTTTTCCTTGGCTGGCAACAAGTTGTAGCCGATCCACGCCATGGAAAAGGCGGCCACACATGCGAATTTGCGCAGGGAAATCATGCCGCAGACTAGCCCGAAGAGAAGCCTTGTTCAAGGCGCAACTGGGCGGGGCCCGGCTGCGAAGAAAGTGCGCTTGCCTTCGGCGCGGGCGGGCGGCAATATGCGGGTGTGGCGTCTTCGGCTCTCATTACCGGCATCACGGGGCAGGACGGCTCCTATCTCGCCGAGTTCCTCCTAGGTAAGGGCTACCAGGTCCATGGCTTGGTGCGTCGGGCATCGACCGACAATTTACAGCGCATTCGTCATTTGCTGGAACATGAAAGGCTGACCCTTCATTACGGGGACTTGACCGATGGCGGCGGGCTCACTCGTCTGGTGGCGGCCCTGAAACCGGCCGAGGTTTATAATCTTGCCGCGCAAAGCCACGTGAAAATCAGTTTTGACACGCCGGACTACACGACTGATGTCACTGCCGTGGGCGCCGTGCGGTTGCTGGAAGCCATTCGTTCGGCGGGCATTGAAACCCGTTATTATCAGGCCTCATCCAGCGAGATGTTTGGCCAAGTGCGAGAGACACCGCAGACGGAGGCGACGCCATTTCATCCCCGCAGCCCTTATGCCTGTGCCAAGTTGTTTGCTCACTGGATCACGATAAACTTTCGCGAAGCCTATGGTTTGCACGGGTGCAGCGGCATTCTCTTCAACCACGAGTCACCTCGGCGTGGTGAATCTTTTGTGACTCGCAAAGTCTCGCTGGCTGTTGCCCGCATCAAGTTGGGCCTTCAGGAAAAGCTGGCTTTGGGCAATCTGGAGGCCAAGCGCGACTGGGGTTATGCCAAGGAATATGTGGAAGCCATGTGGCTGATGCTGCAGCGGGATGAACCCGGTGATTATGTCATCGCCACTGGCGAAACCCATACCGTGCGCGAGCTGACTGAGGTGGCATTTGATCATGTGGGGCTCGATTGGGAAAAATACACGGAGGTCGATTCCGCCTACTATCGGCCGGCCGAGGTCGACCTGTTGTTGGGCAATCCGGAAAAGGCGCGCCGGGATCTGGGATGGGAGGCAAAGACGAAGTTTGCTGATCTGGTGCGGTTGATGGTTGATGAGGATTTAAAGGCGCTCCAAGGCTGACATGACGCGTGCTTTCATCACGGGTATCACCGGACAGGACGGATCCTATCTGGCGGAACTGTTGTTGGGGCAAGGCTATGAAGTGCATGGCCTGATTCGTTCCGGGACAAAGATTGAGCAAACTCCCTTGGCACCCCACATGGATGTCCTTGGCCTGCACGTTGGAGATTTGGTGGACGGGCCATCCTTGGCGCGAGCGGTTGCCGCCGTGGCGCCTGACGAAATATATCACTTGGGCGGGCAAACCCACGTGGGAGGCAGCTTTGAGGCTGTGGAGGAAACATTGGTTGTCAACGGGTTGGCCACAGTGAGATTGTTGGAGGCTGTACGAGCTGGCTGTCCCAAGGCGCGTTTTTTTAACGCTGCCTCCAGCGAGGTGTTTGGATGCCCCTCCTCCAGCCCTCAGGACGAAGCAGTTCACTTTGCCCCTGTGACTCCCTACGGTTGCGCCAAGGCATTGGGTGCGCAGATGGTTCGCCAATACCGGGAGACTCATGGTCTCTATGCCGTCAACGGCATCCTGTATAACCACGAGTCGCCTCGCAGACGGGAGAGCTTTGTCACCCAAAAGATTTGCCGTGCGGCTGCGGCCATCAAGCTGGGCGGCCAGAAGGAATTGAGACTGGGAGACCTCGCCGCGGAGCGGGATTGGTCGGACGCGCGGGATGTTGTGCGTGGGGTGTGTCTGGCGCTGCGCGAACCTAAGCCGGCGGACTATGTTTTTGCCAGCGGCGAAACGCACTCGGTGCAGGAAGTGGTGGAGATTGCGTTTGAAACGGTGGATGTCGACTGGCGAGATTACGTCAAGCGCGACCAATCCCTCCTGCGCCCCGCTGAGCCAAACCGTTTGGTGGGCGATGCCTCCCGCGCGCGGGAGAAACTGGGCTGGGATCCGGAAACGGATTTTCGCACCCTGATAATCTCCATGACACACGCGGCCCTGCTTGATTTGCGGGATGAATGAGAATTTGCCGCGTGATTTATCGGCAAAAAGTAAAGCAGCCGGCTGGGGAACCGGCTGCTTTGGGGAACCAAGCTGGCTTGCGGGGATCAGGGGACCAGCTTGGCTAAAAACTTCTCACTCGCGTGGAGCGGGGAAAATAGGGAATTACACGGTCGGGTCAACATGTTTTTTGGCGTTGCCGCCACCTGTCTCGCCGGTATGATGCGCCGCGAATCAAAAACACACATGAAAAAGACCTTTTTCCTTTTCCTGAGTACTCTCGTTCTTTCCCTCATTGCCGCCGGGCCCGGTGGCGAAACGGATCCTGCCAAGGCGGGGCCGGAATATCAGGTCCAAGGCGAATATGCCGGCAAGGGCATTGGCGTGCAGGTGATTGCGCTTGGGGACGGCAATTACCGCGCGGTTATCCACAAGGGCGGATTGCCCGGGGACGGCTGGGATAAGTCCGCCAAGGTGGAAATCAACGGCAAAGCCAGCGCGGCTGGCGCAGCCTTTGCCGAGGCCAAGGGTTGGAAGGGTGCCATCGCGGGCAAGATTTTTGAACTCTCCAGCCCGGATGGCGCGAATCGGCTAGAGAAGGTGATGCGCAAGAGTTCTTCGCTGGGCATGAAGCCGCCCAAGGGTGCGGTGGTGTTGTTTGATGGATCGAGCGCGAAAAACTTCAAGCCCGGCAAGATGACCGAGGACGGCCTGTTGATGCAGGGCGCGAACAGCATCCAGCGGTTTGGGGATCATCGTCTGCACATTGAGTTTCGCCTGCCCTTCAAGCCAAAGGCGCGCGGCCAAGGCCGGGGCAACAGCGGCTGCTACTTGCAGGCACGGTATGAGGTGCAGATGCTGGATTCCTTTGGACTCACCGGCCACCACAACGAATGCGGCGGCATCTACAGCATCAAGCCTCCCGACCTGAACATGTGCTACCCACCGCTCTCATGGCAGACCTACGATGTGGAATTCACGGCCGCGAAATTCAAGGATGGCAAGAAGGTGGAAGACGCACGCATCACGGTGTTTCACAACGGCGTGAAAATCCACAATAACGTCAAGCTACCTAAGCGTACCACCGCCAGTCCGCTACCTGAAGGCCCCGGGCCGGGTTTTTTGCACCTGCAAAATCACGGCAACCCCGTCCGCTATCGCAACATCTGGGTGGTGGAAAAGAAGTAGGGGCCGCCAAGTTTTTCCCACCGCGCGGATGGAAACATCCGCGCTTTTTTTGTGCTTATTTTGACAATGCCACAATGTAGCCCTGCAGCCGGTCGGCTTCGCCTTTTTGGTTTTCGTGCTGGTAGATTTGATGGAGGTTGCTGCACATGCGCAGGAGGATGCGGCGGGGACTGGCGGGGATTAAAAATGCCTCGTGGAATTCGTAGCCAGCCTGCTTGAGGTATTTCATGCAGTCGGTCTTGGTGAGAATGCGGCCCTCGTTGAAGGCGTCGATATAGATCTCCTTGCGCGGGTTCTGGAAGCGGCAGAGGAAATGGCCTGGCAGTCCGATACCGGTGATGGGCAGTTGCAGGCGACGGCAGACGGCGAGGTAGACCATGCACATGCTGATGGGGTTGCCGGTGCGGTTGTCGACGACGCGGTTGAGATAGCTGTTGTTAGGGTCGTAGTAGTTTTCCTCATTGCCGACGTAGCCTTGTTCCTTGAACAGGTAGGCGTTGACGCCGGCGATAAGGCCTTCGGGCTCGGCGCCAAAGTCGAGGCGATCGCAGAGGTCGCGGGCGTAGTCGTCGAAGAGGGCGCGGTAGGCGCTGATGTTGATCTCGGGGTGTCGGGTGCGAGAGAGGAGCCAGCAGCCTTCCTCAAGATCTAGGTCCTCTCCGTGGCGGAGACAGAAGGCGCTGAAGTCATGGTCGGCGTTCTGGCGGTCAAAATGGCTGACGATCGCCTTGGCGTGGCGGCGGCGGATGGGATCCTCGTCGAGGGCATGACCGGCAAGCCATTCGCGGACCGTGGGGCCGTGGGAGATGATTTCGCGGCGGATGGCGCGATAGACGGTGTGGTCGTCGTCGGCGAGCAATTCCAGCAGGGCGGCCTTGCGGCTGGGGGAGAGTTCAGCCGTCGCGGAAGCCGTTGCCGGGCTTTTGGCGGGGTCCATCGCGGGAGAATTGTGGCACTCTGCCGCGGGTTTGGCAACGGGGGATTTTCGTTAGGTGGGCTTTTTTGGCTGCTCCTGATTCTGGTCGATATGTTGATGTAGAAAATTGGGCCTTCCCAAAAAAGGGATTGTCCGATTGACTTCCCTGTGTACACTCCCCGGCCCGTTTGGAACCCATGAGTTATCCGAAGGTTGAACAGTCTTTGTACGACGCGCGGTTTGAGCATGACAACTGTGGCGTTGGTTTCGTGGCCAACAGCAATGGCGCGGCTGAGCGTCGCGTGCTGGATTTGGCCTTGGAGGGGCTTTGCAATCTGGCCCACCGCGGTGCTCTTGATGCAGACGCCAAGACGGGTGATGGCGCGGGGGTTTTGATCCAGTTGCCACGAAAGTTTTTTGCCGCTGAGGTGGAAAAATTGGGCGGCAAGCTATCAGACGAGGCGGACGTGGCAGTCGGGTTCGTGTTCCTGCCGACCGATGAGTACAAGGCACACACGTGCCGCCACCTCGTGGAGGAGGCACTGGAACAGTTTGGCATCCACAAGTTCGGCTGGCGGGCGGTACCGCAGAATCCCTCGTGCCTCGGCGACAAGGCGCGCAACACGATGCCGGGCATCGAGCAGGTGCTGCTGGGGCGCGCGGCGGACTGGAGCTCGGAGGAGTATGAGCGGCGGCTGTACCTGGCGCGCAAAGCGGCGGAGAAAAAGGCGGTGGCGCAGGGCATCGCGGAGTTTTACATGCCCTCGTTTTCCTCGCGCACGATCATTTACAAGGGGCTGTTTAACGCGCCGCAACTGGAAAAGTTTTACACAGACCTGCAGTCGCCGTTATTCGAGACGACGCTGTGTGTCTTCCATCAACGCTACTCGACGAACACGTTTCCGAATTGGCAGTTGGCGCAACCGTTCCGGATGGTGGCACATAACGGCGAGATCAATACACTGATCGGCAACAAGAACTGGACGCGCGCGCGCGAATTGGAGCTGAAGAGCGATTTATGGGGCGGCAACATCGAGCACCTGATGCCGGTATTGCAATCCGATGTCTCCGACAGTGCCTGTCTGGATAACGCGCTGGAATTGCTGGAGCTTTCAGGCCGCGACAACATCCATACGGCGATGATGCTGGCCCCCGAGGCTTGGGAGAAGAAGAAGGATCTTCCACGCGAGTTGGAGGGTTTTTATAAATACCATGCGTGCCTGAACGAGCCCTGGGATGGGCCGGCGGCAATCGTTTTCTCAAACGGCACCATGGTTGGCGCAACCTTGGATCGCAATGGTCTTCGGCCAGCGAGGTTCGAGATTTATGAAGATGGCCTCGTTGTGATGGGAAGTGAGATTGGGCTCGTGGACCTGCCAGAGGGTCAGGTGGTGCGCAAGGGGCGACTGGGGCCGGGCAAGCTGATCGCCATCGACACGGCGGAGAAGAAGTTTTACGACGACGACGACTGCAAGGCGCACGTCGCCGGGCTGCAGCCGTACGCGGACTGGTGCGACGCGCAGCTCTTTTCGCTGGCCGAGCACGCCAAGCCGTTTGGCGAGAGCTACGACCCGGTGAACATTCTCGACCTCACGCTGCGGCAGATCACCTGCGGCTGGGAGACCGAGCAGATCACGGAGATCCTCGAGCCGATGGTGATGAACGGCGCGGAGCCGGTGGGCTCCATGGGCGACGACACGCCGCTGGCCGCGATGTCCGCGCGGCCCAAGCTGCTGCACTATTACTTTAAACAGCTCTTCGCACAGGTGACCAACCCGCCCATCGACAGCATCCGCGAGCGCATCGTGATGTCGCTGAACGTCTACATGGGCGCCAAGCGCAGTTGGCTGGAGGAGACCGAGGCGCACGCCAAGCAGATTCTCTTGGAGAGCCCGTTCCTGTTCGAGTACGAGCTGGAGGCGCTGCGCAACATCGACGACCCCGCGTTCGCCAGCGAGACGGTCGCCTGACACTTTAAACAGTCCGACGGCGCGGCGGGGCTGGACACGGCGCTGGCGGCCATTTGCGAACAGGCGGCGGAGGCCGTGCGCGGCGGCAAGTCGATTCTGGTTTTAACGGACCGCGAGGTGGCAGCCGACCTCGTGCCCATCCCCATGCTGCTGGCGGTGGGCGCGGTACATCACCACCTCATCCGCGAGGGTCTGCGCATGAAGGCCGACATGGTGTGCGAGAGCGGCGAGGCGCACGACGTGCACCAGTTCGCGACGCTCATCGGCTTCGGCGCGTCGGCGGTGTGCCCGTACGTGGCGATCGACAGCATCCGCGAGAACGTGGAGTCAGGCGACTTCGACATCCAGCTCGACAAGGGCCTGTCCAACTTCCGCAAGGCGATCCAGAACGGCATTTTAAAGATCATGTCCAAGATGGGCATCAGCACGCTGGCGAGCTATCGCGGCGCGCAGATCTTCGAGGCGGTGGGCCTGTCGCGCGCGGTGGTGGACCGCTGTTTTTACGGGACGACCACGCAGATCGAGGGCGTGACGCTGGAGCAGATCGCCGAGGACGCCCTGCGCCGCCACGCCAACGCCTACGATGATCCCGACGTGGCGGAGCTGGAGGAGGGCGGCGCGTTCAAGCCGTTGTCCGGCGGGCGCGGCGAGTTCCACAGTTTTAACAAGCCGGTGGTGTCGTCGATGCACAAGTTCCTGCGCAAGCCGGAGGAGCCGGACCTGTTTCGCAACTACACGGCCAAGGTGGAAGACCGCGTGCCGTGTTCGCCGCGCGACCTGCTGGACTTTGCCGACGCCACGCCGGTGCCGCTGGAGGAGGTGGAGCCGATCGAGAACATCCGCGTGCGGTTCACGACCGCGGGCATGAGCTGCGGGGCGTTGTCGCCCGAGGCGCACGAGTGCCTGGCGGAGGCAATGAACATCATCGGCGGCAAGTCGAACAGCGGTGAGGGCGGCGAGGATTCCGCGCGCTACGGCACCAAGAAGAACAGCGCCATCAAGCAGATTGCCAGCGGCCGGTTTGGCGTGACGCCGGAGTACCTCGCGAGCGCGGAGGAAATCGAGATCAAGATGGCGCAGGGCGCGAAGCCGGGCGAGGGCGGGCAGTTGCCGGGACACAAGGTCAGCCCGATGATCGCCAAGCTGCGGTTCAGCGTGCCGGGCGTGCCACTTATCTCGCCGCCGCCGCATCACGACATCTATTCCATCGAGGACCTCGCGCAATTGATCTATGATTTAAAACAGGTGAACCCACGCGCCAAGGTGTGCGTGAAGCTGGTGAGCTGCGCCGGCGTGGGCACCGTGGCCGCGGGCGTGGCCAAGGCCTACGCGGACGTGGTGCTCATCAGCGGGCACGACGGCGGCACGGGCGCGAGCCCAATGAGTTCCATCAAGTACGCCGGCGGCCCGTGGGAGGTCGGCGTGGCCGACGCGCACCAAACGCTGATGCTCAACGACTTGCGCAGCCGCATCGTGGTGCGCACCGACGGCGGCATCAAGACCGGGCGCGACATCGTGACGGCGGCGCTGCTGGGCGCGGAGGAGTTCAACTTCGGCACCGCGGCGCTGATCGCGGCGGGCTGCGCGATGTTTCGCGTGTGTCATTTAAACAGTTGCCCCGTGGGCGTGGCGACGCAGAAGGAGGAGCTGCGCGCGAAATTCCGCGGCAAGCCCGAGAGCGTGGTGGCCTTCTTCAACGGCGTGGCCGAGGAGGTGCGCGAGTGGATGGCCCAGCTGGGCTTCCGCAAGTTCGACGACATGGTGGGGCGCTGCGACCTGTTGGCGCGCCGGCCGGTGGAGTCGTTCCCGGAGTCGGTGCGCGACCGCGTGGCGAACATCGATCTCGACAAGCTCGTGTACCAGGTCGATCCCAGCGGCACGGCGACACGCATCCACACGCGCGAACGCAACGAGCGATTCGGCGACAGCTCGCTGGACGACGAGATTGCCATCGACGCGAAGAACGCGCTGAACGGCAAGGGCAGCGTGCAGCTGGAGTACCGGATTAAAAACACGCACCGCAACATCGGCACGCGCATCTCGGGCATGATCGGGTTCCAGTATGGCAACGCCGGTTTGCCGGAGGGCAGCATCGACCTGACGCTGCATGGCAGCGCGGGCCAGAGCCTCGGCACGTTCCTCGCGCCGGGCATTCGCATGAAGGTTTTCGGCGAGGCCAACGACTACGTTTGCAAGGGCATGCACGGCGGCGAGCTGATCGTGCGACCGCCGGCGGAGGCGAAGTACGAATGGGCCGCGAACCAAGTCGTCGGCAACACCTGCCTGTACGGCGCAACGGGCGGGCGGTTCTTTGCCGCCGGGCGCGCGGGCGAGCGTTTCTGCGTGCGCAACAGTGGCACCACGGCGGTGATCGAGGGCGTGGGCGACCACGGCTGCGAGTACATGACCGGCGGGCAGGTGGTGGTGCTGGGCAGCATCGGCCGCAACTTCGGCGCGGGCATGAGCGGCGGGCGCGCGTACATTTACGACCCC
This sequence comes from Verrucomicrobiales bacterium, assembly GCA_002721895.1. The sequence continues at coordinate 12,494 of PBLV01000039.1, forward strand.
GAAAACAACGTGCCCGAAAACCTGAACCCCGCGATGGTCGGGCTGGAGCGGCTGATTGATGAGGACGAAATCAAGGCCGTGCAGAAGCTGATTTACGAGCACCTCGAGCTGACCGAGTCGCCGCGCGCCAACGAAATCCTTAAAAACTGGACCGATGCCGCCGGGCAGTTCTGGTGCGTGGTGCCGCATCCGCCCGAGGCCAAGCCCGCCGCCAAGCCCGTCCACGAGTTGGCCGAGGAAAAGGCCAAGCCCGCGCCCCCTGGCGGATTCTAGCCGCGTGTGCTAGATTGCCGGCGAACCCAACCCCGGAGGCGCCATGGAAATCACCCAGCAAATCGCCGTGTTTCTGGACAACCGGCCCGGCACCCTCGCGCGCGTCTGCGATGCGCTCGCCGACGCCAAGATCAACATCTACGCCATCAGCACCAGCGACACCGTCGACCACAGCGTCGTGCGCATGGTGGTGAGCAACCCGCAAAAGGCGCTGACGCTCTTTGAGGAACGCGGCGCGCTGGCGGTGGAGGACGACGTCATCCTGGTCGATGACGACAATCGCCCCGGCAAGCTCGCCGAGATCGCCCGCACCCTGCGCGAGGCCAAGGTGAACATTGAGTACCTCTACTGCGCCACGCCCCCGCGCGCGAAAAAGGGCCTGCTCGTCATGCGCGTCAGCGACGTCAAGAAAGCCCTCAAGGCCCTCAACGGCGGTTGACCATGCCCGCGGTTGCCGAGGTAAAAAAGACGCGCGTGCTTTGCGGCATGAGCGGTGGTGTGGATTCCTCCGCCACCGCCGCGCTGTTGCTCGAGCAAGGCTACGAGGTCGTCGGCGTCACGTTAAAACTCTGGCCGCAAGACTGCGTCTCACGCGCCGAGGACAAATGTTGCGGCCCGCAAGCCGTCAGCGATGCCCGCTCCGTCTGTGCCAACCTTGGCATTCGCTATTACCTCATCGACGAGGCTGAGGATTTCCAGAAACACGTCATTCAATATTTTGCCGACGAATACAAAGCCGGCCGCACGCCCAACCCCTGCGTGATGTGCAATGAGCACCTCAAGTTCGGCCGACTCATTGAGCGTGCTGACCAGCTCGGCGCTGACAAGATTGCCACCGGCCACTTTGCACGTGTCGAGCAGGACGAAACCACTGGTCGCTACCTTCTCAAGCGCGGGCGCGACGAACGCAAAGACCAAACCTACTTTCTGTTTTCACTGCGCCAGGATCAACTCTCTCGCGCCCTGTTTCCGCTCGGCGAAAAAACCAAGGACGACACCCGCGACGTCGCCCGCCATTGCAATTTGAAAACCGCCGACAAGGAAGAGAGCATGGAAATCTGTTTCGTGCCCGACAACGACTACGGCGGCTTCCTCGAAAAAGCAGGCCTTGCCGAAAAGCATCGTGGTGAAATTGTAGATCTCCAAGGCCGCGTACTCGGCCACCACGACGGCATTGAGTTTTACACCATCGGCCAACGCAAAGGCCTCGGCATCAGCTCGCCTTTTCCCCTCTATGTCCTCGAGCTAAACGCCGAAGAAAACCGCGTCGTCGTCGGCCCTGTCGAAAACCTCGAGAGCGACACCTTTACAGTCGAGCGCTGCAACTGGATCCCCTTCGATGAATTGACCGCCCCCATCGAGGCCACGACGCGCATCCGCTACAATCATTCTGGAACCATGGCCACTGTTGAACCTTGTGAAAATAGTCGAGCTACCGTTCGACTGCATTCTCCTCAGCGTGCCATTGCCCCGGGTCAGGCTTGTGTGTTTTATCAGGATGATTTGGTTGTAGGTGGTGGTTGGATTTTAAGGTAAAGCGTTGACTGGAGCCATTTTAAAATGATTGACAATCAATTCTCTAACTCGAAATATTGTGCTTGAGATTTTGCCTGCTTGGTGTGTTTGCTGTGGTGTTGGTTGGTTGTGGAACCACAAAACATACCAATTCATTAGGGATGGAATTTATACCGGTGCCGGGCACGTCTGTTAAATTTTCAATTTGGGAAACCAGAGTAAAAGACTATGCGGCGTATGCTACGGCAAATACAGGAATTGATGAGAGTTGGAAAATGCCTGCGTTTAAACAGGGGGACGAACACCCAGTTGTGCTGGTTAGCTGGAGAGACGCACAGGCGTTTTGCGAATGGCTAACAAAAAAAGAGCAGTCTGAGGGAAATATCAGACCGAACCAACGTTATCGGTTGCCGACTGATGCTGAGTGGAGTGCGGCGGTCGGTCTAGGCGAAGAGAAAGGTGCCACACCAAAGGAAAAAAGCTCACAAATTAAGGGGCACTTTCCGTGGGGCAATCAATGGCCGCCACCAAGAGGAGCTGGGAATTATCACCAAAGTTTAGGCGTAGATGATTTTGAGCACACTTCGCCCGTAGGCAGCTTTAAAGCCAACAAGTTTGGCCTTTTTGATTTAGGAGGCAATGTGTGGGAGGTTCGCCTAGAAAAGATTGAGCCAGGTTCTTTAGAACATGGGCCTAGAGGTGGGGGTTGGAACAACAATAAAGATTTTCGAATCTTGTCATCACGACGCGTATTAACACAGTCGGACCATCGTTTTTCTTACCTTGGTTTTCGGTGTGTTTTGTCCGGCAAGTGAGTAATCTAATTTGTTTTGGGCCTACTACCTCTTTTGATTATACTCAATCTTGGAGTACTTTGTTTCAGCTATTTCCGAGGCGCGGGCATTTGGCGTGCCTTTAAGATGCGTAAAACCTTGGCTTAAGCAAGTCCTCCATTTTTCCATTGACCAATCATTCTCCGTCTTAACGGAGCCTTGGATAAGCAGCCCGAACCGATTTCGACGTTGCGCGGCGCCGGCGATTTTTTTGCCGTTCCAAAGCAGATCGTGCAGTTCGTGGCCTTCAAAGCATTCGCCGGGTTTCGGGCGGCGACAACAATCGGCCAAGGTTGTTTCGATCCCGA
>PBLV01000040.1 GCA_002721895.1 Verrucomicrobiales bacterium
TCCAACCGATCAGCTAAGTGAAAGCCAACGCCGCTACGCCGAGGAGCAGTTAAAGCTATTCAAGAATTGGTGGGCGAATTGGGACGGCAAACCCTGAGCCATGAGCGATCTATTGGCCGGGTCGGAATGGTGGTTTCTGGAGCGGCTTCACTACGAAGGGGCGCTCCTTGAGGTTGATATTGCGGAGGGCATTATTTCTGCCGTATCTGAGGATGTGTCCTTAGATAAGGGATTGTCCATTGAAGGGGTATCACCCATTGAGATAACAGAGAAAAGCAAACATGTTCGGATACAGTTTCCGCACGTTCTGGCGCATCAAATAACCGACGAATCTTACTGTGCTCCAGAGGCCGGGAGCACAAAGGAAATTGGTGGACGCATACTTTGCCAACACACTGATTCGGCTTATCTGGAACATGTCATCAAAAACTCGCTGATCGATGATCTGGTGGATGATCCCGTATGCCACTACTCCCTGAATCTGGCCGATGACATCATCGATGTTATCACCACCGCCAACCCTTCAATCGAGTTGATCTAATTGATCTAATGTTTGATGTGTTGCCTGATTGCTTTGCCGACGACAGGATCAAAAGCCGACTTGCTTGATCATGAGTGATTCAATGAAAGAGACGGCATCTTCCCTGTCAAAATCAGGAAAGATCGCCATCATTGTCGCGGCCTTCCTCGGTTGGTTTTTCGCCGGCATGCACTTGGGCATCACTTCGCTGGCCATGGGTTCTGCGTCAAAGGATTTACTCAAAAGCACGGGCCAATATGAGGGGGTTGTCACAAATCAAAACAAGTCTGATGCAAACCCGACTGATACAAATCAGACTTCTGGTTCGACGCCCGCGCAAAATGATGCAGAGCAGCGGCTGAAGACCGACAGCAGCAAGTGGTTTGGCTACTACGTTTGTGCATTACTTTTCGGCGGAGCATTGGGCGGTCTGGTGTTCGGGCGAATCGGCGACGAGTTTGGCCGGGTCAAAGGCATGATGGCAGCGATATGTTGCTACTCGGGTGTTTCGGCACTCGCATATTTTGTTGAGACACCGGAGCAATTGTGGATCGCCCGATTTGTGGTGTGCATGGGCGTGGGAGGTATGTGGCCCAATGGCGTTGCGCTGATGAGTGAGGCGTGGGCCAGCGCGTCGCGGCCGCTCTTGGCAGGTGTGATCGGTACGGCGGCGAACATCGGCATCTTCATGACTGGCGTGGCCGGCAGAATTCGCGAAGTGTCGCCCGAAGATTGGCGCTGGGTGATGCTGATGGGCGCGGTGCCAATTGTGCTCGGTGTGCTTGTGCCATTGTTGGTGCCCGAATCACCCCGTTGGTTGGAGGATCAACGGCGGTTGAAAGGGGAGAAGGGTGATGCGGATGATTCGAATGAGTCGAAGCCGCAAGCTGTGACCACCAAGGAAATTTTCACGCCGCCGCTATTGACCGTCACGCTGGTGGGCATCCTGTTGGCCACGGTGCCACTGTTTGGCGGCTGGGGCAGCTCGAACTGGGCCGTAAAGTGGGCTGAGGACGCCGGCTCAGATGGACTCAAAGCGCAGGTGATCATGGCACGCTCACTTACGGGCATCATCGGCAGCTTTCTAGGCGGCTGGGTGGCAAGTTTGATAGGACGTCGACGCAGTTATTTTCTGAACAGCCTCATTTGTCTCGCCAGCGCGCAGTGCCTGTTTTGGTTCACCACACCAACGGATGCGACGACGTTCCTGATAATGAACTCCGTACTCGGATTCTTCAGCGGCATATTCTTTGGGTGGCTCCCGTTGTTTTTGCCGGAACTATTCGTCACACGTGTGCGCTCGGCCGGGGCAGGCGTGTGTTTCAATTTTGGCCGCATTATCACGGCGATCACCGTGTTCGTGACAGCAGCGCTCATCGCGCATTTCAACAACGACTTCCAAGCAATCGGCAGATTGACCAGCCTTATTTACCTTCTCGGCGCCGTCGGCATTTTGCTGATGCCCAAAGGGGTCGAAGGAGAAATTAAAGATTAGGCGTCCGGCAGGTTGGTGACGCAGCGCCATTCTTCACGGTTGGCGGTGATGTCGATGACATTGCCGTCGGGGTCGAGGATCTTGAAGGAACACTCGGGCACGGTGTCGAGGTCTTCCACCTCCGTGCGGTCTTTCACGTCGCCCTTGCTGATGGAGGCGCCCCAAGCTTTGGCGCGGTTCCACACCTCGGCGAGGTCGCGCACGATGATGCCGAAGTGAATGTATTCGTTGCCTTCCTCGAGCACGGGCCGCTCCAGCTCCGGCGGATGACTGAGCAGGGTGATGTTCAGCGTGCCGTCCGTCAGGTCAATGCTATCGCCTTGCGGCCGGTAATCGAAGAACTCCAGCCCGATCACTTCGGTGTAAAATTCCCGCGACCGTTCCATGTCGCGGCAGCGCAATGCCAAATGTCGCAGCCAAGCCATGGGAGACGATATTACGGGACTCCATCAGTGTCAAAGAACACCTTCGGACTTCATGAGCGCGGTGTAGCCGTCCCGAAATGTCGGAAAGCGCGGGGTCCAACCGATCGCCTTCAAGCGGGCATTGGACACGCGCTTGTTGGTTCGGGCACGTTTGCCGCCGGAAATGGGTTCCCCGGAAGCGGGCAGGGGCCTCCTGAGTTGTCCGGCCAACCATTCGAGAAATGACCGGTGTGTGACGGGCTCGTTGTCGGTGACGTTGTAGATGCCCATTTCGTTTTCCATCGCGCAAAGAATTGCGGTCACGACATCATCACGATGAACCATGTTGATCCAACGACCGCCTTCTCCCTCCATCACGGCTTTGCCTCTCAAGAATTGCCGGTACAGATGGCCTCGGAAAGGGCCGTAGATGCCCGACACACGCAGCACAGTTGCGCCGCCCGAATGCTCAAGATACATCTCCTCGGCCAGAGCGAGATTTTGCGCAGTGCCGGCAGCAGGTTCATCGAAGCTTTCCTCATCCACCCAGTTGCCGTCAGTTTGCGGGTAAACACTGGTGCTGCTGGTAAACAGAAGACGCGCTTGGGAATCCTCAAACTTTTCAAGCAGATTGCGGGTTCCTTCCACAAAGACCTCATGGTGCATAGCGGCGTCTCCACGGCTTGAGGAAGCAGTGTTGATGACCCAGTCAAAGTCCCTGGGCAGCGCTTCCAGTGAGCCGTCAGCGGTAATGTCAACGCGGTGGGGTTTCAGCCCAACGGTTTCCATCTCGGCAGCGCCATCAGCAGTGCGACGCAGGCCATGCACTTCGTGGCCCTGGTCAACCAGCGTCCTCCCCAAGGACAGTCCGACATAGCCGCAACCGACAATCAATACACGCATGTACGCCCATGAAAGCGGGGATTGAAGAGGTTGGCAATATCAAGAGGCGCGGAGTCAGGGTTGCACGGGGATCTTGATGAGTTGACCGACCCTCATACGGCGCGGGTTCAAGCCGGGATTGGCGGCGAGCAGGCGCTGGACCGGAACCTGATATTTGCGCGCGATGCTGGACGGGTTTTCGTTTGGGCGCACTTTATGCTCACGGGGCGTGGCCGGTGCGGGCGCCGCAGGAGCAGGCTGCGGCGAACTCTTTGGAGCGGCGTTCTTTTGAGATGCCTTTGGGGACACCGGCGTGGGCGGCGGGATCACGTCAGCCATGCGGGGATTAATAGTGCTCAACCGCTGGCGAAGCACGTCGTTCTCATGGCGGGTCTTCTCGAATTGTTGAGCCAGATGGGTGAGCTTGCCTTTCAACTCAGCCAATTCACGTCGGCGCCGCTCGTGGGCATCGGAATCCTTCATTTCCTCGACCAAATCTATCTGGCAGCCGGCCACGCGATCACCGATGTCTTTGGCAATGGGGGAGTCCGGGTTGAGTTTTAAAAAGCGACGATAATGGTAAATGGCTGCGGCGGGATCGTTAACGTGTTTCTCGTAAAGGATGCCGAGTTCCTTGTGGGCGGCGGACGAACGGGGGTTGACCTCAAGCGCCTGATGAAAGGCCTCGATGGCATCGTCGTGGTTAAGTTGGCGAAGGAGTTCCTGCCCTTTGAGGTAGTACGGTTCGCGCTCCTCATCAACTACCCGGTTGGCACGTTGGCCGCAGGCACCAAGCATCAAACCAAGCGCCGCCAAGGGCAGTAATGGAACGAACCTCCTCACCCCGTCAGCTTACCCATGGGCGGGCGGGCTTGGCAACGTTTAATCCTCTTCCCGGCCGGGTTCGGGTGAATCCTCAGTGAAGGGGTTTTCCTCCGGCTCCTGCCCCTCGGGGTTGTCGTCAGTAAAGGGATTGTGTCCTTCCTCGGCGGACTCGAGGCGAGGAAGATAAAATGGAGCAAAAAAGAGATAAATCCAGCCAACGATGAAGTGGAGAATCCACACAACCAAAAGTCCGAGCAGAGGCAACAAGCCCATGCCGTAACAAAGGATGCCCATGCCGGCAAGAAGTGCACCGGGCATTAGTGCCGCGCCGGCCAGCCGCCACTGGGTACCCAAGCCCCCCTCGCGATCCGCGAAAAAGGCGACGGTACGAACAGCCCACACGCCGAGGAGAGCGAGTGCTGCCCACGTCACCAGCAAGCCGAGCATGACCAGTACCCCGAGTGCAAGCAGCAGAAACGGCCTACGCGCGCCCCATCGTGGGCCAAGGTATTCCCGCTGGAGATTCAGCGAAAGTGGCGGGGGATACGCAGCACGCCAATAGCCGAGCACGGAGGAGACGGCGATGTGGTTTTCTCGAAATTCAAGCTGCAGATCCGCCATACGGCCGTGATCGGCGGTGTTTTGGGAATCCACGATGAAGCGGAGGTAAGGCCGGTCGTTAAGCGGGGTCAACTCGACCGGAATCGAGTTGGGCCAGTGGAGGTAGCCCTCACGGATGGCGGGCTGTCCCGGGGGAATGTTCCTGATTGCCTGCTCGATGGCGGGGCACCAATGGCGATTCACGGACCAGACACAAGCGGCCGCCACCAGAAACGCCACCGCCAACTCCACCAGAAACAAACGCCACCAAGGGCTCTGGGCGAGGTTCGCGCAACCACGCAAGGTAAAGGGAAGCCACCCAAGCGAGGAACATTCCTGTTCCGGAATTTCCTCCTCTCGACTCTCCTCAACCTCGTGGGGATCCGTGGGTTCCTCCGGTTCCATGCCGGCGGCTGTTTAATTCTCCTTGACGGAGGGTGGCGGTTGTTCGCTCTCGCCTTCAGCTTGGGGAACTTCGATCACAGGAAGGGCATACCTAAGTTTCATAACATCATCCACCTCGATCTCGATGTGGTAAGGGCCGGCAGCTTGAAACTGCAATTGGCCAAAGACGCTGGCGTTGGTGGCGCTGTTGTTGGGATCATCCAGCTTGAACTTGACCTTGCTTTCGCGAAGCTGGGTCTGTCCATCGGGAGCAATGAGCCTGACACGCTCAACGAAGCTGCCCACGCCGGCGGTCCAACGATTGAACACGCAAATCTTCAGGGCGGTGACGGGCAACTGCGGCACGCGGATGTGGTTGAGGATTCCCACCAGAATAAAGTTGCCGGTGGCTTCCTGTCGGATGTCCTCGCAGAGCAGGGAGCACTGGAGGTCGGGGAGAATTCGTGTGGCTTCCATTTCTAAATTAATTCAGGGCCAAGCCGCGGGTGGCGGCGGCGGCTCGGACAGTGTTGGCCAAGAGCATGGCAATAGTCATGGGGCCCACGCCGCCGGGGTTGGGGGTGATCCTGCCGGCGATGGGCTGAACGGCGGCGAAATCAACATCACCCACCAGACGGGTGCCATTCTTGGCCATAGGATCGTCAATACGGTTCACTCCGACATCTATGACCGTGGCACCGGGCTTGACCATATCGGCTTTCACAAATTCCGCCACGCCCATGGCGGCAACGAGGATATCGGCGCGGCGACAATGAGCGTCAATGCCGCTGGTCGCCGAGTGGCACAGGGTCACCGTGGCGTTTGCCCCCTGGGCCTTTTGCCCGAGCATCGCGGCCAGAGGTTTTCCCACGATGTTGCCCCGACCAAGAATCACCACCTCGGCGCTGGCAATATCCACCCCGGATCGCAACAGCAATTCCTGAACGCCGGCGGGCGTGCAGGGCAGGAATCCATCCGTGTCACCCAGCAGAAGCTTGCCCATGTTTACGGGATGAAAACCATCAACATCTTTCCCGGGTGAAATGGTGTTAAAGACGGCAGCGCTGTCGATCTGCGATGGAAGTGGCGCCTGAACTAGAATGCCATGAATGGTGGCGTCAGCGTTGAGCTCGCCCACGAGTTTTAAAAGATTCTTCTGGGAGGTGTCCCCAGGCAGGACATAGGTTCGGGAATGAATGCCAAGCTTGAGGCAGGACTTCTCCTTCATGCCCACATAAACCCGCGAAGCGGGATCCTCACCCACCCGGACAAAAGCCAAGCCCGGCTGCAGGTTTCGTTCCTGCAACCGGGCCACAGCCTCGCGGGTTTCCTCGTGGATCACTCCGGCGATGGCACGGCCATCGATGAGGTTGTCCATCGAGTCGTCCGCCACGATTATTTGTCCGGCGACGCCTCAGTATCGTCGAGTGTCTTCAGGGTCTGCACCTTGAGGACGGGAAGATTCGGCCAGCGGGGGTCGACGGCCTCCTCGCCTGTGAGCAAAACACGCCGCCCACGCAGGATCTCCAGAGAGAGCTTGGGGTGATCCAAGAAGAGGAAGTTGATCTCCTTGCCAGACTCAATGTGCTCCAGCACGAACCGCGATGGGGCCTGCAGGTTGATGTTGGTCTGCACGTAGCCTTCCCGGGTGACGATGCGCACAGGTGCCTTGGGCTCCGCGGGCTTGGCCGCTTCCGCGGGTTTCGAGTTGTCCTTCGGTTGCACCTTGGCCAACTCGGCGGGCTTGGTGTTGTCCTTGGACTCAACCTTGGCCAATTCGGCCGGCTTAGTGTTTTCCTTGGGCTCATCGACCTTGGCAACCTCCGCCGGCTTGGTGGGCTCAACCGGACTGGCTTTGGAGGAATCCTTGGGCACACCTTCACCGGCGCTAGGCGCGGGCTTGGGCGGTTGGGGCTCCTTGACATCCACCTTCTCCGGGGCAGGTTTGGTTCCGGTCTCCGGCTTGGGGGCCGTTGGGCTAACAATCTTGCCGGGCTCAGCGGGACCTCCGGGCTTGGATGCCCCTTCGCCGGGCGAGATTTGCTTGCGCTTAAGCGGAGCCGTGGGCCGACTTTGCTTCACGGGGATGGGCGGAGCTGGGAACGCCTCGGTGGGACCGCCAGCACCTGACTGCGTGGGGGCAAGGGCCTTAATGGGGATGGAAATGATTTCCACCGGCTTGGGCCGCTCTGGCCGTGGCGGAGCAACACCGGGCGGTGTCCCAGCGGGCACGCCGGAGGTAATGCGCGCGGAGGTGGGATCGGGCACATCCACCGTGTTGGAAGCCACGCCACCAGCAGCTCCAAAGGCAGCCATTGCAACCTGATCCTTGGCCACAAATTGCGCGGCGACAAAAACCTCCGTTGCCTCGGGCGCCAGAATTTCCATCCAACTGCCCTGCGCCGGGCGGTCGGTCAACTGCACATTCGCTCCCTTCGGGATCCGGCCGAGAATAGGATACTTCTGCCCAGGACCGGCACGCACATTCAAGGTCGAGGCTTTCACGTCGCCAACCCTGATGGCCACTGGCTTTCCGTCCGGCCCCTGAACCTGCACGTTGCGAACGTTGATGACGTAATCCTTGTGGACGAAAAGCGCCACGTTGGCGGGAACCTGCACACGATACCACCTGCGCGGATCACCGGCCTTGGGCGCGGGCAGTGTCACTTCGCCAAGCACCAGCACGGGCTCCTGTTTTTGAAATGTAAATACGGGAAAGCTGAACACCGTAGCACGGCCGCGGGCGTTGACCTTGCTGCCGGTAATTTTGCCAATCCAAGCGCCCGGCGGCAATTGTGGCAGAGGAGCGGCGGCCGGAATAGCCGCAACCGGCGACGCGGCGGGCGTAGGCTGCGGCGCTGCCGCGGGGATGGCGACCGGCGCAGGTGAGCCGGGTGCAGCGGCGGGGCTTGCTGCCGGCCCGGGCCCACCGGGCACAGCCACCACGCCAGGCGGCAGGGCAGGAGATGCGGCCGGCGGCGCTGCCGGCCCCGGAACCGCGATCACACCATTCGGCAGCGGAGGCTGGGCGGTGGGTGTGGGTGCGGGCGTGCCCGGAACCGCGGGCGGGGGCGCAGGCGGCGCGGACAGGGCGGTCATGGCGGCCATCGCCGCCACGCTGAGGAGCTTGCTTGTCGTTTTCATTTTTTTGCCAATAGTGTTTTAACTTCCGTGTCCGTCAGGGTGCGCCACTTACCGGCGCGCAATTCGCCCAGTCGGATGGGACCGATGCGCTCACGCACCAGCCGGGTGACCTTGAACCCCATCGCGGCGAACAGCCGGCGTACCTCGCGGTTCTTGCCCTCCGCCAGTTCCAGCTCGACCACGCTGCGCGTGTTGTTGCTGGCCAGCAGGCGGGCTTTCTCCGCGCGCAGGCGTTCGCCCCGGTGGGTCACGCCGCGGGTCAGGCGCCCCGGCACAGCTTCCCTGACGCGCCCCTCCACCTCGGCCACGTACAATTTGCGGACACCGTGCCGCGGATGCGTCATGCGCAACGCGAACTCGCCGTCGTTGGTGACAAAGATCAACCCTTCACTCTCGCGGTCCAGCCGTCCAACCGGGTAACAATGCCGCCATTCTTTTGGCAGCAAATCCCCCAGCAAAGGCCGGCCTTTCTCGTCCCGCCGCGAGCACACGTGCCCACGCGGCTTGTGGACCGCAAGGTACAACTTGCGTTTTGGTTGGATGGGAACCCCGTCGACGACCACCTCATCCCGGTCTGGATCCACCTTGGACCCCAGTACGCGGATGGTCTGGCCATTCACCTCCACTTTGCCAGCGCGGATGAGCGCCTCGCCCGTTCGCCTCGAAGCCACCCCGGATTCGGACAGGTATTTTTGCAGGCGTACCGTGGACATGGACCAACGGCCCGTTCACCAACCTGGAACAGTCAATCCGGGCCAAAGCCCGCTCGCTGTTGCCCGAGGTTATTCCTCGTGCTTGGTCTTCTGCAGACCCGTCACGCGGTCCCCTTCCTTCCACTGGCCACGCTGCTTGAGCAGGGCCACCCGCTCATAACGGCGAAGCACATTGCGCTTCCCGCCGAGGGCGCTTCCGGATTTAAGGCTGCGATGTTGCGACATTTCTGTTCCTTCTACTGGCCGCCCGGGAAAACCGGCTCTTGCATGGCAAAAACCGACGTCCGCAGACGGCACCTTGGTTTTAGCACGGTGCCGGTACTTGGCAAAGCGAACTTGCTAACATCATTGTCAGCAATTCACAAAGGTTTTTTTTCACAAACAACAATCCGTGGACGGTTGTGGACAAGGACCAGCCCCTCCTGTAAATTACCCGCGCGCGTTCCGCCGCGCCGCAACGCATGCAAACGCTGCTCATCGCCCTGCTCTCCGGCATCGGATTCATTGTCGCCTACCACACCTACGGCCGCTGGCTCGGCAGCAAAATCTTCCGCCTCTCCGCCGACGCCATCTGCCCCAGCAAACGCCTCAACGACGGCGTCGACTACGTGCCCACCAGCAAGTCCGTCGTCTTCGGCCACCACTTCACCTCCATCGCCGGCACCGGCCCCATCGTCGGGCCCGCCATCGCCATCATGTGGGGCTGGGTGCCCGCGCTGTTGTGGGTCGTGCTCGGCTCCATCTTCATCGGCGCGGTGCACGACTTCGGCGCGCTCGTCGTCAGCCTGCGCAACAACGGCCAGACGGTTGGCGACATTGCCGGGCGCGTACTAAACAAGCGTGTGCGGTTGCTTTTCCTGTTTACCCTCTTCATGGCCCTTACAGTTGTCCTCGCCATCTTCGGCCTGGTCATTGCCGCCGTGTTCGACCTCTATCCCTCCGCCATCTTTCCGTGCCTCGTGCAAATCCCCATCGCCATTGCCATCGGCATGTTGCTGCACCGTCAAGGTGTCAGCCTTTTCCTGCCATCACTCATAGCCCTTGGCATCATGTACCTCACCGTTGTGTTCGGCGACTGGGGGCCTTTGCACTCGATCAACCACGCCTTGGGCGGCACGAAAGATCCGGGGGATGGAATGCCCATCTGGACGTGGGTCGTCGTCCTCCTCGGCTATTCCTACATCGCCTCTGTCCTCCCCGTCTGGACGCTCCTCCAGCCCCGCGACTACATCAACTCCCTCCAGCTCATCTCCGCCCTCGCCCTCATCGTCCTCGGCCTGTTCGCCGCCGCCTTCACCGGATACACCCCGCCCGGCGGTACTGCGCAGGAACTGCAGTTCGTGGCCCCCGCATTCCAGTGGCAACCCGAAGGCGCACCGATGATTTTTCCGTTCCTGTTCATCACCATCGCCTGCGGCGCGGTCAGCGGCTTCCACTGCCTTGTGTCCAGCGGCACCAGCAGCAAGCAATTAAAAAACGAACCGGATGCCCGCTTCGTCGGTTACGGCAGCATGCTCACCGAGGGCTTCCTCGCCACGCTGGTCATCCTTGCCTGTGGCGCGGGATTGGGGCTCGGCTTGATGAAGGGCGGCGAACTGCTCACCGGCACCGCCGCCTGGAACGCGCAATACACCTCGTGGTCTGCCGCTGGTTCACTGGGCGCCAAGGTCGGCGCGTTCGTCCAAGGCTCCGCCAACTTCCTCCAGTCCCTCGGTCTCAGTGCGGCCGTTGCCATCGCGCTCATGGGCGTCCTTGTCGCCTCCTTTGCCGGCACCACGCTCGACACCGCCTGCCGGCTGCAACGCTATGTTGTTCAGGAACTCGCCGCCACCCTCGGCGGCAAGGCCGGCGCGGATGGCCCGCCGCCCGCCGCCCTCTTCGCCCTTTTACAAAACAAGCACGGCGCCACCATTTTCGCCGTCGCCATCGCCGCCGCCATGGCCGCCATCCCGCAAGGCGGCGCCGAGTGGTCCCTCGCTAACGCCGGCAAAGGCGGCCTCACCCTCTGGCCCCTTTTCGGCGCCACCAACCAACTCCTCGCCGGCCTCTCCTTCCTCGTCATCACTTTTTATCTGTGGCGCCGCGGCCGCGCCATCTGGTTTCTCGTCCTGCCCATGGTCTTCATGCTCATCATGCCCATGTGGGCCATGCTCCACCAACTCTTCATCGCCCCCGGCTGGCTCAAGGCTGGCCAAGTCGATTACCTCCTCGGCGGCATCGGCCTCGCCACCATCGCCTTGGAAATCTGGATGATTGTTGAAGCCATTAAACTCTTCCCCAAGGCCAAAGGCGTGCTGGAGGAAAACGCGCTGGACCAAACGGAAGGGTTGAGAGCCGAGAGTTGATGGCTTACCCTGATGGCTGTTTACTGAATTTGGCATCTACACATGGCACATATCGGCATTTTCGGCGGAACTTTTGATCCTGTTCACAACGGTCATTTGATGCTCGCTGACGCCGCACTGACGGAACTGCAGCTGGACCGACTTTTCCTCGTCCCCGTCGCCCAGTCTCCCTTCAAGCCCGAAGACCGGCCGACCGGTAATGGCGCGCGCGTCGATCTTCTTCGGCTGGCTTTTGACGGCCGAGCAGGCTGCGCCATTGATGAACAGGAACTCCGGCGCGGCGGGGCTTCCTACACCATCGACACGGTGCGGGATTTCCATGCGCGCCATCCGGAAGATGCTTTGACCTGTCTCATTGGCGCGGATCATGTCCCCACGCTTCCCGAGTGGCGGGGTGCGGAGGCTTTGGCTCGATTGGCGCGATTTGCCGCGGTGCCACGCCCGGGCGAAACGCCGGTTGAGTTTCCCGCCCCTTTCCAAGGCACTTGGCTGAGGGGGACACCCATGGATGTTTCTGGCTCAGACATACGCGCCCGCATCCGTGCAGGCCGGGATTTCCAACATCTTGTTCCCTCGGCGGTTGCCGCCTCTATCAAGAATTCAAATCTTTATGCCGAATAAAACCCCCGAAACTGCACCCCGACAACTGGCTATTCTCTGCGCTGAGTTGGCCGACAAGGTGAAGGCCGAGGATGTTCGCGTGCTCGATGTCCGCGGCGTCTCTGGCGTCACGGACTACTTTGTCCTCGCCACCGGCAACAACGAGCCCCACGTCCGCGCTATCTGGAACGAGATCGCCCGCCGCACCAAGGAACTGCACCTCACCACCACCCGGAATCCCGAGGGCGCGCGCAGCGGCAAATGGGTGGTGTTGGATTTCTACGACGTCGTTGTCCACGTCCTCCATCGCGACCAGCGCACTGAGTACGATCTCGATGCCCTGTGGAACGACGCCCCCACGGTTCCCCTTCCGTTCATCGAAAAGGCCACAGCCTAAATTCCATCTTTGCCTTGGGCTTGCGGACAGCGCGCGGCTTGCCCGGCTGGCGACAGTTCACCGCGAAATATGCCAAAAGCAGAAGTACCACGCCCCCGTAGCCTCCCTCCGAGACGCGATGCCACTTGTCGTGCTCAGCCGCAGCCTTGCCCGCATCCATGGTCACCTCCACTGCTGAATGCGCCGCGTACTTTTGTTGGAACAAATTCTCCAGCTTCGGCCGCAGCCACAACCCACCGGCCAGAACCAGCGCCGACAACAGCACAAGCAGTCCAAAGCGCCACTTGGGAAATTCCTGTTTCCCCAGCTTCCACTCCAAAAACAACAACAGGGATGCCACTCCCGCACACACAAACTGCAGTAGGTAAAATCGCTGGAAGAAAAGCTGGCCCGCCAGCCCTTTCAAATATTTTTGGTGCTCCCCTTCCCCGACAGCCACCACGGCGTTCATTTCCGGCGCCGTGAAAATTGTCAATGCCACCACGAACATGAACACCGCCGCCCCCAGCCAAACCCCCGCGTTCAACAGGGTCAAATACCTCAAGAAACCAGCCACACCCGCAGTCTGCCCCATTCGCCCGCCCGCTGCCAAGCGCCGCTTGAGGCTGACATTCGCTTATTCCACGTGGATCAAGGCCTCCTGCCAATCACGCATTTGCATGCCTTCCGAGTCTACATCAGCCGTCACCACATACGTCCCCACTGTTCGGGGCACACGCACGAGCACTTTCACTGCCCCATTTTGTCTGGAGTCGAGTTCGATGGTCTTTGGCTTGGACAAAATTTCCACGCCCCGCCAGCCGCGCGGCGTGACCTTGAACACCCGCCGCCCCGGTGAATGGTTGGATATCCGAACCTCCAATTCCCGCAATGCTCCTGGCTTGGCCGTCGAGCCGTAGGGATAGAATGTCGACCACCGCTCATCGATTCCATAATTGGGATCATCCCACGGAAACAACTCCCGCAATATTTCCACCCGCGCCGCATATTGCTTTTCCAGGTAATCCAGTTCCCCATCCGAAAATTTAAACACAAACGGGACGTGCTCATTGATCAGCCAATAGTCCTCCTTCATCTCCCGGAGGATTTTGAAGCAGCGCGGATACCCCGTATCCGCATGCACCAAGTTGCGGTTCAACAGGCAATAGTCATCGATACCCGAGGGGGCAAAAGAATCCCCAATGAAAAATACCGGCTTCTCGCCCGGTCGCTTCGCCAGCAGCCCCCCATGATAAAACATCTGCCCCGGATAAAATCGAAACGTGAATTCATACTCGTTCCATTTCATCCGCGCCCCATCCTTCATCCCCTTCACGTCCCTGATGGCATTCTCCGTGAGCCCCGGCATCAGGTAGTTCCCCGGTTGCTCGAGAATATCCTCGTACTCCTCCGTCGCGTACACAGGACACTTGAAGAACTCCGCCGCCGCCTTCACCATCTGCGAATGGTCGTCATGAGTGTGTGTGACAAAAATCCCATCAATCTTTTTCACCAGCCCCTTCTTCACCACATCTTTCACGAAATCGAGCTGCCGCTGCCCCCCGCAATCCAGCAGGAAACCATGCCCATTGTCCGCCACGATGATCCGGCTTGTTGAGAACTGCAGAATCCAGTCCGGCTTCTCCACGTGCAGACAATATGGCATCAGGTCAATCTTTGCCCCCTTACCCAGCACCCGCTCTCCACAAATCTTCATCCGCTCCTCCTTAAAATACCAATGCAACGCATTCGTCGAGAGGTAGTTTTTATAAAGCGCCTGCACGCGCGCAACGAGCTTGTCAATTGCCGCCGCGGGATTCCGCACTACCGGCCCGCGCGCCGGCACCAACACATCCGGCTTCGCCGCTCTCACCTTGCGCAAACTCTCCACCAAATCCGCCAATCGCGCTCCATACCCGTGATATCCTCCAACCTTGGCTTCCGGGATTGCATCCTGAAAACTATACAAATCGAACAATTTTCCATCCCCATAAATCAAGTCTCCCGTAAACGCCACCCGCCGCTTACCCACATTCATCAAATAGGACACCGCCCCGCGCGTAAACCCAGGCGTTGCCAAAACTTTGAACTCCAGTCCACGCCACGAAATCACCTCTCCATCCTTCACCCAGCGATCCACTTTCAATGGTTCAACCAGCACTTTGGTCGATTGTTGCGTGTAGTAATGGAACCGTTTCGTCCAATGCCCATCCCAATAAGCCTTCGTCTCCCCAAAAAAGTCCTTCTCCCCAGCCGGTGCCACGATTCCCCCCTTGGCTTCCAAGGCTGCCGTCACCACATCTCTTCGATGATGCGTCAAGAGAACCGTCTCCCCTCCCCCCCGGTACACCGAAAGTGCCTTGCCGCCCCGCTGTATCGTCACCTCATTCACCGCCCCCAATTTCACCGAGCAACCCGGGACCACCTCCACCACTCTCGCAAATAACGCGCTCGACCCGATGGCCAAACAAACCAAAGCAACCAATTTCTTCATAAGCAACACCTGTGATTTCCCCGACCCTACCGCCCGCTCTCCGAAATGCAATCGATGAAATACGCCCAATTCATGATTGCGAGGGGTTGACAAGCAAGGCATGAATGCGCCCGCGATGAGCGAGTCCAGCGAAACCCTTGAGCCCTTGGAAGACGTTCCCATCCGGCCATTGCGGGGCATTGGGTTGGCCCGAATCCTGAACTCCATTTTTCGCTTAAACCGGAAATGGCATCCACTTATTTCCTGCTTAAACCCAAGCCGTGATCTCGTGCGAATCCCCTTTGCGGGGGCTGAACTTGTTCATCCTGCGGCTTGGCGCAAGGAACTCACCGCCTACCTTCTCGCCGGTGAAAACACCGTCCCAGAATTTAAGTTGTTGCACCGGCTCTGCAACGATTTGCAGTCCGGCACCATTGTTGATGTCGGCGCAAACATGGGGCTATACGTGCTGCTCGCGCGTTCCATCACCTCTGCACCCATCGTAGCCTTCGAGCCCGTTCCTTTTCTCTTCGACCTAATGCGACGTAATATCCAACACAATCAATTTAGGAATGTTGACGCACGCCGACAGGCATGCGGCGCGCAGTCCGGGGAAATCCAACTGGCCGCACACATGAATGCCGCCATCATTCCTTCATCCAAGGAATTAAACACGCCGCACAGCTCCGGCGTGTTTAACGCTGATGCCCTTGCCGCAAAAACAGAAGATCGTTTGGCCAATGCTCCCCTAGTGACTCTGGATGAGGCCTTGGGCGAGCAAGCCATCTCACTCATCAAGATTGATTGTGAAGGCTATGAACTGGAAGTTTTGCGCGGGGCCCGGACAATTTTGGAACGAGATCGGCCGAGGCTCTTCATTGAGGTTCATCCGGCGCTGCTCAACAACTACCAAAGTTCCGTTGATGAACTGTTGGATCTCTTGGCACCACAGTACAAAATGGAATTTTGGGATTTTGAGCAAGCCCGGCACGTCTCGAAAATCGCACGCAGTTGGCGAAAACACCGCCCCAACCCCGGCCTTGGCCTTCCCGGCAGGAAAGCATTTGTTGAGACCTGCACCACAAGGCCAGTGCCCGTTCAACTTTACCTCATTGCCATTCCCCGTACCTGATTGGAATTGAATTTCTCCTTCAAATATCTGTATAAGTCCGGCCTTGGACGGGGGGGAGCACAAACAGAAAAGCATGGCAACCAACGTGTCCGCTTCCTTCGATGGTCATTGGTTGCCTTGGATGACCATCTTGGGACTCGGTTGTCTGGCGGTTGGCATTTTTGTTTCTCCAGGAATCTGCGCAGGCTACCACATCCTGCTGTTCATTCCCGGCGCATGGATCGCGTTTAAGGAACTTCAAGAACACGGCTGCAACGCCCTGCCGGCCAGCAGTTGGGCATTGTTGGGACTCGTCGCTTACGGAATCATCGCCACGCTAGCAAACTGGAATGAACTCCAAGACCCAGCCCGCAGCCTCGGTAAACTCAAATACTTTGCCATGGCCGTACTGGGCCTGTTCGCCCTGCGCCACGCTGCGCGCAGCAGAGTTATGACGCAAGCCCGACTCCGGCAGATAGCCAACTTGTTCCTCATTTCCATTATTGCGTCCGTAACCTACGGACTGGTCGCTACGATGGCCAACATCGACCTCCTCACGTTTGCTCCACCCGAGGGCGATCGGACAGGCGGTTTCACCGGCACCATGCGTTTCGGCTACGGCATGGCCATGGTTCTGGTTGCCTTGGTTGGGCTGCGTCTTCACACAGGTGGCTCTCACCCCTGTTTTCATCAAAACCTGTTATCATGGGCCATCGGACTTGGTGCCATTGGCTTAATTCTCACCCAAACAAGGGGCGCATTGCTGGGATGTCTATGTGGGTTACCCTTGGCGTTATACCTTCACCGGCCCAAGGCAGGAATTTGGATGGGCATTGCCAGTACGATAATCGCATCGATTTTGTTGATCGGAAACATCTTGGGAGAAGAAAGGATCAGTCGGATTCTCACAGGCAAATCGAAGGACATTCCAACGCGTTTCTTTCGCGGACTGGAAGGCGACCAGCGTCTTTCCCTGTACAAAGCCGGATTGAAAGGTATCCAAGAACGACCGTTTCTCGGCCATGGCATGATTGGTTTCCCCAAGCATATCCGGTCCATCAAGGAAAGATACGGCATTGCCTATCCGGACGGCGAAGCATCGCATGCTCATAACACATTCATAGATACAGCCGCCAATCTCGGCCTTCCCGGCCTGGCCGCACTATTGGCATGGCTCTCGTTCTGGGGCATTGAATCCTGGCGGCGCGGTGGATGTGCACGCCGATGTGTCGTACCCTTACTGGTAGTTTTTATTGTGGCGGGCCAATTTGAGTACTATTTTGATGCCAACAACTCCTTCCTAATCTTTGCCCTTTACTCCCTCTCTAATGTGCCAGATTTTCCCGCAGACAACCCCGTGCCTAAGGTAATCGAACAAACATGAGTGCCAAAATTTCCGCCTTCATTCTGGCTTACAATTCCGAGTCGCAAATTGGCGCTGCGCTGGAGAGCCTTCAATGGGCGGACGAGATTGTGGTCGTCGATTCCCACAGCACCGACCGGACTGCCGCCATCGCGGCCGAGCATGGCGCCCGGGTCGTTCAAGAAGACTTTAATGGCTTCGGCCGTCTGCGCAACGCCGGCATCACACACACCCGACACGATTGGATCTTCAGTCTGGACACGGATGAACGCTGCACCCCTGAAGCCCGCGATGAGATTCTGGCCATCGCCAATGATCCGGGTTCCGCCGACGCCTACCACACTCCGCGCCGCAACTATTTCATGGGCCAGTTCATTCGTTACGGCGGTTGGTATCCCAATTTTCGTCAACCCCAACTCTTTCGGCGAGGCAAGCTGACCTTTCCGGAAAACGACCTGGTACATGAGGGTTTCTGTCTCGACGGCCGCCTTTCGGAAATGCAATGCCCCATCGAACAGGAACCATTCGAGACCCTCTCAGACGTCCTGTACAAGGCCAATCGATATTCCTCGCTCAGCGCCGAGAAGCTGGCACGCGATAAAACCCGTACCGGCCCTTTGGGTGCCCTGGGTCATGGGATAGGCATGTTCCTGAAAATGTATTTCCTGCGCTTGGGTTTCCTAGATGGCTGGCCCGGCTTCATTATTGCCTGGAGCAACCTTGAGGGCACGTTTTACAAGTACGCCAAGCTTGCTGAGTTGAACCGCAAGGGCCGCCAACGAGGTGAATGACCATGGCCACACCGGATCCCAGCCTGATTGTCAGCACCTACAACCAAGCCGGCCCGCTGGCCCACGTTCTGGCCGGCGTTGCGTTGCAAACCCAGCGACCGCGCGAAGTCCTCATCGCCGATGACGGCTCCAACAAGGAAACCGCCCAAGTCATTAAAAACTGGAGCCACCGCCTCCCCCCTCTGCAGCACGTCTGGCATGAAGACCAGGGATTTCGTAAGACAGTCATTTTAAACGAAGCCATCGCCCGCGCCCAAGGCAACTACATCCTGCTCCTTGATGGAGATTGTGTGCCGCATCCGCGTTTCGTCGAGGACCATGCCGCCCTCGCCGAGGCCGACTGCTGGGTGCAGGGCCGCCGAAGTTTCATCAACGAAACGAATGTGGAGGATTATGCCACGGGCGGTCCCAGCTTCCTATCCTTGTGGCTGCGGGCGCGAGCTAGCGGCCTGTTCAAGGGCATCCGGTGGCCTTTCCACTGGGTTCAGCGCAGCCAAGCCATCCGCGGCATCATCGGCTGCAACATGGGCATTTGGCGCGAAGACCTGGTCGCCATCAATGGTTTTGACGAATCTTATCACGGCTGGGGTCTGGAGGATTCGGACGTTGGCATTCGGCTCTACCACCTCGGCCGCGACCGCAAGCTGGTTTACGGACGGGCCATTATCCATCATCTTAATCATGGCCAACTTTCCCGCGACCGCCTTTCCGTCAACCAAGCTAAACTCCATGAGGTCACGAAAAATCGCACCGTAAAATGTGCCCACGGTATCGATGCCCATCTTCAGCAGCGAACGGCATGAACCGACGCATTATTCAAACCGTGCGCCGCTTCGGGCCCGCCGGTGGCATGGAGGAATACGCATGGCAACTCACACGCGCCCTCGCCAAGGCCAGCCAACCCGTCGAGGTCCTGTGTGAGATAGACGACAGCAACGGCGATCCTGACATCCCTGTCACCACCTTGGGGCCTAGTCCCCGCCGCCAGCGCTGGCGCAAACATCGGCACTTCTCCAGCAAAGTCGCCCAATGGGTCGCCGCCCAGCCCCTCAGTTCCTACTGCCTGCACAGCCATGAGATGGTAGACCACGCCGACCTCTGCACTTTCCACTCCACCCCTCACGGCATGGGCGAGAAAAGCGCCTGGTGGAAACGCCTTGACCCCACTTGGCACGCCAACCAATGGCTCGAACGTCGCGTCCTCAACACCGCGCGGTGTGTCATCCCGGTATCCCAACTGCTGCACCAAGAACTCGCCGACCGACACCCCTTTTTAAAAGCCACCCTCGCCCCCCCCATCCCACCGGGCATCGAGCCCGCGCTACCCGTGGATCGCACTTCCGAGCCCGTCCTCGGCTTCATGGGCTGGGAATGGGAGCGCAAAGGCCTCCCCCTCGTCCTGGAAATTCACCGAAACCTCCCGCACACCCAACTCCTCATCGCCGGCCCCTCCCGAGAACATCTCAAAGGCCAATTGCGCGAAACCGACCGCGTGGAAGTCATGGGCCGTGTCGATCGCGACACCTTCTTCAGACGCATCCGACTCCTCATCCATCCCGCAAGGCTTGAAGCTTACGGCATGGTCATCCCCGAGTCCCTCGCTCGCGGCATCCCCGTGCTGACCTCCACGACCACCGGCGCCGCCGCGGAAGTCAGCCCCGCCAATGGCCAAGTGCTTCCCCTCGACGCGCCGAACGCGGACTGGGCCGCGGCCGCGGAGCGGTTGTTAAAAACAGAGACCGCCGGGCCCTTGTTTAAACGGGAATGGAGCCAAGTGGCTAGGGAATGTCTGGCGGTCTATCCCGGCAACGGGAAACCGGCGGATGGCGGCGCGTCGTAGCCCTGTTCACTTGACGCGCCCGGGGCCGCCCACTAAGTTCGCCCGGGTTTTTCCGGTCCCGTCCACCATGTTCAACCTGCAAAACGCCCAGTTCGATTACGAGCCGTACCCGGTCTGTTTCATCCCGGGGGTCTTGGAGCCCGCGCTTTACCAGGAACTGGCGGAGACCTACCCGGGCCGGGACCTGTTTCAGTTCAGCCGGAACATCGGCGTTAAATACTCGCTGTCGGAAATCAACAACCGGGAGAAATACAACAGGTTTCTTGACCAGAACGCCGGCTGGCGGAGATTTTATGAGGGGGTCAAGTGCCGGGCGTTCGTGGAGCAGATTTGCAGTTTTCTCAAGGAGCACCACATCGACCTGCGGCTGGAGGAATTCAAATATACCCGCAGCCCGCGGGTCCGCCGGCGGGGACCAATCCGCCGGGCCATGAACACGCAGGTCATTCGCAGCCGGTTTGAGTTTTCCGCGATGCCGGCCGAGGGGGGCGGCATCCGGCCGCACACCGACGCGCCCACCAAGCTCGTCACGCTGGTGCTGTCCTTTGTCCAGGAAGGGGAATGGGAGGAGGCGGCCTGGGGCGGGGGGACGAGCGTGGTGGTTCCCAAGGACCGGAGCCGCATTTACAACCACCACAACCGCTTCATGAAATTTGACGAGACCGAGGTTTTAAAGACCTATCCATTCACTCCCAACCAGTGCCTGTTGTTCATCAAGACCTACAACTCCTGGCACTCGGTCCAGCCCATGACCGGGCCGGGGACGGCCCTGCGCAAGACCCTGACGATCAACATCGAGAACATCATTTGATGAAAATCACCCTGCGTGGAAAGGCGGATACCTGGCTCCAGAAAAAACGGCTGCGTCTCTGGAGTCGCATCGCCCGCTGGTTTTCCTTGACCCTCAAGGTGCGGGACGGGAAATCGCTATACACCTTCCGGCCCAAGTCCCGGAATGACATTTTCCGATATACCACCTACTTCACCAAGGAGGAAGGCACGTTGGCATGGATCCGCGACCATGCCCGGGAATGCGCTGTCTTCGTCGACATCGGCGCCAACGTTGGCTTGTATTCCCTGTATGCCGCCAATGCGGCGCGGGGCGTGAGCGTTTACGCCTTCGAGCCACACAAGTTCAACTTTGCCACGCTGCTTGAAAATATTTTCCTGAACGGCTTGGAGAAGGCGGTCCATCCGGTCGCCCTGCCCCTGGGGGATGCCAGCGGGCTGATGGAATTGAACTACAACTCCATGGACAGCGGGACTTCCATGACGCAGCTCGGCCACCGGCAGTTGCCGGGCAACCGTGAATTCGAGCCCAAGCTCAGCGAGCTGGTGCACGCGGTGACGCTGGATGCAATGGTCGATTCCGGGCGCGTGCCCGTGCCGGACATGGTGAAAATCGACGTGGATGGAAACGAGCTGAGCATCCTGCGGGGCATGCGGGAGGTTTTGCAATCACCCGAAGGCCCGGCCACCCTGCAGGTGGAAATCAACCCGGGACAACGGGCCGAAGTATTGCAACTGATGGAAGATTGCCGATGGAAGTTAGACCACTGCCATTTCACCAAGGGCGGGAAAATTGCCTTTGAGAAATCCAAGTCGTACGACCAAGTTCCACACAACGCGGTTTTCGTGAGGGCTTAGCCCATCAAGCCTGGGCTGGGCGGATGAGGCGATCCACCGCCGCCATGACCTGTGACGGGGTTAATTTCGCCATGACCTCCTCAGCCGGCCGCTGGCCCTTGCCGCGCGGCGGCAACTGGTCGCCCAAGTGGAGAATCTCGTGCGGCGCTTTCCATGGCCGCCAGTGCTCCACCACCGAGTAAGCGAAGATGGCCACCGTGGGGCATTGGCAGGCGGCCGCCAAGTGCATGGCGGCCGTGTCCACGCCCACGAAGGCGCGCGCGCGATAGAGCAACCCCGCCAAACCAGCCCAGTCCAACTGGCCATCAGTGCTGGTGGCCCTTGCATCCCCGCAGGCATGGACCAGCTCGCGGGCCAACTCGCGCTCGGCCGGATCCGGCCCGCTGCTGATGACCACGTGGCTAACCCGCTCCAGCAAACGCGGGCCCAAGTCCAGCCAGTAATCTTTCAGCCAGCGTTTCTTGACCCAGCGAGTGCCCGGGTGGATCACCACAAAATCAGCCAGCGCCACCCCAAGGCTTGGCGGGTTCGCGCGCGCCCGCTCAAAGTTCAGCGGCGGGATTTCCGCATCCAAGGCAAGAAACTCCGCCACGAGACGATGGTCCTTTACCACCCGATGCCCCTCGGCGCGCGGGATGTCGGCCAGCCGATTGAACCGCCGCTGCCACCATCCGCTCAAGCCATCGTTCGCGACGTTGGCGCAGCGGTGCTTGGCGCGGCTGAGTCCGGCGAGCCAGCGGCCCCGGTCACCGTCGGTCAACTCGAACGCGAAGTCGAAGCGCTGGCGGCGCAGGCGCAGGAGGGTGCGCAGGTCGCGCCACAAGGTGCCGGGGCCGCGGCGTTCATTCTCGGTGGCAGCAACCGTGAGGAGATGGTCGATTGCCGGGCAGCCGGCGAGAATGCCATCGGTGCCTTCCCGAACCACCACCCAGATTTCGGCGTCAGAATACTCCCGGCGCGTGGCGACGAGCGTGGGGGTGAGCAGCAGCGCGTCGCCGATGTGCTTCAGCTTGACGAACAGCAACCGTCGCGGCTCTGGGCTGGGCGGAGCGGTGCGGGTCATGGCTCCGGTCAAAAAATCTGTGCGCGGGAAAGATCCTGCACGTCCACCAAGCCCACCACTTTTTGATCGGCATCGATGACGACAATTTCGTCGATGCGGTTTTCCTCCAGCACATGCACGGCCTCGGCGGCGAGTTTGTCGCCTTGGATGGTGACGGGGTTGGCCGTCATGTGGTCGGCAATGCGGTGGTCGGCAATGTTGCGGTCTTTCTGGTAGGAGCGGACAAAGTCGCCGTGGGTGAAGATGCCTTGCAACTGGCCCTCCGCGTCGGTGGCCAACACGGCGCCGGCCTTGCATTGCTTCATGGCGGCGAGGGCGGCGGCAATCGTGTCCGTGGGCTGGACACAGGCGAGCTGGTTGCCCTTTCGCATGATGTCGGTGACGCGGGTGAGCAGTTGGCGGCCGAGGCTGCCGCCGGGGTGCAGCTCGGCGAAATCCTCCGGCTGAAAGCCGCGGGCTTGCAGGAGCACCATGGCCAGCGCATCGCCTAGGGCCAGCATGTTGGTGCTGCTGGAGGTGGGGGCGAGTTGCAGGGGGCAGGCCTCGGTGGCCACGCTGGTGTCGAGCACAACGTCGCTGTTGGCGGCGAGGGAGGAGCCGGGCTTGCCGGTGAAGGCGATGATGGCGGCGGCGCGGCGCTTGAGGTGGGGCAGCAGGTTGAGCAGCTCGGCGGTCTCGCCGCTGTAGCTGAGGGCCAGCACGGTGTCGCCCTGAGCCATGATGCCCAAGTCGCCGTGGAGGGCGTTTTGGCAGTTGAGCACCACGGCCGGCGCGCCGGTGCTGTTGAGGGTGGCGGCAATCTTGGTGGCGATGTTCTCGGATTTGCCCACGCCGATGACGATGATCTTGCCGCGTTGGCTGAGCCCTTCGCACAGGGTGTTTACCGCCTGGGAAAACTCCGGGCCGATGCGGTCTGCCAAGCTGGCCAGTTCGTCGATCTCGGTCTGGAGAACGGCCCGGGCTTGGTCGATGTAATCCGGCTCTGGGGGATTCATGGTTGAGGTGGGGTGAGCATGCCTTGGTATTCGCGCCGCCATGTGTCGGAGTAACCGCAGTTTTTGTATTCCTCAAAGTACGGGCCGCCCTCGGTGTAGTGCAGGATGCCCAGCTCCTCCTCGGGCAATTCGGCGTCGTAGTCCACCAGGTGGTTCCACTTGTGCGGGATTTCTCCGATCAAGGTCTCGCTCTCCAGCCAGTGAAAGCGATGGAGTTCGAGGCCGGACTTGGTGTTCACATAATCGGGAGTGAGGGCGGTGCATTTGGCGGTGTTCATCAACATCACGCTGGACCAGTTTTTCTTCTCATACTGCGTTTGCGGTTCGCCGAGAAATTTGGTGTCGCCTTGCGGCTTGTGGTCATGGTGAACACACATCACTGCGTACCTATCATCACGCAGAGTCCACAGATTGGCGATGTCTTCGAGGCAGATGATGTCGCAGTCGGCAAACAACGCCCAACCTTTGTATCCACACATGTGGGGCACGAGAAAACGACTGAAGGAAAAGTCAGTAGACTGTAGATTATTGCGCTCACGGGCAAACACGCCGTCCAGTTGGGAGAGCATCACCGGCGCAATCTCCACCGGCTGCGAGCTGCGAACATGGATGCTGTGGCAGGCCACGTGGTAGGCGACAATTTCGCGGTGGTCGTACCCGAGGAATATCCGAATCATTGCTCTGCGCATGGAAGCAAATGCGTAACTGAAGTCAAGGATTACATGATGTAACCGAGGGTAAGCCTATTATCTTCAGCCGTATTTGTCTTGATGCGTTCTGATGCGGGCGGTACTGAAGTGAGGCGAGATAATGGGCCAGAGTTTATTCAGCCAATACTGTAAAAGGTGGTATCGTCGTTACGTTGCAGATTGTGTCATCAATTTTCGCAGGCAGCTTCGGCGGTGCTTATTAAACCCAAGTTTGGCGTGGAGTTACCATCAGTTTAGAGGGGCGGTCAAACGCCTCGATTGGAAAGACGCGCACCGACGTCTCATCCCTTTGGCCGAGGCCTCAAGGCAAGCAGAAGATTTTCGCCTACTTACAGAAATGTCTTTTTCTGCCGGCCGACTAGGAGAACACCAACTGGCCACAGAATGGTCCTATTCGGCTGCGCAAATGATAGGACAGACTCCATCCACGGATTGGAAAGGGGAGGATTTGACAGAGGCTACGTTGATCATCCGGTTTATGGAGTCTGAGAAGCAGGGTTTGGCAATTGGTTTGGATATGGCCGGATATGTTACCGAGGTGGCGGCAAAAGCGAAACGGTGTATTCTGGTAGTAGAGAAAAGACTAGTGCCCATCTTTGCACGAACTTTGCCCAGTGTGGAGATTGTGGCTTTTCCCGCTCAGTTGGGGTTGGTAGCTGAATCGACGGTGTACACTGCAAATGCATTGACGTTGAAAGCAATCCTTGGCACGACAGCACAAGATATCAGCCGCCGTTTTAAGGCAATCCAAGCGGATGAATTCGAGGCTGCGGCACTGCGCCGTGGTTACTTGTCTGGCCGTAAGTTGCCCTTAGTTGGGATTTCCTGGTGGAGTTCCCATTTTGGGAAAGATTTGCCCTCGATCAAAATTTGGGCGGATTTGCTCCGTTCATTGAACGCGGTTTTTGTGAACATTCAGTATGCCCCTATGGCGGATGATTTGGCTGCCCTGCAAATGGCAGCCGGGGACCGCCTGATCATTGATGACTCGGTGGATCAACTGGTTGACATGGATCGATTCGCGTCCCAGTTGGGGGCATTGGATGCCATCATTACCATTAGCAACACAGGGGCCCATTTGGCAGGCGGGATGGGACTTCCGGTATTTTTGTTGCGTGATGACTGGTTTAGGAGAGGATGGCCAGTGCTTTCAGCCCGAACACCTTGGTACCCCGAGGCCATTGTGTTAGGAAAGAATGGGCGACCATGGCATGAGGTGTTTCGAGAGATGAAGAGTCAATTTGGAAACCAATTCCGGTCGGATGAACCGGAACCTGACGCAGGTCAAGAGGTCAGCCCCAAGATTCAATCCGGGTCAGTTTGAACCGGCTACCACCAAGTCGGCGCAAGATTGACCCCCACAGGCGGTTTCTTTTTTCCGTGATGTCAAAAACGTACGCTTCCCCCCCCCATCCTTGGGCGGCTGTTCCTATCTTGTCCTGCCACCAAGCCGGCGGTTGAATCGTGACATGAGCATTCCAGCCGTTGGGAAGGATTTTCTTGGCCGGATAGGAAGCAATGTTCATGTACAGAAAACCGGATGCCATGGAAAAACACTCAGCCAAGACCCAGTCAATGTCTTCCTCAGGAATGTGCTCAAGGACATCCGTCGAGATTACCCCATCATATCCTCCCGTGGGTCGAGCCGCATACTCCTCCACCCCGGGATCATAAAGATGAATGTCGTCCACGTTCCAATATTCCTGCACACTACGGATAACCTTGCCTCCGGGTAGTTCCAGATGCTCCGCCTCATAGAGCAGTCCCTTCCCCGATCCATAATCCAAGATGGATTTTGCGCGGGTGTGGTTTGACAGTCGACCGACGATTTCTATGTGGTCAAGCAGGCTGCCGCCGCCGAACACCTTGGACGCATCCGCGCCATCGACCAAGCCTGCCTCGTGTACCTCACGGTACAACTCACTTAAAAGTGTGAATCGTGGGCTTGGATTGTCAAAACTATACCCGCTCATTGCTGCCGACCTAGATTCTGCCATCTACAGGCTGTGCGACGAGTATCAACATTCCCCCCACCATTCAAGAATAAGGAGGAGCTTCGGATTGAAATGGGCCATTACTCAAGCTAGTTTCCCACCCGCATGCAGGATTCATCCAAGCAAGCCCTCCTGAAACATCTTAGTGGCCGTACATTCAAGACCGTGCTGGACGCTCCGTCTGGTGGCGGATGGCTTCCTGAGGCACTAGGCCCGGATGTGGAGGTGGATGGCATCGACCTCTACGTCCATCAAGCTTCTGGATACCGCAACTTCTGGAAACAAGATTTGGATGAAGGACTCCCGAAGGAGTGTGGCGGCTATGATTTGATCTGCTGTTGCGAAGGACTGGAACACGTGGGTAGCCCGCTATTATTGCTGCGGCATTTTCATCGGAGCCTTAAAGAAAACGGCACTCTCATCATCACCACCCCCAACGTTTGGTATCCTCAGGCCCGCTTGCAATACCTGCTACGCGGGTTTTTCCCTTCCTTCCCCGCCTTGGTCGGCAAGGTTGAGCCGGGCACTCACATGCATATCACCCCGTGGTCATATCCTCAGTTGTATGTTTTCACAAAACTGGCCGGCTTTTGTGCACCCATCATTGTTCCGGAGCCTCTTCAACGAATTCCACGGTTTCATGAACGGCTCATAGGGTTTCCGGCAAAACTTCATTACCGCCGAAAACTGAGAATGGCTAATTCTAAGGAGGAAAAGTATTTTTGGGAATCTGCAGGTTCGCGAGAAAGCCGCTGTGGAAGTCACTTAATTGTTGAAGCAACAAAGATTATTTGAATATGCTTACATATTGTTTCTGGCTCCTTTAATAACGTATTTTCTGATTGAACTATAATGGCACCCCTCAATAACTTGACGGCCGTGCTGGTTCCGGAAACTGAATATGTCGCATTTGAGACACGCCGTACCAGGACGGAATTTATTGTCGAGCGTTACGGGAAGTTTTTGAAGGAATCTGTTTTGGATGTCGGATGCTATGAAGCGCCACTTCGAAGCATGTTGTCTGGTGTAGAGTACATAGGAATAGACATCGCGGGGGAGCCGGATCAAGTAGTTGATTTGGAGTCGGTTGAAAAACTACCTTTTGACGAAGCCCAGTTCCAATGTGTTATCTGCATAGAAGTATTGGAACACCTTGATGCGTTACACCGCGTTTTCAATGAATTGATCCGTTTGTCTAGTCGTTATATCATTGTGTCGCTGCCCAATTGTTGGTGTTCGGCACGGCGCCAAATCGAAAAAGGGAATGGATCCATTTCACATTATGGGTTGCCCGAACAACGTCCACTCGACCGCCATAAGTGGTTTATAAACATTTCTCAGGCCAAGGAGTTTTTTACAGCAAAAGCCACCGGCGAACTGGCGTTGATTGATCTTTGTATCGTCGAAAAACCCAGAAACCCATTTTTACGCTTCTATCGAAAACTGTTTTTCAGCCCAGAATGCTATGCAAATCGTTATGCCCACACGTTGTTTGCTGTGTATGAGAAAAAAACCGCAAGTAAATGATTGTTTTCAAGGACTGGCTAAATAAAACCGCCACTGGCAGGTGCCTTTAAATAAATGATATAACATGGGTTCTCGTCCCTCGGCCAAGTCCATGGAGTCAGAAATGACCGATGAGGAGTTATCGGGATTGCGCGATTGGCTTCAGATGTCGAAATTAGCTGAAAGGTGTCTTGAGGTCGGGACCGCTGCGGGTGGGACATTGTGTTACATGATGAAATGTTTCGAGGCTGATGAACGGCCTGAATTCACTGTGGTGGACACGATGGCATATTTCGCCAATCAACACGGAATTGTGCATGAAAATTTGCAAAAGAATGGGCTTGATCCTAGTCAGGTTCAATTTCATGTCATGACCAGTGTTGCGGCATTTGCGCGCGAAGAGAAAGCTGGGAGTCGGTTCGATTTTATCCTAGTGGATGCGTCACACAAGATTCGCCATGTAATGGAGGACTTACACTGGTTGCGATTGTTAAGCGTAGGCGGACTGGCCTGTTTCCATGATTATGCGCCAAGGTTCAAGGGGGTTCGGTGGCCGGTGGACCGTTTCTTGAGACGCAATCCCCACTTCAGTCGAGTGGGTCTGGCGGGGAGTCTGCTTTGTGTCCGTCGGGATGCCACAGCATCGCGGCCGGAGGTGACGGCACTAGACCGCTCATGGGCATTGATCTGGTCTCCTTTGCTGCAATTGGATTTGAGCTTGCAGAAGCGGCTTAAATCAAAGCGCAACCTTAACCTAGTTTGATCACGCAGAATCCATGGCGGATCGCACACTCGGAAGCTTCCTTGGGCTGGGGAGGGCAGGAGCACCGGGTGTTGGCAGAGTTGCTGGGGTTTCGGGAACGTGGTGCATGGGTGGCATTGCTTGCTCCAGAGCATGCAGAAATTTTTCATCGCGCGCGTGCGTCTGGGATTGACGTGGAGCCACTGGATGTATCCAAGGCAAAGTACCCCCTGAGTGCCCTGTGTTTGAGGCGTTGGCTTATGGCCAACAACGTCCAAGTCGTGAATACCCACAGTTCTCGTGACGGCTGGCTAGTAGGAGCCGCCGCCCGGTTGGCGCGTGTGCCGCTGATAATCCGTTCACGACACATTGAAGTGGATTACCCCAAGCCTTGGGTCAGTCGCCATGCGTTCACGACGTTCGCAGATCATGTCGTGACTACTAGTGAACGCATTTCTAACAACTTAATTTCCACATTTAATCTGGATGAAGGTTGCGTCTCAACCATTCCCACAGGGACAGATCTGATTCGTTTCTCCGACGAGGGCCCGAAGGCGGAACTGTTTGATAAAACAATGGATGAGCGGCCATTAGTGGGAATGGTTTCAGTGCTCAGATCTTGGAAAGGACATTCGGTTTTTCTTGAGGCAGCAAAGCTTCTCAAGATTCGGGGTGTGGGAGTT
Organism: Verrucomicrobiales bacterium; assembly: GCA_002721895.1. The sequence continues at coordinate 29,207 of PBLV01000040.1, forward strand.
CGCTTTGTGATTGTTGGCGAAGGTCCAATGCGGGAGGAGATTCTCAGGCTTATTTCAGCACATGAGTTGAGTGAGGATGTTTTGCTTGCCGGGTTTAGGGAAGATATCCCGGCGGTACTTCGAGCTTTGGATTTGCTCGCCATTCCATCTACCAATCACGAAGGGATTCCCCAAATTGGTCTGCAGGCTTTGGCCTGTAGAACCCCTGTGGTAGGGAGTGATGCTGGTGGGATTCCGGAGATTATTCGTCATGGGGAAACCGGGCGCATCGTTGCGGCGGGCGATGCCGAACTACTGGCGAACACGATTGCTGAGACCTTGATGGATGATAAGGGCACAACCCGCATGACTGACAATGGGCGGGTGATGGTGGAACGGGAGCACGGGATCGATCATATGCTCGATCAATTGGGACGGATTTATGCCGATCATCTGATTAATCCCCATTCGTGAAGTATGTGCCTGAGTAAATTATGTTCAAAGGCATCCCGGTCTGTTAAGGATGAACGGTGTCTGGCACCGACTCATGGATCAAAACCAAACCAAATCTCAAGTTGCTGAGTTTTATGAAGAATTCCAATCCCGGGGAAAGTACGATTACCTTTATGGGGATGAGGAGCGGAAGAATTTATATGTCGAGTTGATTGGCAAGGGGCACCGGATTCTTGAGGTGGGTTGCCGGGCGGGCAACTTGACGCAGTATTACCA
>PBLV01000041.1 GCA_002721895.1 Verrucomicrobiales bacterium
CACCCAAGTGCACGATGTAGCTTTGCGCTCCCTCGGACACGGTGCCGTCGCCCGCGAACACGCCGGAGCTGTTCTCGCTGGAGACCTCGGACTGGTTGGACTTCTTGCTGCCAGGATCGCAGGGCGAAAGAACCGCCTTGGCGGTCTTCATGTCACCGCCCACGCCACTGAACACAGTCTGAATATTGTCCACGCTATCCGCGCCGCCATAACCACCGGAGGAAGCCGTTTCGCTGGAGCACTGCCACGGGAAATCACCCGCGTCCTCGTCAGAGGCAAAGGCGTTGAACGCACCAGCAATGGTCTTCAGGTTGTTGGAGCACTTCACGCGGTTGGCCTTCTGGCGCGCCTTGGCCAGAGCCGGGAGCAGCATGCTCGCCAAAATGCCGATTATGGCTACCACCACCAGCAACTCAATCAGGGTAAATCCCTTGGTTTTTTGTGTTTTCATGTTCTTTTTTGGGTTGTGTGCCTGTCTCCTGTCCGTACTCGTTCAGAAAACCCAGCGCAGTTAGGTCATAGAAACAAAAGCATGTGATGTGCCATGGCCGAAAAAAATCAGTTAAGCTGAAAAATTCGGAAATTATCTGAAAAAATAAGTGCTATTTTTTGAAAAATTATTCAAAAAATGCATTTTAAAGGCTTTACCAAGAAAAAATTGCGTAAATTATTTTGGGCTAAGCGTGAATTTCGCGAACCATTCATTTGAAAGGATCCCAGTCAAAAAAGAAAATTTTTACGAACTAGACGCAAAAAACGCCCTCAGTTAGGCTTCGCAATGCGTCTACCGTCGGAGCCCCAGCCCTCTTCGCTCAAGTCAAGAGCCGCGCCTTCCGCGGTCCAGCCCTTCTTGTTGATGACCACGCCGCGATCCCACAGAACCGCCCAGCGGAGTTCCCCGTTTTCGTGCCATTGCACCTCCAGACCGTCAGGTACGCCAAAGGTCCAACTGGTTTCGTATTGCTTTTGGCCATTCTCGTGCCAACCGCGAGCCATGCCGTGCAGCAGCCCCACCTGAAGGGATTCCCGTGTCCGCAACCGGCCATTGGGGAAACGGGTGATGGCGGAACCGGTGTAGGGCTGTTTCTGGTTGTCCTTTCTGACCCAGATGTTGATAGCGCCCTGATAGTGTTCGCTTTCAATCCCCGCGTAGTATTCCGGCCCCAAGGTGTAGGGGGGCAGGGCAAGCAACTGAGTGGTCTTGTCGACTTCCGGAACTTTCTGGCCTTCCCCGCCCTCGTAGGTGCTAGGCGAATCTCCACCACAACCCAACATCAATGCCAGAGCCAAGGTGGGGGGTGGAAACAGCATCCTCATTGGCGTTACTCTGTCCAAGCGAGCGGCTTTCGTCAAATCTTCGTATCCGCATGCCGCACAAAACCAAAAACCGCCGGGGGTGACAAGGAACCCCCAGCGGCAAAACACTGCCGAGAGCCAAGGGAACAGTACCCACAGCAGCGTGTCCCCCCTTGTGGGCGGACGGGTATCGTCTATCATGGACAAGGCTGGGCCTCAAGATCGGACCGGGGTTTGTGAATAAGAAATCCGCTACGGCAACCGTTGCCGAAGGCCCGAGGCCAGCCTCGCCCAGTAGCCCACAGGGTCGGTTTCAATGACTTCCTGACAAAGCTTCGAATCCTGTTCTCTTGCAGCCAAGCCCAGTCGGGCAATGACCCCGGGCAATCCGTGCGGATGATCCTTGATGACCCGACGATAGGCATCCGATGTGCCGGGGTCATCCTGAGAATCCAGACACACCGCCAGTCCCAAGCGGGCCACCGGCGTCAACGGGTCAACCTTGGCGCTTGCCAACGCCTCAAAATGACTGGCCGCCTCGGCGGGCTTGCCGGTTCGATACAAGGTAACCGCGCCGATCAAGGCCGCACGGCGCGCGGCGGCGGTGCCGGGGTGACTGTCGGCCATCTTCAACCAAGTAGCGGCCGGGATGACGTTGGTGGAGATGCCGGTGCGGAGCAGGGCATCATTGGCGGCCAAGGACTCGCCCGGAAGGGCGGCCGGCGCGGACAAAGTCTCCGCGCCCAAAGGCTCCGGCCATTCGCGCAAACGCTGCCGGGCGGCCGTCACCGCATTGGCTTGCGAGGCATCGCCGCCTTTCAAGTCCACGAAAAACGCCAAACGCAACCGCTCCCATTCGGACAGAAACCAGCCACGCGGCCCCGGTGCCACCGAGTAGCCCGCCGGGGAATGCACCCCCGGCTGGCGCGCGGCGGCCAACCCGCCCGCCAGCAGCTCTTCGCGGTAGCCTTTAAATTTATCCCGCGACACCTCGGGAGTGGGCGGGGTCCGTGTTTTCAAATGCAGGATGAAGCCGCCCCAAGGCTGGGGCACAAACTCGCCCACCGCAGGCGCCGACCCATGCAACAACGCATTCGCCGCTGCCTGCGCCACACCGATCGAAACCGGCTGCTGGATGGGGGATTTCGGCCATTCCAAATCCGCCAAGGCAAAGGAGGGCAGGGACTCCACCTCCAGCTTTACGCTGGCCGCCACGGCCTCAATTGTCTCGCCCTTGGCCATGCGGTTGGTCAGCATCTGGTAAAACCCACGGCCGCGTTTCACCGCCGCCTGCTGCGCCTGCTCCGTCACGAATTCCGCCCGAATCACCTTGAGCCGTTCAGCGCCCAAGTCGGAAAACTTGGGCGTGGGCGGCTGGAACCTGCGGGCCAACCCCACCAAACTCAACGCATCCTCTTCATAAACCGCGCCACTCGCCAGCTGACCCGGTTCCAACGAAGCCGCCATGCGTGCCACCGGCCCCGAGCCCACTGCCAAGGTCAGACCCTCCACCTCCAACTTAGGCTCCGCCTTGTCCGCGGCCATCACGGCCCGCAACCGCGCCACGTCGGACTTCACGCCCTTGAGCACCTCGGCGCTGATGACATTAAACCGCCGTTGCGCCAGCAGCATCCGCCGGATTTTCGGGTAAACCTCCTCGGCCGGCAACGGCTTGCCTTCCTTGTCCTTGAACACCTCCGCGCCGCGCTCCTTGTAAATGGCTCGCACACTTTTCTCCAGAGATTCCAGAGGCTTTTGCGAGACTTCCTCGTAAAGCGAAAATGGAATGCGGACCCGGACCACTTCCAGTTGCTCAGGCAGTCGAAACAGTTTCAGGTTCTTGTTGTAAAAAGCCTCCAACGCAGCGGGTGTGGCCTGGATATCCGCCACGTGGTTGGTGGATGGAAAGCGGATCACCTCCGCCCCAAACTCCTCATGATCGCGTGCAAACAATTCCCCCACCACACGCCCGGGCAACAGTGCCCCCGCCAAGCTCATCAGTTTGTTCATGTGAATCAACGCCAGCTCGTTGGCCACAAAACGGTCCCAGTCCTCCACCGTCAACCCATTGGCTGGCAGTATCTGTTCCAAGAATCGCTGGTGCCCAGTCGTGTTCACCTTGCCGTCCGAGGTGGTAAACCGTCGCGCCTGCTCCGCTTTTAAAACATCGTGACCAAACCCGATGCCCAGTTGACGCGCGAGGATCAGTTGTTGCAGGCGCACCTGGGTATCGAACTCCAGCCGGCTTAAGTCCGCCGTGCCATCCCCGTCCAAGTCCTCGCCCGGCAGAGCATCCACATCCGTCACGCCGAGCGTCAGGTAGCCCAGCCGCACCTCGCGTTGCACCCGTTCACCCGCCTGCTGGTTGGGATTCGCCGGCGCGACCTTGGGGGGCTTGGCTTGAGGCTTGGGTGCCTCCTCCTTTTTATCCCCACAACCTGAAATCCAGAAAACGAAAACCAACAGCAAACACGCGCCACGCATGCCCACAGGTTAGCCCGACCGCAGCCGCGTGGCAATCTCAGCGGCGCTTTCTCTTGCGCCGACTTTTCCGCTGGACTTCCCCCGCCAGTTGGGCCGGCACGGCGCTGGTCACCAGCTCATCCACCCATTGGCGCACCTCCACCAGCTGGCGCAGTTGTGACAAGAGAAAGAACCCCAACAGCACCGACCCCATCGCCACACCGGCTGGCCCGGCCTCAAAGTTGCGCGAGGTTTCGATCAATCCCCAAAACCCCCGGTAGCCCAAGACATAAAACCCAAGCAGATAAGGCAACAGCACACCCAGTGTGGTCAACACATAAAACTGCCGGCGGCGTGATCCCGCCGCAAACATCACCGCCGTGAAGTTGTAAACCCAAACCGCTGCCGCCGAGAGGATCGCCCCTGTCATTAACACGATGCAGTGCACCGACAACCCAACACTCAACGCCTCCACCAGCCCCAAAGCGAATACCACACCCAGCGAAGCCAGCGCCAGCCGCGCCGTGTGTCGTGTCATCTCCGCCACGTGCTTCGCGAAATCCATCGAGGGCACTGAAACCCCATCCGGAACGTTGAAAGCCTCCTTGTCCCCCGCCACGTCCGCAGCCTAACCCGCCGCGCCGTTTGGCGCAAATTTTTCAAGCGCCACCGCGTAGTCTTCCGGCGTATCTATCTCCACCCATTTATCCGAGGGCTCATGATGACACGCCACGTCGTGATTGGGCAAAAACCGGTTCAGCAGGTGTTCCCAGTTCAGCATCACATTTTCAGGCCGCGCCAAAAATCCCGCCGCCGCCGAAGCCAAGGCTTCGCATGACGACGCATCAAATTTTAACACCCCAATCGCTTCACCCGCAAACTCATGACGGGCCAGCTCCTCCGCCGTGACCGCGCGTTTGTCAATTGTCATCCGAACGCAACCACGTCCATCCACCAGAGCCTTCGCACACTCAATATCCTCCAGTGACGATGGCCCCACCAAAATGGCATCCGCCGCCGGGGCCTCCATGAATTTCCTTAAAATCCCCGGTTCATAAATCAAGTCCGCATCAAAAATCACCGCCGCCCCAGCCGCCGCCTCAAGCCCCAGCCACAGCGAGTGCGTATTGCCTTTCGTAGCGAATTCCTCATTGTCCACCCACACAATCTCCAGCGGAGGGTTGAGCGCCGCCACCGCCTCGCGCACTTGACCCTGCCCATATCCCACCACGAGCGCCGCCCGTCGCAAGCCCGCCTCTGCCCAAGCCTCAAAATGCCGTGCCAACAAGCTGCGCCCATGCAGATCCAACAACACCTTGGGCGCATTCGTCATGCCCGCGATGCGTGTGCCCTGGCCCGCGGCCAACAGGATGGCAGTGTGGCCGTCGTTCACGGGTTCACCCAGAATCGGCAGTATGTTCGTTTTAACGGCGCATCCCCGCCAGAGGCCAACCGATCCTCGATGGACACCGTTCCCAGGTTGTCCCGAAAAGAGGTCCGGCCGTGGAAAATACTCTTGTCATTCACCACCACCGTCTCTCCCGCGCACAGCCGGCACCGGAACTGAAATGCCGGGTTTGCCAGCGACTCATCCAGCCGATCCAACGCCGCCACCACATCCTCCGCCAAAGGCGCGCCCCTTAGCCGTCCCGCTTCCTCGAGGTAATCCCGCAAATACCGCCATTCCGGACGCCCCTCCATCAACCGCAGTACAGGTTCCTCATAAAATTCCCCCGGACGCACACCCTTGTATTCCCAAACCCGGTCCTGCTTTAAAATCTCCACTGTTTCCGGCGCATTCTCCGCCAAGTCACGAAACACCGTATGGCCGTCCAGCAACACACTCTCACCTCCCTCCGCTGCAGGTGCCGCGCAATGCAGCAGGAAAAATTCGTACCCTTCCTTCAGGTTCACCCCATCCGTGTGGAACGATCCCCCTTGCCGGGTTTGCGAATAGCGCGCCCCCTCCTCCATGCGGCCTCCGCGGTCGGTGATGATGTAAAACAGGTGGCCCTGTTCGTTCTGAGCCAGCGGTCGGCCCAGCGCCTGGCTCATCAGCCATGGCACCGCCAACTGTTGCTCCAGCGAAAGCCCTTTGATGGGCTGTGCCACGACCACCCGATGCCCCGTGCGCGCTTCCTTCTTCAGCGCCATCATGTCTTTCATGAAGGACGGCAATGAGCCCGGGTCCAGTTTGATCCCCTCCAAGTCCTGCGGCGTTTCCAGCCGATCAAAAATCGTCTGCTGCTTCTCCAGGGACACACGAACCTCCATCGTGGCTTCTTCGGAAAATGCAAACCGCACTTTCGCTGGATCCAGCGACGCATCCCAACCAGTCACAACTGTCCCATCCATGCTCACCTCCGCCACTCAACCCATCCCATCAACCCAGCGCAACGAAAAACCATTCCTTAATCCTCCAGCCGTTCCGCCCGCGCCGCATCCTCCACCGATTCCATTTCCTCCGCCTCACTTCGCACCCGCTCCGTCAAACCCCGCAGACTGGCCTCGCTGTGGTATAGGAAACCCCACCCCAACGCCGTGAATGCCAGGTCGCGCCCGCGACGAATAATCGCATACTGAACCCCCAACTCCTTCGGCAGTCCAAACATCATGAACAACGCCATCACGCTGAACTCCTGAACACCGAACGCGCCCGGCACAACGGTGTTAAACCCCTTTGCCACCCCGATGAACGCCTCAATCACCAGCGCCTCGTGAAAAGACACCGGCGTGCCCAGCGCATACGACACTAGCAAAATCTCAAACGTGTCAAAAACCCAACCCACCAAGTACAGCAAGGTGCACTTCACAAACCGCCGCCGACTTTGCGTGTAAAAGGAGGATATCGCCTCGTCCATTCTCCGCAATCCGTCCTCGCGCGCATCCAGTGACCGCAACCGCAACCCCAGCCGCCGCACCCAACCCAGCAGCGTCATGAACATCCCGCGTGCCTGCAGTTTAAAAAGCAGCGCCATCACCACAAACCCACACGCCGCCATTCCCCCGAAGACGTATTTTGCCACCACTTGCTCGGCCGGCAAAGCCACCGCCGCGATCAGGGCACCCATCGCGATGAAGGTCGATTGCGCCACCGACTGCGCCGTCTTCGAGCGCACCGCCGCCGCCGTGCTGTTCACCACCGGCACCCCGCGCTTGTTCAACAAATAGACCTTCGCCGCCTCGCCCCCCACGTAAAGGCTGGGGATCACATTGTTCACCGCCTCCCCCGCCAGCCGCACATACCACATCACCCGGTACGGCACTTTTTCCGCCACCTCCCGTGTGAACGTGTGTCGCCAGCCCAGCGTATCGATGCTGAACACCGTCGCGTACGGCACCAGCACTACCGCCGCCCACCAACCCAGCCCTTTGAACGCTTTGGCAATCTGGTCCACCCCCGCGTTGTGAATGAAGAATCCAAACAGGCCCAGACCCAAGACCAACAGCAGGATGCGCAGGCCCCGGTTCATGATGTTTCCCCCGCCGCCCGGCCGCCACGCAACTGCAGACCCAAGGCCAGCAGCCAGAATGCATGCACGCCAATCGCCGCCACCCAAAGGAACAAGTCCAGCCGGCCCGCAAACGCCAGCACGATGATGATCACCGAGAAATCGCGGTTCGTCGTCGCGTCAATCAGCCGTTGCACCCGCGAGTTGCCGCGCGCCCCCGGGTGCAGCATGCCCCGTAACACCACCCCAAAGGCGATCAACACTCCCACCGCCGCCGACACCCCCAGAGCCAGCGCCGGGACATCCGGCTGGGACACCGACACCCCCAGCGCAATCGCCACAAACAAGGCCACATGCACCACCTGATCCCCCACCAAGTCCAGCCACTTGCCCAGCTTCGACTCTTTGAACATCATCCGCGCAATATCCCCATCCACACAATCAATCGCCGCCGACAACTGCAACACCAGCGCCCCGACCACATCCCACCACTGCTCTCCCCGTGCCAAACACACCGCTGCCCCCACTCCCACGCACGTCGCAAATACAGACACCTGATTCGGCGACACCGGCGTGCGGATCAACAACTTCGACAAGAGCCGCCCCACCGGCCGGTTGAAATACGTGTCCACCACCCCGTCCGTCGTGCTCCCCATCGTCTCCCACAACTCGTCCTCCGCCACCGCCGCCATGAAACCATCCTCCACTCGCCTTGCCACCCCTTCCGCCTTCACCTTCGGCGTCCTCTTCAAGGTCCGGGCCACGGAATCCTCCAGCCGTTCCGCCACACCAATGGGCAGCAACTTTCGATCCGCCGTCACCAACCGGGCGCTATTTTTTAAAAGCTTCTCCACGTCGCCCCGTTGGACAACCAGATTGGCCGAAGCCACCAACGTACGCCCCGTGATTTTCGGAGCCACCCTCGTCACCACCGGGTCAATTCCCAGCGCGCGTGCCCGTGGAATCGGCGGCATCTCCCCGTCACAAACCACCGTGAGTGTCCGGCAACCTGCTCGATGTGCCGTAACCAATAGCCGATCCAATACCGTCATGGCGGCCACGCGCAGCCCCGCATGCTCGGGTTGGCAGAAGAAAATAGCCGGAATGCTCACGCGCGAAACTCCGCCGAAACAAACCGGCACGCCGCGCCGGAGGCAAGGAAAATCCCGCACCTGCACGGAATGCTCCCCACTTTTCATTGCCTCTCCACCCGCCATGCCCTTGAATGCCCGCGCATGTCCCGCACCCGACAATTCCGCGAACTGCTGGCGTCGCCGCGCACCGAGTTTCTCATGGAGGCCCACAACGGACTCAGCGCGCGCATTGTGGAGGAGGCGGGCTTTTCCGGCATCTGGGCCAGCGGGCTGGGCATCAGTGCCGCGCTCGGTGTCCGCGACAACAACGAGGCCAGCTGGACGCAGGTGCTCGAGGTCGTCGAGTTCATGACCGATGCCACCGCCATTCCCATCCTGCTCGACGGCGACACCGGCTACGGTAACTTCAACAACATGCGCCGACTCGTCCGTAAGCTCGAGCAGCGCGGCGTCGCCGCCGTGTGCATCGAGGACAAGCTCTTCCCGAAGACCAACTCCTTCATCGACAGCGGGAAACAGGCGCTGGCCGACATCGACGAGTTTACCGGAAAAATAAAAGCCGCCAAGGACGGTCAGACCGACGCCGACTTCGCCGTGATCGCGCGACTCGAAGGCTTTATCGCTGGCTGGGGATTGGACGAAGTTTTAACACGCGCCGGCGCCTATCACGACGCCGGCGCCGACGCGCTGCTCGTCCACTCCCGCAAAAGCACGCCCGATGAAATCCTCGCCTTCGCCCGCGCGTGGGACCGCGACTGTCCGCTAGTCATCGTGCCCACCATGTATTACAGCACGCCCGCGGAAGTCTTCGAGGAGGCCGGCATCCGGCTGGTCATCTGGGCCAACCACAATGTCCGCAGTGCCATCACCGCCATGCAGCAAACCGCGCGGCAGGTATTCGAGGAACGCAGCCTGCGCAATGTCGAGGACCGCATCGCGCCCGTGGCCGAGATTTTCCGCCTGCAGGACGCCGGCGAGCTGGCCGAAGCCGAGCAGCGTTATCTGCCCCGGCGCGAACCCACCTGCGCTATCGTGCTGGCCGCCAGTCGCGGCCGCGAACTGGGCGACCTCACTTCCGACCGGCCCAAGGCCATGGCCCCCATCGGTGGCACACCGCTGCTGCACAAGCTGGCCGCGCAGTTTCGCAAGGAGGGCATCCGCGACCTGCTCGTCGTGCGTGGCTACGCCAAGAATGAGGTGCACGCCCCCGATGCCCGTTACGTGGACAACGATGATTATGAAATTACAGGAGAACTGTCCACGCTGGCCCGAGCCGCCGATGCGCTCGAGGGCGAGGTGGTCATCGCCTACGGCGACATCCTATTCCGCCGCTACATCCTCGGTTTACTGCTCGACGCCGCCAGCGACATCACCCTCATCGTCGATGCCGCGTGGCGTGAGAAAACCAGCCGCAATGGCAACGAGGACTACGTCCGTACCACCGCCCCCCACAGCCTGCAATACAGCGACGAAGAAATCCACCTCACCGAGATGAGCAATAAACTTGATCCCGAAGCAACCGATGGCGAGTGGATCGGCCTTTTAAAAACCTCCCTTCGCGGCTCCGCGACTTTGCGCGAGGCATTGGCTGAACTGCAGCAGCGCGACGACTTCCCCACCCTGCAAATGTCCGACCTCTTCAAGCACCTCATCGCCAAGGGCGAGCCAATCCGTATCCTCTACATCACCGGCCACTGGCTGGACGTCGACAACCTCGACGACCTCGCCCGCGCCCAGTCCTTTTAAACCATGATCCCCGCCGCCGCCTTTATCGAGCACCTCCGCGAACTCGGCTATTCCCAGTACGCTGGTGTGCCCTGCTCCTACCTGAAGCCCTTCATCAACTACGTCATCGACGACCCCACCCTCGACTACCTCGGCGCGGCCAGCGAGGGCGAGGCCGTCGGCATCACGCTCGGCGCGCACTTCGCCGGCCGCAAGACCGTTACCATGTGCCAGAACTCCGGCCTTGGCAACATGGTCAATCCGCTCACGTCTCTCAACCACCCCTTCCGCGTCCCCACGCTGCTCATCACCACCTGGCGCGGCGAGCCCGGCGTGCCCGACGAACCCCAGCACGAGCAGATGGGCCAGATCACCCACGGCCTTCTGGAAACCCTCGACATCCCCTGGCGCCCCTTCCCCACCGACGAGGCCACCATAGCACCCACCATGGACGAGGCCGAAACCCACATGGCCAAACACTCCCGCCCCTTCGCACTGGTGATGAGCAAGGGCTCCGTCGCGAAACATACCCTGCAAACCCAGCCCACGTCCGAGGTCACGACCTGCGAGATAAAGAACCTATTAAACACCAACAGCGAACGTCTCACCCGCACCGCCGCCCTAGAGCTGACGCTGGAGACCCTGAATGGTGACGAGGCCCTCATCGCCACCACCGGCAAGACTGGCCGCGAACTCTTCACCCTCGCCGACCGCCCCGGCCACGTTTACGTCGTCGGCGGCATGGGCTGCGCCTCCGCCATCGGCCTGGGCATCGCCCACGCCCAACCGCGCCAACCCGTGGTCGTCCTCGACGGCGACGGCGCGGTGCTCATGAAGATGGGCGCGCTCGCCACCATCGGCCACGTCCAGCCCGCCAACCTCCTGCACATCGTCCTCGACAACGAGGCCCACGACTCCACCGGCGGCCAGGCCACCGTATCCCCCACCACCCGTTTTGCCGAAATCGCCGCCGCCGCCAACTACCGCCACGCCCATGCCGTCACCAGCGCCGAGGATTTTCGCGCCAGTTTAAAGGAACTCCGCGCCACCGAAGGCCCGTCGTTGATCCACGCGAAAATCCAGCCCGGCGCCCCCGCCACCCTTGGTCGCCCCTCGATCAAACCTCACGAGGTTCGGAATCGCATCATGGAGTTTCTCCGCGAAAACGGTTCCTAAATCAATCCTGAAAGCAACAGGTTGAGATTCTGAGGAGACAGGCGCCGGGTATTATGTGCATATAGCTTGGAGGGAAGGAGGCGCGCCACTTCCTGCACGTGAGCCAACTGCACTCCCAAATCTCCCAGCCGCGCCGGTATCTGGAGTGCCCCCAGCATTTGAGTAAGACGTTCTACCGACTGTTCCGCCGAATTCACCCCCAGCGACTGGGCCATGTGCACAAACCGCATTTGCACCGTATTCGGCCCTCGCAAATCCGCGCAATCCGCCGTACTCACCTGTCGGTTATAATCCAACAGTCGCAGCAGTAACACTCCAGCCAGACGCCCGTAAGGTACTCCCGTCCGAACAGACAAAGCCCCCGCCGCTGCAATCAAAAACGCCGGTGCAATGAGGTCAGCCGATTTCCCCGCCAGATTGGCCGCTCTTAAAAGCCCGGCCCGGCCCTCCACCGTGGCGCCGTAAAATTCGTTCTCCAAGTGTTCCATCAACAATCGAAGCGCCTCCTGTGCGTAGCCAATCGTCCCCTCGTTGGCTTGAATATCCCACATCGATTCCAACGCCAAAGCCAACGCCCCCAAGCCCGAGCCCGCCACCTCAGCCGCCGACAAGGCGCCCAACAGGGACGAATCCAACACCACACACTGCGGCCGCATATGCGCGTGCGCCACAAAATGAATCATCCCATCGTCCGCATGAATCACCGCGAAATGAGTTGCCTCCGCCCCACTCCCACCCGTGGTGGGGATAGCCATCAAAGGCTTGCCCGGCATCGCTCCACCCGGCTTGCGCCGCAGGTAAAGCGATGGATCCACCACCTGCGCCGCCAAGTGGTTCACCGCCTTGGCCAAGTCCAGTGCTGCGCCCCCGCCGATGGCCAACATCACATCCGGCTGCGCAGCCCGAAACGCCGCCACCCCCGCCACCACCTGCGACTCCAAGGGCGGCCGGCCCACGTTGTTAAACAAGGTTACCGCCCGCTGCCCCAGAAGCCCCTGCAAACGCCCCGCCGCCCCCGAAGCCGCGTACCCCTCCGGGTCGGCCACAATGAAAACCGTCCTCGCCTGCAACTCCTCCAGCCAAGCCCCCACCAGCTCCAACTGCGGAAAATCCCGCTGCCGGTTCATCGTCGTCGCGACAGATGGCAAGGAAGTCGACATCGTGTGGAACTCACCCCAGAAAATGACAACACCTCCATCGAGGCAAGTTAAAATCGAAAGAAACCTACCCCACCCAAAACGAGACACAAAAACCAAGGCACGCAATCAATGCCACTACCGGGACAGCAGATGTCCCTCCCACCATGCGACCTTGCCCGGCACGTGAAATCGTTTAACCATCCGCCCGTGGCCCAACCCTCGGTCATCTATAAACGGTGGGATCAACCGCTGCTGACCTCGGCGGTCGACTGGCTGCTCGGCGACGCTTCGGAACGCGTCGTGGACTTGCGCGAATGGCAGTTGATTTTGCCCACGCGCCAAGCCGGGCGTCGGCTGCGCGAGGCGTTGGCGTGGGAAATGGATCGGCGCGGTGGCGCGTTGTTTCCGCCCAAAACCGGCACACCATGGCAGCTGGTGAAGGCGGATGAGCAAACTGTCGCCAGCGAATTGGCGTGCCTGTGGCATTGGGACCGCGTGCTGGCGGAGGCGGACTTGGCCCAGTATCGAAGCTTGTTCCCGCGGCTGCCCGAAACCCTCGATGCAGCGTGGCGCCGGCAACTGGCTCGTTCGCTCCATGAGATGCGCGGCACACTGGCCGAAGGCGGCTTGGACTGTGCGGCGGTGGCGGCGGCGGACAATTGTCCTGAGCCGACTCGCTGGCGCGATTTGAAAAAGCTCGAGGCGGCTTACCGCCGGTCGCTTGGCAATTTGCTGGACGTGCACGATGCCAAGCGCGAAACAGCCGGGCAGCCGCAGCTCGCCGATGGCATTCGAAAAATCGCCGTGCTTGGCGTGCCGGATTTGCCAGTCGTTGTCCAAACGGCTCTGGAAAGTTTTGTGGAGCAAGGTGTGGATGTCCACGTTCTTACGTTTGGCCCGGCGAAAGGGCAGTCGTTGTTCGACACTTGGGGAAGGCCATTGCCGGAGGCTTGGGCGGCGCGGGCGTTGTTGCTGGGGGAGGAGCAAATGCTGGCTTGCCTCGATGAAACGGCGCAGGCGCGGGAAATCGCCGGACGACTTGAAGCGTATGGCGAACAGCGCGCGCGTCATGCGGCAGTCGGTGTGGCGGATGCGGAGGTGACACCGCGATTGGAGCGGGCGCTGGCGGATGCGGAGATCGCCAGTTTCAATCCGGATGGCGTGCCGCTGCGGCGGGCGCCGCTGGTGGCATTTTTGCAGGCGTTGGCGGAGCTGCTGCGCCAGCCGAGCTTTGCGAATGCCGATGCGTTCCTGCGGCTGCCGGACGCATGGGGTTGGGCGAAGGGCTCGGTGGAGAAATTTTCGCGGTACCGATTGCTGCGCGGGTTGGACAAGTTGCGCACGGAGCATTTGCCCACGCGACTAGATGCGGCGGCGCAATTGCATTTCGAGGATGACTCGCCGGACCGGATTCACGCACGATCGGTTTTGGTCGAGCTGGAAAAGGCGCTGAAGCGAATCGAGAAAGCCCCGCTCTCGGAAGGATTGCTGGAGTTTTTGCAGGCGGCGTTCGGCCCGCGAAAGTTTGTGGAAGGGCGCGAAAGCGACGGGGCTGATTTGGAAGCGGCGGCGAAATTCATGGAACGGCTGGGCGACTGGGAGGCGGCAGTGGGCGGCGAGCGATATCCGGCGGCGGAAGCATTGGCGCTGCTGCTGGAGTCGATCAGTCGCGAGGCGGTGTTTGCCGAGCGGCTGCCGGAGGCGGTGGACATCCAAGGTTGGCTGGAGCTGGCGTGGGAAGACGCACCGCACTTGATGGTGGCGGGCGTGAACGAAGGCCACTTGCCCGAGTCGATTCACGGCGACCTGTTTCTGCCGGACAACCTGCGTGAATTGCTCGGGCTGCGCACCAACGCCGACCGCCTCGCGCGGGATGCGTGGTTGATGAAGCTGCTGCTGGCGACGCGCGCGAAAGCGGGACGGGTCGAGTTTTTCGTGGGCCGCCAACGCGCCAACGGCGAACCGCTCAAGCCGTCGCGGTTGCTGTTTCGTTGTCCGGCCAAGGCCTTGCCCGTCCGCATTCGACATCTTTTCGCCGAGTTGCCACCCGGCCCGCAGCCGCCGGCTTGGGAAGCGCCGTGGAAGCTCGCGCCGGTGGCGGGCAAGACCGTGGACCATCTCAGTGCCTCGGCGATCCGCGATTATCTCAAGTGTCCGTATCGTTTTTATCTGCGGCGAATGGTCGGCATGAAGCCGGTTGATTTTGAGCAGCGCGAACTCGACGCGTTACGGTTCGGCAGCTTGGTCCACGATGTGCTCGAGGCGTTTGGCAAGGACGCCAAGGCGCACAAGCTCAAGGATGCAGCGGCGATCCAAAAATTCTTTGCCGCGGAACTGGCGCGGCAAGTGGTAGCCAAGTATGGCAAACGACCGCCGCTGGCCTTGCGTGTGCAGCAGGAAATCGCCGGCCAACGGCTCGCCCACGCGGCGCACATTCAAGCGGCGGAACGCGCGGCAGGCTGGGAGATCACCGATTGCGAAAAAGAGATCGACGAAAAGCTCGATGGCCTGCCGATCATCGGCTGGATCGACCGCATCGAGCGAAATCGCAAAACCGGCGCGATGCGCGTGCTGGATTACAAAACGTCGAACAAAGGCGATGGCCCTGCCAAGACGCACTGGCAAACGTTCAAGGCGGGGCGGGATGATGCGGTGCCCGCATACGCGCAATTCGAGATCGCCGACAAGCCGCACGTGTGGCGGGATTTGCAGTTGTTCATTTACGCCTGGGCGCTCGGCGAGATGGACCGGGACGACCTTGAGCTGGGCTATTTCAACCTCCCCACCGTCGGGGCCGATGCGGGGGTGAAGCTGATTACGCCGGTTGATCGTGAGGTGTTGGGGGCGGCGATGGCTTGCGCGCGCGGGGTGGTGGCGGATGTGGGCGCGGGCCGCTTCTGGCCGCCGGCGACGAATTTGAAGTACGACGACTACGAGGGCGTTTTGTTCAGCCAACCGGAAATGTGCGCGCATGAGCCGAAGGGGGTGGCGGCATGATTACGATTCCGAATGAGATGATTCGCGCCAGCGCGGGCACGGGCAAGACGTATCAGTTGACGAACCGGTTCATCAAGCTGTTGCTGTGCGGGCTGCCGGCGGAACGGATCATTGCGCTGACGTTTACGCGCAAGGCGGCGGGCGAATTTTTCGAAGGCATCCTCACGAAGCTCGCGAAGGCGGCGGAGAAGCCGGCGGAGGCGCGGAAGTTGGCGGCGGAAATCGGGATGGAAGACACGAAGCCGGCGGCGTTTCGCGAGGCGCTGCGGCGGTTGGTCGACGGGATGGGACAGCTTTCGCTGGGGACGATCGACGGGTTTTTTCATCGGGTGATTGCGATGTTCTCGCTGGAGTTCGGCTTGGGCGGCGACTTCGAGATGATGAGTGAATTCGAGGTGAAGCAAGCCCGCCTTCGTGTGCTGGAAACTTTGCTGGACGAAAACGCCGCGCGCCAAGCCGATCGCGAAAGCCTCATCGAGACCTATCGCCTCTCCACCGCCGGCAAGGACGAACGCCGCTTCGTCGGCTCGTTCGAGCAGCATCTCGAGGATTGCCACGAGCTGTTCCAACGCGTACCCGACTCCACCCGCTGGGGCGATCCAACCTGCCTCTGGCCTAATGGAATATCCTGGCCGGTACAGCCTGTGGGTCGCGCGGCGATGGTTGCCGAGTGGCGCAGTTTGATTGCGAAGGAAGGTTTCGGGAAACGTGTGCAAAACGGTTTTCAATCCATGGCTGAGCACTTGGCAATCTGGGCGCCAGGGAAGGAACTGTTAGGCAAAGCCAAGACGTTGATGCTGCGGGCATTGGAAAATCGGGATGCCATGGATCGAGGCAATTGGTCTTTTAAGTTTGGCACCGCCAAGGCACTCAACAATTCCTCTCCGGAGTTCAGTCGCCGGCTCGCGGCCATCCTGCGCCAATGCGTGGCTGAGGAACTGGAATCCAGACTCGGGCGTACCCAGGGAGTCCACGGCTTGATGGACGCCTTCGAGCAACGCTATGACGCCCAAGTGCGCCGGCCGGGGAGGTTGTGCTTTGCGGATTTGCCGGTGCTGCTCAATGCGCGGTCGGACAAGCTCGATCTCGAGTATCGTTTGGATGGCGCGTTTGATCACTGGCTGCTTGATGAATTTCAGGACACCAGCAGGCTGCAATGGCAGTCGGTGGCCAATCTTGTCGACGAGGTGATGCAGGATCCCGAGGGACGGCGTGGGTTTTATTGCGTCGGCGACCAGAAACAATCGCTCTATCAATGGCGCGGCGGCGACCCGCGGCTCTTCGAGCGCGTGGAAGAAGAATATCGGGGCGGCATCACGTCTTCGTCGCTGGATGTCTCATGGCGTTCAGTTCCGGATGTGCTCGAGCTCATCAACACCGTCTTCGGCTCCCCCATCATTGCCGGCGACAAATACAACGCCACCGCCGGCGAACGCTGGAGCAATGGCTGGCGCGAGCACACCGCCGCTGAGCCGTTGTTGAAGAAAAAAGGCCACGCAATGTACATCACCGTGGGCGACATCGATGACCGCTGGCAAGTGCTCCAGCATCTTCTCGAACAGCTGCAGCCCATTGAGCGCGGGCTCAACTGCGCCATCCTCGTGCAGAAAAACGACACCGTGCGCGAGGTTGTCAACTTCCTTCGCGGCGCCCTGCCGACCATCCCGGTCATGGGCGAGTCCGCCACCAATCCCGGCGCCGACAACCCCCTCGGTGCCGCACTGCTCGCCCTCTTCCGTGCCGCCGCCCATCCCGCCGATCGCTTCAGCCTCGGGCACCTCACGCTCACGCCCTTTGCCGGGCATCTCCCCGAGGATCACAACGACCGCCAAATTGCCTTCCGCAAACTCCAGCGAGACCTCCATCAAAACGGCTTCGAAGCCACCGCGCGCAATTGGATTCGCAAAATCGAAACCGACCTCAACGACTTTTCCCGCTGGCGCGCCGCGCAATTCCTCGAGCTGGCGCGGCAATTTGACGAAACCGGCAGCCGCGACATCGACGCCTTCCTGCGCTTCATGCCCGCCCAGGAATCCACCGACGCCTCCGGCGCCAACGTCGTGCAGGTCATGACCATCCACAAAGCCAAGGGCCTCACCTTCGATGTAACCCTTGTGCCCGACCTCGAAAACCAAAAAGCCCGCCTCGACACCACCCGCCAGGACGCCCTCCACACCCACCCCGGCCCCGACGGGGGGGCGGAGTGGATTTTGGATTTGCCGCCGAAGGAACTGTGTGAACTGATCGATCCGTTGGGTGATGCCTCCGCACAGGCCCGCGAGGAAGCGTGTTATGAAAATTTATGTAAATTGTATGTGGCTCTCACCCGACCGAGGCGTGGATTGTACGTCATCACCTCTACGCCCTCAGCCAAAGCCGGCTATTATCCGAGCCTGCTCATGGACACGCTGACGGAGCCCGATGATGAAGGCGAAGATTTGGCGGGCTGTCCCGTGTCCGCCACAGTCCGGTTTGAATCCGGCAGCTTCAAGTGGCTCGATTCGTGGAAGGCCAAAACGGAATTGGAAGCCGATGAAACGCCATTCGCGCCGGACACTGCCGAACGGCGCCACCGCCGCCTCGCCCGCCGCCGACCCTCCGCGCACGGCGGCACGGAGTTTGGCGGCGCCAGCCTGTTCGAGCCGAAGGGCGCGGATGCGGCGGCTTTTGGCACGGCGGTTCACAATATCTTTGAGCAGATCGAGTGGGCGGACGAAACCACCGCGGCGATGCTCGAAATGCAAAAAGCATCAAACGCCGCCGCCGAGGTGGAGCGATGTTTACAAAGTGCGGAGGTGGCGGCGCTGTTCGAGCCGAATGCCGCCGTGAAGGTGTGGCGCGAACGGGCGTTTGAGCTGGTGATCGATGGGGAGTTTTGCTCGGGCGTGTTCGATCGCGTCCACCTC
This sequence comes from Verrucomicrobiales bacterium, assembly GCA_002721895.1. Next base: position 18,249 of record PBLV01000041.1, read on the forward strand.
GCCGATGGCTCGGCAGTAATCATCGATTTCAAAACCGACCGCGTGGATGACGACACGATCGATGACGCAGTGAAGCGTCATCAACCGCAACTGGAATTGTACCGCCGCGTGCTGGCAAGATTGACCGGGATCCCCGAGAAGGCAATCGCCTGCCAACTGGTGTTCACCCGACCGGCGCGCGTGGTGGCGGCATAAAAAAAGCCCCCGCGAACGGGGGCGCAATTTCGGATATGCCTAAAATCACTTCGGCAGGTTCTTCGAGTATTTCTCGGGGTTGGCCTTGAAGCGGCTCACGGCACGGGTTTTGCTGAAATAAACCTTTTTGCCACCAACTTCCATGGACGGGCTCTTCGGGTGCACGCGGGTGTCGGTGTACACCGGGCAGAAAAGTTGCTTCATCGGCTTGATGGTTTTGGAGGCCACGGCTGCCAACTGCGGAGCCTGCTTCACGGAAACCACCGCGTAATAGTCAGGATTCTGGGCCCAAAGCTTTTTGCAGGTGCCGCAGCAGGTAAAGACCTTTACACCCTTGTAGACAACAAACTCCTCTTCATCGATTTCGTCCTCGATCATCAACGGGCAAATCTTTTGATTCGGCGCAGCTTGAACTGAAACTGCGACGCCCAACACAAAGGCCGCCACCATCAGCATTTTCGTAAAAACATTCTTCAACATGTTCCTGTTATTCCTTTCAATTTCCCTTGTTCAAACGGGGTCGGATAAGACGCCACAAGAACCCGTCCGATTCAACCCATTTCTTCCACAAACATCGTTTCGCGCCAAAAAAGGGCCGTTTTTCACAAAAAAACATCAAATGCAGGTGGATACTGAACCTCTGCTGTCACTCCATCCAATGCCCCCGGGCCAAGCTCCAACACCATGAAAGCCTCCCCGGAAAATGGGGAATTGAGCCCCTTCGCCCGCTCAACAGAAAATCCAAATCGTGGATAATACGCCGGATGCCCCACCACCAGCACTGCCTTGTGCCCTGCCTCCTGACACAGTTTTAAACCCGTCTCCACCAGTTGCGTTCCCACGCCACGCCGCTGCCATTCCGGTTTTACCGCCATTGGTGCCAGCGCCAACACGGGCATTTCGCCTACTTGAACTTCACTAAACAGAATATGACCAACAAGCCCGTCCTCCCCGGCCTCGGCCACCAGCGACAAGCGGGCCAAGCCTTCCGCTCGAAGCCGATCCACCAAGTCGGCCTCGATCTCCGTTCCAAACGCCGACCAATTCACCTCCCGTATCGGAATGCGATCCCCCTTCGCCTCCTCTCGAATCACAACATCCATCAAAACACGCCGAGCCTTCGATGATCCAACCCAAACTGGCAACAAAAAACCCGCGCCAAGTGACGCGGGTGCTATTAAGTGACTTTCCGTTTACACGTCTTTCCAAGCGCGGTCGGCCGCCGAGGCGAGGACGGCGTCGCAGACCTTGGCGGTCTCGAGGGCGTCGCGGAAAGTCGGGTTGCATGGGGTACCTTCGTCGAGGCTCTTGAGGAAGTCAGCCACTTGATGGACGAAGGTGTGCTCGTAACCAATGCAGAGGCCGGGCACCCACCACTTGTCCATGTAGGGCATGTCACCGTCGGTGATGTGCACGCTGCGCCAGCCACGGGTGGTTGACTCATCGCTGTGGTCGAAGAACTCGAGGCGGTTGAGGTCGTGCAGATCCCAGCGGATGGAGGCGTCGGAGCCGTTGATCTCCAGCGTGTACAGCGCCTTGTGGCCGCGGGCATAGCGAGTGGACTCAAACAGGCCGAGCGAGCCGTTGCCAAAGTGGCAGTGGAAGATGCAGGCGTCGTCGATGGTCACTTCCTGCTTCTCGCCGGTGGCGGTGTGCACGCGCTCCTTGATGAACGTCTCGGTGACAGCGGACACATCCTTGATGCTGCCGTTGAGCCAAATGGCGGTGTCGATGCAGTGGGCGAGCAAATCGCCGGTCACACCGCTGCCGGCAGCGGCGGCGTCGAGGCGCCAGAGGCCTTCGCCGCCTTGCGGGAGGTCGGCGCTGATGGTCCAATCCTGCAGGAAGTTGGCACGGTAATGGAAGATCTGGCCAAGTTTGCCGCTGTCGACGATTTGCTTGGCGAGCGTGACGGCAGGCACGCGGCGGTAATTGTACCACACAGTGTTGGCCACACCGGCTTTCTCGACGGCGTCGACCATCGGCGCGCTTTCCTCGGCGGTGCGGGCCAGCGGCTTTTCGCACAACACCATCTTGCCGGCTTCCGCGGCGGCGATGGCCACCTCGGCGTGTTGATCGTTGGGCGTGCAAATATCGATCGCGTCGATGTCGTCGCGATTAATCAACTCGCGCCAGTCAGTCTCGTGACTTTCAAAGCCCCATTGGTCGGCGAACGCCTTGGTGCGGTCCTCGGTGCGGCCGCACACTGCCTTGAGCACGGGAGTGTGGCCGAGGTCGGGGAAGAAGTCGCTGACGCGCTTGTAACCATTGGAGTGCGTGCGGCCCATGAAGCCGTAGCCCACGAGCCCGATGTTGAGAGGTTTCTTTTCGCTCATCGTTTGAAGTCTTTTTAGTTTTGGCTATGCGCGTCGCGGACGTCGATCATGGCCTTGAGGATGGTGTTCCAAGTGTCGGGGGTTTCAAGAGTAGCGTTGGGGAACATACAGCCGTCCCAGCAAATGTGCTCGATGCCGCGTTCGGAAGCGCCTTTGAGCCAATAGCCGGCGCAGCGCGTGATGTCCAGTTTGCCGTTGGGATCATCGGCCGGGCAATGTTTGCCGGTCTTGTCGTGGCTGCCGGCGCCGTGCACTTCACCGTCGTTTTGAGCGACATGGAAATCGATGGTCCACGGGCGGAGCGCGTCAGTCATCTTCTCGTAAGCCGGCCAGAATTCCTCTTCACTATAGCCTTCCTGCACGAGCGCGTGCTCGGGGGCGTTGTAGCCGAGGGTGTACAGGTAGGTGTGGGCGAGGTCGGCTTGGAATCCGAGCGCCTCGGGCATGCCGACGCCTTCGAGCACATCGAGCATGTCTTTCCAGCTGTGCATGCCGGCCCAGCAGATTTCGCCTTCGGCGGCAAGACGCTCGCCGTTGTCGGCGGCAATCTTGGCCGCTTCCTTGAAGGTGTTCACGATGGTGGCGGTGTTGGCCGCGGCGTCTTCACGCCATTTCTCCACGCCAAACTCCGCGGAGTCGATGCGGATCACACCGCGTTTGCGGGCGCCGTGTTCATTGAAAATCTTGGCAATCCGGCAGGCCATCTTGACGGCCTCGAGGAATTTACCGCGCTGCTCCTCCGTGCCCATGGCGGAATCACCGACGGTGCCGGGCCACACGGGTGCCACGAGCGAGCCGATGTCGAAGCCCTTGCCTTGAATTAGGTCGGCGATTTCCTTCAACTCATCATCGCTGGCTTCAGGATTGGTGTGGGGCAGAAAGAGAAAGTAATCGATGCCATCGTATTTCTGGCCATCCACCTCGGCGGCGGCAGTGAGATCGAGCATGCGCTCGAGACTGATGGGGGGTTCCTGACCTTCCTCGTCGCCCTTGCCGACGAGCCCGGGCCACATGGCATTGTGTAGTTTCAGTGCGCTCATGGTTTGTAATAAAAGCCACACCTGCCCACGGCACGCCGTGCGCCAAAAGAACAGGCGGAAATGCGCGGACAAAGTAGCAGCCCAACAGAGGTGTTCAATCCCAAATTCGAAGCGGACAACAAAGGCCAACGCTGACTGTTTTCAGCTAATCTGGATCGCTTGCGCCGGATCATACGGCAGCGCGGGATTAACCAATCGCGCGTCGTTGCGCAAAAAATGAAACGTCACCGCCCGGCGCGGATGAGCACTGCGGTTGGCCGATGATTGATGCAGCGTATTGCCGTGGTGGATGGAAACACCGCCACGCGGCACAGGCGCGGGTGTCATGGGATATTTTTTGGCGACATCTGACGGCACCTGCAGGTTGAAGGGTGCGTCCTCGGGTGCGGTGTGTTCGAGCACCGGCTCGCGATGACTACCCAAGCCATAATGCAGGCAGCCATTTTCTTCAGTAGCCGCGTCGAGCGCGATCCACGTGGTCAGGAGTGCATCAGTATCGCTGGGTGCGAAATAGAAATTATCCTGGTGCACCGGCTTTGGACCGCCGACTTCCGGTGCCTTGCAGAAAACCTGACTGAACACAACACTCACACCTGTTCCAATCAACTGCTCGGCCGCTTCCACCAATTCGCTGTGCCCCGCCAACTCGCGAAAGACTTTGCGATGAAACACCGGGTCATCGAGCTTGCGCAACGGGCTGGCGGCATCATCGGGATCCTCCAAAAACCACTGCCGCTGCTCCGCCGTCAACTCCTCACGAAACTCTTCGCCCCACGCCTCCATGTCTGCCAGCGCACGGTCCACTTGGGCCTCGCTGAAAACCAATGGAACCGTGAGATGCCCGTCGCGCTGAAACGCCTCAACCTGCCCGGGCGCAAGCATGTCAGTCCCTTGCCGCGGTTACCAAACCATTTGGCAGCGGCAATATCGTGATGAGCAAAGAGCGCGGCATCGGCGGCAGTTTGGCGGACGCATGTGGTTTGTCCAGTCAGGAGCAGGGGCCCCGGACTTGCGAGTTCGTCCCTTGTATATTCCCCTAGGCTTAAAGCGCGTAAAAAGGTAGATTCAGCCCATGAAAGCCATCTCCACGGTCTTGCTCGCATTCTCGTTGTGCCTTTCCGTTTTGGCGCAGGACAAGCCGAAACCACTGCCGAAAAACTTGGGCCCCGTCACGGGTACGGGAACGGGCTTCTTCATCACGGAGGACGGCTATCTGTTGACCAACCATCACGTTGTTGAGGGGGCCACCCATGTCTCCATAAAGACGGCCAAGGGAGTCCTGCCGGCCAAGGTGGTCAAGGTGGACAAGAAAATCGACCTGGCCGTATTGAAGGTGGAGGGCAAGTTCGCCGCGCTGCCGATTATTTCCAGCCGCAAGGTGGGCTTGGGGGATGACGTCTTCACCGTGGGTTTTCCCCGGCCTGGGGTGCAGGGCAATTTGCCCAAGCTCACAAAGGGCGTCATCAGCAGCTTGGCGGGCATTCAGGATGACCCACACACCTTTCAAATCAGCGTCCCGATTCAGCCAGGCAACTCGGGCGGGGCCTTGGCGGATGAATACGGCAACGTGGCCGGAGTGGTGGTGTCCAAGTTGAGCGCCGCGTATCTCTTGGCCCAGTCGCGGGGAGTGGATTTGCCGGAGAATGTCAATTATGCGGTGAAGGGCACCTTTGCTGCGGGCTTACTGGAATCCCTGCCCCATGTGGCCAGCAAGCTCAAGGATCCCAACTCGCGTGCCAAGGAACGCAAATTTTCCGCCGTGGTCAAGGAAGTGCAGGCGGCCACCGTGCTGATTCTGGTCAGGTCACACTTCACCAACACCTTGGGCATGATGTTCAAGCCCGTGCCGGGGACGGATGTTCAATTCTGCATTTGGGAAACGCGGGTGAAGGATTACGCGGCGTACGCGACGGCGAAGGCCGGGGTGGATGGCAGTTGGAAGAAGCCCACGGCATTGGGGATAGACTTCGCCCAGAAAGAGACCCACCCGGTGGTGAACGTGAGCTGGGAGGATGCGAATGCGTTTTGTGCGTGGTTGACGCGGAAGGAACGGGCGGCGGGGAAAATCAAGGCGGGGCAGCAGTACCGTCTGCCGACCGATGCGGAGTGGAGCATGGCGGTGGGCTTGGGCCAGGAGAAAGGCAACACACCCCTGGAGAAGGATGAGGGCATCAAGGGCGTGTACCCGTGGGGCAAAGAGTGGCCGCCGCCGAAAGGGGCGGGCTCGGAAAGCCCGCCCTGCCTTGGAGTTTTTACTACAAAAAAACATTGAGCTTGTAGTGGACGGGGTGAGGACGGTTGCCGTAGATTGATGACATGAAGGCTGTGATGCTCAGTTTTGCCTTTGTCTTGGCGATTGGCTGCGGGGAGGAGACTGGACCGGAGGAACCTTCAGACGATGCTGCTCCGGTAAAACCAGTAGTCACCGGGGATAAGCTATGGGAATTTGAAACGGGACATTGGGTGGTGTCTTCCCCCGCCATTGCCCCTGATGGCACGGTTTACGTCGGATCATGGGACGGCAAGCTCTATGCCATCAATGGCAAGACTGGGGTCAAGCAATGGGAATTTAAAACTGGATCGAATGTATCCTCCTCCCCCGCCATCGGCTCTGATGGCACGGTTTACGTCGGGTCACGTGACAACAAGCTCTATGCCATCAATGGCAAGACTGGGGCCAAGCTATGGGAATTTAAAACCGGAAGTTATGTGGACTCCTCCCCCGCCATTGGGCCAGATGGTACGGTTTATGTCGGATCAGATGACAACAAGCTCTATGCCATCAATGGCAAG
>PBLV01000042.1 GCA_002721895.1 Verrucomicrobiales bacterium
ATGAAGGACACCTGCCGCGACCTCCACCTCGCCCCCGATCAAACCCATTTTGTCACCGCCCACTACGACGGCCACCTGCGCATCTGCAAAATGGCGGCGAAGGCTTCCTAGAGATTTATCTTCTTTTCAACAGCGGCAATCACTGCTGCGGTTTGAATGTCATTCTGACATCGCAAATCTACCGGACATTCGCGAAGGAAACACGGGGCACAGGAAGGCTGAGCTTGAACGACTTGGGTGTTCCCGTGGGAGGGTGCGGTTATGTCGGGGCTGGTACTGCCGAATAGGGCCACTACGGGCGTGCCGATGGCGGCGGCCAGATGCATGGGGCCGGTATCGTTGGTCAGAACACAATCACTGGCGGCCAGCATGGCGGCGAGTTCGCGCAGGGTGGTTTTGCCCGCTAGGTTTGTGCAGGCGCCTTTTAATCCTGCCGTGATATCGAGGGCCAATGACTCGTCCCCGAAGCCGCCCAGTATCATGGTGTGGGTTTGGTATTTTTCATGGAGGGCGTTGGCGACCTCAATAAATCGCGCGGTTGGCCAGCGCTTGGCAGAGCCGTATTCCGCCCCGGGGATTATAGCCAGACGCTTGAGATCACGTGGGATTTTGAATTTTTTCTGAAAATACGGGAGATCGTAATAGGGAACGTGGTAATAGGGCGGAAAGGACGTGGGATCCGCGCCCAATGCGGAGGCCAAATGGAGGTATTGATGGATGTGATGGGCTTCCGACGGGTATATGTCGGGTTGCGCTTCATTCGCGAGGCGTTGCTTGATCTCCGCAGACGACCGTTTGTACATGGAGACATGGCCGGGGCGCAGCGGCAGCGCTTGGGTTAAAAACAAGCGACGCCATTTGGCGGCATACCCAATGCGCCGGGGAATGCCTGCCAACCAAACTTCCAAGGCTGCCCGCGGAGAATTTGGAAAGATGAGGGCGGCATCGTAGTTGTCCTCCTTGAGATCCATCGCGGTATTGTATAACGAGTCGGAAGGCTTGATGATCCTGACCCTTGTGACAACGGGCTGCCGATACCAGAAGTCGGCAAGCTTCTCGCGGGTTAAAATGGTGATGCCGGCATGGGGGTGGGCTTCATGCAGGCGCATGAGGGCGGGAAGTGTCATAACGGCGTCACCAAGCCAATTGACGCCGCGGACGAGGATTTGCCGGATACGAGGCATTACTGGAAACAAATACGCTTCACGCAGTCATCAAAGTCTTTCGCTCCACTGATGATTTTGATTTCAACGCGCATAAAAAATATAGGCAGGTCGCGCCGGTCCAGCTTGGGGAAACGGACGGCATCCTTCTGAGTGGTGATAATGACCTCGGCCTCGCGCTTCTTGGCCCGGTTGATAGCGTTGAGAAGTTCCTGCTGAGTGAAGCGATGATGGTCCGCAAAGCGCTTGGCATAGACCAGCCTACCGCCTGCCTCGGCAAGGCTGTTCTCGAAGCTCTCGGGCTGGGCGATTCCGCTGAGGGCGGCAATGCGTCTGCCTTTCAGAAACCGAAGGGTCTCGCGTTCCTCGGGATTGAAGACATTTTCAAAATAGAGAGGCGCGTGAATGCACTCAATGATGCCGGCCTTGGAATTATGTTTCTTGATCCGGGCAAGCAGCCGCTTGTTGTCGCCGTTGCATTTGGTGATGAAAATCGTGTCGGCACGATCGAGGTGGCTGGGCGGCTCGCGAAGGGTGCCGCGGGGAAGCAGATGCTCGTTGCCAAACGGCAACTGAGCATCGATGAGGACAATGTCGCGCCTGCGGCCCGCGAGTTTCCAGTACTGGAATCCGTCGTCGAGCAACAGGGTGTCACAGCCATATTTCTCGACCGCATAACGGCCGGCCTTGACACGATCCTTGTCAACCAGCACAACAACATCCTTGAGATTGGAGGCAAGCATGTAGGGCTCGTCGCCGGCATCCTCCGAGTTTAAAAGCAGATTGCGGGCATCGGAGACAATCCTTGGCGGAGTGGTGTCATCTTGAAACAGCAACTTGCGCCGGAGTCGCTCACCAAACGGAGGGGGCTTGGATCGGTATCCACGCGACAGGATGGCCACCTTTCTACCTTGATCCTGCAGGACGCGGGCAAATTTTTCCACAACCGGGGTCTTGCCGGTGCCGCCAACCGTGAGGTTGCCAATGGTGATCACCTGCACACCCAACGGGGAATCGCGAAACACGCGGCTCTTGTAGAGAAGCCGACGGCCCTTGACGCCAAGGTGGAAGACCTTGGACAGGGCATAGAGCACGGCCCGAAAGCAGGCCGCTTTTTTGTCGCGGCGCTGTTCCAGGATGACCTCCAGGGCGAATGTCTCGAATTGCTCCTGCCAGGCGCGGAGAGTTTCGCGCATCGCGGGAGTGTGCCAGAGGCCGGACGGCGGGAGCAAGGTTTGAGGGGCGGACTTGAAAGAGAAGGCACGTTGGGATAGCTTGCGGGCATGCAGAGGGGTATCTGGATTTTAATGGCCGTGTTGACCGTGGGCTTGTGGGCCGCGGAAAACAAGCCGATACCGGAGAAGAAAGCACCTCGGGCCAAGCCGGAAAAGGCTGAGGTGGACTCGGTGTATGTACTGCCAATCCGGTGGGACATTATGCCGCCGCTGTTGCATTTGCTGGATCGAGGCTTCAAGGAGGCGGAATCAAAGGGGGCGGATCTGGTGGTTCTGGACATCCACACCAATGGAGGCCGCGTGGACGTGACGGAAAAGATCCTGAAAATGATCGATGATTTCGATGGGGAAGTGGTTGCGTTTGTCAATGACAAGGCCATCTCGGCGGGAGCACTCATCTCGGTGGGAGCCAAGGCGATTTACCTGAAGCCAGGGGGACGCATTGGCGACGCCGCACCGGTCCTAATGGCACCGGGCGGCGCGGGCGCGCAGGAATTGCCGGGAACCATGGAAGAAAAGGTGAACTCATACGTGCGTTCGCTGGCCCGACGTGAGGCGCAGGAAAACGGCCACAGCGTTGAGATCGTGGAGGCCATGATCAACAAGGAGCGCGAGCTGTGGATCGCAGGGGAAATGGTCTGCCCCAAAGGGGAGTTGTTGACCTTGACGGCCAAGGATGCGGAACGAATCGGCTTTTCCAGCGGCACCAAAGAAAATCTGGACGCGGTATTGGCAGCACAAGGCCTGTACGATGGGAAAACTGGACGCAACGAGGACAAGGAAAAACAGGGATTAAAAAAAGTAACGGTGACGCATGTGGAACAGTCCACGGCGGAAAACTGGGCGCAATGGTTTGACTCCATCAGCCCCGTGCTCCTGATGGTGGGCCTCATTGGGCTGTATGTTGAGGTGAAGACGCCCGGCTTTGGCGTCCCGGGTATCGTGGGCATCACGGCGCTGGTGTTTTATTTTTTGGGCGGGTCCGTGGCGCATTTCACCGGGAATGAACAAATGGTCATGTGCCTGCTGTTGTTCCTGATCGGGCTGGGGCTGATCATCGTGGAACTGTACGTAATGCCGGGAATGGCGGTCCTTGGGGTGCTTGGGCTGGCCGCCATGCTGGTGGCGCTGGTGATCGCCCCCATTGACTTGGGCAGCCCCACCATCCCGGATTTGCCCATACCCGTCTGGCAACTGGAATTGCAACAGTCGGTTTGGAACCTCATCTTGGGACTAGCGGGCGCCGGTGTGGGAGCAGCCATCCTTGCCCAGTATCTGCCCAAGACACGCTGGTTCGAACAAATGGCTCCGGCTTCGGCCAGCGGAGTGGAATCCGTGATGGCCTTGGAGGAAACCAAGTCAGCATTGATGGGACAGGAAGGAGTCGCCGACACAACCCTGCGCCCAAGCGGCCGAGCTATGATTAATGACCAGTTGATTGACGTGATGAGCGAAGGGGATTTTATTGAAGCGGGCGAACGGGTGCGCATCATCGGCCACAGCGGCTCCACCGCTGTTGTCGAAAAGGTGGAGTAAGGAACCTGTTATTTTCCCGTTTTCACCTCTGGCAACGGCAGGGTTTCATTGCCCCCCTCAGCAGGTAAAGGCTGAATGGGCGGTGAGTTGGTCGGCCCGGGAATCGCGTTGGACGGCTTGCCCGTGGGGCGCCTCATGCCAGGAAGCTGGTCGTACTTTTTGATCTGAAGCGGATTGAGAATGGCGCGAATCTTCTCATCGCGCAGCGCAACCTCCTCTCGCACATTCCTGCGAATGTCCTCGGAAAGCACCCCCTTGAGCCGCTTTTGGCTCTCGGCATAGATGGTTCTAACCTGATCCTCCTGGTCGGTGGTTAAATTAAGCCTTTGGCTGAGTTCCCCAACATCCAGACGAAAAATCTGCACCCTCTTGGATCGAGAATCACCAACTTGAGGTCGGGGCGCCGCTTGGCGGCCAATCACGTAACCAGCCACCAGCCCCGCCCCAAAAATGAGCAGAACCGCGAGGATGGCCTTCTGTGATTGCATTATTCCACCGGCATCTCGATCGCCATGGCGACGATCTCTTCAAGCTCCGAATCCAGCGCTGCTGTCTCCGGTTGCTGAGCCGGCGAAACAGACAACCAAGCCACCACCGCCAACGCGGCCGCCGCGGCGCAGGGAACCACCGCACGGCACAACATGCGCGCCCAGCTTGCCCACGCGTCCACTGGCGCCGGCAGGTCGGCGATATGGGCCATGATGCGCTTCTCAAACGCATAAGGCACCTTGTCGCTCGGCTCCTCCCGGCGTGCCGTGTTCAGCAGTTGGTCTATGATCTTGTCCAGTTTCATGTCCTTCCGTCTCCTGAGACGGGGGCCGTTCCCGGCTGGTTACAAATACTTTTCAGGGGCTACTTTAGCCAGTAAATTCCGCATTTTTTCGCGTGCGCGATGAGCCGTCACCTTCACCTTGGAAACGGACCAACCCGTGATTTCCGCGATTTCCTTCACCGGTTTTTCCTCAATCTCCAAGAGTATGATCACTAGGCGAAAGTCCGGCGAAAGACCTTCCAGCAACCGGTTGACCAGAGCCTTGGCCGCGTCCCTGTCAGTGTCGCGATCCGTGGTATCCTCACCCCGATTCTCCAGCCAATCCGTCTCGTCCTCCGTCATTTCCGTCACCGTGAACTCTCGGTTGCGCTGGTGCTTGCGCAGGAAATCATAGCACGTCCTCACCGCCATACGCATCAGCCAATGCTCAAACGGCGCCTCGCCCCGAAACGTGGACAGCTTCTGGTAGGCCTTGATGAAAATCTCTTGGACGATGTCCTCCACCTCGTCCTCCCGCCGTGCATAACGGCGGGCCGTGGCAAAGACGCGCGGCTGGTATTTTGCCACCAGCGGCTCAAAGCTCGACGCATCACCCTCCAGCACGGCGGCGATCAATTCTTGGTCGGGCACGTCCATCAGCCCGTTTGATAGCAAAGCCAGCCCCGAAACCCACGAAAAAAGCCACCGGCGAACCGGTGGCTTGAAATCATTCCTCGGACGTCACCACCCTATCGGCCATGCGGGCCACGGGGACCACCGAAGCCGCGCCGCGGTGGCGGGCCATGCGGCGGGCGATGTCCGCCGGAACGAGGACCATGCCCCTTCGGGCCGGGGCCATGAGGGCCGCGAGGGCCACGGGCGCTGGAACCCTTCGGGCCGCCATGCCCAGGACGAGGGCCACCGTGTCCGGGGCGCGGGCCGTGCCCTTTCGGACCATGCTTGCCCTTGGGGCAGCCGCCACCTTTGCAGCTGCCGCGCTTGTCGCGGTCGTGCCCCGGCCGGCCATGATGTTTGGCCCGGTCGCGATCGTGCCCGTGCCGCGGGCCGTACCCTTGCGGCTTGGGGCCGCCATGGCCAAGGCGCGCGCCGTGGCCGTGACGGTGAGAATGGTGCGGTGACCCACCTGAGCGAGCATGGGGGTGCCCGCCTCTTTGGGGCTGGCCGCCACGGTTGATATTGGGCGGACCGAAGCGGCCGGGTGTTGGCGGGCCACCGCGGAAATGGAACTGTTGACCAGCGCGCGCGCGAGCCGCAGCTGCCGCCTTCAGGCGGTTCTCGATCATCTCACGGAATTTCTTCGCGGCCTCGGCACGTTTCTTGGCGTATTCCTCCGCGCGCTTGCGGGCTTCCTCAGCCTTCCGGCGGTCGTCGTCATGCCCGCGATGATGCTCATGGCCACGTTCGGAATGACCACGGGAACGCGAAGCCTGTGAACTGCTTGCGCCCCGCATCTTCTTGTACCATTCGTAAATCTGTGTCCGGCTCGGCCGCTCGTTGTCGTCCAGCTTGCCGTTCTTGTTCTTGTCAAACTCCTTCATGAAGGCTTCGCGGCGCTTGGCGTATTCCGCGCTGCGCGATGAGGAGGATCGGCTGGAGGAGGCCCGCTCATCGCCATCCCGAGACCGGCTTGAAGATTTGCGTTCATCGCGATCATCCGCGAATGCCGTGACGCCCATTCCAACGGCCAAGACCACCCCTCCCCAGCGAGTGACGGTGTTCAGTGTAATTTGTGTTTTCATTTCATTTGCTCCCACCTTGGGAATCGACCTGTAGACGGCCAGTGCCGGATAATAGTTACATGGCCCCAATTATCGAGCGATTCCTCCCGTTACACCCCAAAAATCCATTTTTATGAATTGACACTCCAGCGGGGCCGTCCTACTTTTCCCGCCCTCCATTCGGGGAGGCAACCGCCACCGCGGCGGCCAAGGCTGGAAATCGCGGGCTAAAGACACTTTTTAATCGAGGCTACTGGATGACCGAAATCAGGCTCAAGAAAGGCGAACCTGTCGAGCGCGCCCTACGGCGTTTGAAGAAGAAGATCGACCGGGAAGGCACGTTGAAGGCCGTGCGCAACAACCGCCATTTCGAGAAGCCCAGTGAGAAAAAGAGGCGGAAGATGAAGGCCGCCCGTTTCTCCGCCATGCTCGCGGCGCGCTACGCGGACCTTTGAGCAACTTTTCCAAGGAACAAGGCGCGCCCCCCGGCGCGCTTTTTTGTTTCCCCACCCCATTCCCGCCCTATCCTCTCAAAATGCGTGACACGGCCGTGGAAATCATCCGCCACCTGCGTAGCCAGGGGCATGAGGCATACCTCGTTGGTGGCTGTGTGCGCGACGAGCTGCGGGGCGTACCGCCAAAAGATTACGATATTGCAACCAGTGCCAAGCCGGATGAAGTGGAGGTGCTGTTTGAAAAGACCATTGGGATTGGCAAAAAATTCGGTGTGATGCTTGTGGTGGAAGGCAGCCGCCAGTTTGAAGTGGCCACTTTCCGGGCAGACGCCCAATACATCGATGGCCGGCACCCCACCGCGGTCACCTTCAGCCATGCCCGCGCGGATGCGGAAAGGCGGGACTTCACCGTCAACGGCCTTTTTCTGGACCCCATCGACAACATCGTTCACGACTGGGTAGATGGTCAGACCGATCTCGAAGCAAAGTGCCTGCGCACCATCGGCGATCCCCAAGCCCGTTTTAACGAAGATCACTTGAGACTCCTTCGCGCCGTTCGTTTCGCCGCGCAATTGAATTTCACCATCGAGCCCGCCACCTTCGCGACCATCCGAAACTTGTCGAAGAAAATTTGTCTCGTCAGCGCAGAACGCATCCGGGACGAACTCCTGAAACTTTTCCGTCCGCCCCATGCCGCGCCCGGTCTGGATCTTCTCCGCGACAGCAACTTGATGGATCATGTGTTGCCCGAGCTGCGGCCCACGATCACCTGCGACCAATCGCCCGAATATCATCCCGAAGGCAGCGTCTACAACCACATCCGGCTTGCCTTGGAGCAGTTGCCCAACAACGCTCATGAAAATCTGCCGTGGACCCTTCTCCTTCACGACATCGCCAAGCCCCCCACCGCCAGCGTTGGCAACGATGGGCGCATCCACTTTTATGCCCACGAAAAACTGGGGGCAGAAATGGCCGGCGACATCTTGGAGCGCCTTCGGTTTCCACGCCGGCAAATCGACGAAATCGTCTTCACCGTCCGGCACCACATGCAATTCAAGGACACCCCCAGGATGCGCAAGGCCACCCTGCGCCGCATGCTGCTTCGCCCCACCTTCGAGCTGGAGCTGGAGCAACATCGCCTGGATTGCCTTGCCTCCCACGGCCAACTCGACATCCACGATTTTTTAAAGGAAGAACAACGCACCCTGACCAACCAGCCCGCGCTCATTCCACCATTGGTGCGGGGTGATGACTTGATCGAGCTGGGCATTTCCCCCGGCCCGGCAATGGGCAGGCTGCTGGAAACCATCCGCGACCGGCAGTTGTCCGAAGAATTCACCACTCGCGCCGAGGCCTTGGCTTGGGCCAAAGAAAATACTGCCCAATGAACTCGCCTCTCCGCTAAACTGCCCGCCCAGAATGGAAAAGCTACTCTTGGTCGATGACGAAGCCGATGTGCGCTACTCGTTCGAGCGCATCTTTGGCGCGGACGTGGACCTCCACACCGCCGGCAGTGGTGAGGAGGCCTTGGAAGCCATCCCGCGCGTCAGCCCGGACCTTGTCATCATGGATGTCCGCATGGGCGGCCTCAACGGCATTGAAACCCTCAAGAAGATTCGCGAGTTTGACACCAAGCTGCCCGTCATACTCATGACCGCCTTTGGCACGACGCAGACCGCCATCCAGGCCATGAAGCATGGCGCCTATGACTACCTTTTAAAACCATTCGACGTGCCCAAGCTCAAGGAGATCATCTCCGGCGCCCTCAAGGCTTCGCGCGACATGAGGCAAAAGGTCTCCTACGAGCCCTTGCTGGAGAGCGAGGATTACGACCTGGGCATTATCGGCCGCAGCCCGGCCATGCAGGAGGTATTCAAGACCATCGGCCAACTCGCCGGCGCCAACGCCACCGCACTGGTCACCGGCGAAAGCGGCACCGGCAAGGAACTGGTCGCCCGCGCCATCTACCACCACAGCAACCGCGCCGACAAACCGTTCCTTGCCGTCAACTGCGCCGCCATTCCCGAAAATCTCCTGGAGAGCGATCTCTTTGGGCACGAGAAAGGCGCGTTCACCGGCGCCAACACCCAGCGTATAGGCAAGTTTGAGCAATGCGACGGCGGCACCATTTTCCTCGATGAAATTGGCGACATGACCCTCGCAACCCAAACCAGGATTCTGCGTGTGCTGCAAAACGGCACCTTCGAGCGCGTCGGCGGCAATGAATCCGTGGAAGTCGACGTGCGCCTCATCGCCGCCACCAACAAGCCCTTGGAGAAAGCCGTCGAGGCCAAGGAATTTCGCGAAGACCTCTTTTACCGGCTTAATGTCGTCCGGGTTGCCTTGCCCCCCTTGCGCGAGCGCCCCGGCGACATCCCCCTGCTCATCGATTATTTCCTGCAAAAATATGCGCCCGGCGACCCACCCGCCATTCAACCCGCCGCCATGGAATTATTGAAATCCCATGACTGGCCCGGCAACGTCCGCGAACTCGAGAATGCCATCCAGCGCGCCCTCGTCATGGCCAAGGGCGATGCCATCCTGCCCGGCACATTGCCACCGGAAATCACCGGCTCCAGTTCCGCTGCCTCAGGCGAACCTCCCAGCGCAGATCTCGCTGCCTTGGCCCAAAAACTCTTCCAATGGGCCCGGGCTAACCCCGACCTGCGCATCATCCCCGCCGTCGAGCGTGAACTTATCATCAACGCCCTCAAGGAAACCGGCGGCAATCAGGTCCAGTCCGCCAAGCTCCTGGGTATTACCCGAGCCACCCTTCGCAAACGCATCGAGAAATTTGACATCAAACAGGAACTCTCCATCGGCTGACCCGCTCCCTCCTTGCCAACCTGCCCCCGCGTACGCTTAATTGACCCCGTGAATGTCACCCAACTAACCGACCAGCTCATGGCATCCTATGCCAAGGTCGGTGCCATCAACCACCTCGATGGCAGCAACCTGCCCAGTCGCACCGCCATCGTGGATATCACCACCGATCTCCTGCGGCTGGTCTTCCCGGGGTATTTTGATGAAAAGGTGCTGCACTCCTCCGAACTGAAAACAGAGACCGCGCTCCTGATGGATTCCGTGGCCGGCCGACTGGAGGATGAGGTTTTAAAAAGCATCGAAGCCCATCCCCCCGATGATGCCTCCAAGGCCAACTCGCGCGGAACGGCACGCGAACTGACCCATGGCTTTCTTGGCCAACTCCCAGCCGTCCGGGAAATACTCACCACTGATGTCGACGCTGCCTTCACCGGTGATCCCGCCGCCAAGAACAAGGACGAGGTCATCGTGTCCTACCCCTTTATTGAAGCCATCGCCGTACAACGACTCGCCCATGTCCTCTACGAGGAAGGCATCGAGTTTATCCCGCGCATCATGGTGGAGTGGGCCCACAGCCGCACGGGCATGGACCTGCATCCCGGCGCCAAGATCGGATCCCACTTTTTCATCGACCACGGCACCGGCACCGTGATTGGCGAAACCACCATCATTGGCAACCACGTGAAGATGTACCACGGCGTCACCCTCGGCGCACGCTCCACCTCGGGCGGGCAACAATTGCGCGGCCAGAAACGCCATCCCACCATCGAGGATCACGTCACCATTTACCCCGGCGCAACCATCCTGGGTGGAGAAACCGTCATCGGTGCCCACAGCACAATTGGTGGCAACGTCTTCCTAATGGACAGCGTGGAACCGCAATCTCTCGTCATCTACGACGGCCTCGACATGCGGGTGCTAAACAAGCAGGAAAAAGTAAAAGCCAGCGACTTTCATATTTAGCCGCTGACTTTTCCTCTTCAGAAACCACCATCCGACACTCGTCAATCATCAATGAAACTCAAGAGATTGATGTATGCTGAATATTGAGCGGTGGAAGCAGCGCGAATTACACTAACTCCCGAATCGGCTTCCCGATGTCGCAAAGATACTGCGGGCGACCCGTGGTGTCCTCCACTGTGACAGCATTGGGGTTCAGACCAAGGTTGTGGTAGAGAGTGGCCATCACGTCCTGATAATGCACGGGACGGGCCGTAGGCTCGCCCGCAAGCTTGTCGGTGGCGCCAATGACTTGGCCGACGTTCATGCCACCGCCGGCAAGGATGGCCGGCGACACACGCGGCCAGTGGTCGCGTCCCGCGTTCTTGTTGATGCGCGGTGTGCGGCCGAATTCGCCCCAAGCCACCACAGTCACATCGTCCAGCATGCCGCGTTCCCGCAGATCGCCGATCAGTGTAGCCAGCGCATGATCCACCACGGGCACAAGGTGCTGCATTCGGGTAAAATTTTTCGAGTGCGTATCAAAATCACTGAAGCTGACGCTGACAACACGCACGCCCGCCTCAATAAGACGCCGCGCGAGGAGCAGCTTGCGCGAGGCATTGTAGCCGTCGGCAGTGTAAAAGCGCTCGCCTTCCTCCTTGTGCCGCGGTGTGTAGCGAGCGAGCACCTTGGGATCTTCCTTCTCGAGATCGAGGGCGTCACCAAACTTGCCTGACAACAGAATACCAAGCGCCTGTTGGTTAAATCGGTCCATCGCATCCATCATGCGCGAGTTGTCGGCGCGACGGCGTATGGTGTCGAACGAGTGCAGCAAGCCCACACGGTCATCAAGCCGGGATGCCTTCAAGCCGGGCAGCAATTTCAAGCTCACTTGATGGTTGTTGCCCAGACGCGCCAGTTCGCCCTGCATCCCTTTTTCAAGTTCACGCTTGAACAGGTGCGAGATGTCTGGCCGGAACGGCTTGTATGCGGGCCCAAGGAATCCGGCGCGAGCACTGTTGCGCGCCAACGGCCGACCCTGCATAAGGTCCACAAAGGCCGGGGCTTGTCCGGTGGAACCTAGCAATCGATCCATCACGCACCCCATCGCTGGGCGCCCGCCGATGCCGGCAAGATCCTTGATGTTGTAGCCACTCTGGCACTGAAAACCATCATGCCGACCAGCGCTTCCCACAAGCGACCGAATGAAGGCAAACTGGTTGGCCATCGCGGCAACCTGTGGCATTAACTCAGTAAGATGCACGCCGGGCAGCTTGCTCCGCAGCGGGGCAAAAGTGCCACGCATCTCGGCGGGTGCTTCGGGCTTGGGGTCAATCATGTCCATCTGCGGCGGTCCGCCGTCGAGATGGATGTTGATGACCGCCTTGCGGGAGGAACCAATCCCGGCAGCTTCCTCAGCGCGCAACAAGCTGGCCAGTGTAAGACCACTCATGCCCATCGCGCCCGCCGACAGAAATCCGCGCCGCGAAACGCCGTCGCAGTGCGTGATCTTGTTACCGACTAAGTCCAACATCGCCGTGGGTTAGACTGACCTGTGGGGAAGGTTTCTTCAAGGCAATTGAAACGGGGGGAAGGATCAAATCTCAACAACCTAGGGCCTGGTCATTGGGGTTTGGTCATTCCCTGACTCTTGGAGATTGGGCCTTGAGCATTAAACAAATACCGGACTGTCCTTGATGGGTTTGCGCAACTCCGGCGGCAGCCCAAATTGTTCGTCCACAAATCCGTCCAGCCGATCGCGTGTCTTTTGCGAGAGCAATTCGTTCATTTCTTCGCTCACATCCCCAATGATCGCCATCGGCAGACCGCTAAACACCAAGTCCGGCCCGTCGCAAAATGCGTAGATATGACGCTCATCCGCCCCATCCACCGGCCGCCCCGTAATGAAGCAATGTGACAACCAAGCCGACACATCCGTGCCTCTTTCCTCCAGCATCTTCTCGTTTCGCGCCTCCATGTCAAACTGGTCCATGTAGGCGTTGATCCGCTGGATCGATTCCTCCGAAAGTTCCTCCATCATCCGTTCACGGCAGGGCAAGCAAAGCGCATATTCAAAAATCACCTCTTCACGATGAAATGCCTTGTGAATCAGGTATGGAGTTCCGTCCTCCCGCAATTCCGTCCCGCACACCGTGCACTTTGAAAACGGGCCTTCCTCAAGAAACGAGTGAAACACCGGCGGCACTTCAACGTAGTTGGCGGGAATTTCAAATTCTTCATCTTCAAATTCACGCTGGAATTCGTTGTCGTCGCGCTCCGCCATCGCCTGTACTTTACCGCGAGGGTTGGAAATGACAAACGTTCATTGACCTGCCCGCAAACTCCCTCTTGAAAATTCGATTCCGAAATTTGAATATCCCGCGTGCCCGAGACCACCATCCCAGAAGTGCTGCCCGCCGAGGAAACCCGGACGCAATCCAGCACCGATGACGCCCTTGACCCCGGCTACCTGGTTATTTGCTGGGATGACCCCGTAAACCTCATGGAATATGTCACCCACGTGTTCATGACCGTTTTTGGATGGCCCCGCTCCAAGGCTGAAAAGCACATGCTTCAGGTGCACCGCCAAGGCAAAAGCATCCTTGCCCGCGACGGCCTCGAACGCGCCGAACACTACGTTCACCGCCTTCAAGGCTACGGTCTGACCGCCACCCTGGAGCACGACGAATGAAAACGCTCACCCACGAGGATGGCCACCGCAGAGTGCGGCTTACCACAAACGAGAAGGAACTCCTGCTCACCCTCCTCCCCCAATACCCAAAGCTCCCCAATCATCACCCAAATGGCAGCGATGACAGCGACGCCAACCCACTCCTAAAGGAAGCGTTGGCTGACCTCCGAAATAAAAACCGTGCCACCACCCGGGCATTCTTGGCCGACACATCCCGCTTCCAGCCCGACGGTAAAGACTGGATACTGACCCTCACCGACACCGATCTCGAGTGGCTCCTGCAGGTTTTAAACGACCTCCGTGTCGGCAGTTGGCGTGCCCTTGGAAGCCCTCAACAGGATGAAGATGGCAGCTACGTCAATTTTGATCATCTGACTGATGAAAACATCGGCGACCTCTGGACCATGGAAATTTGCGGAGCCTTGCAATACGAGCTACTAAAGGAATTGCATGGGGAAAATCCCAATGAGCAATGACCAAGCTCCAGCAACCAAACTCGGGGGTTGGACATTGATGTTTCCTTGGACATTGGAAATTTCAAATCGGTCATTCCAATAATGGAACCCCTCGATGACACCCTCTGGTTCCCGGAACCACGGGACCATGAAATCGTCGCCCTTGGCGGCGACCTTTCCGTCGAGCGCCTCCTCCTCGCCTACCGCAGCGGCATCTTCCCGTGGAGCGCCGACCCCATCACCTGGTGGTCGCCCGACCCGCGCGCCATCTTCGAGCTGGACCACTTTCACATCCCTACCCGTCTCGCCAAAACCCTGCGAAGCGGCCGTTTCACTTTCACCCGCAACCACGCCTTCCGCAAAGTCATCACCGCCTGCGCCGAGCGCCCCCGCGGCGAGGACTCTTGGATTGGCCCGGAATTCATCGCCGCCTACACCCGGCTTCACGAAGCCGGACACGCCCACAGCGTCGAGTGCTGGGCCGGCGGCCAGCTCGCCGGCGGCATCTACGGCATTAGCCTCCACGGCCTCTTCGCCGGCGAATCCATGTTCCATCACGTCACCGATGCCGGCAAAGCCGCCCTCTGCCACCTCGTCGAGCATTTAAAAAAACGCGGCCACCAACTCTTCGATCTCCAAATGCTCACTCCCGCCACCGAGCAATTCGGTGCCATTGAAGTCCCACGCGCGGAATATTTGAACCGACTGGAAAAAGCGATGAAGGTTGAATGCTCATTCGACTGACGCCTGTTAATTGAATCCACTTGTCGCCCTCTCGCCCTCTCCTCCACTCTTAGCCCGATGTCCTCACGGATCACTGACGAACTGGGCAAGCCCGACGCAGCATTCGAATCGTCACTGCGCCCTGCAGTCTTCTCGGAATTCGGCGGTCAAGACAAGGTGCGGGAGCGGCTGGAGATTGCCGTCACCGCCGCGCAACAGCGCAAGGAGCCGATCGATCACCTACTGCTGTCAGGCCCGCCGGGGTTAGGTAAGACGACCTTGGCCAACATCATCGCCAGGGCGATGGGCGGCAATCTGCGCGCCACCAGCGGGCCAACCATTGAAAAGGCTGCCGACCTCGCCGGCTTGCTCACCAATCTCGAAGAAGGCGATGTGCTCTTCATCGATGAAATCCATCGCATGCAAAAGACCGTGGAGGAATATCTCTACCCCGCGATGGAGGATTACCAGCTGGACATCATCATCGATCAGGGCCCCAACGCCCGCAGCGTGCGCCTAAACCTGCCACGCTTCACGCTGGTCGGCGCCACCACCCGCAGCGGACTGCTTACCGCGCCGCTCCTAACACGCTTCCCTATTCGCGAGCGGCTCGATTATTATTCGGCCGATCACATGACCCATATCGTCACGCGCTCGGCTGGTTTGCTCGACGTCAGCATCGATGAACAGGGCGCGTCCGAAATCGCCCGCCGCAGCCGTGGCACCCCGCGCATTGCCAACAACCTCCTGCGCCGCGTGCGCGATTACGCGCAGGTGAAAGGCGACGGCACCATCACCAACACCATTGCCGACGCCGCGCTGGCCATGTTGGAGATCGACGGCCACGGCCTCGACGAAATGGACAAGCGCATCCTCGAAACGATTATCGTGAAATTCGGCGGCGGCCCCGTGGGCGTCAACTCCATCGCCGCCGCCGTCGGCGAGGAAGCCGACACGTTGGAGGAAGTTTACGAACCCTTCCTCATCATGGAAGGCTACCTCCAACGCACCCCTCAAGGCCGTACTGCTACTGAATTGGGCCACCAACGGCTGGGCCTGAAGCCGGGCAACGGACAGCAACAGACCCTCCTGTAAACCAGCGGAATCAGTGTCTTGGACTGACTTAAGAGGAAAACTAACTTTACAAATGGACGCCTATATGTAAAGTTAACTTTCATGATTGAACGCCCGCATTGGCAGGATCGTTTGCAACAAGCATGGCGGAAGGCACCGGTGGCGTGGCTGGCAGGCGTACGGCGCGTGGGCAAGACCGTGTTGGCGCAATCGATTGGTGACGCGGAGTTTTTGAACTGTGACCTACCCAGCAGCGAAGAGCGGTTGCGGGATCCCGAGGAGTTTTTTCGTTCGGTGAAAAAAGAAGTGGTGGTGCTGGATGAAGTGCACCAGTTGCCCGATCCCAGCCGGTTGCTGAAAATCGCGGCGGATGCGTTTCCCAAATTGAAAGTGCTAGCCACGGGTTCTTCCACCCTGCAAGCCACCAAAAAATTCCGCGACAGCCTCACGGGCCGCAAGCGGGAGGTGGTGTTGACGCCCGTGCTGGCGGAAGAGTTGCCTGCATTCGGCATCACTGATTTGCGCGATCGACTATTGCGGGGCGGACTGCCCCCTGCCCTGCTCGCAGAGACTCTCGAGCCCGAATTTTACGGCGAATGGTTCGACTCCTATTTTGCACGTGATGTGCAGGAGTTATTTGGCGTTGGCAAGCGTGCCAATTTTTTAAATTTACTTGAACTCGTATTGCGACAAAGTGGTGGCTTGATGGAGGTAACTTCAATGGCCAAGCATTGCGGCGCTACACGACCCACAGTGATGAACTGGCTGGATGTTTTTCAAATCACGCAAGTAGCCCGGTTGTTAAGACCATATTCTGAAGGCGGACGACGGGAACTCGTGGCTCAGCCGAAGGTATACGGGTTTGACACAGGTTTTGTCTGTTATGCACGTGGCTGGAATGAGGTACGCCCCGAAGATTGCGGACAGCTTTGGGAGCATTTGGTGCTGGATACATTGCTTTCGTTACCGATCTCAAAGATTCATTTTTGGCGCGACAAGCAACAACGCGAGGTGGACTTTGTCGTTCCACGTGGCCGCGGTGTAGTCGATGCCATTGAATGCAAATGGTCTACGCATAGTTTTGAAACACGAGGGCTAAAGGCATTTCGAGACAATTACCCCAAAGGGCGAAATTATTTGGTCAGCCCACAGGCAAGTAAATCCTTCGTTCGCAAGCTGGACGGATTATCGGTTAAATTTATCGCTTCAGAAAGTCTACGCAAGGAATTCAGCCGATCGAATCCAAAGGCCATCACCCAATTGTAATCGGATTTGACCCATTAACGATTAGTCAATTAAAACCCGCCATCACCACCACCTCCTCCTCCACCATCGTTTCTAGTCACCCATAAATAGCACCCGAATGAAATTACGAATACCACTATGAAGACGATACTCACTACATCCGGATCATCTTCTAAGAAGTTTGTCCTGATAACCCAAATAAATCCTGAAACCAAAGCCACACACAATAACATCCAATTTCTCTCATACATACAAGGCCTTTCGTCTTCTACTAATTTTCAATTATGACCGGGAGGCAGTTTATTCGTTGAACGGTCCGCCTACTACGCTTCTGCGGCACTGGTGAACTTGTTCGCGACTCGTTCCATGCGGTTATAATATCAATTAACCCGGACGTTCGCGAGGTGAAATGGGAGGGACAAGTTCCACCTTGTCCCTGTTTTTATCCTCACACAGAGACGCGGAGGATTGTTCTCTGCGTCTCCGCGCCTTCGCGTGAGATACAGGGGCGAGGTGGAACTCGCCCCTCCCGAGGAGCTCTGCGAACAACATTCGGCCGGTTTTTCCAGAAAACTCATGACAACGGCGCCGGTTTGCCGTTAAGTCTCCGCGGTTCATGCCGCGACGGGACGACATTCATTCGGTACTCATCATTGGCGCCGGCCCGATTATTATTGGGCAGGCGTGCGAGTTTGATTATTCGGGCACGCAGGCGTGCAAGGCGCTCAAGGAAGAGGGCTATCGCGTGGTGCTGGTGAATTCCAATCCGGCCACCATCATGACCGACCCGGAGTTTGCCGACCGCACGTACATCGAGCCGGTCACGCCTGAAGCGGTGGAGAAAATCATCGTCCGCGAACTGGAGGAATTGAAACGGCTTGGCACGGACGGCAAGCTGGTGCTGCTACCCACCCTCGGCGGCCAGACGGGGCTTAACACGGCGATGGAACTTTTCCGCACCGGCGTGCTCGAAAAACACGGCGTGGAGATGATCGGCGCCAAAGCGGACGCCATCGAACGCGGTGAGGATCGCGAGCGCTTCAAGGAGCTGATGCTCGAGATCGGCCTGGACGTGCCGGTGAGTGGCATCGCCCACAACATGGAAGACGCGTGGTCCATTGCCGATCGTATCGGGAAATTTCCGCTCATCATCCGGCCCGCCTACACGCTGGGCGGCACCGGCGGCGGCATTGCGTACAACCGCGACGAGTTTGAGGAGCTGGCCAAGAAAGGCATTGGGCTTTCGCCGGTTGATGAAATTCTCGTCGAGGAATCGCTCATCGGCTGGAAGGAATACGAGATGGAGGTCATGCGCGACAAGGCCGACAACTGCGTGATCATTTGTTCCATCGAAAACTTCGACCCCATGGGCGTGCACACCGGCGACTCCATCACCGTAGCTCCGGCCCAGACGCTGACCGATAAAGAGTACCAGATCATGCGCGACGCCAGCCTCGCGGTGCTGCGCGAGATTGGCGTAGAAACCGGCGGCTCGAACGTGCAGTTCGGTATGGACCCGAAGACCGGCCGCATGGTGGTGATCGAGATGAATCCCCGTGTCTCTCGCTCGTCGGCGCTGGCCTCCAAAGCCACTGGTTTCCCGATTGCCAAGATCGCCGCGAAGCTGGCGGTGGGTTACACCCTGGACGAGCTGCAAAACGACATTACCGGCGGCCAAACTCCGGCGTCCTTCGAGCCGTCCATCGACTATGTCGTGACCAAAATCCCGCGCTTCACCTTCGAGAAGTTCCCCCAGGCGAACGACCGCCTGACCACCCAGATGAAGTCGGTGGGCGAGGTGATGGCGATTGGCCGCACGTTCCAAGAGTCGCTGCAAAAAGCGCTGCGCGGTATGGAAACCGGTAACGACGGCCTCGACCCGATCAT
>PBLV01000043.1 GCA_002721895.1 Verrucomicrobiales bacterium
AGCCTCATAAACTGGCCCCCATCGCATCTTTGCATCCCGTTCCCCCTGCATCCAAATGAAAGTCACTGTCTTCAGCTTTTGCCCCTTGATCGCGGGGTTCACCTTACCCATTAAGCGATCGTACAGGTCACCCGTCTTGGCCGGCTTCGCGCCCTGCGGCGAGGCCCACTTCTTGAACCAACGCTGGATCGGCTGCCCCCCCAACGCATCCTGCACAACAATCACGTTGTCCTTGCCCAGCGCCTTCTCCACCGCCGGCGTAAACGCCTCCTGCGGCCGATGCCCCTGCATGTTCGATTGGCCGGACAGGATGAACAGGTGTTTCCCGTCCGCCGCCATGGTTTCCCCCGCAAACAGCCAAGCTGCCGCAAGCAATCCGCTCTTCATGAATTTCATTTTCATAGTTCCTTTCGATTATCGCCAATCCAGACCGTTGTGGAGCTGGTTAAAATTCTCGTGGCCAGCAGCCGTCACCGCCACCATGTCTTCCACGCGCACGCCGCCGTGAATGGCCGAATACAAGCCGGGCTCCACAGTGAACACCTCGCGCTCCAAAATTTCGCCGCCGCCGGTGGCGAGTAGGATGGGTTCGTGCACGTCGAGACCAATGCCGTGCCCGGTACCGTGGCGCATGCCAATCCAGTCGTCGTCCTTTTCGGTAGTGGGCGCGCCCATGGTGTAGCCGGCTTCAGTAATCACCGCCGCAACCGCCTCGTGCACGGCCTGTCCCGTGGTGCCCGGTCGCAGGGACTCACAACCGGCGGCGTTGGCCCGCACCACGCAGGCGTGCATGTCGCGCACAATATCCGAAGGATCGCCATTCACCACCGTGCGCGTGCAATCGCCGCAATAGTGGGTGTGATTATGGGTCGGGAAAATATCGACGATCACCGGCAAATCTTTTTTCAGTGGCCCCGTGCCGAAGTGATGGCAATCGGCCACGTGCGGCACGGTCACCACGATTGAATCGTGCAGCGTGGTACAGTCGTGATCCAGCACAAAGCGACTGATCAACTGCCGCACGCGCTCGGAAGTGAGCGGCGCACCTTCATGTTGAAGGATCCCCTCGGCATCGGCCGATGCACGGGCGATCAATGAGCACGCCATCTCCATCGTGGCTTCCGTGATTTTTTGGACCGCGCGCAGATGTTCGAGCTCTTCATTACTTTTCACGCGCCGCTGCAGCACGCCGTAATCGCCATCGTACTCCAACGTGATGCCCGCCTGCTGCAATTGATGCGCGAAGAGATACGGCAAAGTGCGATCGGCGCGCACGGTTGTCACACCGGCTTGTCGTAAACATTCCGCACCGGCTTGCGCAAGGGCCGTGTCGCGGTCGCCGTCCAGCCCGTCTTCAGGCGTGTAATCCGCCGCACAGCCGATGCGATCGGCCTTGGCCAACCGCTTGGCGCGGTCCATTTCAATATCCCGCACCAACAACACCGTCTCGCCATCCGGAAGCTCGGCGAAAAACGCCGAATCCCCCACGGAAAATTGGATGCGATGAAACAAAGTCATGTTCACCGCCGGCACACCGGCCAGGACATTGGCCGTACTGCTCATTGCCCGCCTTTCATTAAATGCCGAAATTGCCGTGCCATCGCCGGACACAACACCACGCGCGCAGAGGCATCATTCAATTCAACGCAATCCTCAAACCCATGAAAAGCCCGCTTTCGCACACCGTCTGCCGCCGTGCCAACCGACACCATACCAACCAAAAACCAGCCGCAACCCAGCCCAAATGTCATGCGTCACCCTACCGTCATCGTCTTGACTCGACAGTAAAAAAAGCAGCACGACCCGAACCGCACGACCTTTTCTTGATTTAAAAAACACATTTAAACCTTGCCAACACCCTTGATCTCAAGTAGTCACCCCCGCTCACGAGGTTTTCGCGGAGTGCTCTTCACTCCACTTATGCGAATACATTCCGATCCAGGTCAGGCCTGCTTGTCGGTATGGCCTTGGCCGAATAATTCGGCCCTTTCTTTTACTGCGTCCGGCGGAAAAGAAACAATCCAGACCGGACCGGAAAAAATGAATACTGAATCCCGCACCAAGCGGAAACGCCAAATCTCCGCCAAACGGCCCCATCGTCGCCATGCGCGATCTCAGGGCAATTCACCGCATAACCCGCGCCACCTTTCACGTGCGGGAATGAATGAAGCATTCCCGCAAGACATCGCAGAGCGCCCTGCCAAGTCCAAGAAACCCACTGGCCGACCCCACGGTGCTTTTGGCACCTTGATCCCCTTACTCCAACGAGCGATTTCCAGCGAAGGCTATTCGGATCCCACGAAAATCCAAACCGAATGCATCCCTCCCATTCTCGATGGCAATGACGTGATTGGCAGCGCTCAAACCGGCACCGGCAAGACCGCCGCCTTTGCCCTGCCGCTCCTTCAGCAATTGTCCTTTGAAACACGCCGTCCCAGCAGCCGCACTCCGCGGGCGTTGATCCTAGCCCCCACCCGCGAACTTGCCGCCCAGATCGGTGACAGCCTCGCAACCTATGGCCGGTTTCTGAACCTCACCCACACTGTCATCTTCGGAGGTGTAAACCAATACCGGCAAGTCAAGGCCATGCACCGCGGCGTGGACGTGCTGGTGGCCACACCCGGCCGGTTGCTGGACCTGATCAACCAAGGGCACATCCAGTTGGATCATGTGGAAATATTTGTGCTGGATGAAGTGGATCGCATGCTCGACATGGGCTTTATCCCCGACATCGAGCGCATTCGCACGCTCCTCCCCGACGAACGGCAGACCTTGTTTTTCTCCGCCACTATGAACGCCAAGATGGAAACACTGGCTCGCTCCATGGTCCGCAACCCCGTGCGCATCGCTATCGAGCCCAAGGCTCCCACTGTCGAGCGTATCGAGCAAGCTGTCCTGTTTGTCCACCAAAAACAAAAGGACAAGCTACTGCTCGAACTGCTGGAATCCACAGAAGGCGGCAAGGTGATTCTCTTTACCCAGATGAAACATCAGGCCAATCGCGTGGCTGAAAAACTGGACCAAGCCGGCATCCGTAGCGCGACCATTCACGGCAATAAATCTCAGGCCGCCCGCACGCGCGCGTTGGAAGGCTTCAAACAAAACCGTTTCCGCGTACTGGTCGCCACCGACGTTGCCGCCCGAGGTCTGGATGTGGATGACATCACTCAAGTGATCAATTACGACCTGCCCATGGAATCAGAAACCTATATTCACCGCATTGGCCGCACTGGACGCGCCGGCATGGATGGTCAAGCCTGGTCCTTCTGCACCGCCGAAGATCGCTCGCTCCTGCACAGCATTGAAAAGCTTCTGGGCCGCCCCGTCCCCGTTGTGCTGGATCATCCTTATCATTCGGAAGAAGCCAGCCACTCCAGGCTACCCGCACCGAAAAATTTTGGTCGCCAACAAAACCGCAGCCCGCGCCGACCCGGAAAATTCCGCAGCACGCGCCGCCCTCGCCGCCACAAACGCTCAAAACGCTAAGGTGATTAGTTCCGAAAAACTGGCCTAAGAAATTGCAAACTTCCGCGTTGTTGCGGCTAAGGATCAAGCGCTTCCCAACATTGGGGCAATCTTGTGCGCCTCCATTGAAAATCAGTTGTTGGTGGGCCGGCTGCCACGGGGGAGATCGCTGCGCTTGGGAACGAGTTTCAGCCCCCTTTCGGTGACTTCCCATGTGGTAATCTGCGCGGTGGCGGTGGTGCGGCCGAGTTCCTTGCCATCCGGATCGTATATCACCCAATGGTGGCCGATGTAGGTGTTTTGTGCATAGCCCGCGCCGGGTTGAAGTCCGTTGCGGTAGGTTTCAAGTTCGCCACCGAAGTTGACCCAGCGGATGGTTACGGGCGTTTTGGTGCGATTGACAAATTGGATCTCGGTTTGGGTCGCAGTGTGCTGAATTTCCACGCGCGGGATGATTTCCCGCAAGTCAGCCACCTCGAAAACATACAGCGGTTGGTTGTTGTTCAAATTGATCTCACGCAAAAGAGGCAGCGTGGCAAGGGCCTTAAGCTTGCGAATTTGGTTGCCGGTAAGGTTCAACGTGCGCAGGTTTTTAAGGCCGGACAGCGGGGCCAACTCGGCAATCTTGTTATTGTCGAGATCCAGTTCGGCGAGATTGTGCAAACCCGCGAGGGGTCGAATGTCGGTGATTTGATTTTGCTGGAGCTTCAGGGATCTGAGATTTTTCAGGCCAGCGAGCGGAGTTAGGTTTGTGATTTTGTTATTGGAAAGGACAAGGCTCTCGAGGTTGACCAGGGTGACTAGGGGCCGAAGATCAGAAACCTGACATTGCGACAAGTCCAGATGACGCAGTTCGCGCAAGCCAGCCAAGGGTTGAAGGGACGCGGGTTGGCTGCCGGAAAGAACGAGGGATCGCAATCTGGTCAGCCCAGCCAAACCGCCAAGGTCTTTTGTCTGGCTGTGCCAGAGGGAAAGAGACTCGAGTTGTTTCAGCGCAGCCAACGGACCAAGTCCGGGCGCCTTGTTTCCGTCCAGACTCAAGACACGAAGCCTGACACACTGGGCCAAGGGCGAAATGTCCGTGACCTGATTCCGATCAAGGTGCAGGGTTTCGAGTTGCCGCATTGCGGCCAAGGGGGCGAGGTCCGTCAGCCTGTTGTTGTGCAACCAAAGCTGGCGCAGATTTACAGCGGGAGCAATCGGGGCGAGATCTGTGATGTTCTTGTTGGCCAATCCCAAGCGTGAGACTTTCTGGAGGTCGGCCGATGAAAGATCGCCCTCGGGCTTGGCAAGGGCACCGCGAAACGCATCCTCGATGGCTTTTTTGGCCGCAGCATTGTTGGGAGGCGCGGCACTGGAAACTCCGCCCAGAAGGAAAAAAGCCGGAAGCGCCAGTTGTAAAATCCGCCGCACGCCCGCCATCATACTTGTTGGCCATAAAATTGCCACCGGAAATCGTCCCTTGTCCGCAATGACGGCTTGATCGAAAACCGCGAACACAGGAGAATCCGGCGGTTCGAATCCATGGGTCATGAAACGTCTCGCGGGATTCATCATCGTTTGTTTGGCACTGTCCTTCGCAGTGTGGGCTGATCGTGTCTACACACGCACTGGGCAAGTGTTGCGAGGGAAGGCGGATTTCGCCACCGACGGCTCCGTGTCCGTGGGCACCAGCAAGGTGCCCGCTGCCAGTTTCCATCGCGCCCAGTTGGATGCCCCCGCCACCAAATCTGGCCTTCGGGGCGTCACCTTCAAGACCCATCTTGGCGAATGGGCCAAACTGGAGGATTTCCGACAATTGCCGGTGGACCTGAGCGGCAGATTGCCCAGTGACCATCTCAACTTGGAAAGCGCCGGCCATATCTTCAATTTCAAGATGGGCGACTCGCTCCTGCGCTGGACCTCCCCGCTGGTCGAGCAAAGGCCTTTTATCGTCAGCACCACGGCCACGGCGCTAGGTGGGGATGGTGTGATTCTCGCCCATGGAGGCAATCGGGAAGGCTACGCCATTTATCTCAAGGGCGGGTACCTGCATTTTGTGCTGCGCATGGAAAACCAAATGATCACCGCGCGCGACGAAACCCCCATGCCGATGAACCGACCGGTGAAAATCACCGCCGCTCTGCGCCGGGACTTCAACCTGCAACTCACCGTCGACGGCCGCGAAGCCGCACTGACCCCAGCCCCCGGCCTTATTCCCCGCCAGCCGCTGGAGGGAATCAGTGTTGGATTTGATCAACGCCCGACTCTCGTTGGCCATTATCCCGCCGACAACCACTTTCAAGGCACCCTCGAAAATGTGCAGGTTCGACTCATGGGCCGCGCGCGTATTTACACGGGCCAATTGCACATTGTCACCCCGGGCCGATACACGTTCAAAGTAACCACCGACGCAGCCACACGCCTTGAAATTGGCGGCCGAAGAGTGCTTGGCCACGACAACCCCACCACCCCCACGCCCCTTAACGGCTCTCTGGACCTTGCCGCTGGCAGCCACGAGTTTAGGCTCGTCCATGCGCAACTCAATACCCCACGCACCAACCCCAACAGCACGCAGCAATTCTTCCCCCTCCAATGGGCCGGCCCCGGCATTCCGCAGCCCGTGCCCGTCCCACACACACCCGCGCCCACTTGGTATCCCGGCGACATCGCCCTCCCCACTGCCGGCGTTCTCACCACCGATGGCTCTTTCATCGCCAAGACAGTCGAGACTGCTGATTCCGACCGTGTTTACTTCAGCGATGAAAGCAGCACCATTCGGTTCAACGTGAGCATGATTTTCTTTCGGCCCATCACGCTGTTTGAAGCGCGCAAGCTCGCTGACAAACCCGCCGGCATCCTCGAACTGGACGGCACTTTCACCGAGTGCCGACTGCGCAAGATCGAGCACAACACCCTCAGCGCCAGCTCCGTCCTGTTTGGGTTGCGAAAATTCAAGCCCGGCATCGACGCCGTCGCCATGGTTCTGCGCCCCGCGCTCAAGCCCCTCCCCGGCCCCACCGTAAGCCTCCATGATGGCTCCATTTTAAACGTTCGGAAATACATCGTCCAAAATGCCAAGATCACACTCACTGGCACTGGCCTGCCTCGGAAAGAATTCCCCTTGTCACAGGTAGCCACGATTCACACCGACCGGCTCCCGCACCCCTTCCAAACTGCCGAAGCCCGCTGGGAAAGCCACTCCGAACTGGGCCATCATTTCCTTGGTGAACGGCATCGAAAAATCGAAGCCATCCTGAAGCAATACAAGGACTGGCAACTCCGCCAAGCCGCAGGCGAACGTGCCTATCACGAGGCTATTCGAAATTTGCCCGATGCTGAAAAAGCTGCGGCCGAGGCACTGGCCCGCCTTGAAAAAGTGCGCCCGCCTTACGAGGCCGTTGCCCCTGGCGTCCAACTCAAAGCCAAGGCTTACGAACAAACCCGGGCCACTTTCGCCGCCGCCGAGAAGAAACTCGACGACGATTGCTCCCGCAACGCCCAAGCCCATCAGGCCCTGCAATCCGCCATTGAGTCCCGGCTCAATCCTTCCCTTCAAAAACTGGCCGAAGCCAACTGGGACATCATCCTACACTCTCGGGAACCCATCAACCAAGGCCAGCTCAACGGCGCTCGATCAAGACGAGACGCCGCCCTGCGCAACCTTGATGCCGCCAATCGCGACATCGCCAATTTGAGACAGAAATATCGGGAAGTCATCAAAGCCGGTGCCCCGGCCCATGAAGCTGAATTCACCGCCCGCAATGCCGAGGAAGCAGCTTGGGAAATTCATCACCAAGCACAACTGGAACTCGCCAAGGTAGGAGTGGATTACGACCCTGCCTACGCCGACTATACCCAAAAAAAGTCCCACGCCGATCACATGCGCAATCAACACGCCCACTCTCAGCGCGAAATCGAAAACGCAAAAGCGAAACTCGAGGCCCTCAAGCCCACACTCCAGCTTCTGGCCAAGCCTTGATTCTCGGCTGAATACACCCGGCCACAAAAACCGTGCAGCAAAACGAACGGCGATCTACCGTGGTTAGCCTGAAATTGAACCTAAAAAGAAAACGGCCACTCAAGAGCCAAGGGATACCAAAGCCTCGAGTGGCCTGCCAATTTCTTCCAGCACTCCCGAGAGAACACTTTCCAAATCCGGCCAGCGGGCGCCTAACTCCTCAATCCACGCTCCCGAAGGTGCGCCTCATGCGAACCGCCTTCCCGAAGGCTTGCAGTTCAGCGGTACTCGCCGCCCTCTTGAACCGCCCCGAAGGGTTGCTCAATGTTGATAAAATAACTGCAAAACGCGGTTAAACAAGGTGGAGTTATTCAAATTTGTTCACAGGTTATCCACTGTTTAGCGGCTCTTTGAAGCCGCTTTTCATGGCTGGACGGCCGCCCATAACGCACTTGCACATCCCGATCAAACACCCAAACTACGTGCCAGTGAGGCATCCTCAGCAGCCAATTTGGTGGTTCGTTTGTATCGTTCTTGGATGCTTTTTCACACCATCTACGCACGCCGTCCAACCGACGGTCACACAGCATGATATTCAGCCGTTGATGATGCTGCGGTGCACCGTTTGCCATGGGCCGCGCAAGCAGGAGGGAAAACTGGATCTGCGCACGCGTGAGGGGATGTTGCGCGGCGGAAAGTCGGGGCCGGCGATTGTGCCTGGCAAGCCGAAGGAAAGCCTCGTCCTCAAAAAAATTCACGCCGGCGAAATGCCGCCGCGGCGCAAGGTGGTGCAGGCGAGCGTGAAGCCGATGGAGCCACGCGAGATCGCGCTGCTCACCAAATGGATCGAGCTTGGCGCGCCCGTGGGCGAGACGCCGAAGCCGAAGCCGTATCCCATCAAAAAAACGGATCGCGAGTTTTGGGCATTCCAAAAACCGCAACGACCCGCAGTGCCGGCGATCGAAAGTCGGAATTCGAAAATCGAAAACCCCATCGACGCCTTCATCGAGCAACGCCTCCAACGCGCCGGGCTCACCTTGGCTCCGCGCGCGAATCGGCAGGTGCTGATTCGCCGCGCCACTTACGATCTCACCGGCCTGCCGCCCACGCCGGAGGAGGTGCGCGCGTTTGTCGCGGACAAGGCACCCGACGCCTACACGCGGCTGATCGACGGTCTACTGGCCTCGCCCCGGTACGGCGAGCGCTGGGGCCGCTACTGGCTCGATCTGGCCGGTTATTCGGATTCCGATGGCGGGCAGAATTCCGATCCCATCCGCGAGCATGTGTGGCGCTATCGCGATTACGTCATCGACGCTTTCAATGCCGACAAGCCGTACGATCAATTTTTGCGCGAGCAAATCGCCGGCGACGAACTGGCCAAGCCCGGCAGCATTCCCGATGACCAACTCGCCGAGCATCTCGTCGCCACCGGTTTCCTGCGGCTGGGCACGGACTATTCGTTTGCCAACATCACCGCCTTCGTGCCCGACCGGCTGGAGGTGATCGATCGCGAGATGGAGGTGCTCACCGGCGGCGTGATGGGCCTCACGCTCAAGTGCGCCAAGTGCCACGATCACAAGTTCGATCCGGTGCCGCAGGCCGATTACTTTCGCCTGCTGGCCATCTTCAAGGGCGCGTTGGACGAGCACGACTGGATGCGCCCGCGCGACGGCAGCGGCGGCTCCAGCTACAACGTCGCCTGGCCCACGCGCCTGTTGCCCCTGCCCGGCGCGCATGCCAAATGGGCGGCCGACAAAAAACGCATCGACAACGCCATTGCCAAGCTCAAGGCCGACGGCGGCGAAAAGAAAAATGCCGACGCCATCAAAAAGCTCAACACCGAGCGCACGCCCGAGCCGATGGCGCGCGCGTTGTGGGATCGCGGTGCGCCCTCGCCCCAGTACATTTACACGCGCGGCAATTACCTGCGCCCCGGCGCGATGGTGCAGCCAAAGCCGCCAATTATCCTCGGCGGTCAGTACGCCCCCATTTCGCCCTGGCCTGGGGCGGACAAGACCGGCCGGCGGCTGGCCTTTGCGCAGTGGCTGACGCGCCCGGAACATCCGCTCACCGCGCGCGTGATGGTCAATCGCCTGTGGAAACATCACTTCGGCCGCGGCCTGGTCAGCACGCTGGACAACTTCGGCAAGGCCGGCGCGCGGCCGACACATCCGGAGTTGCTCGACTGGCTCGCCACGGAATTCACCCGGCGCGGCTGGAGTCTTAAAACGATGCACCGGCTGATGATGACCTCCGCCACCTATCAGCGGGTCAGCGCCGTCACCGAACTCCACACGCAGCGCGATCCCGACAACGCCCTGCTCTCGCGCATGCCGCTCACCAAGCTCGATGCCGAGGCCTTGCGCGATGCGTTCCTGTTTGTGGCCGGGCAGTTGATTGAAAAGAATCGCGGCGGCAAACCCGACGGCATCAAGGGCCGCGCCGACGGGCTCGTGAGCATCCCGCGCGGCGCGAATGGCTGGCGGCGTTCCGTTTACGTCCAGCAACGCCGCACCGAGATGCCGACCTTTCTGACCACCTTCGACCTGCCGCGCATGGAGCCCAACTGCATCGAGCGCCCGCAATCCACCGTCGCCCCGCAGGCGCTTCATCTTTTGAACGATGCCACCGTGCACGAAATCGCCGGCCATTTCGCCGAGCGCGTGATGAAGGAGGCCGCCGATGAAACCGCCCAGCTCACCCGCGCCCATTGGCTGGCCTTTTCGCGCGCGCCGTCCAAGGCCGAACTGCAACTCACCACCGCTGCCCTCCACCAATTGAAAGCCAAATGGAAAACCGACCTCGGCGACAAAGCCACGCCCGAGGCCGCCCACCAAAAGGCACTCACCAACATTTGCCGCGCGCTGTTGAACGCGTCGGAGTTTCAATATGTCGACTGACGCCGCCCATCTCACACGCCGCGATTTTTTCTCATCCGTCTCCGGCGGCATGATGGGCGGGGCGTTGCTGTCACTGCTGGAAGGCGAGGCCGAGGCGGCGCCGTTGCAGCCGCACTTTGCGCCCAAGGCCAAGTCGGTTATTCACCTGTTCATGAACGGCGGACCGAGCCAGATGGATTTGTTCGATCCCAAGCCGGAGCTGGACCGGCTGCACGGCCAGTCGTACTTCAACGAAATCGCCGGCGAAGTGGAGAACCCGCAGGACGCCGGCTCGATGATGCGTTGCCCGTACACCTTCGCGCAATACGGCCAATGCGGCATGCCGGTTTCCGACGTGATGCCGCACCTTGCAAAGTGCGTGGACGACATCGCCTTCATCCGCTCGATGCACACCACGAATCTCACGCACGAGCCGGCGTTGTTCATCGCGCACAGCGGCCGCATGCAGCCGGGCTTGCCGACCCTCGGTGCGTGGGTGAGCTACGGGCTCGGTTCGGAAAACCGCAACCTGCCCGCCTACGTCGTGCTGGAGGATCCCGGCAAGTTGCCCGTCAACGGCACGCAAAACTGGCAGGCCGGTTTCCTGCCTCCGCAACATCAGGGCACCCGCTTCCGCGCCACCGGTGCCCCGGTGCTCAACCTCAAGCCCGCCTTTAATCAACCCGAGGCCGTGCAAACCCTTGAGCGCGACCTCATCGCCAAGCTCAACGCCGCCCACCAACGCCGCCGCCCGTGGCAACCCCGCCTCGGCGCCCGCATGGCCAGCTACGAACTCGCCGCGCGCATGCAATTGGCCGCCAGCGACGCGCTCGATCTCAGCCGCGAAACCAAGGCCACGCAGGCCATGTACGGCATCGGCGGCAAGGCCACCGACAGCTACGGCCGCCGCTGCCTCATTGCCCGTCGCCTGGTCGAGCGCGGCGTGCGTTTCGTGCAGCTCTTCATCGATTTTCAAATCTGGGACAACCACACCAACCTCCGCACCGGCCTCAAGGGTTGCTGTGACATGACCGATCAACCCGTCGCCGCGTTATTGAAAGATTTGAAACAACGCGGTCTGCTCGACCAAACCCTCGTTGTGTGGGGCGGCGAATTCGGCCGGCTGCCCATCGCCCAGTTGCCCGGCGACAAAAACGCCGCCAAGGCCGGGCGCGACCACAACAAGAACGCCATGATCACCTGGATGGCCGGCGGCGGCACGAAAGGCGGCGTCATCCACGGCGCCACCGACGACATCGGCCTCGCCGCCGTGCAAGACCGCGTCAGCATCGCCGACTGGCACGCCACCATCCTCCACTGCCTCGGCATGGATCACCACCACCTCGTTTACCCCCGCAACGGCCTCGACGAACGCCTCACCCACGTCGCCGAGGCGCGAGTGGTGAAGGAAATTTTAAAGTGATTCACCACAGAGACACAGAGGGGTGAATCTCTGTGTTTTAAAAAACCCGTTTCGAGTGCCCAAATCAAACTTTCGCCAATGAGATTTTTTAAACTGAATCTATCCGCTTGTTAGTACGCCATTCCTGAACAAGGGCATCCACAACGGGTTCGAGGAGGCCGGTTTGCCCAAAAATCTGCCTTTGTCTCAGGCAACTGGGACCGTGATCCAAAATATCCTGAACGAGAGCCAGCTCGTCCGAACAATTCAGCTCCCGACTCAAGGGGGCGAGCTTCTCGAGCATGCCGGCAATGCGGTCTCCGTTGCGGACCTGTGTGCCCTGATCATCGAGGATCAATTGTGCCTCCAAGCCCCAGCGGGCAGCGCGCCACTTGTTCTCGCTGGTGACCCAATGGCGCTCAAGGAGTTGCAGGTGGCCTTCCTCGTATTCGCGCGCCAACCAGACGGTGACACAGTGGGTGAAGGCAACGACAGCCAACAATTCATCGAGCGTGGGGAGCCCATCGCAAACACGCAGCTCAACGGTTCCAAAACCGGGGTGGGGCCGGATGTCCCACCACACTTCACGAATGCTCTCGATGGCACCGGCAGTGATGAGGGTGTTCATGAAGGACTGGAATTCACCCCAGTTCAAAAGCGTCTCGGGCAGGCCGGCCGTAGGCAGGGTTTCGAAAACCTTGCTACGGACCGAGGCCAAGCCGGTGTCGTTGCCTTGCCAAAATGGCGAACTGGCAGAGAGGGCGAGGAACTGTGGGATGTATCCGGCGAGCGCGTTGAAGACAGCAACAGATTTCTCGGCACTGTCCATGCCCACGTGGACATGCAGACCAAAGATCATCAGCCGCTTGGCCGGCCATTGGACCCAGTCTATGAGGGCGCGGTAACGCTCTTTGTCCGTAATCTTTTGCCCGGGCCACGTGGAAAAGGGATGCGTCCCCGCGGAAATGAGAGCGATACCGAGCTCATCGCAGGCGGCGTGGACCCGGGCAAGCGTAGCCTCAAGGTCACACCGGACTGCGGGAACATCAGCACAAATGCCCGTGTTTAACTCGATGGTGGACTGCAGCAGCTCGGGCTTGACGTGAGGATCGTTTTCCAGTGCCACGAGCAGTTCAGGAGCACGCGGGGTGAGCTGGCGCGTAGCGGGGTCTATGAGCTGAAGCTCAACCTCCACGCCCAAGGTTGGCGAAGGCGATGGATGAAAGGGAATGCTCATTTTAAAAAATCATCGCGTGGCCATTGCGACGTGGATCACCCGCAGCCTGTCCGGGCGCAACGGAGTGGGCTCCGCCAAAGTAAACGTCTTGGGCCGGCCATTGGCGGACGGGCCAGGATCCGGCAGTAGCAGCACCGGGCTCTGCGTGAAGAGTTTGGCCATCGAGATGCACACGAGGGGCACAGGTGGCTGCTTCGAGAGACATCCCGTTTTTGAGGTGGTTGACAAGGACTTGGATGAGGGTGGATCGGATACGATTGCTACCACCGCTGCCGGTGACAAGGACAGGCCGCCCTTCACACAGGACAATAGTGGGGGCCATCATCGTGGGTAGTCGCGCGCCGGGGGGGTGGCAATGAAATCCGTCGGGGTTCAAATCTTCTTCCCCGAGCATATTGTTCAAAAGAAAGCCACAACCGGTGGCGACATGACCGGAACCTTCACCGTTGGTGGTGGTTACACTGGCGGCGTTGCCATGCCGATCGAGAACGCTCACGTGAGTGGTGGCTCCACGGGAAAGGGGCTCGGGACGGCGGAAGGCCTCGGTTTCGGAGAACGCATCCACGAGTTCGCCAGGCCCTATGTCATCGCGCGCATCCAGCCGAGCAAGCGTATGGGCAAGGAGTTCTCCACTAGCGGCCGGTGGTGGATTCAACAAAAGTGTATGGCCTTTAAAGTCAGTCCGGCGGGGGATGCGCTCGTGAACAGTATAGCCGGACAAATCGGACTCGCTCAGCAGTCCGTTTTCATTAAAGGGAACCGTGATTCTGCCGGCGATTTCCTTGTAAAAAAGATTCGGGCCTTGGGTGACGAGCGATTCCAAAAAATCGGCGAAGCAAGGCATGCGAAAAATTTCCCCCGCCTTCAGCAGAATGCCTTGGGGAGCGAAGATGGCGGCGGAATCCGGCTCACGGGTGAGGATGGGCTCCAGCATGCCGATGATATGCCCTTGTTGCGCGGACAATTCCACGCCATCGCGCGCGGCCTGGATGGCAGGGGCCAACACATCGCGGCGAGAGGCATGTCCCAAGCGTTGATGAACATGCAGGAGGCCGGCAATATTCCCGGGCACGGCCACAGAGGCTCGGCCAATGTGGAACTGCTGACGAGCGGCACCGAAGGATATCCAGACACCATCAAAGTCCATCTCGCCAACCGGCTTGCCCGTGGGCATGTCGACAAAGAAATCGAAGCAACAGGCGGATCCTTCCACGGGTTGAGCCATGAGATGGCCGCCCCCTCCAGCGCTGGTCAGGGTGGGTTCAGCCACCATGGCGGTGAACATGGCGGCCACGGCGGCATCAAAGGCGTTGCCGCCAGCTTCCAGCAGTGCCCGGCCCGCGTGCGCCGTGGCCGGGTCGCCCGCTGCCACGTGCTGTTTCATCACTCGTCAGGGCCTTGGCCCAATTCCATTTCCCTTGCCTTGGCCACGTTCGATCAGCTTCCCAGAGGGATCCCAAATGCGCAGCCGCCTCACCTCGCCGCTCTCGTAAAGAATCTCCAACTGCTTTTTCTCGTTCGCGTACCATTCCGTCCAAGTGCCGTGCGGACGACCCTCAACCACATGCATCTCTTCACGCAGGTTGCCGTTAGGAAACTTGTCCACCACACGGCCGGTGTAGGGTTTGTCCTCACCCTTCACAAAAACGAAG
This sequence comes from Verrucomicrobiales bacterium, assembly GCA_002721895.1. The sequence goes on from PBLV01000043.1 coordinate 14,576, forward strand.
GTGTCGGGTCCAAACGCGCCGGAAATCGGTGAGCCGTCCGGGCCGCGAAAAATCACCTCGCCATAGAATACCTCGCGCACTTTCAGCCCCGGCGCGGCGGGTGGGGGCGCAACGGGCACCACACCGGATGGCGGGGGCAGGACAGGCCGCGTGGCGTTGTTTCCCGGTGCGGTGACACCGCGCGGCATGCCATCGGCATCCCAGTCGAGGAGTTTTTTCTGGATGCCATCCGCGTACCATTCCTTGAGCCCACGGCGGCGGCCTTCGCTGTAAAAAATTTCCCGGCGCAGGTTGCCATTCTCATACCACTCGCGCCCGGTGCCATGCATGCGGTCCTCGCTGAAGGTCACCTCCAGTTGTTTTTGTCCACTGGCGTACCACAATTCATACAGGCCATCCTGCTGGCCATCCAGCAGAGTGACGACGGCAGCCATTTGGCCGTTGGCATACCGTTGTTCCACCCGGCCGGTGTAGGGACGCTCGGCATCCTTCAAAAACCACAACCCGTTGGCTCGTTGTTCCACCTGCTGAAGGGAGACGGCCAGCGGATTTCCGGCAACCGCGGGGGACGGCTTTTCCTTGGGCCCCCGCCACGGCATATAGGCGCACCCGGCCAGAACCGTTGAAAGTAGCACAATGTATACGGCGCTAAACCTCACCGCGTTGAAGTTGGAGCACTCCCCGGCCCGTGGCAACGCGAAACGATTCACTGTTTCTTCCGCGGCGTGCCGTCAAAGTTCCAGGCATCCAGCTCAATCTGTCCCCCCTCGATGTCCCACTCCCGATGCTTCACCCGTTTGCCTTCGCGATGGATGCCCCGCGCGGCAATGACGCCGTTGGGATGAATGATGGTGTAGGAACCATGCTTCAACCCTTTGAGGTATCGCGTCTCGTAAACCCGGCGAAAGATCGTATCCACCACCAGTCCGGTGAAGGGCTGTTTTTCCCCCCTCACATGCCAGCGATCATCGGAACCACGCACAAGGTTTTCCATCACGAAACCATCGGGCGTGATCTTCCGCGCGGGCACAACGCGCTCGGGCTTGGGTTTGTCCTTGGGAACATCGGCCGCCGTGAGACACGCGGCGAGGGCAAGGGTGAAAACTGCTTCACGCATGAGGTCAAAATGCCACAATGCCTCATGGTTGGCAACCGTCCGTCAAGGTGCCAATGGCAGCCCTGTATTTGGATCAATGCGAGGTGGAGCTGCCGGCTTCAGGGGCAGCCCGGTGACTGGATCAAGCCGCAGGACTCCACCGGAGGCGGGGCGTGGCTGGGCAGCCACCTGTGCGGCGGCCCCGCCCTTGAATTTCGCCTGCATCCAGTCTTTCCAGTCCTCCTCCAGCTTTTCCAAGCCACCTGGATAATCCCTGGCCATCAGTCGGGCAAACTTCGCGTTGGAGGATGGCCCGGCCGCGCTGTGCAGCGTCTTCACAAAGAACCGGGACCGGCCGGCATCACTCATGAAATAATCCACCAACTGCTCCGCCAAAACGTAACCCACACCGCGGCTCCCAAAGGTCTTGTCCCAATCCTCATAACTATCGGCCCGCAGGTAGGCACTCATGAACTTTCCGGCTTCTCCCTTGAGATAAAATTGGCCCATTTTCTCCGCCTGCTTGTTACGGTCCGGGATCAGTTTTTTCCCGTTGGCCGCCAGCCGCAGGGAAAGCCACTCAGCTAAACCCTCCTCCATGCTGGTGGGAAACACCCCATAACAATGATTCGACAAACTATGAAACATCTCATGCAGCATGGTAGCCTCCAGTTCCTCCCACGCGCGCGCGTTCCGGCGATCGGCATAAAAAACCAGTTCCCCATGATCCCGAGTGCGCGGAGAAATGAGGGCAAACCCCATGGCTTGACGCTGGCCGGTCTTGGCCTTGAATTCATCCCAGTCGCTGTAAAGAACGATGTTGAAATAGAATCCCTGCCGCACACGCCAACCCCAGCGTGTGGCAAAATACTGGATCATTTGCTCGCTGGCGTTTCGCATGTACTCCAGTTCATGCCAGCTCAACGCCGCCGCGCCCGGTTGGCCGATGTAGGTCACCCGCACCCGCTTGCCCGGTAATCCCGTGCGCCGGTATTGTTGCTGACGCAGATGCTGCTGGGCCGCCCCGTTGGCTTGGCGCCACCCCTCAAGCTGCCACACCTTTTCGCCCGGCCGAATTTCCCCCCCATACCGCTGTACCCGGCCATTGACCTTTTCCACCTTCCACGGCCCACCGCCCAACTGCGCCAAGGCAGGGTCCACGCCCAACCCAAGGCCGGCCCACAGCAGCGTCCAAAGAAATACTCTCATGCCATAGAAAAAAAGGCGGTTACGGCGATCATCCAACGTGACGCAACCTCCGTCCATTTTTAATTTTCCGCAACCCACTTTTTTTGAGCTCCCGCGCGCCCGCCGGGGGAGGCTTGCCCGGGCAAGGCGCGGGGCTTATAAGAGCCGCCGTGCAAATTCCTGACTTGGCAAAGTTGCAGGCGGGAGACGCGACGGAATGGCGGCTGGCTTTTGACTGGCTTTACCCCACCGCCATCGCCGTATCGCGTAACAAGCTGGGCGGGATGCATCCGAGCGAAGTGGAGGACGTGGCGCTCATAGCCATGGAAGCAGTCATCGAGAAAGCCCAAAAAGTCAGTGAAGTGGGTGAGCTAAAAAAACTGCTCGCAGCCATCACCCACAATAAAGCGGTAGATCTCATCCGCAAACTGCCGCCGCCCACAATCGCGCCCCTGGGTGAAGATGACGAGGAAATCGCGTTCGATCCACCCGACACCACCTCACCGCTGGATGATTTGGACCAGCGTGAATTGGCAGGGCTCATCGAGCGGTGCCTTGAGCAACTTCAGGACAAATGCCAGAGCCTCTTGCGCGGCACATTTGTGGAACAACTGAAGCAAAAGGAGTTGGCGGAAAAAATGGGCATGCCCATCGGATCCGTGGGAGTTTTCATTTCGCGCTGTCTCAAAAAAATGGCGGAAATCGCGAAAAAATCTGGAATTGAAGAAGAACTACGCGTTTTTCTGGAGTAATTTTCCGAGAAAAAATGTAAGAATCAACGGGAGAAACACGATGTACCCACAGAACAAGGCAAGGAAAACTGGGCCATGACAACGCAGAACGAACCGGACTTTCAGGCGCTCAAGGGCACATTGGAGCGCATTGACCAAACGCTGGGACAGGATCACCTGCCCGAGAGTGACGCCAGCCAGCTGGCCGCCGAGTTGGACGCCTTGGACGCCCAACTAGCTGGCCAAGCCGGACCGCTGAAATGCCCCATCACCGGGGAACCTATGGCGGGCTTTAAACTGCTTGATGCCACCGGTGCCGCCAGTGGTGAGGGGCTTTGGTTTGCCCCGGGCCACTTGGAAACGCTTTTGAACGGAGTCCGCGAAGACGCCCCCGAAGCCAGCCTAGAACAAATGGTGCTCAAGCTGGAAACGCAGCAGGCAAAATCCAGCCAACGCGCCCGCATTCGCCGCCTGCGCGCCAAGCTGAGGGATCATCAGGACAGCATGACCGATCCTCATCTGACTGGGATCGCCCGTGAAATCGGCGCCCTGAAAGATCAGGCCAAAGAGCTGGAACGGCCTTCCCCCGCCGTTGGCGCTCCCAACATTACCCCCCATCCCGGCGCCTTGGTTTCGCTCATCCGCGCCGACGAAAAGCCCTGCTATCTTTACGCCCATGCCGGCAGCAAAACCTGGCTGGGCCGCAGCCGCAAATGCAACGTGCGCATTGACGACCCCAAGGTCAGCCGCCACCACTGCGTCATCATCTCCGCCGGCAACAACTGGTACCTTGTCGACCTCGACTCCAGCAATGGCACCTTTGTAAATGGCCAGCGGCTGGAGACCCCCGTGCGCCTTTGTCATGGCGACACCATCTGCCTTGGGAAAGCGGCCACGATGGAATTCTCCATGATCTCGATCGCGGTCAATGAGGAAAATTTTTACAACCTCGCGCTGCGCCGGCTCAACGGTGAAGCCACGGAAGACGAGCGCGAGGAACTCGACGAGATGCTGGCCGAAAAGCCCGAGTTGCGCGCGGAGTTTGACACACTACGCCACGGGGCCGAGGTCGCCCAAGCCGCGCTTCCACTGATCGATGCCATGAACGCGCCCGCCATCCCGTTACCCGAAGGCGCCGAGGTGAGGTTGCAGGAAAAGGTGAAGGAAACTTTTCGCGTGGATTGCGAAGCCGTGGCGACGGCATCGGCCCCTCTCTCCCCGCAAAGCGGTCAGCCCCTGACATCCGTGCGTATCACCGATGACGTGGAACTCGAGATGGACCTGAACCACGGCCCAAGGCGCGGCGGCATCTTTGTTCGGCGCGACCAACTGGCCACGCTCATGCGCCAAAAATCCGCGCCCGAACTACTGGCCAAGGCCCTCGAACAGGCTGCCCACTAGCCACCCAGCAACCCCAGCACATCCTCCGGGGGGCGGCCGATGACCGCGCGGCTATCCTTCACCACAATAGGCCGCTCCAGCAAAATTGGCTCTGCGGCCAGCGCGGCGCAAACGGCGGCTAGGTCACTGTCCGGGTTCAAGCCGCTGGCTGCATAAGCGTCCTCCTTGGTACGAACCGCGTCATGGGGCACTCGGCCCAAGGCTCCAATCACCTCCGCCAATTCAGCTTTGGTGAGCGGCGTCTTCAAGTACTCGACCACCTCCGGTTCAGCGCCCTGTTCCTCCAGCAAAGCCAACGCTTGCCGACTCTTTGAACAGCGGGGGTTATGGTAAATCTTCAATGCCATGCGGACAATGTGCCGTGGACCCACCGCCAGCCAAAGTCATTTTTCATTCTGGGCCGGCATCAGCTCGCGGACCGTGAAAAACACAGCGCCCAGCGCGAGGAAAAAAACCGTGCCGCCCAGCAGGCAAATGATCGCCGTGCCCGTACCCTCGGTGGACCAGCGAAACACCATTGCTAACGGTCCATGATGCGCCAGTAATGTGTACAGGTGATGCGACAGGGCGAGATTGGCAATGTTGGTGGGAATATTCGCGATGCCGATCTCCACCACGAGGCCATATACAATACCCACCACGATATACCGGTGATGCGCCATGCCCAGCATGCCACAAAGCGCGCCCCAAGCCATCAGCGCCAGAAATTGAGCAACCAAAAACACCGGCAATAATTCACTCAAGCCCGGGACACCACGCAAGGCTCCCACGGCAAAGAGCATCAGCGTCAGACAGGCGAACAGCAGCTGCAACCAGGCAATATGGCCGAAGTAAAAGAGCAGGAACATTTCCGCGCGCTTGAGTGGTCGGGTGGTGTAAAAACTCAGCGTATTGGCCGAAACCTCTTCACGCACCATCGCCCCGCAGACACTGAGGCAGGTGAGCGGCATGAGAATGAGAAAATAAAAGCCCACCACCCAGCCGAGGAAAATGCCGGCCTGGATTTCCGATGAAACACGACCCGCGGGAGGAATTGCCAGCCACGTGAGCAGAGTGAACCCCAGCATGAGTCCTCCCTGAAAAAGCAGCCGTTTATAGGCCACCTGCCGCCGCCAAAGCAAACGCCACATACCAAGAAAAGCGCCGAATGGATCAACGGTGTGCTCGTGGCGTTTGGGGGAAGGCGTGTTCATTGGGTGGTGATGCGGTCAAAGATGTTCTGTAGGCTGCGATCCTGGCTGCGCAGCTCGTGGAGGGTCAATTGGTGTTCCTCCAGCAACGAGGGCAGCCGGTCGTGAAACGCCTCCGGTTCACGCAGGCGCAGGGATAAGCCGCCGGGCTGCTCTTCATCCAGTTGAAAGCCGTTCAGCAGTCCGTCGGCAAAAAGCACACGGGCCATGCGTGCGGGATCGTCGCAGCGCAAGTAATAGCGTTCCTGACCGCCTTGAAGCTGGGAGCGCAATTCGGCCTGACTGCCGCTGGCCAGGACGCGGCCCCAGTTTAAAATGAGGATGTTGGGGCAAAGCGCCTCGAGCTCGGGCAGGATGTGGCTGGAGATGAGAATGCTGGCGCCATCACGGGCTAGTTCCTTCAATATCTCCTGCATGTCTTGACGACCCATGGGGTCGAGGCCATTCATCGGCTCATCGAGCACCAGCAAGCGGGGATCATGCAGCAGAGCTTGCGCCAGCTTCACCCGCTGACGCATGCCCTTGGAGTATTCACCGATGCGCTTGCTCCAATGAGCCTCACCCAGCTTGACGCGGCGCAACAGAGAAACGCAGCGGTCCGACACCTCATCACGCGGCAGACCGGAGATGAGGCCCAGCGATTCCAGCCAAGGCAGCGGCGACAAGTCATCCGGCATGGCGTCATCCTCAGGGCAATAGCCGATCTGCCGCAGCAACACCGGGTTATTCCAGGGCCGTTCGCCAAAGACCTCCAGCACCCCGGAGCTTGGCTGGATTTGGCCGGTGATGATCTTGATCAACGTACTTTTGCCCGCGCCATTGGGCCCCACCAAACCGGTGAGGCCATTGGGGATGATGAAGCTGATGTTGTTCAGCCCCATCACAATGCCGTACCAACGGCTCAACTCTGTTGCTTGGACAACCATTTGCAAATCATCGCGGCCTGAACCGTTGAGCTATTACTCCGACGGACAATGCCATTAAAAAACCCAGACCGAACAAGGCCAATCCAAAACTCCTTTGACGATGGGTTAAGATTTTCTCCTCTTCCTCACGTAAGATTTTCCCGCGAATTTCGCCTTCCTTTTGATCCCATTCCATTGCTCGTTCCATACGGATCTCTTCATCCCGGTTCGGGTTTCCCTCTTTTTCAATCAATTCCTCTGTTTCATCATTAAACGTCCTCTCATAATTGTCTATCTCCCGCCAAAAACGTCCCCGAGCACGGCGGTGTGCTTCGCGAAGGTCACGGTTCTGCATCCGAGTAAACATGCGCATGGGGCGGACAAGCGGTGACTCAATTCCATCTTCATGACGAAAAGCATCAAGCCGCGTGAATGTCTCTCGCGGATTAAAAACCTTGGTATGCACCTGGCTGAGATTGTAACGAAAACTAAGATGGCGCAGCCACTGGGTTTGCGTCGCCTCCGCGGGCCCTTCCATGCCCCAGCCCAACAGCCAAAGGGCCAGCCAGGCAAAAGTCACCACCTTCCCATTGGCTGAAAGCGAAGAGACGCCCAGTGCCAACACGGCCAGAAAGCCCAGACCGGCAAGGCCAAAGACCAGCGAATCCGTCAAGGCCTCCCGCGTATGCCAAAAGAAGGTCCAGTTTGGCGCCAACAAGTTGCCCCCCAGCCACGCGAATACCAACGGCCCCACCCAGGTGAGAAACAGCAAGCCCACCACTGCCCCGAATTTGCCTAGGAGATAATCCCACCGGCTGACCGCCTTGGAGGCATAAACCACAATCGCATTGCTGGACAAATCCGCCGCAATGATGCGCGGCACGGCCACCGTCAACACCAGCATGGTGGGATAGAAAAGCATCAGCGCATAGAAACCGAAAACCAGGTTCCAAGGAACACTGATGGCTAGGGCGGGCTTTTCCTGAATCAGCAGTTCCAGGGAAACGATCACCATCTTCAATTGCGCATCCTCCGCGCCCATCCAATCGGCCAGCGCGCTGGTGCTGTCCACCAGTTGGCTGTAGAAGAAAAGGAGAATGATCATCCCCAGCGCCGCCAGCCAGCAGCCCGCCACCAGCCGCTGCAGCCATTTTAGCTTCAGACAGCCCTCCAGAGCGCCGCGGGCAATGACATAACGCCGACGCCAAATGCCTTCATGGGCGCCATCCCAGTGCTGGTATTGTTGTTCAATTTGCGTCATGGCTGCCGGCCAAGGCTTGGACAAAGATTTCCTCCAAGGCGTTGGGACTGGGGATGATTTCCAAGGGTCGAATGCCATGGGCATGCAGGAGGTGCAACACGGGCGCGATGTCATCGCCGGGCAATTCCACGCGAACATGCCCGTTGCTCAAAACCTCGGCGGGCATGCCTTCGCCCGTGAGCAGGGTTTGCAACTCGCTTTGGCCCGCCGCCAGCACCACTTCGGCAATACCGATCTTGCGTTGTTTTAAATTCTTGAGAGTGTCATGAACCATCACTTGGCCACGGGCAATAATGATGATCTGGTCACAAATCCGGTCCACGTCGTGCAATAGGTGTGACGAAAGCACCACGGTCATGCCGTGCTCCCGCCAAAGGTTCTGGACGAGCTGTAGGATTTGCTCCCGGCCGGCAGGGTCCAGCCCATTGGTAGGCTCGTCGAGAAAGACCAATTCCGGATCGTGCACAATGGCCTGTGCCAGTTTAACGCGCTGTTTCATGCCGGTGGAATAGGTGTCCACCTCGCGATAACGCTCCTGACCCATGCCAACAAAATCGAGCATCTCATGCGCCCGCTGTCGCGCGGCCTGAAAGGGCAGCCCGTTGAGTTGCGCGCAGTAGGTCACGTATTCACAGCCGACCATGCCGGGGATGTGACAATCCTGCTCCGGGGCATAACCCACGCGCTTGCGGGTTTCGCGGCCCTCGCGGGTGACATCGCGCCCAAGCAATTCCGCCTGTCCGCGCGTGTGAGGGACGAGTTGCAGGAGGCACTTGATGAGCGTGGTCTTGCCCGCGCCGTTGGGTCCCAGCAGGCCCACAGCGCCGGGAGGTACCGCCAGAGACACATCGCTCAAGGCCAATTGCGGCCCGTATTGTTTGGTGAGGGACTGGGTCTGGATGACCGGCGTGGACATTTGGGCGGGATGTTGCGCGGCCATCGGCCCTGCGTCAACCAACATGAATGGCGCGAACCACGATTGAAAATCCCAGGGGACCGCGTCACAATGCCCGAGGCCCATGGACGACATTTATTTCATCAAGGATGGCGACGGCAAACAGGCCGGGCCATTTACCGCCCGCCAGTTGCAGGGAGTGCCGGGGTTTTGTGGAGACACCTTCACGCGAAATGCGGCGGACACGGACTGGATGACCGCCCGGGAGATCAGCGCGCTGGCCGAAGCCGTGAAGCTTGCTGGCGTCACCCAGGCGATTCCCCCGCGCCCGGAGGAACCCACCAAGGAGACTTGCCAAAAAATTCCCACAGACAATAAATCCGTCCCCGAGACTCAGGACTTGAATTTGCCCCCACGCCAGAGGCGGCAGCATTTCCTGAACATCGACCCGCAAAGCGCGCCCGGTGCCAAGCCCAAGGTCGCGCCCCCGCCCAAGGCAGGCAACAGGATCGACTGGTCGCTGCCCAAGCCGGATATCGAACAAATGTCCTGGCTGTTTTACGCCTGCGGCATTGCGTGGCTGGCACTGAATCTGTTCGGCTACTTTGGCTGGATGAGCGAAGATCGGCTGCGGCAGTCGCTCATCGCACTGGGCGGAGGCGGCGGGTTTGCCTTGGGTGCGGTCGTAATAGTGCTGCTGACCCAAATTCGGAATCAAGCTCGGCTCATTGCTGCAAGACAAGCTGTAACACAGCCGGCTGACGGGGTTCGCCGTTGACGGGGTGTTGGTTTGGTGTTTCGCTTCCGCTTTCACATGAAGAAGCTGGTTTTTCTTTTTCTGTTCCCGGCGGTGGCCGTGCTTGGCCAGAAGGTGCCGGTGAAGGAGCATTTCCTTTCCAACGGGCTCAAGGTGCTGCTGGTGGAGCGGCATGACGCGCCGAGCATTTCCGGCGGCTGGGTGGCGCGGGTGGGCAGCGCAAATGAGCGGCCGGGGATCACGGGCATCGCGCACCTGTTTGAGCACATGATGTTCAAGGGGACGCCGACGATCGGGACGAAGGATTTTAAGAAGGACCAGGAGATCATGGCGGCACAGGAGCGGGTGCGCGAGGCAATGCGGGGGGAGGAGCGCAAGATGCGGGCAATGTGGCGGCGCGGGGAGATCACGGACCTGCAGGACCCGGACCAGAAGACGAAGAAGTGGAAGGAGCTGAACGCCGAGTTCAAGAAGCTGATGGAGGAGCACCGGAAGGTTATTATTAAAAACGACTTCGATCGCATCTACACGGCGAACGGCGGCAGCCAGATGAACGCGTACACGAGCTACGACCACACAGCGTATTTCATCACGGTGCCGGCGAACAAGCTGGAGCTGTTCATGTGGATGGAGAGCGAGCGGCTGCTGCGGCCGGTGTTCCGGGAGTTTTACGCGGAGCGCGACGTGGTGTTTGAGGAGCGCCGGATGCGCACGGAGTCGACGCCGCTGGGGAAGTTCTTCGAGAGTTTCAACTCGCTGTTCTGGGAGTCGCACCCGTACTCGTGGCCGATCATCGGTTGGCCGTCGGACATCCCGGCGATTTCCAAGGCGCAGGCGGATGAGTTTTACGCGACGTTTTATGCGCCGCAGAACCTGTCGCTGGTGCTGGTGGGGGACTTTGAAAGCAAGGGGGCGCTGAAGCTGGCGGAGAAATATTTCGGGCGCCTGAAGAAGGGCGCGCGGGAGGCGCCGGACGTGGTGACGCTGGAGATGCCGCAGAAGGCGGAGAAGCGTTTTTACGCGGAGGCGGAGACGAACCCGAACGTGGACATCTACTTCCACACGCCGGCATTCGGGCACAAGGACACGTATCCGCTGCGCGTGCTGGCGCAGGTGCTGCACACGCGCACGGGCCGGCTGCACAAGGAGCTGGTGCTGGGCGGCAAGCTGGCGACGGACACGTGGGCGTGGACGCGCGGGCGGAAGTACGCGGGCGAGTTTAACATCGGCGCGGAGCTGGCCGAGGGCAAGTCGCTGGAGGAGACGGAGGCGGCGCTGCTGGCGCAACTGGAGAAATTAAAAACGGAGCCGGTGCCGGCGAAGGAGCTGCAGAAGGTGAAGAACAACTTCGCGGCGGCGGAGTACCGGCGGCTGTCGTCGAACCACCCGATCCTGATGGCGATCATGCGCGCGGAGGGCACGGGCGGCTGGCGGGAGATCAACGCGGCGGGTCCGCGGCTGCAGGCGGTGACGCCGGCGGAGATCCAGCGCGTGGCGAAGAAGTATTTCACGAAGATCAATCGCGCGGTGGCGATTTACACGCGCAAGCCGGGCACGGGCGGCGGCGACCCGCTGCTGGCGGGGCTGACCGCGGAACAGAAGGCGACGGCGCGCAAGATCATCGGCTCCATTAATGCGGAGAAGGACGCGGCAAAGCTGAAAATGCAGTTGATGGGGCTGGAGGCGCGGCTGGCGCAGGCGGGGGCCAAGGCGCCGCCGTTGATGAAAGTGGTGGTGAACGCGCTGAAGAAACGGATCTCGGAACTAGAGAAAAAATGAATGTGCTGCCGGCATCTTGCCGGCAGGGGTTGCCAACGATTTTCTGCCGGCAAGATGCCGGCAGCACGAGGGAGAACATTTTATGAAACGGGTTTTAACGATTGGCTTGGCGGCGGCGTTTGTGCTGCCGGTGGTGGCGGCGGAGATTCCGGATCGGCCGGAGAAGCTGAAGTTTCCGCCATTGAAGTACGAGCCGCCGGTGGGCGCGGATTACCGCGTGAAGCTGAAGGGCGGGCCGGTGGCGTATATCGTGCCGAGCACGGAGCTGCCGTTGGTAACGATTTCCATCAGCGTGCGCACGGGCAAGTACGTGGTGCCGCGCGGCAAGGAAGGACTGGCCGCGGCGGCCGGCGGGCTGCTGGCCAGCGCGGGCACGAAGGGGCGCACGGCGGAGGCGCTGCAGGAGCGGCTGGCGTTCCTGGCGGCGCGGCTGGGCTCGAGCGTGGGCGAGAACTCGGGCAGCGTGAGCCTGAACCTGCTCTCGAAGGACCTCGACGAGGGCATGGCGATTTTGCGCGAGGTGCTGACGGAACCGCGCTTTCAGCAGGACCGGCTGGATCTGTTTAAAACGCAGCAGCTCTCGGGCATGAAGCAGCGCAACGACGACTCGCGCGGGCTGGAGGGCCGCAACCTGCTGCGGCTGGGTTACGGCGAGCACTTCTTCCGCAACTGGCTGCCCACCAAGGCGAGCATCGAGTCGCTGACGCAGAATGATTTAAAGTCATTTCATCGCGACTGGTTTCATCCCGCCAACTTCGTGGTGGCCGTCAGCGGCGATTTCGAGCGCGCGGACATGACGGCGCGGCTGGAGAAGCTCTTTGCCAAGTGGCCCTTTAAAGGCAAGGCGGCGCGGGCCATCCCCACCAACAAGACCTTCGCCAAGGCCGGCATTTATTTCGTGAACAAGGACGTGAACCAGGGCCGCGTCACCATCCTGCTCAATGGCATCACGCGCGACAACCCGGACTACTACGCCATCCAGGTGATGAACGACATCCTCGGCGGCGGCGGATTCACCAGCCGCATCACCAACCGCGTGCGCTCCGACGAGGGCCTGGCGTACAGCGCGTACAGCGTCTTTCCCGGCGGCACCTATTTCCCGCGCACCTTCGTGGCCGGCTTCCAGAGCAAGAGCCGCACCGTACTCTACGCCACCTCGATCGTGCTGGAGGAACTGCGCAAGATCGCCGCCGAGGGCGTGACCGACAAGGAGATGGCGACGGCCAAGAACAGCTTCATCCAGACCTTCCCGCAGGCGTTCGCGACCAAGGGGCAGGTGGCGGGCACCTTCGCCGGCGAGGAATTCACCGGTCGCGCCAAGACCGACCCGGCCTACTTTAAAAACTACCGCGCCAAGGTCGCCGCCGTGACCAAGGCCGACGTCCAGCGCGTGGCCAAGAAGTACCTCGACCCCGCCAAGGTCGTCATCCTCATCACCGGCAACAAGCAGGAAATCCTCAAGGGCCACCCCGATCATCCGATTAAACTGGAGACCCTCTCGAAGGGCCCGTTGACCGACCTGCCGCTGCGCGACCCGTTCACGCTGGAGCCGATTAAATAACGGCTGCGGGTTGGACAACGCGGGTTGCATTCCGCTAGAATTGGGCGACCTTATTGTTAAGGCTTGTCATGGATATTGTCATCAAATGCCCGGCGTGCTCGATGGACCTGACGGTGGACGCCTCGGCGGCCGGCGCGCAGATCAAGTGCCCGCAGTGCAACACGCTTTTAATCGTCCCCAAGATCACGGCCGACGTCTCGCAGTCGCGCGGCTCGAAGCCCTCAGCCTTTGACAAGGATACGGGCATGGACGACGGAGCCATGGCCAAGCTGATGTCCGACGCCCACAAGCGGATGACTCAGGAGGTGGGCAAGGCGATTGTCGGCCAGCAGGAAGCCATCGAACAGATTTGCATCGCCATCTTTGCCCGCAGCCATGCACTGCTAGAGGGTGTGCCAGGGCTGGCGAAGACCTACATGATCAAGAGCCTCTCGGAGGCACTCGACCTTTCCTTTAAACGCGTGCAGTTCACGCCGGATCTGATGCCGGCGGACATCACGGGCACAGAGGTGATTCAGGATGACCCCGAGGGCCGGCGCAGTCTGGTGTTCATGCGGGGACCGATTTTCGCGCAGATGGTGCTGGCGGATGAAATCAACCGTAGCCCCCCCAAGACGCAGGCGGCGTTGCTCGAGGCCATGCAGGAACACTCCGTAACCGTCGGTGGAAAGACCTACCCGCTGGACGAGCCGTTCTTCGTGTTGGCCACACAGAACCCTGTCGAGCAGGAGGGAACCTACCCGTTGCCCGAGGCGCAGCGGGATCGGTTCATGTTCAAGATCAACGTGGACTACCCACGCAAAGGCGAGGAGCGGGAGATCATCGCGCGCACAACGGGCGCCTTCACCGCCGAGGTGAAGCCGGTGATTACCGGCCGCGAAATCATTCGGTGCCAACAACTGGTCCGCAAGGTTCCCGTGCCGGATCATGTGACCAACTACGTGCTCGACCTCGTGCGCCATGCGCGGCCCGATGACGCGGAGGCGCTGGATTTGGCCAAGGAATACATCTCGTGGGGACCCGGCCCTCGCGCGTGCCAGCAGTTGATTCTTGGCGGCAAGGTGCGTGCGGTGTTGCGCGGGCGTTTCCACGTGACCATCGATGACATTACGGCACTGGCGCACCCCGTGCTGCGGCACCGCATCCTGCGGACATTTCATGCGGAAGCGGAAAACATTTCCGTCGACCAGATCATCACCAAGCTGATCGAACAGGTGCCACGTGCCCAGGCCGACGAATCAATCCCGGTGGGCAAAGCCTGACGCCACTGGGCAAACATTCATGGCGCACATCACGGACTACCTGAAGCCGGGCGAACTGACCTCCATCAAGTACCTTCAAGTGCTGGCCAAGCAGGTGGTGGAGGGTTTCATCACCGGCATCCACCGCTCACCGCAGAAAGGCGTGAGCATCGAGTTCGCCCAGCACCGCGAGTATGTGCAGGGAGATGAAATCCGCCGGGTAGACTGGAAGGTCTACGCCAAGTCCGACCGTTATTACGTGCGCGAATACGAGGAGGAAACCAACTTGCGCGCCACGCTGCTGCTGGATTCCAGCGGCTCGATGGGCTACGGCGGCGAGGGCCGGATCAACAAGCACACTTATGCCGTCCGCCTCGCAGCCGCACTGGCCTACCTGCTGTTGCAACAGCGTGACAGCGTGGGGATGATTTCCTTCGACACCAAGCTGCGCCAGTACATCCCACCACGCTCCAATGACGGCCATCTGCGCCGCATGCTTGAGGCGATGGTCGCCTCCGCTCCCGGGAACGAGACCAGCCTTGGCCAAGTGTTCCATTCCCTCGCACCCCGCATGGGACGACGCGGACTGGTGATGATTCTCTCCGATGGCTTTGGCGACACGCCGGAACTGTTGAAGGCCCTCGCCCATTTCCGCTCAGCGATGCACGAGGTGATTTTCTTCCACATCCTCGACCCCGACGAGGTGGAGTTTCCTTTCCGGGATTGGACACGATTCCAGTCACTGGAAAACGGCTCACAATTCCGCAAGGTCGATCCGCTGAGCTACCGTGCGGCTTACCTTGAGAACTTCCGCCGATTCGAGGAGGAACTGCGGCTGGGCTGTCGCAAGAACCGCGTGGAACTGGTGCCCATGCGCACCGATGAACCCTTTGACAAGGCACTGGCCGGGTATATGAACCGGCGCAACCGGGTGGCCGCATGACCTTTCTGAACGGCATCCTGCTCTGGGGCACCGCAGCGGTCTCAATCCCTGTGCTAATCCACCTGTTCAACAAGAACCGCTACCGCACCCTGCAGTGGGGCGCGATGCACCTGCTCGACACGACCAACAAGGTGCAGAAACGCCGCCTCCGGCTGGAGAACTGGTTTCTCATGCTGCTACGGATGATGATCCCGCTGCTGCTTGCGGCCTGCCTAGCACAGCCCCAAATCCTCGGGACCAAATCTGCGTGGGACTGGGTCATCGTCGCCGTTTTCGCCGGGCTGGCACTGGCCACCATCATGGCCCTAGCCCGCAGCCGGGCACCGATGGTGGCATGGCTTTTTTGCGTTGTCATCTTCGCGCTGCCTGGCTGGGTGATTTGGCAATTGGCCACATTCGACGGCAAAGGACGCTTCCAATGGGGTGACCGCGAATTGTCGGTTGCCTTGGTAATGGACGACAGCTATTCGCTGGAATATGAGGATGCCAGCGGCAAGCCCTTCGACAAGGGACGTAAGCTGGCGCTGCAACTGGTTGGGGAACTGCGCAAAGGATCGGATGTACAAGTCATCCGTATGCCAGGCGGCCCGGTGTATTCCAAACCTCGAACGATCCTCGACAACGTGGCGGATGACTTGAAGGAAATGAAAGCGGGCTACGGCATGGCAGACCCGCCAGAAGCATTCCGGTCAGTCGCAAATCTGATGGCGCCGGGCAAGATGGCGCACGGCCAACGCGAGGTAGTGGTGGTGACGGATTTCCAAAAGGTCAGTTGGGGCAGCAACAGAATAGCCGCATTAAAGGAAAACCTGAAAGACATGCGCATGGGCCAGAACCCACCGCGCGTAACCCTGCTCCGCGCTGGCAAGGGGGAGAAAGATAACCTAGCCGTGATGTCGCTGGAATACCCTAGGCTCCCCCTCGCGCCCAAGCAGGAATTGCAGGTGCGGGCGGTATTGCAAAATTTCAGCAGAAAGGACCGGCAGGATTTACCGGTGACATTCCGTGTGGACGGCCAGCCTACCGGCCCTCGCGGATCCGTGGCGGAGTTGGGTAAGGGACAAAAAGACGTGGCAGTGACCGGTCAGGGTGAGCCCTTCAAGCACAGCTTTGAAAAGCCGGGCACACATGTGGTGGAAGTGGTGGCCGATCAAGACAAGCTGCGCGCTGACAATTCGTACCTCGCCAGCGTCAAGGTGTGGGACAACGTGCCCGTGCTGGTGGTAGATGGCGAACCCAGCAAGGAATCCTTGGCGGGCAGGATCGACTTCAAAGGCGAATCGGATTTCCTGCGGATCGCGCTTCAGCCATTCCGGGAGGTGAAATACCCGGGCATGACAGACCTGTTTGATGTGCGTGTCGTGGCCGCGGAGGATTTTGATGCGGACGCCGCCAAGGACGCCCATGTGGTGGTGATGGCCAACGTACCGCGGCTGACAGAAGGCAAGGGCGGCCAACTCGAAGCCCTCACTGACTATGTCAAGCAAGGCGGAGGCGTATTGTGGTTCATGGGCGACCAAGTGGACGTGGATTGGTATAATCAACACCTCGCACCGATGGGCCTCATTCCGGCGCCGCTGAAGGAGGTCAGAAACCGCGAGGGCGAACCTACACCTTACGCCACGGTGGACAGCAGCCGACCATTTGAACACGCCGCACTGGAGATGTTCACCGGCCGTTCGACCATCACCTCGGAAATTCACCAGTGGATGACGCTGGTGGAGCAACCCGATGACCCGCCCTACAGCGAAATGGCACGGCTCTCGACCGGCGACCTGTATCTGGTGGAACGCAAGGTGGATGACGGCCGCGTGCTGTTGTGCACCACCACTTGCGATGAGGAATGGCTGCAGGGCATCCTACGCGAATATTACGTGCCGTTGATGCAGCAATTGGTGGTCTACCTCGCCTCATCGGTGGCGCCGGAACGCAACCTCTCCAGCGGCCAGCCGGTGGTGGCGCATTTCCCGCCGGAAGAGGTGGGACAGGAGGCGGTTCTGGCCTATTACCGCCCCGAGGAGGTAGATGCCCTGACAGTCAAGCTGCAGGGGCGCGCAGGGGAAAAACATCACCTGAAGATTGCCGCCAATGGCGCGCGTGGCACAGTGCGTTTTGAAGACACCCAACGACCGGGGCTTTACGTGCTGCGACGGCCGGATAACACTGTGGAACATTATGTCGTGAACACCGACCGTGCGGAAAGCGACCTCACACCCTTGGAGGAATCCGAGATTGAAAAACTGGCCGAGGATTTGGACGTACAGGTGGTTGACTCGCTGGAGGACTACAAGGGAGCCGAGAATGACCGCGCCAGCGTGCTGGACATTTGGAAATGGCTGCTATGGTCCGTGTTGATTTTGTGCCTTGGCGAGCTTATACTGCAACAATGGATGACTCGGGAGAAAGCCTGATGCTGGCCGCGGCCCAGCCGAGCAACCCCGGCCAACCGGAGCTGCATTTCGCGGGCGACTTGACCCTGCCCGTGGCGCTGGGCTTGGGCGCGGTCTTCGCCGGACTCTCGTGGTGGCTATACCGGCGCGACCTGCGCGGGCGGGCGGGCTGGATGCTCTGGGTATTGCCACTGCTCCGCGTACTCGCTGTTCTCTTGTTGATGGGCACCATGACCGGCCCCGTGCTGGTCACCCGTACGCCCGTGGGCACCACTACGCGCGTGATGGTTTTCACTGATGCCTCCGCGAGCATGACCGTGGCCGACGAGCAAATGGACACCGACCGCAAGCTGCGGATCATGGAGCAACTCGGCTGGCTGGAAGCCGACCCTGACCGCAATGCAACGGATCCCGCCGTCGTTGCCGCACTGAAGCGATTCGACACCACCCCACGCTGGCAACGCCTCCAACAGGCCCTGCTCAGTGGCGATGAAAGCGTGTTCGAGCAACTCGCGGACGAGCATGACACGGACCTCGCCGCCCTGCAGGAAAACGACCGTAGACTGGTGTGGCATCCCGAAGTCCTCAACGCCGAAGGTGAAAAGGTGCGTGTGCCCGCATCCCTGGGCGTGGAGCAAACCATCACCAACAATTTCATTACCGACTTGGTCACGGGTGTTGACAAACACGTCATCGCGGATGCCGAGGAAGCGGCCGGTATCAACCTCGGCCTGCCATCATCCACCCAAAAATTCGTGATCTTGTTTTCCGATGGCCAACACAACGCCGAGCCGCGCGCGCGTGACTTTGCCCGCCGCCTCGGCAACCGCGGCGTGGAGATGCACATCGTCGGCATGGGCACCACCCGCATGCCGCGCGACCTGGCTATCCTGAAGGTCGCCGCGCCGGGCAAGGTGTTCCCCAACACCATCGTCTCCGGCGAGGTGGTCATCAGTGATGGCATGCCCCCGGGCAAGCCATTCCGCATGATTATCGAGCACAACGGCCGAACACTAGTGGAGCAGGACCTCGTAACCACGGAGGCAGGCCGCCGCAACATTCCCTTTCGGTTCCCTATCGAGTCCATTGTAGAGGAACAGAAGCAACTGCAAAACAACGACCTACAGTACTCCAATCTGCCGTTGGAATTCAATGTCCGCCTGACACCTGTGGAAGGCGAGATTGACGAGGAGAACAACCAATCCGTGCTGCGCGTAAACGTGGTCACGGAAGAATTCAAGATGTTGATGGTCGACGGACGCCCACGCTGGGAACAGCGCTACCTCTACGCTCTGTTTGACCGTGATGAGCGCTGGAAAGTCCGCTCCGTGGTGGCCGATTCCAGCGGCCGGCAAGGCCTCGGTCCGCGCGGCAATGGCCCCGGACAATTTCCCGCCACGCGCGAGGCCTTGTTCGCCCACCAACTCATCATCATCGGTGATGTTGCGCCACAGATGTTTCATCCCGAGGAACTCCAGTGGATTCGCGACTTTGTCCAGTTCAATGGCGGCGGCGTCATCTTTATCGACGGCCACATGGAACGGCTCGTTAACTTCCGCGAGTCGCCCATCGGCCCATTGTTCCCCGTGCGCTGGACAGGCGCATCGGATTTTCGCAGCTTGGACCTGAAGCTCCGGCCATTAAGCGAGCAACCTGCAGTCCAGTTGATGTCCGACCCCGCCGCCAATGTGGACGTGTGGAATGGCCTCATGGGGCCACGCCGCGTTTCGCTGGTTAACAAGTTGGAGGGCGCGGAGATTATCCTGGAAGTAGTGGAAGGCAACCGGCGCGCCCCCGCGATGGTTTTTCGTCGTTATGGCGCAGGCCGCGTTTTATATTCCTGCATCGATGAAACTTGGCGCTGGCGCTACGAGGTGGCCGACCGCCATCACGAGCGCTTCTGGAAGCAAGCCGCCAAGTGGATTATGGAGGAACCCTTTGCCGTCTCCGACCGCTTCGTCAAGCTAGACTCTGGGGAACCCAGCTACGAGGTCAAAGAACAGGTTCGAATCCGCATGCGTCTGCGCGATCCCGCCGCCATGGAACGCCTCCGGCAGGCGGATTTAAAGCCCGCCGTCATGATTATGCGCAACGGCGAACCCTTGATGCGCCTACCCTTGGAGCCGGATTTCAATTCCGCCATGTACCGCGGTATCACGCCATCGTTGGATGGCGGTGAATATGAGGTGGTCCCAATTGTACCGGGCGTCCCTCAGGATCTGTTGAAGGCGCGAACCAAATTCACCGTCGCCTCCATCCCAACAGGCGAGATGGGCGTCCTCCATTGCAATGACAAATTGTTGCGGCTGATGGCCGCGGATTCCGGCGGGAAATATTATGCCGAGGAAGACCTCGCCCAGTTGGTCGAAAACCTTCGGCCGCACAGCACCAGCGGCGAGATCATCGACGAACGCAAACTTTGGCAAAGCTTCTGGGTGTTTTTGCCCCTGATCGTCCTGCTCACCCTCGAGTGGACACTGCGCAAGGCCGCCGGGCTGCTATAAAACCAAGTGATGGAAACTCACATCGATCCCGCTATTCGCCGCCAACTCGCGGCCTTTCGCGGTCGATGGAGGCTGCTGCTTTTGGGGCGCGGCCTCGCCCTCACACTGGTCGCGGCGCTGTCCGCCATTCTCCTGATGATCGCCACCGACCTCGCCTTGGCGCTCGATGAAAACGCACGCGCATGGACCGCCAGTTCGGTTTATGGGTTCGTGCTTCTCACCTTTGCCATTACCTGCCTGTGGCGCCCCCTGCGCGTGCCCGATGAACGCGGCCTCGCCACCCTCATGGAAAAAGCCGATCCCAATCTCCGCGACAATCTGCTGGCCGCCGTGGAGTTGAGCAATGTCGCCGAGGGGCAGGGATACGATTCCACGGTCTTCCGTGAACTGTTGCAGGAGAATGTCGCCCAGCGGATGAGCCAGGTTCGCGTGCCCACACTTCTGCCTTTCAACCTCATTGGCCGCTGGTTGACGGCGGCCTTTGTGCTGGCACTCATTATTGGAATCATCGGGGCCATTCCCGCCAGCCGAGCGCGCCTGTTGAGGGTGGCCGCCCCGTGGTGGGTCAACATTGGCAGTGCCGCCAGCCGCAATATTACGCTGATCGACCCCGCCGACCATGCCAACATGCGTGCCCCATTGGGCGAACGGCTGCCAGTGCTCATCGAGGTACGCAACATTGTTCTCCACGAAAACCCCTACCTGGAGACCGATGATGGCGAGGGCAACATCCGCCAGGTCATCATGAACAATGATCCCGACAGCAATGGCACCTCACGCTTTGTTTCCAGCGTCAAGATGGAATCCCGCGAAATGAGGTTCCGCTTCCATGCCGACCGCCATACCACCCACTGGTTCAGCGCCACAGCCCAAGAACCACCGCAGATTCTGGCCTTCACAAAAAAATACATCTTCCCCTCTTATGCCGGCTTGCCTCCAAAGGTCATTGAAAATGAAGCCGGGCAAGTCGAAGTGCTTCAGGGTTCTGATGTTGATCTTACCATCGAGTTGAACCAGCCCGTGGAATCCGCCAAGCTGGAGGTACAGTTCCCTCACATAACCAACCTCGTGGAACTACTGCCCCCCGATCCCACCAAACCTGCCATCCGCGCCGCCACTTTTAATGCCGTCACTAACGGGCTTTATCTCATCAAGCTTGTCGCTCAGGGCGGACGACCCAATCGCGAGGATGACCAGTATCCCATCGAAGCGATTCCCGACGCTCTTCCTGAAATCACCATCACTGCGCCCGAGAGCGATATCAGCCGACAACCCGAGGACATCCTTGTCCTCGAGGCCGACGCCAGTGACGACGTAAACCTGAAAACAATCCACCAACTCATTCGCGTTGAAGGATCTGATCGCAACGCTTCCTGGGCCACCAACGTTGTTCAGCTTCCCAACCTCCCAGAAGCCAACGCCAGCATTCGCCTGCCCCTTGACCTGTTAAAACTGGATGCTCGCCCTGGCGATCGCGTGCTCACCCGGCTTGCGGCCGTGGACGTCAAGGGACAGACAAACCATACCGGCACACTGGCCATTGCCGTTCAATCGGCCGTGTTCGACACCGCCCGCATCGATGCACTCCAGCCCAAGCGCGATGCACTCAAGGCCGCCACCGCCCTGCGCGAGGCAGTCACCGCAGTCCGCGCCATCATCCCCGGTAATCTCGAGCAAAAGGCTCGCGACGGTGCCCTCGGCGACTTGCGCAAGGCCAGCGATGACTTCAATGACGTCCAACCCAAGCTCTCCTCCAGCCTCGCCGCGGCCGACCAGGCACTCCTTCGCGCCATCGCCAAGAGCCGTGCCGGCCGCGATGCCGCCGAGTTGGCCCTGCTCGGCGCGACCGTCGCCCGCATGCGGCTGGACTGGTATGAGGCGCTCAAGCTTCATCTCCCCGCCCTTCCTGCTGATCCCGCCAAACACCGCCCCGTCCGCGCCGAGCTCGTCTCCGCCGCCATCACTCAACTCGACCAATCCGCCAGCCTTCTGGAAGACGCCGCCCGCTGTCAACTCGCCGCCGACGAAGCCGCCGTGCTGCTTGACCATACCGACTATCTCACCCACGCCCAGCGCCTCATGAACCGCGTTGCCCGCGCAGATGAAGGCAAGGATCCCGATGTCTGGAAACGCCTGGCTCGGCGTCAAAACGCCGCCCTGCAGGAAGTGCTTGCCGTCAGCCAACTCCTCACCAATGCCGCCCCCCGATTTCCGAAGAATGTCACGGCGAAATTTCGCACGGCGCACGCTGATTTGAAGGCAGCCAGCGAAACCCTTCAGTCCCTCGCACAGGCCATCCCACCCACACAGGCCCTGCTTGCCCCATCCGAGGCCATGCAGGATCAAGTAGCCCAAGTCGCCGAGATGGTACGCCCTGCCGCACGAAACCAATTTGATGAAGCCGCCAAGGCCCGCCGTGAACTGGAATCCGTCGTGGGTCCACCAACCGTGCCCGTCGCCGATTTGCATGACTCCCTCACCGAACTGGTCAATACCGACAACCCTTTAAACCGCGCCAGAGTTCGCCACCAGTGGAACACCGCCATCAAGCTGTTGCGCAAACGCACGGCGCTGGAAGGAACACGGCCGGACTCGGATCATTTGTTCCTAAAAGACCTGGCCGATGCCGCCAATGGACTCGAAAATCTGGATGAAATCGATGATCCTCCCGGCGACCAGCTAAAGGTAGTCGGCCCGTTGGGTAAAGCGTTGGAATCACTGGTTCTTTCGCATGAACTTACCGAGTTGGAACTCAGCCTCAAGGCGCTGGCCCAACATGAGCGCTGGGAAAGGCGCGCCACGGACATCAACACACTCCGTGCACGCGACTGGGATTGGCAGCGCGAGTTGTTCCGGCGTCTGCCTCCCGCCATGCGCGAGGCCGGGCTGGGCGACTTGGCGGTGGACTTGATTGACAACGCCCGCGGCAGCGAGGCTTCCCGCGATGTCACCTTGGAGATGAATGAGCGAAAATCAAAAGGCGGTATTTTTGGGGTTGAAGAAAACCAAAAGTGAACGATATTGAACTAGGCATGAACATGATCGGATCTCCCAGGCAACTCCGGTTCACCGCCGTCTTGTGTGCAGCGGTGTTTTTAACTTTTTCAGCCACGGCCGCGGACCGCGCCCCCAAGGCTGTTGACGACAAGCTCAACAAGTTGAATGAGGATGTGCGAAAAGCCCGCGAATCCTCACGGAGCGACTTCGAGAACGCCCGGCGCGCCCTGCAGGTCGCCGCGCCCAAGCTGCCCGGCCAATTGCGGAAACTCGCGGACAAATTCCGCCAATTGCAGGGACAAACCTCCAGCAAGGCCATGCAGGTGGGTGAACGCAACCAACCGCAGGCGGACGCGGTGAAACAGTTGGCCAATGAACAGACGCAACTGGACAGCCGGCTGGAGCGGATCGAGAAGGCACTACAGCGCGACGCCAATGCGCAAAACATGACCACCAAGGACGGCCGTGAAAGGGCGCGAGATGCGGATGCCGGACGGGAAATGATCCGCAAGCCCGCCGAAGCCGCCCACGAGGCGCTCGAGAAAGGCATCGAAGCCAAGAATGCCCCCGCGCAAAAGCAATCCTTGGAGAAAGCCGCTGAGCAGCAGGGCAAAATTGCCGAGGCACTCGACTTGTTGGCCCAGCATTTTGACAATCTGGAAGCCGGCGATCCCGAGGCCATCGCCGAGACCCGTGAAAAGCTGCGGCAAGCCGAGGAGAACCTGGGCATCAAGAAGGACATGCATGAACAGTTTGGCCAGCTCGAGAAATTGATGGAGCTGGCTGCCAAGAAGCCTGAGGACGCCTTAAAAGACCTTGAAAATGCGCTCAAAAACGACGCCAACATGAGGGAGGAACTGGAGAACATCGCCAACCAGACCGCCGACGAAGCCAAGCAAGACATCGAAAAAGCCGCGCGGGAACAAAAAGACTTGGCCGGCCGATTCGACCCCATCGGCAATCTCACCGATGTCGCGCGCGAAATTGCCAAGAACGAAATCCCACCCATCCAGGAAAACGCTGAGAAGGGCAAGGCCGAGGCCCAAGAAGAACTCAACCAAGCCAGGGAAAATCTGGAAAAGGCCGCGGCCCAGGCGGAAAAAGCCGCGGCCCAAGAAGACGAACCCACCCCTGAACAAAAGAAGTCCATTGAAAACGCCGTTAGCGATCTCGAGAAAGCCGCGAACAATCTCGAAAAGGCCGCCGCCATGGCCAAGGACGCCGCCGCCAAGAACAACAATCCCGACGAAAAGGCCGCCGCAGAACAAGCCCAACAGCAAGCCGAGAAAGCGGTTGAAAAAGCCCGCAAAGCCGCCGAGGCCGCCAAGGACGCTGAGGACAACAAACCCGGGGCCAACGAGTTTCAAACGAAGGCGGAAAAAATCGCCGAGCAGGCCCGTGAGATGGCGGACAAGAAAGTGCCTGAGATTCGAAAGGAAGCCCAAGACGGCAATGCAGAGGCTGACAAGGAGTTAAACGAGGCCAAAAAAGCCTTGGAGAAGGCTACTGAAAATGCTCAGGCAGCAGCCGAGGAAGCTGCCCAAGCAGCCGACTCAAAGGCGCAGGAAAATGCCGCCGAAAAAATGAATGAAGCTGCCAAGGAATTAGACAAGGCCGCGGAACAATTGAATAAGGCCGCGGACAAGGCTGCCGAGGCACAGAAGAAGGAAGGCGCTGCGGATGGCGAAAAACAATCCGCCGCCAAGGCCGAAAAGGAAGCCCGCGAGGCCGCCCAAAAAGCCCAAGACCTCGCGGAGAAGAGCGGAAAACCTGCGCAGCCTGACAATGCAGAGCAAGAAAAGGATGCGGGAGAGAAGGCTGGCGACATCGCCAAGAAAGCCGAGGAACTGGCAAACCAAGTTCCCGAGATCGAGAAAAAGAATGAAGCAGCCGAAGCTGGTGCCAAGGACGATTTGCAGGAGGCCAAAGAGGCTTTGGAGAAGGCGGCAAAAAAAGCAACCGAAGCACAGAAAGCCGGGGGAGAAAAAGAAACCCAAGAGAAACTGGACGAAGCTGCCAAGGATTTGGAACTGGCAGCACAGGAGTTGGAACGAGCCGCCGAGAAAGCCGAGCAAGCCGCAGCTCAGGCCGAAAAGCCGGAGCAAAAACAGGCCGCCGAGGAAACCCAAAAGGAAGCCGAGCAGGCTGCTCAAGCCGCCAAGGGGCTTTGCCAACAATGCCAGGGTGGCGGTAAGAAAGGCAGCCCAGCCGAAAAACAGAATGACTTGGCCAACAAGGTTGAACAAGCCGGGGCCAAGGCAGCTCGGGCGGGACGCCATCAAAAGAGACTGGGTGAGCAAAACGGGGAGAAGGTCGAGAAGGTCGGCGAGGAGACCCGGAAGGTGGGCGAAAAGATGGCCCAAGCCAAGGAAGGTGACAAACCCGCTGACGCTCGCAAGGCCGCCCAGGAAGCAGGCAACGAACTCGAAGACAAAAACAAAGAACTCGACGAGTTACTGGAGAAGCCAGAGGAAAATGGTGAAGGCGGCAAGCCCGGTGAAGGCGGCAAACCCGGTGAAGGTGGCAAGCCCGGTGAAGGCGGCAAACCCGGTGAAGGTGGCAAGCCCGGTGAAGGTGGCAAGCCCGGTGAAGGTGGCAAGCCCGGTGA
>PBLV01000044.1 GCA_002721895.1 Verrucomicrobiales bacterium
ATGCTCTGTCTCGAGCCGATCCCACACCAACGCATCGAGTTCCTCCCGCACGGCGTCGTGCCGGATGCGATCGACGATCTCTCCGGCGAACCCATGCATCAGCATCCGGCGTGCCGTGCCGGCATCGAGCCCGCGGGCGCGCAGGTAAAAAATCGAGTCGTCATCCATCTCGCCGATCGTCGCGCCGTGGGTGCACTTCACGTCATCGGCATAAATCTCGAGCTGCGGCTTGGTGTTGGCCGTAGCATCGTCGCTGAGCAGCAGGTTTTTGTTGGTCTGCTTGGCGTCCGTTTTTTGGGCGCCGGGCTGCACGAGGATGCGGCCGTGAAAAACGCCGCGTGACTGGTCATCAAGGATGCCGTTGAAATACTCGTGGCTGTCGCAGTGCGGCGCGGCGTGGTCGACAATCATGTGATGATCGGCCAACTGCTGGCCGCGCGTCATGTACAGCCCGTTGAGCACGCACTCGATGCCCGGCCCGGCCAGCCGCATGCGGAGGTTGTTGCGCGACAGCCGCGAGCCAAGCGCGATTGAGTGGAACGCATACCGCGCATCTCGGCCCAGGTCCGAGTGGAGCGAGGCTAGGTGAAACGCTTTGGCCGATTGATCTTGAAACTTGACATGCTCAACATTGGCACCGTCGCCGACACGGGTCTCGGTGACGACGTTGGTCACGGTCGCCGCTTGGCCAAGCGAGAGGTGCGACTCGATGATCGTGCCGTGTGAGTTGGCCCCGGCATCGATCCAGTTGCGGACATGTGACGCCTCGGCCTCCTCGCTTGCCGTGGTGACGAAGAGCAGATGAACCGGCTTGGTCAAGCGTTGGCCGTCGGCGATTTGGATAAGCGAGCCGTCAGTGAAAAAGGCGTCGTTGAGCGCGACGAACGGGTTGTCATCGCCCGCAGATACCGAGCCAAGCTCCCCCTCGCAGCGAGCCAGATTGGAGACCGTCACGCCGCTTGGCTGTTCGGCGATTTGCGACAGGCCGGCGTTGAAATGGCCATCGATAAAGACCAGCCGGTCGGCGTCGAGCCGGCCGAACGTCAACCCATCAAGGTGCTCCGGCTCAGGCGCTTGGGCAAGCGGGGCGGCGACCGGCCGGAACGGGAGTTCGGTGAGCGGCCTGAGGTTGGTGAACCGCCAATCCTCGTCACGAATCGATGGATAGCCCGACTCGGCAAACCGGGCCAAGCCGGCCTTGCGCAGCGGCATCAGGGCCGCGCCATTCTGCTCCATCGCGGCAAACGCCTCCACCGGGGTGGCGGCCGGGTCTGTGGCGGTAGCTTGGCTCATGCGGCTTCCTTGGCCAGCCAGTCGTAGCCTTTCTCCTCCAGTTCAACCGCCAGCGACTTGTCGCCGGACTTGATGATGCGGCCGTCGTGCAGTACGTGCACGAAGTCCGGCACGATGTAGTCGAGCAGCCGCTGGTAATGCGTGATGACAACCTGCGCGTTGTGGCGGCCCCTGAGCCGGTTGACGCCGGCTGAGACGATGCGCAGCGCGTCGATGTCAAGGCCGGAGTCGGTCTCGTCGAGCACGGCCAGCCGCGGGTTGAGCATGGCCATTTGCAAAATCTCGTTTCGCTTCTTTTCGCCGCCGGAGAATCCGGCGTTGACCGGGCGCTTGAGGAAATCCTCGCTTAGGTCAAGCTCCTTCATTTTTTCCTTCACCGCCTTGAGGAAACTCATCGCGTCGAGTTCCGTCTCGCCGCGGTGGGTGCGAACCGCGTTGACGGCCGAGCGCAAAAAGTAGGCGCTGTTCACGCCCGGAATCTCCACCGGATACTGAAACGCCATGAAGACCCCCTCGCGGGCGCGTTCCTCCGGCGCGAGGTCGAGCAGGTCGCTGCCATTGTAGAGTGCCTCGCCACCGGTGACGTTGTAGCCGTCGCGACCGGCAAGCACCGAGGCGAGCGTGCTTTTGCCGCTGCCGTTCGGGCCCATGATGGCATGCACCTCGCCGGCGTTGATCGATAAATTAACGCCCTTGAGGATCGCTTTGCCCTCCACGCCCGCTTTCAGATTTTGAATCTCCAACATG
This sequence comes from Verrucomicrobiales bacterium, assembly GCA_002721895.1. Next base: position 2,041 of record PBLV01000044.1, read on the forward strand.
CTAAATTATCCCACACTGCCCTCGAGGCTCACGTCCATGAGCGCCTGCGCTTCCATCGCAAACTCCATCGGCAGCTCGCTAAAGACTTCCTTGCAGAAGCCGTTCACAATCATGTTCACCGCATCCTGCGTTTCAATGCCGCGGGCGTTGCAGTAAAAAATCTGGTCCTCACCGATCTTCGAAGTGGTCGCCTCGTGCTCCACCTTGGCTGAGGGATTCTTCACTTCAATATACGGAAAGGTGTGCGCGCCGCAGCGACTGCCAATCAGCAGTGAATCGCACTGGGTAAAGTTGCGGGCGGCGGTGGCATTCTTGCCCACCTGCACCAGGCCGCGATAACTGTTCTGGCCTTTGCCGGCTGAGATGCCTTTGCTGATGATCGTGCTGCGGGTGTTTTTGCCGAGGTGAATCATCTTGGTGCCGGTATCGGCCTGCTGCGCGAGGTTGGCGAGGGCCACGGAGTAGAACTCGCCCACCGAATCGGCGCCGCGCAGAATCACGCTCGGATATTTCCACGTGATTGCCGAGCCGGTCTCCACCTGCGTCCAGCAAATCTTCGAGCGATCGCCCTTGCAGATCCCGCGCTTGGTCACAAAATTGTAAATGCCGCCGTTACCGTCCTCATCGCCGGGATACCAGTTTTGCACGGTGGAATATTTGATCTCCGCATCGCCCAGCGCCACCAGTTCCACCACCGCCGCGTGCAGCTGATTCTCATCACGCATCGGCGCCGTGCAGCCCTCGAGATAACTCACGTGACTCCCTTCATCAGCCACGATCAAAGTGCGCTCAAACTGCCCCGTCTCCGCGGCATTAATCCGGAAATAAGTGCTCAGCTCCAGCGGGCAGCGCACTCCTTTCGGGATGTACACAAACGAACCGTCACTAAATACCGCCGAATTGAGCGTGGCAAAAAAGTTGTCGGTATACGGCACCACCGTGCCGAGATATTTTTTGACGAGCTCCGGATGATCGCGTACCGCCTCAGAAAACGAACAGAAGATCACGCCGTGCTTGGCCAGTTCCTCCTGATGCGTGGTGCCGACGGACACGCTGTCAAACACCGCATCCACCGCCACGCCTGCCAACCGCTCACGTTCGTGCAAAGGCACGCCGAGTTTGTCGTAGGTTTCCAGCAATTTCGGATCCACCTCATCCAAACTCTTCGGCCGATCCTTGTCCTTTGCGCCCGGCGCAGAGTAGTAGCTGATGCCCTGATATTCCACCGGCTCATAATTCACATGCGGCCAGTGCGGCTCCTCCATTTCCTGCCAATGACGGAAAGCTTTCAGCCGCCACTCGAGTAGCCACTCCGGCTCCTCCTTTTTGGCCGAGATATGGTGGATCACATCTTCGTCCAGCCCCGGCGGCAGCGTGTCCGTTTCCACTTCCGTGTAGAAACCCCACTTGTATTCCTGCTCCACAAACTGATCGATGACTTCCTGTTCGCTGCTCATCGTGCCCCCTCCTGACTCGCGCACTCGGGGCACACCCCGCGCATGTTCATCTCAGTTTGCGTCACTTGAAATCCCCGCGGCACGCGAAACCCGCTCGTGCGCGGCTTGGCCGTCCCTTCAAAATCCGTCACCTCACCGCACATCTCGCACAGAAAATGCGCGTGCTCATCCATGTTTGGACAGTACCGCGTGGCCGCGCGATCCAGATGCACCTGCTTCACCAAATGATGCTTCACCAGCGCGTCGAGGCAGTTGTAAACCGTGGCCATCGAAATCTCCGGTTTCTCCGCCTTGGCCTGTATAAAAATCTCATCGGCCGTCGGATGCTCCTTGGCATGATCAAGCAACACGCCGTACACCACGCTCCGCTGCGCCGTGGGCCGCAGGCCGGCCCCGGCAATGCGCTCATCAGTTTCCGTCCGCATTCGCCGGGGTGGCACAAACACAGTTCTGCCCTTTACGTCGCTCATGATTTTGTCACTGTACGGGTAGGCTTTCAAGAGTCAAGATTTAGAATAATTCTAAATCGCATTCTCATAATATCAGAATATTCACATCCCTGCGTTGTTCAGTGGATCGACCGGATGGCCTTGAGTTTGCGAATCCAAAACGCCACGAATTGTGGCTACTTCATCTTGTCAAAATTCTGCTGGAGGATCTGCCAGTCTTTCAACCCCTCCACCTTCGTCTGCATCTTGGCATTCAGTTCGTATTCCTTGTCATTCTTCGAGGGGCGATCGACTTGATAAAAAATTCCGAAATGGCCCGGGAATGGTTCGCTGGCCAGTCTGTAGGCCGCATGCTCATCGGTAACATCATGGTCCTCCGGCACTTCCTTGAATTCCCCTCCCTTGCGCGGATTGCTGGCATCAAATGCACCGTCATAAAATTCCACACACTCGCTCAGGCACTCGATGAAACCAAATCCGTTATGGTCCATCGCCGCCTCCATCATCGAGAGGAGGTGCTTGGGATTCGTGTGCGTCGTGCGCGCCACGAAGGTGGCCCCAGCGGATATGGCCTGCTTAAGAGGATTGATGGGCTGATCCATCGCACCCCACATGTCCGTCTTGCTTTTAAAACCAATGGGCGAGGTGGGCGAGGTTTGCTTCTTGGTCAGGCCGTACACGCTATTGTCCATCACCACGTAGGTCATGTTCACGTTTTTTCGTGCAGTGTGCGTGAAGTGGTTTCCTCCAATGGAAAACGCATCTCCGTCACCACCGAACACAAACAAGTGCAAGTCCGGCCGGCTCAGACTCACGCCAGTGGCGAACGGGAGTGCCCGCCCGTGAATGTAATGCACCCCGTGCGCCTGCACAAAATAGGGAAACCGGCTGCTGCAACCGATGCCCGCCACAGTGGTCACCTTTTCATGGTGCAGCCCGCGGTTCTGGATCAGCTTGAAGTATAGCGCCAACACGGAGAAATCTCCACAACCGGGACACCACGTGGGATGATCGGCGGCCAGTTCCTTTTTCGTCAGCGGCTTGCGCTCCTCGGGCTCGGCTACGACTGTACTCATTGTCAAAAAGTTACTCCTTGTCGGACTCCAGTTTTTCTTCAACACGCTTCAGGATATCCCGCACGCGCCAAGTCAGGCCATCGGTCTTGTTGATTCCCTCAATTTTTGAGTCGCAAAATTTCGCCCGCAACAACCCGCAAAGCTGGCCATAACCATTCAGTCCCTCGTCGTTGGTCTCCACCACGTACACATGATGGAATCCATCAAAGATTCCCTCCAAGCCTTCTGGCAGCGGCATGATGTGGCGGATGGTCATGCAACTAATGCTGTCGCCATTTTTGCGCGCACGCTCCACTGCTTCGCGCATGCTGCCCTGGGTGCTCCCCCAGCCAACCAGCAAAACGTTGCCTTCTTCCGGCCCATAAACCTCCGGTCGCGACAACTCAGCGCCAAGTTTCTGGAGCTTTCGTCGACGCTTGGCCTGCATTTTCGTATGCAACACCGGCGAACTGGTCGGATGCCCCATCTCGTCATGCTCAAGACCCGTGATCACGGGATACTTGCCACTCTCCATGCGAGTGCCGGGCGGCTGATGGGGCGTGATCCCATCCGCAGCATCCAAGTCGTACGGCTTGAATTCAGCCTGCGGCTCAAACGAGGGAGAAATATCCTGCACCAGGTTTTCCAAGTCCGGCATGGAAAATGCCTCAATCCGCGTGGAGATCGCCTGATCAGTCAGGATGATCACGGGTACACTATATTTCCTCGCAATATTTACCGCCTCGATGCCGATATAAAAACAGTCCTCGACATTCGCCGGGGCCAAGACAACACGGGGTGAATCACCGTGCGCACCATAGCAGGCGATGTTCAGATCACTTTGCTCCACGCTGGTAGGCATGCCCGTAGATGGGCCCGCACGCTGGACATCCACCATCACCAGCGGCACCTCCGCCATGACCGCCCAGCCAATAGCCTCGCTCTTGAGGGACAATCCCGGCCCACTCGAGCCCGTAACTGCCACGCGCCCCGAGTAGCTCGAACCAATCGCCATGGACACCGCCGCGATCTCATCCTCCGCCTGCACAAATACGCCGCCGTATTTTGGCAGCTCGCGACGAAGCAGTTCCATAAGGTCAGACCACGGCGTGATTGGATATCCAGCTCCAAACCGCACGCCCGCAGCCAATAGACCGTAGCCCAACGCCTCATTGCCGTTGCAAACCACCTGCTCCTTTTCGCGTGGCTCCGGCTCCGTGAATTCATACAGCTCCGCGATGGTCGCAATGGGATACGCGTAGCCCGCGTGAAAAGCCGTAAGCGCCGTGGTGCTGATGCTCGCCGCTTTGCCCTTGAACCGCTCGACGATGAGCTGTTCAAGCCGGGCCGCGTCCAAGTCAAACATCCGCGCAATCAGGCCCAATGCAAAAATATTCTTCCCCTTGTCCCGCGCCGTGCCGCCGATGGCTTCCACCGTCAACTCAGTCACCGCACAACCCACGTGGCGGTACTTCTTCTCCAACTCGGGGTTCGGTTCCACATGACTGGAGTCATAAAGGACAATGCCACCTTCCTTTAAGAAATCGACGTGGTTTTCGTAGCTGTGCTGATAAAACGCCAACAGGACATCCGCCTCATCGCCAGAGGACAACACCTCGCCCGACCCAATGCGAACTTGGAAAATCGACGGCCCGCCCGAGATGGTGGACGGGATGGTCATGAACGTCATCACGTCCTGCTCACTACGCCCGGCCAAGCGCGCAAGAAAGCCGCCAATCGACTGAATGCCATCCTGCGAATTGCCAGCGATCCGAATGACCGCCTCGGAAACCTTCGAAACTTTTTTACTGCTGTCAGCAGCCTCGGGGGCCGCAGTACTGTCGCTCATTGATGTGTCCCGTAAAACACGTTACCACCCGCCAAACGCCTAAAAACCGGGGCGGGAAGGCTGCCTTCTACCCGAAGGACAACCAAAACTATCACTAATGACTAGTCTGTCAAAAGATTATTCACAAAAATGAGAAATATGACAAAACACCCAATTCATTGAGTCTCAACACTCTTCGGCCTCGACATCAGGAGTAATTCACACCTTCCATTTATTGATAAGTTTTCCTAATGAAATTGGCGTGTTAATCCAAGCTTCGCGCAGACTTCAATTCATTCATCGCCCAGTCAATCCCTTCAAGCAATCCGGCGCCGCAGGGTTGTTGGCTCACAAACCCACCGTGGCTCTTGACATGCGCCTTTACTTTCTCAACCGCATTATGTTGCGTCACGGTCCACTTTGCATAACGCGGATCGAGCATGGGCAGATCGTTGAGGTGATCGCCGGCAGCAAGGGTCACACTGGAGTTCACACCGGAAAGCCTTGCCACTTCCCCGAGTGCGCTGCCCTTGTTAAAGGCCGTGTGAGACAGGCGCGCGTAAATATCGTTGCGCACAAAGTCAAGATCGGGCCAGTCCGAAAGGAAAGCATCCGCCTGTGCATGGATGGCATCGCAATCCTCGTTGTCTTTCGCAATAAGGCAGAAGGGTGAAAAGGCATCCTCATAAACCTCGGCATCAAACCGGTCACGAATCCATTCAATCAATTCCGGCAACGCCGGCCGCACCCGCCCGAAGACCTGCTCCTGCTCCGATTCACACAGGTTGTTCCAATCACTGTGCGGCACGAACTCATTTCCTTCGCGGAGATAAATCTCACGTTCAACCGTCACCAAGAAGTCCGGCTGTACCTTCAACTCCGCACGGGCCATGCCCTCCATCAGGCTGATATAGTCACGGCCAGTATTTATACACCACTTGGCGCCAATAGCCTGCAGCTCCTTCAGGCGGCCCTGCAACACCTCGGGAACCGCCGGCCACTCGTAGTCCGAGTGCAGCGTGCCATCAAAATCCGTGGACAAAAGCTGGAGGAAGGCCGTCATTTCACTCCTTGCGCGCCCGAGTGAATCGAGCGCACAATCGCCTGTCAAACAAATGCCGAGCTGCGATTCACAAAACGCGTACGACGATGCCATTTTCGCCTACACACAGGGCGACTACACGGGCGCCATCGAGCGCTTGGAGTCAATCCTTGCCGCGGACCCCACCCACTTTGAAGCCCGGCTCTCGCTCGGCATGGCCCATTATCGGCAAGGCGACTATGCGCGCGCCATTGCCGAAGGTCGCAAGGCAGAGGAACAGGAACCGAAGGAGCAACGGGTTCATACCAACCTGTCGCTGTTTTACATGAGGCAGGGCGACAAGGAAAAAGCCGAGCATCATGGCCTGCAGGCACGCATCGCTGGCTGGCGCGGCAACATGGAAGCCCCCGAAGCCGCCAAGGACGATGACCTGAAAATGTCCGCCCCAACTCCCGAGCCAGTCAAGCTGCCAACCCAGTTCCCGGACATGCCCTGGAAGAAAAAAAAGGATGCCCCATGAAAAGTGCCTACGAGATCGCGATGGAAAAGCTCCAGAAAGAGTCGCCCGACCCCAAGTTGACCGACGCCCAGCGTGCCGGACTGGCCGAGTTGGACAACCGCTATCAAGCCAAGATCGCCGAGCGTGAAGTCTTCCTCGAGGGCAAGATCGCCGAGGCGGCGGCAGCGGGCGAGTTCGAAGCCGTTGAGCAAATCAAAAGGGAACTCACCGGCGAACGCAAAATGTTACTGGAAGAGCTGGAGGAAAAGAAGGAAGCCGTCCGTCAACAGGGATGATCCTGTGAGCGGTCCCCTTTATTTTTCCAGCGCAGATTCAATCACCCGCGCCACTTCCCGGCCCAGTACGCGTGAACCTTCCGGCGTGTAATGCACGTTGGCCGGCCGCATGAGTTCCTTCATGCGCTTCTTGCTCAAGGTGTAAAGGTCGTGAGTGGGAATGCCGTGTTTTTTCATCACCCGAGCAGCCGCCTCGTTGTATTTCACGGAGTCGCCCACATAGCGGGCCTTGGACCCAGGCGGAATGGGAGTGGTGTTGCGCCAGATGAGCCGGGCACCGGTTTTTTTCAATCGCTGGGCCAGTTGCTCAAGGTTTTTTTCGTAGTGAGCAAGAGGCACCTGCACTTTGCCCCCCTGTTCCTTGGGCACCAAGTTTTGGCCATTGGATCCCATGTACTTGAGATCATGCAGTCCCCAATTGAAATGAATCACATCCCATTTGCCTTTTCCCAGCCACGCGTCGAGATTTGCCAAGCCACGCGTTGTGGGACCGCCATTGGTTGGGATTCGGTGCAGATTCGCTTTTCCCTTTAAAAACTCTCGGGTCGGCAGAGTGTAACCGATGGAAATGGAATCACCAATGAGCAGCACGCGCGGCAGCTTGGGGTCATCTTGAACCGGGGCAAACGGTCCTTTCTTGGACTGGGCAGCAAGAGATAGGGCAAGGGACAATAAGGCGACGATTGAAAGAGCTTTCACGGGGCAAAGGATAACCGGTCGCCAGAGGTTATCAATATTGGAAAAAGTTAAAGCCTCCGCGCATAGTGGATTTGGCGGCCGACTTCCTTAAAACCGCAGGTGGGATAAAGGGCTTGGCCAGCAGAATTACTAGCCATGGTTTCGATAACCGCGATTTCCATGCCCTGCTCGCGCAGGTGTTCAAGCGCATGTGAAATCAGGGCACGACCGATGCCTTGCTTCCGGGCGACAGCCGCCACGGCAAGATTGGGGATGCGCCCCTTTCGGGTTGTCGCGTCGACGCGAGTAGTAATGTATCCAATTACATGGCCGCTGTCCTCAGCGACAAACACGCCATCCGGATGCGCGGCAACATCATCATCAATGTGCCGTGCCTTGCGCCAGCGCCAGTCATGGCCGGCCACGGATCCAAACCGCGCCTCAATGCCGTGATCCACGGAGACGCCTTCAAATCCATCGACGGTGATGGCCTTGATAGAGTCAAGATCCGCAGGGCGGAAGAGGCGAATGACGGGGTTCATCGCCGACCGTGGCGTTGGATGATTTGCCGCAGTGCCCGCTGGGCAAGGGTAGCGGTAACAGAATCCGCGCCGCGCTGGAGTCTGAGGAGGGACAGGGCACTGCGTGGCGTACCGATTGCTCCCAGTAGCCGACAAGCGGCGTGCCGCAGATTTTCGGTGTTCGACTTTAATAACGGACGCAGCACCGGCTCGGCGGCAGAGCCAAAGAGTTGAAGGGCGGCGACCGCGGGTAATGTCTCCCGATTCGAGGCCAGATGCCGGGCAATAGGCAAAGCGGCACGGGGATCCTGAAGGCGTGCCAGCGCCTCGATGGCAGCCCAACGCACGGTCAGGTGGGTATCGTCCAGCCGCTTGATGAGGGCGGAGACCGCATCACGATCGCCCCACAAGGCAAGCGCCCGACAGGCGGCTTGGCGAGTGTAGGGATCGGTATCGTTCAGGACAGTGACAAGGGCGGTACTGACCTCGGCAAGCCGGTTGGTTGGTTCGGCGCGGGATAGCTTGCCAGCGGCCTGTAGGCGAGGAAAGGAGAGGCGCCGTTGGAGCTGCACCAGACATTGGTTCAAGTCCGCAGCAGGCAGAGGGCGAATTTGCACAGGACCAGCAGGGGCAGGCGGACGCAGGGCAGCCTCCCGCCGGTCACCGGTTAGGCGTTCATAGGAGAGGGTCATGGGAACGATGCGTACCTCGGCACCATCGGTGACAGTCAGTTTGCCGGTGAACTGCATCGTTTCGAAAATCCCGGCGAGGGTGTTGAACATCAGGTCCGCATCACCCGAGACAGTGATGGTCGGTTGATTCTCACCGTTCCCGGTTGTAGTGAGTTGGTATTGTTTCTTGATCGCGATGAGATGGCCGGTGTGGGCCCCGCGGGTGTAAGTGATCGTCTCCTCCGCGGGCAAATGGGTCTTGGTGAGCTTGACAAGGCGCGAGCCAGGCTCGGGCTTGGTACGTCGTTCATGAACAACGAGCACATTGTTTCGGGCCTGCCATGTGGCTGCGAGCTCATCCGGCAATGTCTCCAGCACCAGACGAGAGGGAGCCACGGGATCAAAGATTGGAACTTGGCTGCCAATGTGGCCGCCTCGTGGATTGATGACCACATCCGTGGGCGCGCGCAAAGGTCGCCCACCGGAGTTACCATCAAAATGACGCCAGCCCAACTTGAAGACGCCGAAGGGCGGAAACAACCGCCCTGTGAGTGAATGCCGCTGAATCGACAGGAAATTGTGGCTGCGAATTGTGAAGCCATGAATGTTGGCCGCGCGCGCGGTGAACACCATCTGACCCCGCGCACTGGCGACGTACTCCGGCTCCTGAATTTTCAGTTCAATGGTGTAGACGTGAGGCTCGCCACGTTTCCATCCATACTTCAGGGTGGATGGCTCGGCAGCCCATGCGCCCATGGCCAAGAATCCCAGCCCAACAAAAACAGCACGGCCTCCCTTCATGGGGACACTCAAGGCAAGCCGGGCCGTATGGACAAGCAGAAGTTATTCGGAACCGCCCATTCGGCATGAGTTGCCAGCAGCTGGGCAAACACGCCATAGTCGCCCGTGCACTTGGCGCATTTGCGGCTTCGCGATTTCCGGAATTACGACCGGCTGGACGCGGATTTTTCCCCCGGCTTCCACCTGCTGTTGGGCCGCAATGCCCAGGGCAAAACCAACCTGCTGGAGGCGGTTTATCTCATGAGCACACTGCGATCCTTTCGCGGCGTGGGCAGCGCGCAATTGGTTCGGCAGGGCAAGGCGAGCTACTTTGTAGGTGGCCGCGTGGTGGGCGTAGGCACGCACGACATCCGCATGGCATGGTCGCGCACGGAACGGCGGCTGCGGCTTGACCAGCAGCCCGTCAAGCGGCTGACTGACTATCTGGGCACGCTACGCACGGTGGTTTTCTGTACCGAGGACTTACAGTTGGTGAAGGGAGCCGGCCGCATCCGTAGGCGCTTCATGGACTTGCTGCTTTCCCAGGCTCAACCCAGCTACCTGCCGTTACTTCAACGGTACATGCGCGCCGTGCGATCCCGCAACACGCTCCTCAAGCAATCGCGGCCCGACACGGGTTCACTGGACGGTTTCAGCGCCGAGATGGTGAAACTGGGCAATGACCTGATGCATCACCGGCGCACCTTGGTTCCTCGATTGGCGGACATGGCGGGGCGCGCCTTTGACCGCATCGCGCCGGATGCCGAGGAATTGCGAATTGAATATCAACCGAGGGTCAAGGCGGACTTTGCCGAAGAATTGGACAAGGCGCACACCCGTGAACTGGCCCAACGCACCACCTTGATCGGCCCGCATCGGGATGACCTGAAATTGCAGCTAAACGAAAGATCGGCCGCTGACTACGCCAGCGAAGGTCAGAAACGAACAGTCGCCATCGCATTGAAAATGGCACAGGCCGAATACCTCACCGAGACGCATGGCGCGCCGCCTGTCCTGTTGATCGACGACGTAATGGGCGAGCTGGACGCCTCCCGCCGCGCCGGCTTCCTGCCCCTGCTGCAGCGGAGCGGCGACGGCCGCGGCCAAGTCTTCATGACCTGCACCGAGGAAAACTGGCCGCGCGAACTGGGCGAGAAATTGAACAGTTGGCAAGTCGAGGCGGGGCAGCTCAACCCATCGGGCAGCCACGATCCACCGAGTTAAGCGATCCAGCCGGGGCGGGCATCATGGTCGCAGCATGAAGGCAATGTTGGCCTGAGGAAAACCCGCGGCCTTGGCTGCGCCCAGCACCGTGGCAACAGACTTGAATTGGACCTCCCCATCCGCCCGGACCAACACTTTCAGACGGGGGTCATCCCGGGCAGCTTCCTCGAGCAACTGCTGGATCTGCCCAAGATCCATTGGCTGGCCCTTGGCCACGTAGCTGCCGTCTTTCCGGATGTTAATCACAAGGGGCCGTTGATTGCCCTTCAGGGGAACCGCGGGCGAGGCCGGGGGCAAGGTCACGGTGACATCCCGTTCACGCTCGCGCAACGCCATTACATGGCCCTCAAGCTGATGGAGCGTCATGCCCAAGAACAGTTTTTCAGGAGCCATCACCTTCCGGGCAATGTTGGATTCCGGGTGCTGCTTGACCAGCTGCCGAATCCCCTCCAAGGCCCTTGCGTAACGATCCGCGGCCGCACCTAGCTTGCCCGACCCAGCTCCCAGCCTGATCTCCTTCATGGCCGCCTCAAACAGCTGATTGGCGGCTTGTGCTGAAGCCTGCTCTCGCTCCTGCCTCCCATCATCAATACTGGCACATCCTGCCAACATTGCCGCCAAAACAAGCCCCATGCCTTTCATCACGGACAGTGTATCTCAGCCATGTAAAACGTTGAACTTAAAAATCTATATTAGCCTGCCTTGGCGCAGATGATTTTTTCGGGAAGCACAGGCGCTTGAATCGGGCTGCCTTCACCTGATACCGTCGCCAGCCATGCGAATCTTGTCGGGCATCCAGCCATCGGGCACGCTGCATGTCGGGAACTACTTCGGCATGATGCGCCCAGCCATTGAGCTGCAGGAACAAGGGGAGGCGTACTATTTCATCGCCGATTACCACTCGATGACCACCATCACCGACGCAGCCGAGCGCCGCGCCAATACGCTGGGGGTGGCACTGGATTTTCTCGCTTGCGGACTGGACCCGGCCAAATCGGTGTTCTTTGTCCAAAGCGAGGTCCCGGAGGTAACTGAACTGACATGGCTGCTGGGCACGGTGACGCCCATGGGCCTGCTGGAACGCTGTCACAGTTACAAGGACAAGATGGCCAAGGGCATTGCCCCCAACTTTGGTCTATTCGCCTATCCCGTGCTGATGGCAGCGGACATCCTGGCCTACGACAGCAACATCGTACCCGTGGGCCGGGATCAGAAGCAACACGTGGAGGTCACGCGCGACATTGCCATCAAATTCAACCAGGAATATGGCGAGGTCTTTGTGCTGCCCGAGCCACAGATTCGTGACGCGGTGGCCGTAGTGCCCGGTACAGACGGCCAAAAAATGAGCAAGAGCTACAACAACACCATCGAGATTTTTGGAGCGGAAAAACCGCTCCGCAAAAAAATCATGCGACTGGTGATGGACAGCCGGCCGCCCGAGGAACCCAAGCCCGACGCGGACAAGAACATCGCCGTTCAACTTTTAAAGTTGGTGGCACCCACTGACGCAGCAGTGGACTGGGAGGATCGACTGCGCGCGGGAGGCTTGGGCTACGGAGACTTGAAGAAGGCACTGTTCGAGCATTACTGGGAGCATTTTGCCGAGGCACGCGCACGCCGGGCAGATCTGGAGAACAACTTGGACCACGTGCATCAAGTGTTAAAAGACGGCGCGGAAAAATCGCGCGAATTGGCGCAAACGGTATTAGACCGGGCCAAACAGGCCAGCGGACTGGGATGATGGGCAAAGGCAGATTGGGCGAAAGTCCGGTCTTTGGGAGTGGGTGTTGTGGATGATTTTCAACGACCGTTTTTTCTGGGCATTGAGGGTGGAGGCACCCGGACAACCGCGTTGCTGGCGGACGCGCGGGGAAAGGAAGTCCAACGAAAGATTTTCGGGCCGGGAAATGTGCGCCTGTTGAATGACCGAGCATTGACGGGTTTGCTGCGGGAGATTGCCGGGCGGTTTCCTACACCGAACGCCATTGGGCTGGGAATGGCGGGAGCGCGAACGAAAAAAGATCAACACCGCATTCGCGCGGCGGCAGCCAAGGCATGGAAACAGATTCCCTGCGGGGTTTCCCACGACTTGGATTTGGCCTTGATTGCCGACACACGCATAAAGCAGCCCGTCATGGCACGGATATTGGTGCTATCTGGAACGGGCTCTTGTTGTTTTGGAAGAGGGCCAAAAGGGCAAACCGCCAAGATGGGGGGCTGGGGCCATATACTGGGAGACAAGGGGAGCGGCTTTGAAATCGGCCTGAGAGCGCTGAAGGCGGTTGTGTTTTATCTGGATCGGGACGGAACATGGTCGCGGCTGGGCGAACGATTGCTTGCCGCAACTGGCTGCAATGAGCCAAACGAGTGGGTTGACTGGGTGGCGGATCAGGACAAGGCAACCATGGCCGCGTTGGCGGTGGAAGTGTTTGCTGCCGCCCGCTGTAGGGATCGAATTGCGCGCGACATCCTGAAGGGAGCTGCTGCGTCTCTAGCGAAGGATGCGTTGCATTGTGCGCGCAAGCTAGCCACAACCAGCGAACCGGTTGAATTCCTGTTGGCGGGTGGAGTCCTGAAAAACCAACCGGGATTTGCACGCAAAGTGAAGGAGGAAATCCGCGCGCTTTGGCCCAGTGCAATCGTGAAAATCCAGAAACGCGAAGGCGCTTGGGGAGCAGTCGAAATGGCCAAGGCACTGGAATCAGCACAGATCGACTCGCTCCCAGCAATCACAAACGCGACGCCCGATTCTCCGACTGAAGCGTGCAACCCGCGCTCCACAAATCTGGAAAAGCTGCCGTTGACCCAAGCGGTTGAGTTGATGCTCGGGGAAGAGTCCAAGGCAGGCAAGACTGTCCGCGCGGAAGCGAAAAAAATTGCCCGGCTTGCGGACTGGGCAGCGCAAGCCTTGGGCAAAGGTGGACGTTTGTTTTACGTGGGGGCGGGAACCAGTGGCCGGCTGGGAGTTCTGGACGCAAGCGAGTGCCCGCCCACGTTTCGGTCCGAGCCTTGGCAGGTACAGGGAATCATCGCGGGCGGAACACAGGCACTAACACGGGCGGTCGAGGGAGCAGAAGACGACGCCGAAGCAGGCGGACGAGCGGTGGGATTTCGCGGAGTGGGAAAGCGGGACTTGGTGGTAGGCATCGCGGCAAGCGGCCGCACCCCATTTGTCTGGGGCGCGATGAAGGAAGCCGCGAGGCGAGGCGCGCGAACGGCGCTGGTGTGTTTCAACCCAACAGTGAAGCGTCGCGCGGGGGTACCCAAGATGATCATGGCACCAGCGGTGGGGCCGGAAGTCTTGACGGGTTCAACGCGATTGAAGGCGGGAACGGCAACCAAGCTGATCCTGAACTGCATCACCACTCTGGCTATGGTACGCCTTGGCAAAGTGGCTGGCAACTTGATGATCGACTTGGATCCGCGAAACGAAAAGCTTCGCGCACGTGCCATTGGCATTGTCTCGAAACTGTCCGGAGTCGAGGCGGCTGTTGCGCAATCGGCCTTGGAGCAGGAGGGGTGGGTGATTCGGCGGGCCCTGCGGCGGCTCAGCGATTAAACCGCTTGACCAGCAACCGGCTCCGGGAGGCTTCCAGCGCCATGCTGAAATCATCGTAGCTCTGGAATCGCCGGTTGGGGTCTTTCTCCATAGCGTTGCAGATAGCGTTGCTGGTGTCTTTGCTGATCTCGGGCTGAACCTTGTGCGGCGGCTTGAGGCGCGACTTAACGTGGGCCCAAACGGTTTCCTCCACGGTGGGCATGTCGTAGGGCACCTGGCCGGTGGCAGCGTGATACATGGTAGCCGCAAGGCTATACATGTCCGAGCGCCAATCCTGCCAATGCTCCGAGACACGCTCGGGAGCAATGTAAAACGGCGTGCCCATGAGGCCCTCCCGGTCGCGCCGATCGCCCACCTTCTTGGCGATACCAAAGTCCGTCAGCTTGGGCTCGCCATCGGCGTTGTAAAGAATGTTGCTGGGTTTGATATCCAAATGCATCAGTTCCTTATTGCGGAGCACCTCAAGGGCACCACTCATTTTGATACCCACGTCCAACACATAAAGTTCATCCACGCGGCCATGCTGCTCAATGCGATCATCCAGATCGCCGCGGTCGGCCACCTCCATGACGAGATATTTGCGGCCCTCGGCTTCGTCATAGTTGAAGATGTTGATGATGTTGGTGTGGTTGAGCGAGGCTTGGAAACGTGCCTCGCGGTAAAAGTTGGCCATGGCCTGCTCGTCGCGCTGGATGTCCGCCGCCATGAGCTTCACGGCCACCTCCCGCTCGAGGATGGTGTCCATGGCACGGTAAACCATGGCCATGCCGCCGGACCCAATGACCGACCTCAGCTCAAACTGCCTGAGGCGCACGGGAGTGATGACCGGATGGCGACAATTCTGGCAGGGCACCGCCTGAAACTTGGGCAGGCTGGCGGGCACAAAGTTGGGCGTGCGACAGCGATCGCACGGAACCATCTGCATGGCTTGTCTGGCCGTATCGGTCATCCGTTGGGGGAACCTCTGGGCCCGTTCTGACAGAAACCCGGTGGCCGCGCAATCCCGAAAAGCCTCCGCGTGCCTAGTCCCGCTTTAAATGAATTACATTGACCCGGCGCGCGATCATTTGTACAAATATCCCTACCTACGAAACCCGGCCTCCCCAACCTACAAGACCCATGCGCCTGACCTCATCCCTCCTGCTGACTCTGCTTGCTGCCGGGTTTCTGGCCGCCGTCTGGGCGCCCGCCAGCCACGCCGCCGAAACAGACCCGCCTTTCAGCGGAACATTGACTGTCAATGAACCGGATGGCCGCACCCGCACGGCGACCTACACCAAGGGCCTCCTTATCTCCGCAACCGAACTACTGGAGAATGGCACGATCCAGATCGAGCGCACATTCAAGAACGGCCGAGAGATAAAACGTGTTGGTACCCGCAACGGCAATCCGTGGTTTGAGATTGAATTTGCCCAACCGCCCGCCACCCCAGAGACAGCTGTCGCACCGCCAGTCATCCCGGCGCAACCCCGACCACCCGAGACCGTTGTTGATCCACCCGAGCCGCCCACGCCCACCAAGCCCACTTTGCCTCCTCCCCTAACCACCGACACTGCGCCCACGGCGCCGGCCGCCACGACTCCCGACAATACAACACAGCCGGAAACCGCCCAGCCCGGGCCGGAAACACCCCCCGCCCCGGCCACCAGCCTACCCGAAGACAACGCAACAACTTCCGCTCCCGGCACATCCCCCCAGACCGCCGAGGCAAATAATACCGCTCCGCAGGACAACACTGAGCCCAAGACACCCCTCGCCCCAGCAACTCCTGAGACCGCAACTGACCCCGAAAACAACAAAACCTCTGAGCCCGTCGAACCAGCGCCAGCCTCCCCGGAAGAACCGAAAGCCCAAGCAAAAACTGACGACGGCGAACACGCCGATGACCATCACCGCCACGGCGTCCAAGGCAAAAAGCTGAGCGCGTTGTGGATCATCCCCTTCGCCGGCATGCTGCTTTCCATCGCCATCTTCCCCCTTGTGGCCCCTCATTTTTGGCATGGCAATTACGGCAAAGTGGCCGCTGGCTGGATCGTCGTGTTTTGCATTCCGTTCCTGGCCACCTATAAGGGCGATGCTTTATACGAAATTTTGCACATCGTCCTACTCGACTACGTACCGTTCATCATCCTGCTCACCGCGCTCTTCACCGCAGCCGGCGGAATTTGTCTCAAGGGCTCCCTGCGCGGTTCCCCGGCGGTCAATACACTCATCCTTTTCATCGGCACTGTTCTGGCAAGCTGGATGGGCACCACCGGCGCAGCCATGCTCCTCATTCGCCCCATCCTTCGCGCCAACGCCTGGCGCAAGCATCAGGTTCATGTGGTGGTCTTCTTCATTTTCCTCGTCGCCAACATCGGCGGCTCCCTCACCCCCTTGGGCGATCCACCGCTATTTCTTGGGTTTTTAAAAGGCGTCGATTTCTTCTGGACCATGAAACTCCTGCCCGTCATGGCCCCTCTCGCCGTTGTGCTGCTGGTTGTCTTTTTTATCTTTGACTCCATCAAGTTCAAGGACGAGGGGCCACCGCCCGATGATGGCGAGAAACAACCCCTCAAGCTCGAGGGCACATTTAATTTTGTCATGATCGCCTGCATCATTGGCGCGATCCTTTTCTCCAAGTCCCTCGCCGACGGCACGTTCAAGGATCCTGAAGTGGGCAAAAAATTGGCGCCTCAAATCGAGCAGGCCGAGGCGAAGATGAAAATGGCCAAGGATGATTTGAAATCCTACACGGAAGCAAACCCCGAGGGTCCTTTCGACGAATCCAACACGGAATACTTCGACCTCCGCAAAGGGCACCTGCACGCCGTGGCAGACGTCAATGCCCTCCGCGCCAAAAAAACCCACGACGAGACCAAAGGCCTGCACATTTACGGGGTGATCGTCCCCTACTCCAACCTTGTCCGTGACGGACTCATGCTCGTCATCGCGCTGATTAGCCTGTGGTACACCCCCATGTACCGCACCGAGAAGGATGATCACGGCCACGAAGTGCCCGCGCCCGGCGAGGAGGAAACCAACATCCGCGCCGCCAACGGTTTCACCTGGGAACCCATTCTCGAGGTGGCCAAACTGTTCATCGCTATCTTCATCTGCATGATTCCCGCTCTGAAAATCCTGCAGGCCGGGGTGGACGGTGAACTGAAGAGTGTGGTGCTGGCCGTGCAATCCGAGACCAATGATCCCATCAACATGATGTACTTCTGGCTCACCGGCGTGCTGTCCAGTTTTCTGGACAACGCGCCAACCTACGTCGTGTTCTTCAACACTGCCGGCGGTGATCCCACCACCCTGATGGGGCCCATGGCCCAGACCCTTCTAGCCATCAGTTGCGGCGCCGTGTTCATGGGCGCCAACACCTACATCGGCAACGCCCCCAACTTCATGGTCAAGGCCATCGCCGAGGAAAACGGCGTCAAGATGCCCAGTTTCTTCGGCTACATGGCATGGAGCGTGGCTATTCTGATACCGCCGTTTATTCTGGTAACACTGGTCTACTTCCGAAGCTGATTAGAAAGGACCGGCTCGACCCCCAGCCTCGTTTGTGGCAGAAAGCCGCCCGCGCATGCGGTTGCTTTACAACATCCTGTTCCCCCTCTTCTTCCTGTTTAGCGCGCCCTTTTATTTTTGGAAACTCCACCGCAGAGGCAATTGGCGGCAAGGCTTTGGCCAGCGGTTTGGCCGACACGATGACACGTTGAAACAAGCCCTTACCGGCCAGCGCGTCCTTTGGCTGCATGCCGTCAGTGTCGGGGAAGCCCTGCTTTGTGCGCGGCTGGTTGAAGTATTGCGGAACGAATTCAAGGACTGGGCGCTGGTCGTCTCCACCACCACAACCACCGGGATGGGGGAACTGGAAAAACAACTGCCGCCGGAAATTCACCGGATCTATTTCCCAATCGATCTAGCTCCCTGCGTCGCCGCCACCTTCAACACCATTCAGCCCGATGCCATCATTCTGGTTGAAGCGGAGATTTGGCCGAATTTCCTTTGGCGCGCCCGCCGCAACAACATCCCGGTGATCCTCGCCAACGCCCGTCTGTCCGACCGCTCGCAGCAGGGCTACCGCCGGTTTGGTTTCCTTTTTCGAGAACTCTTCGCCGCCCTTGCTGCGGTTGGGGCACAGAATGAAAATGATGCCCGTAGGCTCAGTGAAATTGGTTGCCACAGCGATGTGATCGAAATCACCGGCAGCATGAAATTTGACGGCGCAGCCGCTTCCAAAGAAAGCACCGTTGACGTGCCCAAGTTGCTCCGCAAACTCTGCACCAAAGACAACCCGCCTGTGTTGGTTGGCGGCAGCACTCACGAGGGCGAGGAACGTCTGCTCGCTGAAATGTTTCCGCGATTAAAGAAGATCTGCCCCGGCCTGTTGCTGGTGCTTGTGCCACGGCACTTTGAACGCGCGCGCGCCGTGGGCGAACAACTCCAAATGCTGGGCCAAGCCTACTGTCTCCGCAGTGAACTGAACAAGCCCACCGAAGCGGATTGCCTGGTGGTCGACAGCACGGGCGAACTGATGTCCTTCTATGAGACAGCAACCGTGGTCTTTGTGGGCAAAAGCATTACCGCGCGTGGCGGGCAAAACCCGATCGAACCGGCCGCTCTGGGACGACCTATGGTGTTCGGCCCTCATATGCAGAACTTCCGGGCCGTGGCCCACGACTTCCTCGATGCCTCGGCCGCAGTTCAGATACAGAATGCCTCTGAATTGGAACCCGCCATTGCCGACCTCCTGAAGAATTCCGAAAAAAGAACCGCTCTGGGCGAAAACGCCCAAGCGGTCGTAGCCGCCAATCAAGGGGCCACCGGCCGCACTGCCGACATGGCAGCGCGTGTGCTGAAATCTCTCGACGAACCAGCCTAGACAGTCGCAACCGCCTTGGCACGCGCGCGCATCATCTTCTTGATGCCATCGCGCTGGCCATCCTGCAGCATTCGCCACATTTGGATGACCTCCTCGTGCGTCACGTTCTTGCGGATCATCCGCTTCGCGTCTTCACCGTTGTAAAACTCGACGAATCCGTTTTCGTAAACGTCCAGTTTCCACCCCTCATCATCATGCAGTTGGATGTTGAGGTATTCCGTGCCTGGAGTCTCAAGCTCCTCCAGAATCGACAGAACTTCACCCGTGCTCGGGTCCGTATAAACCACGCCTTGCTTGGCGAGATAAGTTGTCATTTCCACCCCCCTTGTTGTTGTTCCCTTGTACCTTTTCGCAGGCGAAAACCTGCCTCCTTGACCGACTAAAGAAAATAATTGTCCGTGGGTCAAGCTTAAAGACTTTTCATCCTCCTCAAAATTGAAAACGGATGTATTATAAAAGATTCGGTTGCCGCGCGGACTCTAGTTCGGTCAAAAACCCGCGGAACCCCCAGCGCGTGTACAGGGCGTGAAGGCGGGCATAATCGCCGTCACTGGGAACCAGACTGGCAGGTGCCGTGGGAACAGGAAGATCTTCACGCAGCCGAACAAGATCTTGATTGCGTCGCAGGTCATCCGCCAGTTCGCGCAACGGCTCCCGGAAGCGCTCTGGCGTCACCTCGTCAATCCCCTCCAGCAATGTATCCAGCGTTTCAAATTCTGCAAGCCACTTGGCCGCCGTCTTGGGGCCGACGCCAGGCACACCGGGAATATCATCCACCGCATCACCCACGAGGCTGAGCCAGTCAACAATCTGCTCGGGCCGCACTCCGGTCTTGTCGATGACCTGGCCGTCCCTCCAGACGGCACCTGTCTTGTCGTTAGGGTTCAGCAGGCCAATTCGATCATTGATGAGCTGAAAAAAATCCTTGTCTGCACTGGCAATGACCACTGCCTGACCGGAAGCCTCGGCACGCCGGGCGAGGGTGGCGATAATGTCATCCGCCTCCACCCCTTCCTCACAAATGGAAGCAATCCCAGATGCCTCAAGCCATTCCACCATGCCATCCAGTTGAACCTCCATGGCATCGGGCATTGGGTCACGCTCGGACTTGTAGCCCGGCAATAACTCCGTACGTTCCTCGTCCAGCCCGCCATCCCAAACCACAGCAATTTGAGTGGGCTCCACCCGCTCACGATCACGATGGAACGCCTTCAGAAACCCAAAGATCGCATTAGTGGGCGCACCATCCGGCCCCGTCAGGTTGCGAATGGCGTAGAAAGCGCGATAGGCGGCGGCGTGGCCGTCGATCAGCAGCAGGGTCTCACGGTCGGGCATGGCCTCAAGGCTGCAGGCCGAGGTGATTGGGAACCTCGCCTTCGGGCTGGCGCATGAAAGGCAGTGTTTCCTCGGTATTCACGGGGTTGCCCGCAGGATCCACGATGGTGCTGGTCACGTAAATGTTCATGTTCTTCTTCTTTCGCTGCGTGCTCTCGCCGCGGAACAAGCCGCCGATGAAAGGCATGTCGCCGAGGAACGGCAGGCTGTCCTTGTGGGAAATAACCGTCTCGGAAATCATACCGCCAATGGAAATGGTGTAGCCATCCCAAACCACGCAGTCAACATTCACGGTGCGAGTGCGAAAGCGCGGCAACGCAATGGGCTGGGTGACCACGTTGCCGCCGGCAAAGGCGGTGGCCTCAAAGGAGGTATCCTCATAGCCGAGGAACTCTGTGAACGTCGGCTGCACCTGCATTTCAATGGTGAACATGTCAGAGCCCACATAGGGAACGGCGGCAAATTGCGGACCGAAGTTGCCGGAGGAAATGTTGGGCATCATCGCCCCCGCACCGCCGCCGCCAAACTGGCCGGGCGTAAAGGCGGGGGTGACGCCAGTCACAATGTAGCGTTGGTCCTGCACATTCAATTGGGCCGGCCGACCACTGACTGTGATGATCTCGGGTGAGGAAAGCACATCAACGCCCTCCTTGTCGCTCATAGCATTGAGCACCATGCGGAACTGTGGGTCGGTCAGGATGCCCGTAAGCGTGAGCATGGGGTTGCCATGCTGTTTGAAATTGGATGTGAGATGATTGTCCGTGGACTTGGGCGGGATCGAGTTGGGTGAAGGCACGAACTGATTACCCTGCAGGATGCCGGGGAATGGGAAAAATCCACTCGGATTGTTGGCCGTGGGCTGGCCGATGTAGGTGGGTGCCGTACCGGGCGCGACGATCAACTTCTCGCCACCAATGCCGAGGTTGCCCAGATACCACTCAAATCCGAGGGCATCGTTGTCGTCATACTCAATCTCGGCAAACTTTGCCTGCATTTTCACGAGCGGCGCGGTGGCGTTGAACACATCCAGAATCTGCTCCACCATTTCCAAGTCGCTCAAGGGGCCACGCACGAGCATGATGCCGCGCCGGTCATTGAAGAATACGCGGACGTTCAGGCCATAGGTTTGTCGAAACAAATTCTCGATGGCCTGCGAGGCGGCTGTATTCGCCAGCAAAGCGTTGCCTCCGCCACCGGGGCCACCGCCAGGCGCACCGCCGCCGGGCCCGGGTCCACCGGGGCCAGGCGCACCACCGCCAGGGCCGGGGCCGGGCGCAATGCCAAATTGCAGGTCATTCCCTGTCTGCTTGTAATAGGAACCATCGCCGCTCGCCGCCGGCCGGCCAGTGTTGCCATTGAGTGAGACCTGCTGGGGCAGATTATGGGCCCGGACAGGGGTGAGCTTGACCCCCTCGTTTTTCAACTCGTCCAGCCGGGTCTTGTGATCCGGCAAGCCAAAGCCACTCATGACTGCGCTGGCGTTGATCTGAAATTTTCGGGTGAACATCTTCTCCTCTTCCGGCCCGCGATAGGCAAACGTAACCCCAAAACTTGATACCTGATGATGAATGGGAACATTGAAGGATTCACTGATGGCCGCAATCAGTTCGCCGACATTCAGACCACGCAGGGGAGTGGTCAGGCCCCGGATTTGGACGTTACGAGGGTCAAAGGTTTCTCCGTCAGCCAGTGATGGCGCTGGCTGGACGGGCTTGGGTTGGGGAGCCACGGGCGCGACAGGCACCGCCGGCTTGGCACCGGATGGTTGCCCAGCCGAGGCACTTCCCTCTGACGGGACATCCGGCAACAGTGGCAAGCCAAAGGCGTCCACGCGAGGGCGGGGACCTCCGGCAAGTGGCAGCCCGACGGGACGCTGGGCTTGCCGGGCTTTCTCCGGAATGGTCGTGTTGATACGGAAATTGATACCCCTTTTCTCCGGGTCAGCATCGCGCACGGCTTGATCCAAAAGAGTGACCACTTCATCCAAGGTTAGGCCATTGAGGGCCCGTATTTCCGGCACTTGGATGGACTGCAGCTTTTGGTGAATGCGCGCCGCGCCAAGGTTTTGCTGCACGCTGGACTGGAACTTGGGCATCAGGCCGCCCATGGGCCCGCCACCGCCTCCAATGGGCGAGGACTGGATATTCAGGCCCTTGGGTCCGCGGTAGAACGGGTTGGGCACGGGCAGGTTGTGCCGGCGGTCGTCATCAATCCAGATCTCGTTGACCTTGTGGACGCGCTCGCGAAACTGCTGCTGGCGGCGTTTGTCGGTGATCTTGATGCGAACGTTGTGGATTTGCTTGAGGTAATGCTCGGCGCGTCCTTCCAACGGGTCGAGGTAGATGACGCGCTCGAAATATTTGTAGGCGTTGTCGTAATCCTTGGCGTCGAAGAGAATCATCCCGTCGCGCAGCAATCGTTCAATCTCCGCCTGGTTGCCCCTGATTTCCGCCAACCGCGTGAGGGCATCGCGCGAGGGGCTGCGCCGCTTGAAGTCCGCCTTCATCCTCTCCACCTGCCGCCCCAAATCGGCGGCCTGCGCGAGATAAAGCCGCGTTGATTCCGCCTCGGGCATCCACGCGCCCAACTCAGCCAAGGCGATCAAGGCCTCGTCGAATCGGCCATTGTCGCGCTGGTCTTGCAAGACCGAGCGGGCCTTCTGCAGCTGAATACGCGTGAGACCCTCCGCCAAGGGCTTGATTTCCGCGGCGGGCATGAAGGGCATTACTTCATCATCCTGCATTTTCTTGAATGCGAAGATGTACATGTCCACGGCATCCTTGATGCGCCCCTCTTTTTCAGCGGTCTGCGCGGTCATGATCCACGTGTTGAGAAGGTTGCGGTTTTCCTCAATTACTTCCGCTAAAAAGGGTGGGCCAATGGGCTCGGGTTGGGGAGGCTTGTTGGCGGCGGCACGGGCGGCCTCCAACCGGCGACGCTCTTCCTGAATGATCCGGGGAATGTCCAGATTGGGCGCGGGCACCGGCGGCGGTGCGGCCGCAGCCTGTAGTCGAAGCCCCCCGGAAATTGCCACGCAAAAAATAATCAACCGTGAAGCTAAGACACGGCACAAGTGTGTTATCTGTCCTGAATACACAATACCCTCCTTGTATTGCAAAAGCAGCTTCACTGTAGCGTTACGCAAGGGCATGGCAAGCTTACGGGTTTAAAAGTTATTCACAGCATCACTAGCCACCCCCCATGCCGGGAATGGGCAGACGGTACTTCCGCTCGCGCGTGGGATCGGTTTGAGGGGTCAGCAGGGGGTCTTTGCCCAAATGCACATGAGTGGTTGTAACGGCTTCAACAACGTAAACCTGCCCGTCAATGAACAGCTTCCGACCCGGTCTGCAGGCAGGGATAAGAAACCGGTGGTTGGTGCCACGGCCGTACTCCAAGTCAATAAAATCTCCCCGCGGAATCGTATAGCCCAGTTGCGGGGCGAAGTTGACACAGGCCCCTTCCTTCTGGCCCGGCCGTAGGACATAAGCGGGTAACGGAGGTATTTTGCCATCCCCAAAATGAATGACCCGGTTTGAGGGATACAGATACAGGCGCAGCTTGAAGGCATGATTGCGGGACCCCCGCTGGCCGGTGACTTCGTAAAAATGCGCCACCATGCGCTCAGGGTGGCAAAGAGGATCCGTCATGGTTGCGTAGTATGGCGGATCCGAAGCGCCGATCTGGGCGGCCCAGTTTTCCCGTTGGGCCAGGGAAGCCTCGTTGATGTGTTTCAAAATCGTGTTCTCAAATTTGTCCGGCACCAGATCGTAGGTTCGTTGTAAATAATTCGTGTGCAGCACGTTGGTCACACCGGCACGCATAATGTTGGTCACGTTCAACCAGTCCGGGTGCATTGGAACACTGCTTGCCCTAAGGGTTGGCTGTCCTCTCTGGCCAGGTCCCACCACAATCATGTTCGTCGTGGGCAGGAAGGGATGCAGTTGTGGCGCCTGATAGAGCAAGGCGTTGGTGGTCTGGTAGCGAAAATATTCGTCCGTAACGGTCAGATAATGACCAATAATGCTGCCGGATGGGTTGAGCCGCACCTCGGCCCAGATGCGCATGTTAAGCGAGTAGGGACGGCCCGCCACCGACAGGGCCTCAATTCCACGTTTGCGATCCCCGTCATCCGCGCGAAATATGCCGAGGCTGGAATTGGTCAGCCATTCCTCAGGCGAAAACAGGAAATGGTTGCTGATGCCCTTGAGCAGTTTCAGGCGGGGCGTCTTGTTGGTATTGGTGGCCGCGTTGATGGATGCGTGCAATTCCCTGACCTCCTCCTCCTGCACCATGGGCCCGCCGGGCTGGATGACTTTTTTCTCAGTCGGAACCTGCTTGAGTATATCCTCCACATCGGTATTTCGAGCCAACATTTTGGTTACGGCGAAATACCCCAAGGCACCCAAGGCTCCCAGCAGGATGATCTTCTCCAGATGATCCAGAACGACCTTGGCCTTGTCCAAGTATGGCTTCAGTTGCTCCATGACTGGGCCTAGAAACTTCCCGGCGGAGATCCCCCGGGCGGCTCACCAGCAAAGCCTCCCTCGCCATCTTCTGGCATGCCTTCCCGCCCCTTGCCGTATTTTATGTAGTTTCGAATGATGTCGAAGTGCAGTTCCACCTTCAGTTTTTTGATATGAATCACCGGCGAGGCATCCCGACTGCCCAACCCCGTGGCCGCCAAGGGAACCCCCAACATCGCCACGGCGGAGGTGTCCACCGCGGGAACCGCGCCGGGCGGGGAAAAACCCGGTCCGCCGCCTGAGCCGGGCGGCGCCCCAAACCCCGTCCCCGGTGGGCCGACCCCGATCATGCCCGCATCATCCATGATCGTCTCGATGCGCAAGCTGCGCGCGACATAAATGCCATAGCCTGGTGCAGGTTGGGTGGAAATCCTCCAGAGCACCTCGGCCAAGCCCTCGGGATAACAGGTAAAAATCACGCGGTAAGGAATACCGGTCAAGGTTTCATCCGAGTTGGTGTAATCCTCCAAGTCATCCAGATAGGGACCCGTACCCTCGCTGATCCCCGCGCTCGCCATATTGTTGTAGGGAGACGGACTCGTCATGGGCCTGCCACTCCCACCCATGCCGCCACCCGCGTCCTCCAGCCCCACCCTGCGCGTGCGCTGCATGCTTCGGAGTTCAAGAATGCTGCTGGTCAACAGCAACTCGGAGATGTTCTTGATGTCGTGCAAGGCCAGCGCCAAACCGTAAATCTGATCCTGCGGCGGCGTATTGGTACGCACCTGTTCAAATGTAAAATCAAACCTCTGGTTGGTATTGCCCGCACCTGTCGCGGTATTGGGCAGCTTTACCCTGTTCGTGTACGCCATGACATTCAGCCGGTCGATTTGCAGATGCAACTTGCGCATGAAATCCGTGGGCTTGTCCACGCTCACGTTCAGGTTCAATACCCCCTTGGCGGAATCGAAAAATTCATCAATCTTCGCCACGTTGGCATCCGCCAGATCGATGTTCTCCTGAACCGGCTTGTATGTCGGGCTGAAGTCAGCTCCCTTGAAGGAGGATTGTGCGCCGGCATAGCTGGATTCCGCCTCGTCATGCGCCTGTTTTTTTTCGCCGCTCCATTTCAGGGAAAACAACAACGCCCCCACACCCACCAGTAGAAACACCAGCAGCATCCAGTGGCGCTTCAGGCCGTAGACAATGGCTTGTACGATGGGGTTGTTCATGGCTTAAAATTCCTTTCCGGGTTCGGCCGGCTCCGCACCCGGTTGCTCTTCCCCGGCACCGGGCTCCTCTTCCCCATTGTTCAACGCTTCCGCCCCGTCCAAGTCCGCCTTTAGCACAATGGGCTCTAGCAGCGGCACGTGGACCTCAAATTCAAAAAACATGTCCGTCGTCGCCATGTCCACCGGCAGCGGGCTCACAAGCGTACTGCTCCCTGATTCCGGATCCCCCCCAAAGTAGGGGTGCGCGTTGATGCTCCTGATCACCATTTCCACAAAGTCACTGTTGGCAATGGTATAGTATTTTTTAAAATTCATCGCCTTAATCTTCAGCCGCAGGCCGGAGATTTCCTCGGGATTCCCCTCATCCATCGGCGCCGCGGCGGCTTCCCCAGGCGCAGGCGCGGGTGCGCCACCCGGTTCCGCCTCCATCGGCTCTTCCTGAGCAACCCCCGGACCAAAGCTGGTCACCCAAAGGGTCGTGGGGATGGCTAGGCTGATGGAACAATCCTTGACCCGTTCACTGAACGCCAGAAGCAGTTTTTGATATTCCGGCCAGTCCTTTTCTGGAATGGTGGGATCACGCCAAACCTCCAGATACTTGAGGTTCTTTAAAACAGCCAGTTGTTCCAGTTCCGGCTGGCGCACGGAGTCCCGCCGCACCCCGGGCCCCACCAAGCCCACGTACATTACTTCGTCCGTGTCCGGGTCCAACGCGTAGGAGCCGCCCAGTTGCACCACTTTGTCCAGAGCCGCGGCAACCGGCCCGACCAGTTGCGGATTGACCTCCTGCCCGTCGCCACGTGGCGCGTCCAGGGTGTATTCCCCAGGGACAGCGCGGAGATTGAACCCCACGTTCAAGGGTAGGCCCGAGAAAATGACTCGCGTCGTTTCATTCAGTTCCCGGCCTGTGTGCAGGCGAACCCAGTTGGAATCGCGCGGCTCAACAAAGTACAGGGTGTCCGAATCCAAGGACTCCAATCCCCGTGGCCAGTGGTTGGGCGACCCTTTGAAGCGGATGGCAGCCTTGTCTTCCAAGCCATGGTTGGCCCAGAAGATCAGATGGTTGGAAAGGTTTACGCGCGGCTTCGGCGGTTCCGGGGGCTTGGGCTTTGCTTCGCCGTCTGGATTCTCTTCCAAGTCGGGGGGCTCATCGGCGGCGGTGTCATCGGTAACAGGCTCAGGCGCTTCCACGGGGTTTTCCGGTTCCAATCCGAACTTGCCCGGCACACCTGCATCCGCGAAACGAACACGGCTCGCCGGCGCCAATTCCGGGTCCGAGTACAATTCCAGCCAACTTGGCTGGCCCGGCACATTTTTCACGTAGAACAAATCGTCTCCTTCAAATTCCCGGGGCACCGTGGGCGAGTTGCCCTCAAACCGCACCGCGTTGCCGCGCACCAGCGGATGGCCCCGCCAATAGATGAGGTGTGTGTTCGGGTCAATGCCCACCAACTGCTCAAATTCAGTGAACACCACCGGGTTCTCCCCGTTGTTCGCATCCTCCTCCTTTTCGTGAAGCGTAAAGCCGGGTTCATCGACACCCGCCGTGCCCACAAAGTAAATCTTGTTGACGTCATCCACCCCTGCCGGCAGACGGCCCCGGAACTGCACCGGTTCACCACCTTCAAACATGTTGCCAGTCAGCGACAAGGTGCTGTTGCCATCCACCCGAACCGCACGCCAGGGCAACACCGGAATGTTCTCCCCGCCCACCTCACCCGGATACTCGTCCATGGGCAGAATCTGCTTCTTGTCCGCGGGGTCAAAGTAGGCGGTAATTTTAACATGAGGCTCGATCCGTGAGATGGATTCCCGCAGGGCCGTCAGCAGGTGGACCCATTCGTATCGGCTTTGCAAAAACACCTGCATCGCCTCCGCACGGCTTTTCTTGGAACTGAAGTCCGAAATTCGACTCTCGATCTCGCTCACCTTCGCCTTGATCGGCCCCAAACCGTCCGGCATGTTTTCCTTGATCTTCTCTGCCGCCTCCTCCTTCACCTTGGCCATGCTCATGTCATACGCGCCAAAGACCGCGAAGAGCAGTGCCGCGCAAAAAACCACCGCGATCAGGTAGGGTGCACGCCGGTCGATTTCCCGGCTCACCTTCTCGCGCGTGGGCAACAAGTTGAACTCCGTCATGCCCACCGTCACGTTGCGCAGACCCAAACCCGCCGCCTCGCCCAGGGTATGCGCCACCACGGCCAACTCCTCGCGATTCACCTCCGGCGCAATCTCAATGTTTCGGAAGGGGTTGAAGTACTCCACCTCGATGTTCAGCTTCTGCTGAAAAAAGTTGGCCGTGTAGGGCATCAGCGAGCCACCGCCAGCCAAATATAGCTTGGTGGGCATGGTGCCGCCTTGTTGGCTGCGGTAGAACTGAATGGTTTGCGACACCTGCTGGTGCAGCCGCGTCATCACATTGCGCGCCACCTTGGCCACGATGGCCTGATAGGGATCCTGCGGATCCTCATACGCACCACCCAAGTGTACAAAGCCGTGGTCGCGTTTGTACTGGTCCGCCGAGGGAAAGTCCAACTGCGCCTCGGCCGAGAACTCCTGCGTGATGTTGTTGGAGCCGATGTTGATGCTGCGCGCATAAAACATGCTCCCCTCGATGAACACCGCGTTGGTCGTGGCCGCGCCAATGTCCAGCAACAGGGCGCACTCTTCCGGCTCGCCGTAGTTGTGCACAAAGGCGTTGCGCAGCGTGGCCGCCGAGCCGTCGATCAACTGCAGCTTCATGCCAAAGCTCCGGCTTAAATCAGCATAGGCCTCCACCACTTCCGTCTTCAGCGCCACCAGTAGCACTTCCAGCTCACCAGAGTCCGCACTGCCCAGCACCTGGTAATCCCACTGCACCTCGTCCAGCGGGAAGGGCACGTTTTGCTGCGCCTCATACTGGATAATTTGGCTGACCTTGGACCCCTCCACCGGCGGCGTGCGCAGCGGCTTGGTGAACACCACGCTGCTCGGCATGCAGAAATTTGCCTCCTTGCCCTTGGCGCGGATTTCGTTCTCGTCCAGCGCCTTTTGTAGCGTCAGCTTGATACCCGCAAACGGATCCGGCGGATCCGGCTCCTTGGGTTCCTCTCCCTCGGCCACTTCCTCCACCTCGGGCTCCGGCGGTTGCTGCATCGGTTCCAGCACGTACCGGTGCAGCTTCAGCATACCATTCGCCTGCGCCTCGAACTCCGCCATTTTCAGGTGGCCCGAGCCGAAATCGATGGCTAGAAAAGTTTTCATGCTGGCAGAAAATGCCAGCCCACCGGCGAATCAAACCCCTGATTCGCACCCGGCCGGTGACATTCCCTCATCGTCAATCTAACTGCTGTAACGCGTTTCAGCAACCATACGGGGCGATTTTTCCGGGAAAAACTGCATTTTTGCCCGAACCCATCCACCCTCACCAAGACCCCAGGTCCCAGCTTTGGCAGACCGTCATTGAACGCCCTCCAAGGCGCAATCTCAATCCTGAATTCACCTAAGCAATCCCCGTGCCGAACTCACTCCGCCGCCCGTCTCCCGGACATCAGGTCCCAAATCTGCCGCGCCGTGGGCACCCCGCAAAACACCCCCGCCGCCAATGCCATTCCGATCATCCCCGCCAAAGGCACAAACACCAGCCCCAACCGCTCCCAAAACCCGTCCCCCGCGCCCCACCATTCGCCGGACATCACCCGCAACCCCGCCCCCACAGCAATCGCAAGGCACAGGCTGCCCAACACCGCCGCCCAGCCGCCGCCATCCAGCCGGTCAGGCCCTAGACCGCGACGGCCCAGCGCTCGAGCTAACAACCGCCAGTTCAGGAACGCACTCAATGAGTTCGCCACCCCAAACGCCCCCTGCACCTCTTCCTCTCCAAACCAACCGCTGGCCACCAACCCCATCGCCAACCCCAAGTTCACAAAAAGACAAAAAACGCTTATTTTCATTGGAGTCCGCACATCCCCGCGCGCATTGAATGCCCGCACCAGCAGCCCCACCTGCGAATACGACAGGAGCGCCGGTGCCAGGCAAACCAGCGCGAAGGAGACGTGAAGTGTCGACTTGTCCGTGAATTCGCCGCGTTCGAACAACAGCCGCACCATCGGTTCCGCCAGCAACACCAACACCCACATCATCAAGCCATTGATGAACAACAGGTGCCGGATTCCCTCCCCCAAGGTGGCCCGGAATTCCCCATCCTTTTCCTCCGCCGACAACCCTGCCAGGGTCGGCAGCAAAAACACCGCCATCGAGACCCCGAACAAACCCTGCGGCAATTCCATCAGCCGCACCGCGTAGGTATAGGATGCCACCACGTGGTCTCCCGCCCAGAAGCCAAGGCACTGCGTCGCCAAGACGTTAATCTGGAACGCGGCCGCGCCAATGGCCGCCGGTGCCAGTTTGCGCCCCACTTCGCGCACCGTCTCGTTCTTCCACGGCGACGTCCATCGCCAGCAAAATCCCTCCTCCTTCATGAGTGGCCATTGGTAAAGCAACTGCACAACACCGGCCACCAGCACTGCCACCGCCACCGCAAACACCTTGTCCTCCACGCCCCCTTCGATCATGGGGGCAAACAACAACACGGCGGCAATCAGGAACACATTCAGGATCGCCGGCCCCAGTGCCGGCACAAAAAAATGCCCTCGCGCATTCAGGATACCCATGGCCACCGCCGCCATGCAGACAAGGCCCATGTACGGGAACATCCACCGCAGCAGTTCCAGCATCAGCCGCGCCCGGTCGCCCAACTCCCCCCACGCCAACACCGCCGACACTCCCGCCAACACCACGCCCAACAGCACAGCCGAGACCACCAGAAGCCCGCTCATCACCGCGTTGGCGCTCCGCCACATCTCCACTTCACCTTCCTTTTTTTCCTTTGCCTTGAAGATGGGGATGAATACCTGCGTCAGCGCCCCTTCACCCAACAGGCGTCGAAACAGGTTGGGTATCATGAATGCCAGCATGAAGGCCCCCGCCACCCATCCGTCCCCCATGAAACGCGCGTAACAAATCTCCCGCACCATCCCCAACAACCGGCTCACCAAGGTCGCAACCCCCATCGCCCCCGCCGATTTCAGCATTCGCGACATCCTACAAATCTCGATTCACAAAATGCAAAATTTTGAACTCAGGCGTCTCCCGGATCACCGCGCGTTCAACGAACTGGTCCTCAAACGCCGGAAACAGGACATTCCCCTCCACTTCACGCTGAACCACCGTTAAAAACAAATCCGAGCAACGTGGCAGCGCTAATTCATAAACCAGCCCCCCGCCGGCCACAAAGATCTGCCGGCCATCCTCCATCGGCACCAATTCCCCCAACTCAGTGATCGTCCGCACCCCTTCATGCACAAACCCCGATCGGCTCAGAACCACAATCTCGCGGTCTGGCAACGGCCGGCCAATGGACTCGAATGTCTTCCGCCCCATCACGACCACCTGTCCCGTGGTCATTTTTTTGAACCAACGAAAATCCTCCGGCAAATGCCACGGGATTTCGCTTCCTTGCCCAATCACCCGGTTTAGTGACATCGCCGCGATGGCTTGGAATGGAAACTGGGGATTAAAATCCGCGAACCGGGGAATGGCCTCCATCACCCTCTACACCGCCACCGGCGCCTTGATATGCGGATGCGGATCATAGTCCCGCAACTCAAAGTCCTCAAACGTGAAGCCGTGAATATCCGTGATTTCCGGATTCAGATGCATCGTCGGCAAACGCCGCGGCTCCCGCTCCAGTTGTTCCCGCGCCTGTTCCAAATGGTTGCTATACAAGTGCAAATCCCCGAACGTGTGGATGTATTCGCCCGGCCGCAACCCGCACACCTGCGCCACCATCAGGGTTAAAAGCGAATAGCTCGCAATGTTGAACGGAACCCCCAGAAACAAGTCTGCGCTACGCTGGTACAACTGGCAGGACAACTCCCCGTCGCGCACATAAAACTGGAACATCGCATGGCAGGGCGCCAGCGCCATCTGATCAACCTCCCCCGCGTTCCACGCGCTCACGATATGCCGCCGACTGTTCGGGTTGGTCTTGATCTGCTCCACCACCGCGTCAATTTGGTTCAGTGAACCACCATCTGGCGTCCGCCAATCACACCACTGCGCCCCGTACACCCGCCCCAAGTCCCCCTTTTCATCCGCCCATTCATCCCAAATGCGCACCCCATGCTCATTGAGATACCCCACATTCGTGTCTCCCTTCAAAAACCAAAGCAACTCATGGATGATTGACCGCAAGTGCAGTTTCTTCGTGGTGAGCACTGGGAACGATTCTCGCAGGTCAAACCGCGCCTGCACACCAAACACCGAAAACGTGCCTGTGCCCGTGCGGTCCTCTTTCGGCCGCCCGTCCTCCATCACGTGCCGCAACAAGTCAAGATACTGAATCATGAACCACTGGAGAGTGGCCGACCTGCCAACCCCTCGTCAAACGAACATAATCCCAAGCCATCCCCCGCGATATCACAAGATATTCACGCCTCCGCCCGCGCCAGTCGGTCCGCAATCGCTGCCCATTCCTCTGTTTCCGGCGGCTTTTCCACCACAATTAACTCCGCCCCCTCCGCGTCACAGCAATGCAACTCCCCGTACAACGCCCGCGCATACGCCTCCGCATCGCGCGGAATCACGCTCACCCGTCCAAACCGTGTC
The DNA here is from genome assembly GCA_002721895.1 of Verrucomicrobiales bacterium. The sequence continues at coordinate 34,651 of PBLV01000044.1, forward strand.
CCCGGCGGAATCACCGTGTGTGCAATCACATACACCCGGTCTGCCGGTGTTCGCGAGGCCGCAATCTGGCCCTCCAAGTCTTCCTCATCCGCCCATTCCAATACCCGCAGCCGTGCCGTGGGTGAATAATGCCGCGGCAACCGCCCTGGGCTTTTTAAAACATCCTCCTCCCCCGCCCACCGCACCGTTGTCCCCGGCAAGGCCGCCGCCAACGAGTCCCGCGAAATCATCCCCGGCCGCAACACCCTCACCTCGTCCGTCCCCACCTCCACCACCGTCGATTCAATCCCCACCTGCGATTGCCCCCCATCCACGATCAACGGCACCACCCCACCCAGTTGCGTCCGTACATGTTCCGCGTTCGTGGGTGACAAGTGGTTGCTCAAGTTCGCGCTCGGTGCCGCCAAGGGAAAACGGCACGCCCGAATCACCGCCTGCATGAACGGATGCCCTGGCCAACGCACTCCCACCGTCCCTCCACCCGCCGTCACCACGTCCGGGATGCAATCCGCCCGCGCCAACACCAACGTCAAGGGGCCCGGCCAAAACGCCCGCGCCAACAGTCCCGCTGCCTCCGGCCAATCCGTCACACACTCACGCGCCATCCCCACCCCATCCACGTGCACAATCACCGGGTTTCCTGCAGGCCGTCCCTTGGCCTCGAAAATGGCCTTCACCACCGTCTTCTCCAGTGCATTACCCGCCAAACCATACACCGTCTCCGTCGGCAACGCCGCCAAGCCACCGGCTCGCAACACCGCTGCCGCCCGTTCCACCGCCTCCTCAAACAGCGCGGGTTCATGGACCGGCAAAATCTCCGCCTCACTCACGCGCGCAATCTGCCCGCACTCGCGCACCCATGGCACGCAAAAAGTGGATTGGACCCACCGCTTCCCTGCCCTAAGCTCCCTCCATGCTCGATGAATTGACCGCCCAGTTAAACACCGGCACCGACCTTGACCCCGCACAGTGCGAGGTCGCCGTGGAGCAACTCACCACCGAGGATATTCCCGCGGAGTCCAAGGCCGAATTCCTCACCGCCCTGGCCACCAAGGGCGAGACCGCCAGCGAACTCGCCGCCTTCGCTACCAATTTGCGCGGGAGAGCCACGCCTGTGCCCTTCGATGGAGCCACCACTCAGGAACTGCTCGATGTCTGCGGCACTGGCGGCGACGGTCTGAACACCTTCAACATCTCCACCACCGTTGCCCTCCTCTGTGCCGCCGCAGGTGTCCCCGTAGCCAAGCACGGCAACCGCGCCATCACCAGCAGGAGTGGCAGTGCCGATGTCCTCGACGCACTCGGCATCCCCACAACCCTTTCGCCCGCCGAAGCCGCCACTGCCATTCAGGAAAAGAATTTCGCCTTTCTCTTCGCTCCGCTCTATCACCCTGCCTTTAAACACATCGCCCCCGCCCGCAAACTCTGCGCCGAGCGCGGCCAACGAACCCTGTTCAATTTCCTCGGCCCCCTGCTCAACCCCGCCCGCCCCACCGCACAACTCATTGGAGTCCCTCGCGCGGAACTCTGCGTCCCCATGGCCTCTGTCCTGAAGAATCTCGGAATTCGCCGTGGCATGGTTGTCAGCGGTGCCGCCGGTGAACGCCGCATGGACGAACTCTCGCCGCTGGGCGAAACCGCCATCGCCGAGTTTTATCAGGACCGTGCCATGGCTGAATCCGTGTGGTCCCCCGCAAACCTGACTCTCTCCCCCATGACCCTGAACGATCTTGCCGGCGGCGATGCCGAGGCCAACGCCACCCTCACCCGCGCGGTTTTAAACGGAGAAGACACCGGCCCGCGACGCGAGGCCGTGCTCTTGAACGCAGGAGCAGCCCTGTTCGTCGCCGGCGCCGCCAGTTCCATCACCGAAGGTTGGGAATTGGCCGCTGAAGTCATCGACGACGGCCGCGCCCGCGCCAAGCTGGAGGAATTGTCCGCATGAACCCGGCACCGCCCGTGCTGAAACCCTCGCCTTGGCGGCGCTGGGCGTGGGCGCTGGTGGTGATTCCCGTTGGCCTCGCCGTCTGGTTGCTCGGCGCGAATGACCCGGTGGAAACAAAAATTTATCCCCCTTGCGGCTTTCACAAGGCCACCGGCCTGCTCTGTCCCGGCTGTGGCGGACTGCGCTCCACTCACCACCTCGCCAACGGGCGGCTGGGGCAGGCGTTCCAAAACCATCCAGGCTTCGTTCTGGCGCTGCCCTTCCTGCTGCCTCTGGTCTCCGTGTGGATATGGCACCGCGTCCGAAACGATGAGGAAACGCTCCGGACACGAATGATCTATGATCGGGCGTTAAAAATGGCGCTCATCCTCTTTTTCGTGCCGGCCCTGCTGCGAAACTTGCCCGGGCCATTCCAAAACTTCGCGCCACCACCGGTGGCAAAAGTCGCCCCATCCAAGTAATGCCGCGATACACCATCATTGGCAGCGACGACCGCGAATACGGCCCCATCAGCCTCGATCAGGTGCGTGCCTGGATTCGCGAGGGGCGCGCGGATGAAAATACCCGCGTGCGCCCCGAGGGTTCACAGCAATGGACGGTCCTGGGCGAGCTTTCTGAATTCGCCGAACTGCTTGGCATTGCCCCTCCGAAAACCCCAGGCTTGCCGTCCCTTCCCGTCCCCAAGCGGAAACCGGCCGAGCTCAAGCCTCCCCCCGGACAACAAGTGGAGGCACCCACAACCAGCAACCCATGGGCGGGCGTGAGTCTGGCCTTTGCAATCGGGGCCATGACTTGTGGCTGTGGGCATCCCCTGTGCTGGGGAGTGTTCGCCGGACTGGGCATTGCCACCTCGCTCATGGCCTTGAACCAAATCAAACTCAATCCCGGCCAGCGTGGCGCGGGCATGGCCAAGATATCGCTGGCCATGTCGGTGGCCAGCCTGCTGCTGTTCATCCTTGCCATCGGCGCAGTGGCGAGCCTCCTGCCCCAGAAGTAATCCATGACCGCATGAATGATGCACTGACCAAGGCCAAGGCGACGCGCTGCCTGCTGATGAACCTGTTCCTCCTCCCCGGCGCGGGTTCACTGAAAGGTGGCCGCCGCATGGCCGGCACGTGGCAATTGTTGTTGCTGGTCATTGGCACCCTGATGATCGTCCCCATGCTGCTCGAGGCTATCAACCAGTTCTTGAGCCTGTATAAAGGCATCGCCGACATGGCTGAGACTGGAACCGGCGATGTGCCACAATCTCTGGAGGGACTACAGGAAACCCTCCTCTCCGTCTGGAGCAAACACGCCGGCCTGACACTGGGAGGAATTGCACTGACCATGGCATCTTGGATCTGGGGGTTCTTTACTGGGTTTTCTCTGATGACCGAAGCAGCAGAGCGGGAGGTAAAAAGTCAAAATTGATGCGCAGTCACGAACCTTTTGAATTTTAACCTGTGGCTTTGCCTTTTTACCTTCTACTTTTGACTCCCCCTCCCTGTCTCCCGAAACTGGTGTGTCACCTGCGATACCACTTCCCTCTGCGGCCGAATGTCCGTACTGATGATAATGTCCGCCTGCCGGTAATACGGCTCGCGCGCGTCCAGCAGTTCACGAATGCGCGCTTGGGGATCAGGATCATTTAAGAGGGGGCGATGCGTCTGGCCGCGGCACCTTTGCCAGATGGTTTCCGGATTGGCCCAAAGGCAGACCACCAGCGAGTGAGCCCTCAAGGCTTCCACGTTGGCGGGATCCGCCACCAAGCCGCCACCGGTGGCAATGACCAGCTTCTCCCGCTGGGCCAGACCGGCCACCACGTCGCGTTCCATCCGGCGAAATTCCTCCTCCCCAGACTGGCTGAAAATCTCCGGAATGGACACCCCTGCCTGATCTTCAATCAGTGCATCGGTGTCCACGAACTCAAAGTGCAAATCCCGCGCCACCTGCCGGCCGACCGTCGACTTGCCCGTGCCCATGAACCCCACGAGAGCCAGATTCCGTATGTCGCGCGCCGCGTCCATCGCAATTGCATAGCCCAACGAGCAGGGGAAGGCACGCGGTTTGTTGAATTTGCTTGTTTGCGGGACACCGCCCCAACCATCATCAGCCCGTGGCGAGCACCATCGAGGCAGGGGAAACTATCTTCCGCGGCATTGGCGTGTCGCCGGGCGTGACGCAGGGGAAAGTCTTGGTGCTTGAGAAGGGTCAAGAGGAACGCCCTCGGCGCCGGCCCATTCCCGCCAAACAGGTGGAGTCGGAGCTGAATCGCCTGGAGGCCGCCCTTACCAAGACGCGCGGCGAGCTGCGTACCATTCGCGACTCTGTCCGCGCGCGCCTTGGCGCCAGTGACGCCCAGATTTTTGACGCCCACCTGCTGGTGCTCGACGATCCCGTGCTCATAGATCAGGTGACGCAGATGATCCGCGATGAATCCATCAATGCGGAGTATGCCTTTTACACCTTCATTGGCGAATACACTCAGGCCCTCTCCGAGGTTCAGGATGATTACCTGCGCGAACGCGTAGCGGACATTCGGGACGTAGCCGATCGTGTGCTGGGCCACCTGACCGGCCGCGATCACGCCATCGACCTCGAACACCTCGAAGATCCCTGCATCATCATCAGCCACGAGTTGACCCCCGGCCACACCGCGCAACTGGACCGCGCCAAGGTGCTCGGCTTTGCGACCGACGTGGGCGGCAAAACCTCACACACCGCCATCATGGCCGGCAGCCTGCGCATCCCCGCCGTGGTCGGCCTGCGCAATGCCTCGCGCGAAATCACCACCGGCGCCCACGCCCTGCTTGACGGCTTGAATGGCCTCATCATCGTCAACCCCACCGATCAGACCCTCTTCGAGTACGGCCAACTCACCCGTAAGCGCGAGGACCTCCAGACACGCTTGGCCGAGATCAAGGACAGCCCCGCCATTACCCTCGACGGCCAGCACATCACCCTCTCCGCCAACGTCGAACAAATCAGCGACACCGCTGCCGTGCTCGACTGCGGTGCCGAGGGCGTGGGACTGTTTCGCACCGAGTACCTTTTCCTCGATCGCGACACGGCCCCTACCGAGGAGGAGCAATACCTCTCCTACCAGAAAGTTGCCACGGCCGTGGCCCCGCAGACCGTCATCTTCCGCACACTCGACATCGGCGCCGACAAGCTTGCCGGCGCTTGGACCGGCACCAGCGAAACCAACCCCTTCCTGGGCTGGCGCGCCATTCGTTTTTGCCTTCAGGAAACCGCCATCTTCAAGGCCCAGCTACGCGCCATCCTCCGCGCCAGCACGGAAGGCAACGTCAAGGTCATGTATCCCATGATCTCCAGTGTCGATGAACTCACCGAGGCCAACAAGCTCCTCGAGGAATGCCAGGCCGAGTTGACCGCTGAAGGTCTTTCTTTCGACAAGAACATCGAGGCCGGCGTCATGATCGAAATTCCTTCCGCTGTCATGATCGCCGACGCTCTGGCCCAGCGCGCCAAGTTCTTCAGCCTCGGCACCAACGACCTCATCCAGTACACCCTCGCCGTCGACCGCCTCAACGAGCGCGTCGCCCACATGTACGACCCCACCCACCCCGCCATGCTCAAGCTCATCCGCCTCTCCGTCGAGGCCGGCAAAAAGCACGGCATCTGGACCGGCATCTGCGGCGAGATGGCCGGCGATCCCGCCCTCGTCCCATTGCTCATTGGCTTGGGCGTCGACGAACTCAGCGTGGCCCCGCCCATGCTGCCGCAAATTAAACACCTCATCCGCCACCTCAAAACCACCGAGGCCCAGGAACTTGCCCGGTCCGCACTCGAAGCCGAGGCCAGCGTGGACATCCTCGTCCGCTCGCGCGCCTTGGTGCAGCGCGTGGCCCCCGGCCTGCTCGAGAGCCAAATGGCCAGCCTTTAAAAATGCAGCTCATCATCCTCGCCGCCGGCTACGCCACCCGGCTCCTGCCTCTCACCCGTGACACCCCCAAGCCGCTTCTCCCCGTGGACGGCCGCCCCATGCTCGAGCACGTCCTCGAGGCCGCCGCGCCCATCCCCGGCATCCAGCGCGCCATCGTCGTCACCAACCACCGTTTCGCCCCCCAATTCGAAGCATGGGCAAAAAACACGCTATCCCCTTTCCCCTGCGCCATCCTGAACGACGGCACCACCAGCAATGAAGACCGCCTCGGTGCCATCGGTGATCTTCACAAGGCCCTGGTAGATTTTGCCATCGACGAAGACATCACCGTTTTAGCCGGCGACAACCTGTTCACCCAACCCCTCACCGGCTTTGGCGAATTTTGCGCCACCCACGCCACTCCCTGTCTGGGCGTCTATGACGTGGGATCGCTCGAGGAAGCCGCCAAGTACGGCGTCGTGGACACCAATGCCGAGGCCCGCATCACCAGCTTCGAAGAAAAACCCGCCGCCCCCAGAAGCACCCTCATTGGCATCGCCCTTTACCATTATCCCCGCGCCGTCCTGCCCGAGATCACCCGTTACCTGGCCGAAGACAACAACCCCGACCAACCCGGCCGCCTTATCCAATGGCTGTACCCACAGCGCCCCGTCCACGCCTGGCCCGTCCCCGGCCAATGGCTCGACATCGGCTCCCACGAAACCCTCGCCGAAGCCCGGGAGATATTCGGGAACAAAGCCCAAGCCTGATTTCTGGATACCGGCTTGATCGGCACCGCCTTGGGAATATCTTAAAGTGGCCCGGGGGATGAGGGGTTGCTTTAGTGCGCGTGTGGATTTTTGGGTCCATCGCGAGGGGGTAAATTACGGTCCATTCACTGCCGACCAGTTGCAGGCCGGGCTGGCGTCCGGAAATTTGTTGCCCACGGATTTCTGCAAGCGGGCCGACCACGCCGATTGGTCCACCGTGGCTGCCTGTCTGCCCTCCCCGAAGCCCCAGCCTGAGCCGGAAGCCGCACCCGCCGGACCTTCTCTTTTGCCCGCCTACATTGGCGCGGCGGTTATTCTTGGTGGCCTTGTGGCCGGCTGGTGGCTTGTGCGGGATGAAACCCACATGCCGGTGCCCGCGCCGCCCAAGGCGGCCACCCAAACCGACAACACGACCAACGCCCCGCCCAAGCCGGCCACCAACCGTGTCCAAACCGCCAAGGCCGAGCGGCTCCCTCGATCCGTGCCCGGTCATTCGCGGCACATTCCTACCAACGCCCTCGCCGTGTTGACCCTTCATGCCGAGGATCTCCTGCGCAAGGCTGGACACGAACAACCACTGGATATCCCCCTGCTGGCCGGACACAAGGAGGCCATTTCGGAAATGAGCCCTTTCCTGTCCGGGTTGTTGCGCGATCCCGAGTCCACGGGCATTGATTTCAAACAACCGCTGCACCTGTTCCTCCAGCATCATCCACCCGAGGGTGTGGAGGCCCCGGGCTTTTCACCTCTTCTTGGCGTGGTGGCCGCCGTGGCTGACGCCAACACGGTGGAGGGTGCCATGGCCGAGGTCATCGAACTGCGCCTCGGCGGCTTCGGGCGGCAGATGATGGATTCGCTTAAGGTCGAGAACGGTTGGCGCATTTTAAACACCAACCGGCTGCCCTTGGCCTTTGCCTTCAATGATGAGGCCCTCGTGCTTGTGCTGCGGGAAAATCCGCGGCCCGGCGAATCACTGGCGAAGCCGCTGCTGGCCGCCCTGGAATCTGACGGGGGACTGCCCGGCGCACACTTGGATTTCAAGCGGCACCTGACCGAATGGACGGATGCCGCCTTGTGGTGGGATGCCCTCCGCACCCGCGCCGTGCTGACCCAGACCGATGCCAGTCTGCACGCACTGATATCGGGCCTCACCTCCGCGCCCACGCTTTCCGCCGGTGTATTCTTTGATGAAGGCGAGGCGGTCTTCTCCTTTCACCAGCAGGAACCCGGCCCGGCCATCCTGAAATCCAACGGCCTGCCCGAGTCGTTGACCGGCCTGGTCTCGGCCAATGCCGTCTTGGCCGGCGGACTCTCACTGGACATGACTGCCATTCGAGAACGACTTGCCGGCTTGCCCGCGCAAATCGGGGCACAATTCGACCTGACGCCGGAACGAATTGACGAGATTCTGCACGCCGCCACCGGTCTAACTTGGAAACAACTGCTCGACCTGCCCGCGGGCGATGCGCTGGCCGTGGTGCCCGAGTTGCGCCAAGACACCGAAGGAGACTTGCGGCCCGCGTTGATTGTGGCCGTCAACCTCGCCAGTTCCAACTTGGGCGGCCGCCTGCTGGAACAACTCGAATCCACCGGTGTCACTCAGGCGTTGTCCGCGCAAAACCTCGTACTCATTTTAAAGGACGACCAGTTGTTCCTCACCACGTTCGAGCAGCAAGTGACCGCGCAACTGGGCAAGGTGACCAATCCCGTGGCGGGCGTGCGGAAGGAAATGCTTCAGGCCGGCGGCTTGGCCGGCTGGCTGGACGTGGCGAGCGTCCGAAATGCCGTGCAATCCCTCGGGGCTTCACCGGCCCTGCTGGAAGCCATGGATGCCTTCAAGGAAGCACGCTTCACCGGCACCAACAGCGATGGCGGGCTCCGCCTGGAACTCGCCTTCAAGCTGGCGGATCCCGAGGCAGGCAGTTTGGCTGCCTCGCTGGATCTCGCCGCGGAACTGGCCGCCTTGGCCTCGCCCGCGCCCTCCGCCGCCGTGCCTGCACCCGCGCCACCCACCATCGACACGCCGGAATAAGCTTCTCCATCCAGCGCTGGTTCTGGCAGACTGCGGCTCGTGCAATCCAAGGGAACAAGCCGATGGATGCGGCAGCGTGGTGGTGTTGGCATGGCCGCGGGCATCATCCTGTCGGTGCTGGTGCTGGCCGGCATCATTGCCTGGCTCTTGCTGCGCCCGGAACACCGGCCCCATCGCGAGGCGGGCTCCATTCTTCCGGCCGATGCCGTCATGGTGTTTTCCATTCAGCCCGGCAAACTGATCAATAAGGCCGGTCTGCCGGATTTGCTCCGGGACAATATCGACCTCCTGGGCGGCGCGGGCATGATGATTGACCCCAACCAGATCGCCTCGTTCGCGGACATCACCCGGCTGGGCATCCGCGACGACAAGCCGGTACTCCTGTTCATGCAACCGGGTGACATGGGGTTTGTCATGGGCCTAGTCTTTCCGCTCATCAACCGCGATGCGTTTGAGAAAGGTATCCAGGAAAACCTGCCGGGCGAATTGGGCGACCAGATCATCAAGCAGATGACCGAGGAACAAGGCCTGCGCGGCATCTTTCGTGGACGCGAGCCCATCGCGTTTGGGTATGACGACAACTCGCTGCTGATTCTCGTGGAAGAAAACAGCCGAGGCGATGACCTGGGCCCGCGGGTGCACAAGCTATTCGCGCAGGAAAACGGACTGGCCGAGGCGCGACCGGCCTTTCGAAAATTCATGGAGAAAGGCGACGACTTGGGCCTGTGGATGGACCTCGATGCCGCGGGCGAGCTGATCCCCTCGGAATTCGCAGCCCTGTTCAGCAGCACCCCCTATTTTCCCAAGGGCGAGCAAACCATCAGTTGGCGCTTTGAGCCGGGTGAACTGCTGATGGAACAAGTCGTGATCGGCGGCGACGCTCTTCCCCTGCGGCCCGTGGATCCCTCCCTTCTTGATGTCATACCCGCCAACGCCGTGTTGACCGCCGTCGGCGGCATTGACCTCGCCGAGGTGGACAAGCAGGTCTCCAGTCTTTTAAAGGACAGCAGCCGGCTTGCTGATATACTACCCGAGGACATTCCCTTGGAGAAGGTTCAGGAATTCATCGAAAACCTCACCGGCGGCGATGAGCTGGATCTGAACGAACAACTCACCGGCGACCTCGCCCTAGCGCTGACTGACTTTGAACTCAAGGAAGCCCTTTTCATCAAGGTGCCCCTCCCCCGACTTTACTTGGCCGGTGCCTTCAAGACCCGCGAGGGCGCGGACATGGAGGCGTTGACGCGGCAGTTCAAGATTGGGGAAACCGTTGGACTGGAGGCCTTTGCCGGGGATGATCGCATCTACCTTGCCTCCCCCAAGTTCCGTGAGTCGCTGGAAGAATCTGGGGCCGTGCCCGAGCCCGTCACGGGATCGGCCCGCAACCAGCTCACCACCCCCAGCGCGGCCATGGCATTGAACTTTCCCCGCCTCGCCCGCGTGCTGGAAAAATTTCCCGAAGCCGCCCCGGCCATCCCTCTGCTGGATCGAATGGGCACCTTCACCGCCACCGTCCACACCCAGTCCGACGCCTCTCGTTTCACCTTTCGCCTGACGATGCAGGACCGGAAAACCAATGTCCTCCGCCAAGTCATCGAGTTGATAATGAACCCAGCCTCCCCGGATCCGATCGAAGAGGATGCGGACGGGAATTCCCTGCCCGATTAAACCCATTTCGGGGCATGCCATCGGGACTCGACACGATGAAAACATCGTGGAAGAATAACCTCATGAAAATCACCCCCAAAAAACACAGACAACGCAACTGGGCCTTTACCTTGGTGGAAGCCCTTCCCCCCGTCGGGCTGGCTGGTCTGATCGGCGTCATGGGTGCAACGGTTCTGCCTGCGCTGTCCAAGGCCAAAATGAGGGCCAACCGCGTGAAGTGCACAAACAACATGAAGCAGATCGCGGTGGCTTTTTTGGGTTTTGCCTCTGATCACAATGAAAGATATCCGTGGCTGTTACCGGAGGGCCGAGTACAAGAAGCTGGCTTTGGCAACGGCGTCGCCTACGAAACCACCACGCTATTCTCACATCCGGCGATCAAGAGGGAATTGCAAACTCCAAAGATATTGCATTCCCCGCTGGACGGCGTCATCGCGCCCGGAAATGAGATTCTTCAAGAAAACTGGGCGCAAGTATCGGTTGCCAATCCCATGAGGAACGATGCCCACAGCTACGGCGTCTCCGTGGGCAACCCCACGGCAAAGGGCGCGGATGCCTTAAGGCCGTCAACCATCCTGGCCATGACTCGCAACATCTCCGGCCCCATCAACGGACAAGACAGCCTGAGCGACCAAAAGGACAACGAACCCGGCAATATCAATGCATTGAAGTTTGCCACTTGGAAGGGAGCCGACAAACATCCGGTTGACCCTCGAGCCATAGCGCAACTAGACACAGGTTATGGGCAGCTTGTCACAAGCGACGGCGCGGCCATGCAATCCAACGACGCCGGTCTGGTGCAAAACATCAAGGCCCATGCCACCGCGATCGGCGGACACTACAAGGGAACCCCCTCGGGCATCATCGACACCCCGAACGACTGAGGGCTATTCGCCGCGAATCCAGTCGACAATCTTCTCCATCTGCCGGCGGGAAAGTTGGCCGTCCGCGCCAAAGGCAGGCATGCGGTCGTTATCCTTGCCATAGAAGCGGGCTTGGCCGGGATCATGCACAATGCCCAGCATCCACTCACGCGAACCATAGCCGGTGAGATCCGGCGCCTTGGGCTTGCCAGACCTTCCGAGGGTATGGCAGTCGGTGCATGCCAGATCGCCCTTGATCAACTCGCGCCCTTCCTCAATCAACGCACCATCCTTGGCATCAACCTCCGTCTGGCCGGGCAACGCGGCCTCGGCGGATAGAGCGGCGGCAATCTTCCGAACGTCCTCCTTGCCCAGTTCATCGAGGTCAGAGAATTCATCCTCCAGAAATCCCATCATTTTGCCGCCCGCATGCTCGGTGTTTCCGAAGAATTTCGGGCTGTCAAAACTGTCGGGATTCAGCAGCTCAGCGATATACTCGCGGCTGGCAAAGCCCTTGAGGTCCGGCGCGGACTGTTCATTGGCCAGCTTGCCACCCAAGCCGTCATGCCCGCCATAGGCATGGCAACTGGCGCAGTGCTGGGCAAAGAGCTTGGGTCCGGTTTCATCCTGCGAACGCAACAACGCCAGTGCCCCCGAGGGCGGGATGCCCTGTTCCTTGGCCAGCTTCTTGACCAACGCAGCATCGGCTTCGGCCTTGGCCATGTCGGAGCGGTACTTGGGATCATTCCGATCCTGATCCACCGCCAGCCAGGTGAGTGCGCCCGCGCCAACCAAGACGGTCACAAGCAGGCCGATGTTAAAGCGGTGACCCAGTTCCCATTTGCCAATGACGGGCATAAGCACCACGAGGGCCATCACCATGCCGGGAATGAGGAAGGCGCCGACGAATTGCGGAACATACTTCAGCAACTGGAAGAGAGACAGGAAATACCAGTCCGGCCGGGCCTGGTAGGCGCTGGCGGGATCGGCGGGGGCATCAAGGTGCGCGCCGTGATTTCGGATGACGAAGAAAAGCACGACGGCCAACACGGCAAGACAGGCAACGCCATCCTTTAACACCTGTTCCGGCCAGAAAAATTCATCCTTGCCACGGGCGGGTTCCTTGGCCTTCACGCCGTGCCGGCGGAAGAGGTAAATGTGGCCGGCGGTGAGGGCAATGACCGCGGCCGGCAGCACACCCGCGTGCAGCGCAAAGAATCGCGTAAGCGTGTGATGGCCGTAGTCGTTCCCACCAATGACCACCTGCCGGAGCCATTCGCCGATGAGCGGAGTGCTAGCCATGATATCCGTCGCCACGCTGGTGGCCCAGTAGCCTTTCTGGTCCCACGGCAGGAGATAACCGGTGAGCGACAGGGCCAGCACCAATTGCAGCAGGATGATGCCAAACCAGAAATTGACCTCGCGGGGAGCCTTGTAGGCGCCATCGATGACCACCTGCATGAGGTGCAGCACCAACAGCACGGTCATGATCTGCGCCGTCCAATGGTGCAGGCCGCGCAGGAACCAGCCGCCGGCCATCTCATGCTGGATGTACCAGACGCTTTCCCAAGCGGTCTGGGTGCTGGGGCTGTAGGCCATCCACAGGGCGATGCCGGTGATAAACTGGATGCCCAGTGCAAACATGAGCGTGCTGCCCCAGACATAGCGCCAGCGCGAACCACCGGGAATGTTCTCATAGAGCCCCTCCCTGATAAGATCGCGGATGCCCGTGCGATGATCCAGCCAGTCTATCAATGCTTTCATGCGCGTGTCTTGGCCCCGGTCAGGCGGGAATTTTCTTGGATGTATTGGTCTTGAAACGCACGTACTTCACCCACACCTCGCCGGACTGGGCCAGCTTGTCGGCGTCCACCTCCAGCTCGTCCATCGGGCGCGGCGGTGTGGTGTTCAACGCCTCGCCGGACAGTTTAAAATTGCTGTTGTGACAGGGGCAGTAAAAGTCGTTTTCCTTCTCGCGAAAATCCACAAAGCAGCCAAGATGCGGACAAATCGTACTGAACGCGGTGACGTGGTCCGCCGCCTTCATCGCGGGGCCGTCCTCGTCCGACGCCCAGTTGGCGCCGCCCTCAAGTTTCTCCCGCAGCAACCAGACTGCGCCCACCACACCCTCAGATCGGCTCCACTTGTCGCGCTTTTCCGCCACCACCGGCACCATAACGGGCTTGCCCGGCTCCAAATCCTTCAAGTTGGCCAGCCGCGTGAAGCCCCCACCATCGCCGCGCTCGCGCCCGATGGGATCCAAGGCCACCCGCACAGCCGCCAAGGCCGGCACCAAGCCCACCGCACCTCCAATGGCGCAAGAAGCACCCTTTATAAACTGTCGGCGATCCGGCTCCTCGCCGGTCTCAGGTGTGTGTTCCAATGGTTCATCCGCCATGGGTTGCCTTTCGTGATCTCCCCCTGCCTTGGGACTGGTCCTCCCCGCCAGAAATTCACGCGCACCCTGCCCCAAGTCACACCCCAGCGGCAATGCAAAATACACATCCGCACTTGTTCGACCCACTCAAATTCACCTCGCCATATAGCTGCCCAGACGGTATAATCATACCGTCATGATTGATCTGTTTGGCAGGAGTGACCACGGTCGCAGCCATTGCGATGGCTATTCGCGGCGGGATTTTCTGAAGTTCGGCGGCATGGCCGCGGGCGGGCTTTCGCTGGGGCAATTGCTCGAGGTGGAGGCCGCGCAAAAGACCGGCCGCTCGCACAAGGCGGTGATTAATATTTACCTGCCCGGCGGTCCGTCGCATTTGGATTTCTTCGACCTCAAGCCCGAAGCACCCAAGGAAATCCGCGGCGAGTTTCGGCCCATCAAGACCAACGTGCCCGGCATCGAGATCTGCGAGCAGTTCCCGCGCCTCGCCAAGTTGGCCGACCAGTACTCGATCATCCGGTCCATTGCCGATTCCGACGGCGCGCACGATTGTTTCCAGTGCATGACCGGCCGGCGCCAAGGCGAGAAGCGCAACGCGCCGCATGGCGGCTGGCCCAGCTGGGGCGCGTGGGTGAGCAAGCTGCAAGGGAACCAGCGCGCGGGTGTGCCGGCGAATCTTTCGCTGATGTACCCCACGGGCAACCGCACCTGGGGCGAGGCCGGCACCGGCGGTTTCATTGGCCCGGCGCACACGCCGATGCCGCTCGTGCAAAAGAATCCCCTCGCCAAGCCGCAGGGCCTTGAACTCGAGGGCATTTCGCTCGATCGCCTGAATGACCGCAACAGACTGCGCAGCGCCATTGACCAGTTCCGGCGCGACGCCGACAACACCGGCCAAGTCGGCAGCCTCGATACCTACAACGCGCAAGCCCTCGGCATCCTCACCAATGCCGGTCTGATGGATGCGCTGGATGTTTCCAAGGAAGACCCGCGCATTGCCGAGCGTTACGGCGTAAACATTCCGAAGTATCAACGCGACGGCGCGCCGAAGATGATTCGCAACTTCCTCATCGCCCGCCGCCTCGTCGAGGCCGGTGCGCGCGTGGTGACGCTGAACTACAGCCGCTGGGATTGGCATGGCGGCGACGGTCTCAACTTCCCGCGGTCCCGTCAGGAAATGCCGCTGCTTGATCAGGGCCTCTCCGCATTGCTCATCGACCTCAAGGAACGTGGCTTGGACAAGGACGTGGCCGTCGTGATGTGGGGCGAGTTCGGTCGCACACCGAAGATCAACAAGAACAACAGCCGCGACCACTGGCCGCGCGCGAACTTTGCCTTCCTCGCCGGCGGCGGCATGAACCACGGCCAGATCATCGGCTCCACCGACAAGAACGGCAACGAGCCCGTCGATCGTCCGGTGAAATTCCAGGAAGTGTTCGCCACGTTGTACAACTGCCTCGGCATCAACACGGCCACCGCGACCGTCACCGACCCGCAAGGCCGCCCGCACTACCTAGTCGACAGCGGCATCAAGCCGATTCACGAGTTGGTCGGTTAAGGGAAATCGATTTAAACAAGTGCGGGTTGTCCCGCGCTTTTTTTGTGGCTACTTGATTCCCACGGCGATGGTCATGCAGCCCAGCATAAGGTTGTGCGTCTCCACCTCGCGGCAACCAAGCTGGTTCAGTGCAGCAGCCGTTCCTTTCTGGGCGGGATAGTCCTGAAGGGATTGATGGATGTAGGCATAAGCCAGAGCGTCATTGCAAAACAGACGGCCGAAGACGGGCACGATCCATTTCAGGTAACCTTGATAGCAGAACCGCACGAGGGCATTGGGCGGCTTGCCAAAATCGAGAATGCACAGGCGGCCACCGGGGCGGGTGACCCGATACATTTCGCGAAGTCCACCCTCGAAGTCGGCCAGATTGCGCAGACCATAGGCGATGGTGACGGCGTGGAATTGGTCGGCGGGCAGGCCAGTTTCCAAAGCATCGCGCTGGAGGTACTCGACTTGGACGGCAGTTTTTGTGCGGGCGACTTTTAACATCTCGACACTGAAGTCGAGGGCGGTAACTTTTGCGCCTTGATGAAGCAAGGCACGGGCGATGTCACCGGTGCCGCAGCAAAGGTCAAGGGCGTGGTGGCCGGGCTGGATTTGGGCGAGTTCAACCAAGCGTCTTTTCCAACGGTGATGCAGCCAGAAACTCTGCAAATTGTTGATACGATCGTAGCGGGAGGCGATGGTGTCGAAGAGGGCCTGCACCCGTTCCGCACGGGTTTCATCATCGGCAAAATAGCCCTCAGTCATCGGGGCAACCGTAGCACGTGAATGGGACGATGGGCGCGTCAAAATGATTTTTTCAATAAAGGATAAATGAGGGGCGTCTGCAAAAAGGGTTTGCCAATTGTCGAGCAGCCCCCTAAACCCCGCCAATCGCGCATGGGAAAAACACTGGTCATCGCAGAAAAGCCGTCTGTGCAGACAGATTTAGCGCGCGTGCTGGGGAAGGAGCTGGGGAAGTTCCAGAAGAAGGGGAAGGACCGGAACAGTTATTTCGAAAATGATACAACGCTGATCTCCTCAGCAGTGGGCCACTTGGTGGAATTGAAAATGCCCGAGGGGCCGAACGGGCGCAAGCTGCCCTGGGGTATCAAGTATTTGCCGGTGATCCCGAACCGGTTTGAACTGCAGCCCATCGAGAAAAGCGAGTCGCGCCTAAACCTGCTGCTCAAGCTGATCAAGAGGCGCGAGGTGGAAATAATCGTGAACGCCTGCGACGCCGGGCGCGAGGGTGAATTGATCTTCCGTTACATCATGGCGCTGGCCGGGGTGGATAAACCTCTGCGCCGGATGTGGATGCAGTCGATGACCGATGCCTCGATCGTAAGGGCCTTCAAGCAACTGCGCGAGGACGCCTCCATGCAGCCCTTGGCGGACGCGGCCTTGTGCCGGTCGGAAAGCGATTGGCTGGTGGGACTGAACGGGTCGCGGGCATTGACGGCGTTCAATTCGCGGCATGGCGGCTTTAACATGACCACCGCCGGCCGGGTCCAGACGCCGACACTGGTGATCCTGGCCGAACGCGAACGCGCGATCCGAAACTTCAAGGAGCGTGACTACTGGGAGGTCCACGCGGAATTTGAGGTGGCCACCGGCACGTATGCGGGAAGGTGGTTCCGCGAGGATTTTCAGAAACCGGACGACGACCATGCCCGTGCTGAGAGGCTCTGGACCGAGGCGGAGGCGGAGGCAATCGTGGCGCGTTGCACGGGACAGATGGGTGTGGTGGAGGAAAACAAGAAGCCAAGCAAACAAATCCCGCCGCAACTCTTCGACCTCACCACGCTGCAGCGCGAGGCGGGCAGCCGGTTTGGTTTCAGCGCGCGCAACACGCTAGGCATCGCGCAGGCGCTTTACGAGAGGCACAAGCTGCTGACATATCCGCGGACGGATTCAAAATGTTTGCCGGAGGATTATATCGGCACCGTGCGCGAGCATTTGCAGGCATTCGCCAGGGCCAACCCCAGCGCCACGCTGGCGCGCGAAGCCATCAACGGTGCAGCCAAGGTGCTGGCCCAAGATTGGCTGAAACCGAACAAGCGTATTTTCAACAACGCCAAGATCAGTGACCACTTTGCCATCATCCCAACCGGCAAGCTGCCCGGCGCAGGCCTGAAGGAGCAGGAACAGAAAATCTTCGACCTCGTCCTGCGGCGGCTGGTGGCCATCTTTTTCCCGCCGGCAGAATTCGAGAACACGCGACGCATCACGCGCGTGGGTGAGGATTCTTTTTTGACCACCGGCAAAATCCTCATGGTGCCCGGCTATCTGGAGGTCTACGGCCGCCAGCCCGGCGTAGCCGCGGCCAAGGATGAGCTTGTCCCCGCCGAGACGGGCGAAGCGGCAACAGTGGCAAACCTGGAAACCCGGGCCGAACAAACCAAGCCGCCCGCCCGTTACACGGAAGCGACGCTGCTCTCGGCCATGGAAACGGCCGGCAAACGGGTGGACGACGAAGAGTTGCGCGAGGCCATGAGCGAGCGCGGACTGGGAACACCCGCCACACGCGCGGCCATCATCGAAGGTCTCATTTCGCACAAGTACGTTTTTCGGAATGAACAGAAGAAAAGCGAATTGGTGGTCTCGAACAAGGGCTTGGCGCTGATTGATTTGCTGGAAGATATCGGTATCGAGGCACTGACTTCGCCGGAACTGACTGGCGAATGGGAGTACAAGCTCAAGCAAATGGAAGGAGGCGAACTCACCCGCGAGGCGTTCATGGGCGAGATCAAGTTGCTAACCGAAAGCATTGTGCACGCCACCAAAGACAAGATGACCGAGCTGGCCAACCGCACCTACCCGGATCTCGAGGCGGTCTGCCCCAGCTGTGACAGCACCGTGCTTCGGCAGACCGACGGCAACTACGAGTGCCGCGGCGATGACTGCAAGTTTAAGCTCAACAAGTACATCGCCAGCCACAAGCTTGTCCCGGAAGAGGCCAAGGCGCTGCTGGAGCAGGGGCGCATCGGGCCATTCGAGGATTTTAAAAACCGTTTTGGCCAGCCGTTCGTGGCGGAGTTGAAAATGACCGAGGGCGGGCGGGGTGGATGGAAGCCGGAGTTTATTTTCGAGGGCGATGAGGAACGTGAGTCGGAAGCCAACAACCTTACGAACGACCAATTGCTCTGCAACACCGAGCTGCCGGACGGCTCACCAGTGAAAGTATACCAGACCGACCGCGCCTACCTTTGCCCCGACATGGCACCCGACAAGCAAAAGGGCGGCACCCGCATTGCCAAGGAGATTTTAAAGAAGGAGATTCCCGCAGAGGAAGCCATCCGCCTGTTCACGGAAGGCAAAACCGGGGTCATCCACGGATTCATTTCCAAACGCGGACGGCCGTTCAGCGCGTTCCTTATTCTGGACAAGGCCACCGGCAAGCTGGCTTGGGAATTCCCGCCGCGCCCCGCCAAGAAAAAGGCCGCCAAAAAGAAATCCGCCAAGGCCAAGAAAACTGGCGACGGGGATTGATCCCGGGGTTCAACTTGTTCCCCAGCCGTGTTTCTGTTAGCCTAGATTTATGCCGGGGAGGGCAGATATTCGGGACGAATCGGTTGCGGCTTTTCTTGCGTACCTCGATGCTGAAGCCGGCGCCTCCCCCTACACCCAGCGTAACTACCGTCAGGCATTGGAGGAATTCGCACGCTGGCACACGGATGAGCATCAGTCCGTTCACGACTGGCTAAAACTCGAGCGAACGGATTTCCGCGCCTACCTGCGCTTCCTCGGCCGCGGCAATCTCAGCCGGTCCGCTATCCAGCTGCGTTTTTCTGCGCTGCGTTCCTTTTACAAGTTTCTGGTTCGCCTCGGCAAACTCGCTGATTCCCCCATCAAGAACATCACCCTGCCCCGGAAAGAGAAACGGCTTCCCCAGTTTTTGACCATCGAACAGACCACCGCCCTGATCGAGGCCCCCCTACGCGAACTTGAGGAACTACGCAAAGCTGACGCCCAGTCCAATCCAACTCTGTTCCTGCGCGACGCTGCCATCCTGGAAGCCATCTATTCCTGCGGCCTGCGCGTCAGCGAACTCTGCGCCTTGAAGGCGCAGGACATCGACCTGGATCGACGCATCGTCCGCGTCCTTGGCAAGGGCAAAAAGGAACGCCAACTCCCCATTGGCATCCCCGCCATACGCGCCATTGAACGCTACTGGAAATCGCTTGCCCATCCCCCCACCGGCGAACTGCCGGCCTTCCTGATCCACCCCAACAAGCCCAAGCCCATCTATCCCAGAATCGTCCAGCTTCGCCTGAAGCATTACCTTGCCGCCACCGGGCTGGACCCCTCGCTTACCCCCCACAAGCTGCGCCACAGCTATGCAACCCACCTGCTTAATGCCGGCGCCGACCTGCGCAGTGTTCAGGAGCTTTTGGGCCACGAAAATCTCACCACCACCCAGGTCTACACCCATCTCACCACCGACCGCTTAAAGCAGGCCTACGACAGCGCTCACCCGCGCGCGTAGTCTTTTTTGGCTTTCGCCCGCCACTCAATCGCCTATACTTGTACCGACCATGAAGGCGCTCCTCACCCTCCTCCCCGTGCTTGCCCTAGGCGCCGCCGAACCCAAACCTGATCCCAAGGAACTCCCCCGAATCCCTCACACTCCCGCCAAAGATGCCCTCAAATCCTTCATCGTGAAGGAAGGCTTCGACCTGCAACTCACCGCCGCCGAACCACTCGTGGCCGATCCCGTGGCCATGTGCTTCGACGAGTTCGGGCGCCTGTTCGTGGTGGAAATGATTGGCTACTCCGAACGCCAACACGAAAAGCTCGGCCGCATCCGCCGCCTCGTGGACACCAACGGCGACGGCCGTTTCGACCAGTCCACCATCTATGCCAAGGGCTTGGCATGGCCCACCGCCCTTTTCTGCTGGCGCGGCGGGCTTATCGTCGGCGTCACGCCCGACCTGCTCTATTTTAAAGACACCAACAACGACGGCGTTGCCGACACACAAAAGAAACTTTTCACTGGGTTCGGCCGCGAAAGGCTGAACGTCCAAGGCATCTTCAACAGCCTCCGCTGGGGTCTGGACAACCGCATCCACGGCGCCACCGCCCACAACGGTGGCGAAATCTCATCCCTCAACAACAAAGGCAAACCCCTCAGCCTCCGCGGCCGTGACTTTTCATTCAACCCACACACCCTCGATCTCCGCGCCGAAAGCAGCACCGCCCAGCACGGCATGAGCTTTGATGACCATGGACGCAAGTTTGTCTGCAGCAACAGCAGCCACATCCAAGCCATCCTCTACCCCTCGCGCTATCTGGGCCTCAACCCTCATTTCGCGCTGCCCAGCCAGCGCGTGGGCATCGCGGCCGATGGCCCGGCCGCCCCCGTCCACCGCATCAGCCCCGATGAACCCTGGCGCATCGTCCGCACCCGCTGGCGCATCGCCGGCAAGGTGCGCGGCCCCGTGGAAGGCGGCGGCCGGGTCTCCGGCTACTTTACCGCGGCCACCGGCATCACTATTTACCGCGGCGATGCCCTCGGCAACGCCTTCCGCGGCAACGCCTTCATCGCCGATGCCGGCAGCAACCTCATCCACCGCAAGCTTCTTCATTACGACAACGTGCAACCCGTTGCCAAGCGGCCGCCCGACGAGTTGAAACAAGAGTTCATCGCCAGTCGGGACAATTGGTTCCGCCCCGTCCAGTTTGCCAACGCCCCAGACGGCTGCCTCTACATCGCCGACATGTACCGCGAAACCATTGAGCATCCCTGGTCCATCCCGCAGTCGATCAAAAAGCATCTCGACCTCAACAGCGGCAACGACCGGGGCCGCATTTGGCGCATCGCTCCAAAGGGTTTCAATCCGCCTCGTCGTAAACTGCCCGGCAACATGAACCTCGCCGAACTGGCCGCCACTCTGGAGCACTCCAACGGCTGGCATCGCGACACCGCCGCCCGACTCATCTATGAAAGGCAGGATAAATCCATCACCCCGGCGTTGACAAAATTGGCCGCCCAGTCCAAGTCGTCCGCCGGGCGCATCCATGCACTTTGGGCACTCCACGGCCTGGGTGCCCTCCAGCCCAGTCATCTGCTGCCCTCCCTGCAAAACGGACAGCCCCTCGTGCGCGTCCAGGCCATGAGACTCGCCGAGCAGTTCACAAAGCATCCTAGTATCATCAACGCCATTCTGGAACAGGTGGACCACGAGTCATCCGCCGTCCGGTTCCAGTGCGCCCTCACCGCCTCCATGCTGCCGACCAGTGAAAAGAAGAATCTGGCCACCGCCATTCTACTGACCAAATCCGGAGACGATCGCTGGCTCCAAGACGCTGCTCTTCATGCCTTGGACACAGGCCTGGACGACCTGTTCATCGCCATGCATGCCCAGCCGAAATTTCCCGGCAATTTAAAACTGGAACTACTCCGTCTCATCGGCCGCCGCAATCGACCGGCCGAAATAGCCAGGATCACACTCCTGCTTGCACGGCGCGCCCCGGATGCGGAAACTCTCGCCTGGATCAACGCGCTCGGAAAAGCCGCGCCCCACTTGCCCGCCTTGGAAAAGGAGGCCCTGCGCTGGCTAACCCTGCCCGCAAACGAGAAGCCCGACGACGCCTTGATTCCCGCCATCCCGCTGGCAACCCGCCGGGGCTTTCGTGAAGCCGCGCCCGCCCTCGTCACCGTGGCGAACACCCGCAAATCCGATGCCGTCAGGATCGCGGCCATCCAAGCTTTGGCGGAATTTTCAGACGACCAAATCGCCCAACACCTCTTGAACCTTTGGTCCCGGTCATCTTCACGTCTCCGCGCTGAAATCTTGGGGGCCATGACCGGCCGGCCCAGCCGGGTTGATGCGCTCTTGGACGAAGTCGAAAAAGGTGGATTCAAAAAAGCCGACCTGCCCGCTTCTACACTCGCCGTGCTCCGCAATCAAAAGGATCAACGTTTAAAGGCACGCGCCATCAAACTTTTGGGAGCACCGCCACCATCCAAAACCCTACAGGAAGTGCTACGCGGCTTCCTGCCCGCGCTCAAGCTCAAGGGCAACGCGGAACGAGGTGGAACAATTTTCACTCAACGATGTGCAACGTGCCACCGGGCAGACCGGGCCGGATATGCCTTGGGGCCGGACTTGGAAACCCTCAAAACCACGGGCCCTGAAAAGATTCTGGCCAACCTGATCGATCCCAACCGCGAAGTATTGGCCAGTTATGTAGCCTACAACATCACAACTCAGGATGGTGAAGAAATTGTCGGATTGCTCGGCGATGAAACCACCACGCATGTCCGGGTGAAACTGCCGCTGGGCAAGGAACGTCTGCTGCCCCGCAACGAAGTGCGCGCCATGCGAAGCCAAGGCCGGTCCATCATGCCCGAGGGGCTGGAGGCCGGCCTCACCCACCAGCACATGGCGGATCTGCTGGCATTCATCACGTCACTGAAGTAAGCCCGGTTATTTTCCCGGCCGAATCACGTCGCCCATTTGCAGGCGCGCCCGTGCCGCGCCGGATGGAAAGCGCAACACCGCCCTGCCATTGGTGATGCGAAGCACCTCCATCTTGGCCACCACTAGGCCATCACGCCAAACCCACGCCACCTGCCCCTTGCGCGCGTCCCTCCAGTCTGTCTCGGCAAAGCCGTACTGGGCATGTACACGGGTGATCTTGTGAGTGGAACCAGTGGCATTTGTCTGCGGCGCGGGAATGGTGGGCAGTGTGGTACGGCTCGAATTATTTCGCTCGGCGGCAGCATCTTCCAGCCGGGCGAGGCGGCTAGTTAACTCGGCCATTTGTACGAGAAGATTTTCCTTTTCCGCCTCGGCCGTTTTCAACTCCGCCCGCAGTGCGGCAAGATCTCGCGCCTGTTGGGCCACCTTGGGGTCGGGCATAGACTTGGGCTCGGGTCGATTGGCCATGCGAGCGATTTCTTTTTTAAGAGATTCGTTGGCACTACGCAGAATCTGAATTTGCCGTGTCATGCGGGCAGCCAGAACACGTTCACCAGCCAATTCTTTTTGGGCGTCCTTCAACTCACGGGCCTGCTCGGCAGCTTTTCGCTCGCTTCCTTTTCGTACACCCACTTGGTGCTCCAGCTGCCGGACCCGCGACTGGGCGGCGGCCAAAGCACGCCGCATCGCAGCCTCGCGTGCGGCCTTTTCCTCATCGCAATCCTTCTCTTTCTTTCGATGCTCAAGAATCACCGCCTGGGCCTGCTGCAGTTCACCCTGTTGAAGGGCCAACTGGCGCTGCAGAGTAGCGACATCTTCCTGATGCTGTTTCACCCATTGCGCCTTGGCCTGGTCGAAGTGAAATGCCTGAGCCTGCATTTGCCGTTGGGCATTTTTCACGGCGGCGTTGGCTCGCGCGGTCACATCAGGCGACACACCCTGTTGTTTACAGCGGATTTCAATTTTCTCATCTCGAGTGACAATCTTGGCTTGCACAAACTCGACATTTTTTCGCCGGGCCTGTTCGCGAATGATTTTGCGATCGAGCTGCGCAATGCGCTTGTTGGCCTTATCCATCTCCGCGCGGTGCGCCTCGGCACGCTGCGCCCAAGGGCCAAGTAACACCCAGATGATCAAGCCACACAGGAAAATGATGAACAACAGGCAGGCACGCAGAACGCGCTTGCGAAGGAGTGGATGGCCGCGGGGAATGCGCTGGATTCTCACGGGGCCGACAGGGGATGCCTCGTCGGGGGGTTTCATGAGGTCTGTGGTTGGTGCCCACCATAAGATACCTCATTTTGCCGGATTCGCAACCGGCTCAGGGATCAAGCCGACGCAGGAAACTAGCGCGGTAGTCGTAATAAATATAGTCACGCACAACAACCTGGTTCACCCAGCGCCCCTCGGTCTCCACGGTGACCCCGTTGACGGTGACACGTTCGCCGGGGACAAACTCGCGGGTGTTTTCCAGCCGCTGCGATTCGCGGTCAAACTTTTGTGAAGTAACCACCACCATCGCCCCAACCGCCTTGGCATGGCGCGGCAAATGCGAGGCGGGTGGTTGGTTGGCAGTATTAAATTCCGATGTGCCCAGCAGCTCATGCCCTGATTCGCGGAGCGCCCGAACCGTGTCCGAATGGTTCTCCATGAGAACGGGCCGAAGAGAAGGCTCGGGTACATCCTCCCGTGGCGCATCGGGAAGCGTAACGAGTGGAATGTAATGCGTCTCGTATTTGTTCTCCGAAAGCCTGTCGAGCACCGAGCAGCCGGAACATACCAGCAACAACAAGAACACAAACATAGAGACAGGCCATTTCATACGTACGCGTATCTATTCACGTCCGAACCTAACCTCTTCGCGTCCTTTGTCAACCGGTTAATCGACACGAGAACCACCGCGGAGGCAACCCGCGGTGGTATCCGCTCACATCGCGCAGCGGCGGTCTCACTCTCTCGGTCAGGCCTAACAGAAAGCATTCCTTGCGGAACCTGTGTCTTCCAGCGTTTGCTAGGCAGGGTTACTGGTCTGCCTGACGGTACTTTTAACCCTTTTTCCCCAGAGTCCAGCGGGCTGAAACTTGCCAGGCGTTGGGCTGGCCGGGTAGCAAATCCTGCTGCTGTACCCATCAAGGTGTACGTAGCATCGGGTGTGCCATAGTTCTCCCGGGATTTAAGTTGTGAATAACTTTCAAGCCTTGGCCGCCAACCGCCGCAAGGGGTCACCGCTCATGCGGAAAAGCCGCCATTCCGACATTTGTTCGGCACCCAAATCCTCGTAAAAATTGATGGCGGGCTCGTTCCAATCCAAGGCCACCCATTCGAATCGGGCGCAGCCGCGGTCCACGGCAATTTTTGCCAAGTGCGCCAGCAGGATTTTGCCGATCCCGTGACGGCGAAATTCCGGCTTCACATACAGGTCTTCCAAGTACAGGCCCCGGCGCCCCATAAAGGTTGAAAAGTTATGGAAATAAACGGCGTAAGCAACGGGATCACCGTCCATCTCCGCGATGACCGCCTCGGCGACGGATTCCGCGCCAAAGAGGGAATCATGCAGGCTGGCCTCCGTGGCGACGACCTCATGCAGCAGTTTCTCGTATTCGGCTATGCCGCGGATGAACTCCAGCAACAACGGCACGTCGGCCTCCGTGGCCTGACGGATAATCGGCTTGTCCATGAATTTTCAGTGACGGTCAGGCCCCGATCTGGCGAGTGAGTTCACCGGCGATCTTCCCGGTCCATTCCTCCAGCAGCGCCTCATCCGGGCCCTCCAGCAACAGGCGAACCTTGGGTTCGGTTCCCGAATAACGCAGCAGAAGGCGACTGCTTTTGGATTTCAGGTTCGCCTCCGCCTCGGCAACAAGTTCATTGACACTTTCAAGCTCGTCAAAGGGCTTCTTTTCCTTCACCTGAATGTTGGTGATGACTTGGGGATGGCGCACCCAGCATTGGGCAAGCTCGGAGAGCGGCTGGCCGGTTTCCTGCATGATGCGAAGCACCTGCAACGCAGCCACCAAGCCATCGCCCGCAGTGCCATGTTCGCTGAAAAGAATATGGCCGCTGGATTCCCCCCCAAGGCTGTAGCCGCCCTTGAGCATGGCATCGATGACATGCTTGTCACCCACAGGCGTGCGCAGGAGTTCCCCCCCCGCGTTCACCAGAGCCGCCTCCAAGCCGCTGTTCGTCATCACCGTACCCACGAGGGTCTTCTCCTGCAGGGCATCCTTGTTTAAAAGGTCCAAAGCACAGATGGCAAGGATGCCGTCGCCGTCAACCAACTGGCCTTTCTCGTCGCAGAGCAGCACCCGATCGGCATCCCCGTCATGGGTGATACCCAAATTTGCGGCGTGTTTTTCCACCTTGTGGCAAAGGTATTGCGGATGCATGGACCCACAGCCCGCGTTGATGTTCTTGCCGTCGGGCTGGTCGCCGTAGGCGATGACTTCCGCTCCAAGTTCCCGAAGCGTGGTGGGGGTGGATTTGTAGGCCGCACCATGGGCGCAATCGACGACAATCCGAAATCCCTCAAGGGTCTGGCCACGTGGAAAAGAGCGCTTGGCAAACTCAACATAACGGCCCAGAGCGTCATCAATCCGCACGGCTTTACCAATCTCGGCAGCGGTGGGCCGCACGTTGTCAATCTCGCCGCTAAACACAAGCTGCTCGATCTGCCGTTCGATGGCATCATCGAGCTTGTAACCATCGTGGCGAAAGAACTTGATGCCGTTGTCGTCGTAGGGATTGTGGGAAGCGGTGATGGCCAAACCGGCGTCGGCGCGCAGAGCTAGGGTGATGCGGGCGATGCCGGGGGTGGGCAGCGGGCCAATGAACAGGACATCCACGCCCATGGAGAGAATGCCGCTGGCGAGGGCATTCTCAAGCATGTAGCCGGAGAGCCGCGTGTCCTTGCCGATGACGATGCGGTGTTTCTCGCGGCTGCGCGACTCGGGATTCAGGTTCTTGAAGACATGGGCGGCGGCGCGGCCAAGTTTAAGAGCGGTCTCGGCGGTAACCGGTTCCTGATTGGCGCGGCCGCGGACGCCATCCGTGCCAAAGATGCGGCTGGGATCAGAAGCACTCATTTCTTGGGCAGAGGAAACTGGATGGGAGCGTTGGTCAATGTATTGGCGGTATTGGGGGGTTTTTCCTTGGCCGCCGGGACCCGGGGGCTGGCATCATAAGAATAGCGCAGGTTGGCGCTGAGCTTGATCACCCACCACAACACGACGGCCAGCCCGAGCGAAACGAGCTTAAGTCCCATATCTTGTGTCAGCCGTTGTTTCATCCTGATTCGCTGGCACCGGTCTTACTGGATCGCTCGGGCAATTGTCGCAGCGATTCGCGTAGCCGGGCGCGCCATTGGGTAAAAGTGCCCTCGGGTTTTTTCTCGGGTTCAACGAGTGTGGCCTCAAGAAATTCGTTGAGCTTGTCTAGGTCCACATCGCGGTGCAGTGCGCCGTCCTGACAATAGGAGATGGCACCGGTTTCCTCGGAAACAATAATGGCCAGCGCATCAGTATCTTCGGTGATGCCGATGGCGGCCCGATGGCGGGTGCCGAGGGTTTTCCGGATGTCCTGCCGGCTGGTGAGCGGAAATATGCAGGCGGCATGAGAAATGCGCTCACCACTGATAATCACGCCACCGTCATGCAGCGGGCTGTTGGGGAAAAAGAGGGATTCAATCACCTCGGCGGAAGCCTTGCAGTCCATCTCCACGGCGGAGTGAAGGTCGTGATGCACATCCACGGCGCGTTCAACGACGATCAGTGCTCCCGTGCGGCTGCGGGCCAAACGACGGGAGGCGTCGATCAACATGACGATGTTCTCCTGCTGGCGTTCCTCGC
Organism: Verrucomicrobiales bacterium; assembly: GCA_002721895.1. The sequence continues at coordinate 62,003 of PBLV01000044.1, forward strand.
CGGTATTAAAGATTGGCAGATTGCCCAGCCCGGCCAGCAGACGGCGCAACTCGGGCTGGAATAGGATCAGGATGGCCAGCACCAAGAATGCGAACACGGCCTGAAGCAGCCAACTGAGTACCTGCAGATGCAGAATCTCCGTCACCAAGGTCAACGCCATAAGCAACAGAAAACCGGCCACCACCGGCCAGCCGCGGGTGCGCTTGAGGTATTGGAAGGCGTAGTAAATGACCACCGCTAGGACGCCAATTTCCGCCACGGCGCGCACCATCCACAGCCAATTGAGCAACCACCAGTCCCGTATGTCCAGCAACCAGCCGGGCAAATCTGTGACCAGCAACATGGGTTCCGGGATCATTGTGATTTTAAAATTGCCTCCGTTGTTCGCAGGGCCCGCACGGTCTCCAAGACATCGTGCACGCGAATAATGCGTGCCCCGGCGGCCACGGCATGGCAGGCGCTGGCGAGGCTGCCGGACAGGCGATCCTCCACCGCCGCCCCAGTCAGCGCCCCCAAGAACGACTTGCGCGAAGCACCCACCACCAAGGGCCGCCCCAGCGTTGTAAAGCGGGTGAGGTTTGCGAGCAATGCCAAATTGTGCGCCACCGTCTTGCCAAAACCAATCCCCGGATCCAGGGCCACCTGCTCGGCCGCCACGCCGGCCGCCGCCAAGCGTTCTAGGCGGTCAATAAAGAACGCCTCCACCTCGGCCACCACGTCGGTGTACTCGGGCTGGTCCTGCATAGTTTCCGGTGTGCCGTGCATGTGCATGGCGATGTACCCTGCGCCTGTATCAGCCGCCACGCGCCAGAGGGTATCCTCCCGGCGGTTGGCGGCAATATCGTTGATAACCGCCGCACCGGCTGCCACAGCCGCCTTGGCCACGGCGGGCTTCTGCGTGTCAATAGATACCGGAACGCCCGACTCCGCCGCCAACTGCCTGACCACCGGGATGACTCGCCGCAATTCCTCGTCCTCGGACACCGGTTCCGCGCCGGGCCGGGTTGATTCCCCGCCGACATCCAGCAACCCCGCGCCGTCAGCTGCCAGACGCAGACCGTGCGCCACCGCCGCCGACGCATCCACAAACCTGCCGCCATCGGAAAAAGAGTCCGGGGTGACATTGATGATTCCCATCACCAGTGTCTCCAGAAACTCCAGCCGATGTTCGCCCGCCCGCCAAAGCATGCCCGACTATGCCACGCCACCCCCAGCCACCCCAAAAAAAAAACGGCCCCCGCGAACGGGGACCGGCTGCTGGCTATGGTCTTATCGAAGATTGATGCGCCGGAACGGCTGCTGCAACGGGTTGGCGTTGTAGGTTGGCATTTGTACCGGCCGATACCGATAGAGATTGTAGCCGTTCTGCTGCTGGACCTGCGGCATGCGTTGGTTGAAGCCAAAGTTCTGCTGCATGGGCATGCGCTGTTGGAAACCGAAGTTCTGCTGGCTCTGCATGGGCATGCGCTGTTGGAAACCAAAGTTTTGTTGGCGCTGCATGGGCATGCGCTGGTTGAAGCCGAATTTCTGCTGCATGGGCATCATGTGGTTGAACCCAACTTTTTGGCCTCGCTGAAAAGCGTTGAATTCACGGCCCTTGTTTTTCGCAAACTCACCTTGGCGTTTGTTGGTCATGCAGCCTTCGCCTCCGGCCCGCGCCGTATCAGCCACGCCCAACATCAGGGCCGCGGCGGTGAATGTGAGGATCTGTTTCATGTTTCTCCTAGGTTGAAGATTTGGGTTGTTGTTTTCCCTTACATCGAATTTAAGGGGCTCCTTCTTACAACAAAATATCATACTCATGCACGTCCGCAAGCCGCCCGCGCATTTTTGTCGCCATGCCTCCCACCGCGGCTACAATCCCGCGCATGCCCACGCTCCCCATGCCTCTCATCACACGCGTCATCGGCGGCCTGCTCGTGGCTGTCGGGCTGCTCGGATTTTTCTACTCACGCGCCATCACCGCGCTGATCCCTTTCTTCATCGGTGCCCCCCTGCTCGGTTGCGGGTTGGCCGGACGGGAGGGAGACCTGCGCCGTCACTTCATGCATGCCGCCGCCGTGCTTTCGCTCATGGGCGCTTTGGGCGGCATTCTGGCCCTGGCCGCGTCACCCAGTTTCACCGAGGAAGAAGACCGGTCGACCATTGCCACACGCGTCAAAATCTCCACGCTCTCCAAAACTCTCATGGCCACCCTTTGCTCAGGCCATGTGGCGCTCTCCGTCTTGTCCTTCATCCTTGCCGCCCGCGCACGCCGCGAGGCGGAGGCCAGCACCAAGCTTGCCGAGGCGGAGAAAAAAGAGGACAACCCGGACGAATCCTCTCTAGACAAGGAACAAGAGGAGTCAGACCCTGACGCAAGCGAGGATGAGTCACAAAACAAGGACGAATGAACCTTGCCGAGCTGGTCGCGCGCCCCTAGCCTGAGCCCATGAACAAACCCCGGATATTTCTCCTCGCCAGCCTGCTCCTGTTGGCCGCCTGTGCCACCGGCCCGGATACCCATTACCAGCGCGAAGGCGTCACCCTCCCCATGTCCGAGGTGCGTAATGCTTGGCTGGAAGAACTAGACCGTGCCAATCCCGACCTGCACGATGTCCTGCTCACCGCGCTCTTCCACAGCCGCCAACTGGGCACGGAAATTTTCATCCTGAAAAGACGCGTCGGAGAAGGCGAAAACTCACACTTGGTTTACGGGGTCTCCCGGATCCGGGGTGGATCAGATAATCTGATGAGCGTCAATTATGCCACACGAGAATTTCTTTTCGACCATTTCACTCCCGAGGACGGCCCCACGCTGGAGGAAGTGCGCGACCATATGTTCACCCGGGAACGTATCCGCTCCATCAAGCGTGATTTGGGCATTTTCGGCATCAAGTAGCGGGAGCAATCCGCCCGCCGCCACGTCCAATCAATAGGGCGCACGCGCCCACTGGCATTCAACACGACAACTGAAGACGATGAAAAAGACCGCCCTTCTCCTTTCCCTGTGCCTCGCCGCCATGGCGTGGGCCGAAGACAAGCCCAACGCCAAGGCCAAGAAACCGGCCAAGCAGCCGCGCATCGAGGTCTGCTTCGTGCTCGACACCACGGGCTCCATGAGCGGCCTCATCAACGGCGCCAAGCAAAAGATTTGGGCCATTGCCAACATGATGATCTCCGGCAAACCCAAGCCCGAGATTCATATTGGCCTCATCGGCTACCGCGACCGCGGCGATGCCTATGTCACCAAGACCTTCCCTCTCAGCAACGATATTGACGACATTTATGACAAGCTCATGGCCTTTAAGGCCGGCGGCGGCGGCGACACGCCCGAATCGGTCAACCAAGCCCTCCACGAGGCCGTCCACAAAATGGAGTGGAGTGCCAATGACGATGTACTCAAGGTCATTTTCCTCGTTGGCGATGCCCCGCCTCACATGGACTACAAGCAGGACATCAAGTATCAGGTCACCTGCCAACAAGCCGCCAAGGCCAACATCATCATCAACACCATCCAGTGTGGCAAGATGGCCTCCACCACGCCGGTATGGAAGGAGATCGCCGCCAAGGCCGAGGGCAAGTTCAACCAAATTCTACAGGACGGCGGCGTGCTCGCCATGACCACACCGTTCGACAAGGACATCGCCGCCTGCAACATCGCGCTGGGCAAAACCGTGACCGCCTACGGAGGCAGCCGGCTCCGCGCCCTGACCGCCACCAAGGTGACCAACGCCTCGCGCGCCACCCGGGAGTCCGCCGCTGACCGCCTGGCTTTCCTCGACAAGTCGAAGGAGTCCGAGAAATCGGCCGCCGAGGTCATCTCCGGCGGAGGCGACCTCATCAACCTGATCGCCAACAAAAAACTGGACCTGAAGGACGTGGAGGAAAAGAAGCTACCCGAGAAAATCCGCAAGATGAAACCGAAGGAGCGCGAGGCCTATTTCAAGAAACAGGTTGAGGACCGAAAGAAAATTCAAGCCGACCTGGCCGTGCTCCTCAAAAAGCGGGATGCCTTCATCGCCAAGAAAAACGCGGAGTTGAAAAAGGAAGGCAAGCTCACCGGCTTTGACGGCCGCGTGCAGGATCTCATCCGCTCCCAAGCCGCCCCCAAGGGCATCGCTTACTAGTCTGAAACCAAAGACTCAAACCGCTCCGCCGCAGCGGCCCAAGCTTGGCTCTCGGCGGGCTGAAAGCAGGTAACATCCATCGAGGCACCGACGGCCTCGCGGGCTGCGGCCAAGTCCGGCAGATCACCCAGCGCGATGGCTTGAACCAGGACATTACCCAAGGCCGTCGCCTCCACCGGCCCAGCCAAAACCTCCACGCCACAGGCGTTCGCAGTGAACTGGTTCAGCAAATCATTGCGACTGCCACCCCCCACGACATGGAGTCGCTGAATCCTACGGCCCGTCAACGATTCCGCCTCGCGCAATCTCCGGGAGTACAACAGAGCCAGACTTTCCAAGGCACAACGCACTACGGCCCCTGGAGTTTCCGGCGCGAATTGACCGGTTTCCCGGCAGAAATCCCTGATGGCCGAGGGCATGTGGCTGGGCTTGAAGAACCCTTCATCGCTGGGATCAATCAGCGCGGCGAACGGCTCCGCCTCGGAGGCTAGCCGCGTTAGGTCCGTATAATCCAACTCAAGGCCCTCGGCCGCCCATGCGCGACGGGACTCCGCCAGCAGCCACATGCCAATGCAGTTGCGCAGCAAACGCACCGTGTTGCCGTAACCAATCTCGTTGGTGAAATTTAACGTGCGCGATTGTTCGTTGATGATCGGTGCCGGCAGTTCCACGCCGATGAGGCTCCATGTTCCAGAACTCAGGTAGGCCCAGTCCACGCCCGTCGCCGGCACGGCCACCACCGCGGAACCGGTGTCGTGGCTGCAACAGGCGATCACCTCAATTCCGCCCAAGCCGCTCTCGTCTGCCAACTCCGGCTTCAGCCGGCCCAGCCGCGTTCCCGGCTGGATCAACTCGGGAAAAATCTCGCATGGCCAACCCATGGCCTGCAGCAGCTTGCCCGACCAACCGCCCGTGCGCGGATTGTACATCTGCGTCGTGCTCGCCAGAGACACCTCTGCCCGAGCCTCGCCGCTAAGGAGGTAGTTGAAACCGTCCCCCAAGGGAATGAACCGCGTCGCTTGTTCCAGCCGTTCGGGCGTTTCCGCAGCCAGTTGATTGAGGGTGTTGATGGGCATTTGTTGGATGCCCGTCTCCTCATAAATTTCCTCCCATGTCACCGCGTCCAGAACGCGCTCCATGCCTCGTTGGTTGCGGCCATCGCGATAACTGAACGCCGGCTCCATGACCGCTCCATCGCGGCCCAGCAGCAGATAATCCAACCCCCATGCATCGCAACTGATGCTCTTGATTTCCACCCCACGCGCGGCCGCCATTTTCAGGCCTGCCCGCAATTCTCCGAACAAGCGATCCACCTCCCAGCATAACCCCAATTCCGTCTCCACCGGCCCATTGGGAAAGCGGTGCAGTTCCTCCAACTCCAACCGCCCATGGGCCAACGAGCCCAGCATCAGTCGGCCGCTCTCGGCGCCAAGATCACAGGCAAGGTAGTGCATGTGCGAAACCGCGGCGCCCCTCGGCAACCTTATTTTCGCTGGTGCTTTAAAAACCACTCGTACAACTCCGGGTTGTCGTAGGTGACAGTCCAGGAATCGTGGCGGGCCTTGGGGTAAAGAGTGAGCTTGGGGTTGGGGTGGCCGAATTTCTTGAGGGAGGCAATCATGCGCTCGCTTTCACCCGGCGGCACCACGGTGTCCCTGCCGCCGTGAAAGGCCCAAATGCCGAGGCTGCGCAGGGCAGCGCCCTTGGCCCCGGCAGCGTTGTAGGTCTTGATAAAATTGCCCCCGCCACAAATGGGGGCGATGGCGGCAAATCGATCGCACTGCTTGATGCCCCAACTCCAAGACCCGTAGCCCCCCATGCTCAAGCCGGTCAGGTAAAGGCGGGTGGTGTCGATGCGATGTTTCTTCAACAGATCATCCAGCATGGCGTCCAGGGTTTGCGTATCCCAGACTTGGCCACGCGGGCACTGTGGGGAAACCACAATGAAAGGAAAATGTCGGCCTTTCTCGATGAGCTTGGGCGGGCCGTGGACTTTCACGCGCTCAATATTGTCGCCCCGCTCACCGGCACCATGGAGAAAGATGAGCAACGGCCACTGGGTCTCTTTGTCGGCATCATATTTCTCCGGCAGGTAGAGGAGATACTCGATGCTGAGGTTACGGCGGTTTTCGCTCTCAAAGGTGACCTTGGTTTGCATGGGTGGCTTGGCGGCAAGTCCCAGCACGCCGCAAAACGCGGCGAGGATAAGAAGGGTTCTTGGCATGCCGAAGTGTCCCGGCGGAATGGCGGAGGGTCAAGGCACGAGTCCGTGCATGGCAGGAATGCCGGGAACACGATAAAACGGCTGGGTTTCCTGACGAAAGACGGGGTTGCCGGCGGGATCCACGAGGGTGGACCGAACGGAGAAATTGGCGTGGTCCCATTGCCGGGTACGCCATTGGTTGCGAAAGAGGCCGCCGAAAAGAGGCACCGTGCTGAGATAAGGCACCCGCTGGCCACCGAAGGCGTTGTAACTCCGGGTGTAGCTTGCGACGTTAAGGGGAACCCCATTCCATGTCTGGAACTGCGAACGCACGCCGAGGTTGCCCCGGCGCGAGGGCAACATCATTCGCGAAGGCGCCACCCAGGACCAGTTGGCGCCAACGGTCATGTCGATGGTGTGCAAGTTGGGGTGCACGTAGGGGACGGCGGAAAACTGGATCTGCTGCGCCGACACGGCAACAGCCCAAGCCATCATGGCAACAGCGACAAACGGCTTTCTCATGGCTCGAACAACCTAGCATGGAGGATGAACGGACGCAACCGCGCTTGAGCGCAGCTTGCCGGGCGGGTTACAACCGCGGCATGAAATGCTTTGTCACCGGTGCCTCAGGCTTCGTGGGGGCCAATCTGGTCCACGCCCTGAATGCGCAGGGGCACGAGGTGCGCGCGCTGCTGCGGGAAAACAGCGATCGACGGGGCCTGCAGGGGGCAGAGTATGAGGCCGTGTCGGGCGATTTGGAGGACAAGACGGCGCTGGAGCGTGGCATGGCTGGTTGCGAATGGTGCTTTCACGTGGCGGCGAGCTATCACTTGTGGTTGCCGAATTACGCGCCGATGTACGCAGCCAACGTAGACGGCACGCGCAACGTGCTGGAGGCAGCCGGCGCGGCGGGCTGTGAGCGAATTGTCTACACCAGCACAGTGGGCTGCATTGGGCTGCCGCGCGGGACAACGCCCACCAACGAAACCACGCCGGTATCCGAGGAGCAGATGAGCAACCATTACAAAATCTCCAAGTGGCGGGCCGAAGTGGTGGCCCAGGAGTTGGCGGAACGGTTGCCAGTGGTGATTGTAAACCCCAGCGCCCCCATCGGGCCACGTGATGTGAAGCCGACGCCCACGGGCAAGGTGATCGTGGATTATTTAAAGGGTGCCATGCCCGCCTATCTCGACACCGGTCTGAACTGGGTGCATGTGCGCGACGTAGCCAAGGGACACATCCTCGCGGCGGAAAAGGGCCGTGTGGGCGAGCGCTACATCCTGGGCCATGCGGAAGGCAACCTGACCATGGCGGAGGCCTTTGCGTTGCTGGAGAAAATCACCAGCGTGCCCGCGCCGAGAATGCGTGTGCCCTACACCGTGGCGTGGATGGCGGCAGTGGTCGATGAGGGAATCAGCCAACTCACGCGCCGCCCCCCCAAGGCGCCGCTGGCGGGGGTGCGCATGGCGCGCTACAAGATGTTCTTCGATCCGGCCAAGGCCATCACCGAACTGGGCCTGCCGCAGACACCTCCGGCGGAGGCGCTGGCCGACGCGGTGGCGTGGTTCAAAAAACACGGTTATGCGCCCTAATCGCCCATTGACACGAAAAATGAGACTGGTATGCTCCCGCGTTCCGTCTCCCCGGGAGAGGCTTTTGAGCTGAAAAACAACGATTTTTTGAGATGAAACGCACCTATCAACCCTCGGTCATCAAGCGGGCGCGCCGCCTTGGTTTCCGCGCGCGCATGGCCACCAAGGGGGGCCGTACCGTCATTGCCCGCCGCCGCAAGAAGGGCCGAGCCCGCCTGACGCCGGTATAAAACCATGCCCGGCCCCGCGCCCAAGCTGCGGCTGAAGCGCGCCATGCGAATCAGGCAACGGCGCGACTTTGCCCGGCTGCGGCAGGAAGGCCAAAAGCTGGCCACCCCTTCAATGGTCCTCAACTGGCAGGAAGCTCCCGGCAACGCAATTCCCCGCATGGCGGTTATCACCACTAAGAAACTAGGCCCGGCCGTTGTTCGCGCACGCGCGCGACGGTTGTTGCGCGAATGTTTCCGGCTGCATCAGCGTGCCTTGCGGGTGCCGGTGGATCTGGTGTTGGTAGCGCGCCGCGGTTTGCTGGGTGCGAAACTGGCGGAGGTGGAGGCGGACTACCTGACCGCGCTGCGCCGCGCCAATCTTTTAAAGGGGGCCGCATGAACCCGCTCCAGTTCCTGCTCGTGGCGCTCATCCGCCTTTATCAACTGACCCTCTCTCCAGTGCTGGCGGTCTTGTGTCCGGGCGGCATCTGCCGGTTCACCCCCAGTTGCTCGCAATACGGGCTAGAGGCGGTCAAGAACCACGGCGCATTTCGTGGCACATGGATGACCTTGAGGCGGCTGTCCCGCTGTCATCCCTGGGGCGGTTGCGGGCATGATCCCGTGCCACCGCGCAAATCCTTTTCCCCATTCCCGGTCCCCAACGGGCCGCGCCATTAAAGACTCATGGATCGCAAAGGCATTTTTATCCTCGTGGGCGCGGTGCTCCTGATGTTCCTGTGGCCCGCACTGGTGGACAAGGTGATCCCGCCACCACCGGGGACGGCCCCGTTTGATAACAACGGCACGCTGGGCAACGCCACGGTGAATACCAACACCGCGCCGGTGACGCCGCCCGCCGCCGGTAATGCTACCGCGTCCGAAGGCAACGGTACGGTGCCTGAGGGTAATGGCACTGCGCCGGAAAACAACGGAACCGTCGTCCAGCCCGTGCCGCGGCCAGTCCTCCAGCCCCAAGCACCCGAAACCCTCCGTTCATTCAAGGGAGAAGACGCAGAGTACATTTTCACTTCACGTGGCGGGGGCATTAAGGAAGTGCGCCTAAATGAGCACCCCATCGACACCGGCGGCTTGAACCCCAATGGAAATGAGGTGCCGGAAGACAACCGCGTGGCGTTGAACCACGGGGCACCCCTGCCGGTTTTCGCCCTCTGGGGAACCAACCAATTGTTGTCCCTGACCGGCATGGAATCCTACGACTTGGAAGCCATCCCCGGGGATGACGGGCCAGCAGGTTTCCGGGCCATCCATATGCACAAGGCGTCCGGCCTGAAAATCGTCAAGGAGTTCCGACCCGGCGCCGGCTTTGAGATGACCAACGTGGTGCTTCGGATTGAGAATCATTCCACCAATCAAGTCGTGCTGCCGTCGCTCCACATCGGCTTGGGCACGTCCACCCCGGCGGGCATGGGCAAGATGTCCGACCCCATGTATCACGGCACCTTCTGGTTTGATGGCACAACCGACACCCACTGGGAAATGGGCGACTTTGCCAACAGCACTCTGGGCTGTTTCCCCGGCACGCCCATCGAGCAGTTCACCGCCGGCAACCGAAACGTGAAATGGGCAGCGGTGCACAACCAGTTTTACACCCTCATCGGCATGGTACCCAATGGCGTGCAGTTGCCCGACACGGTGACGGCGCGCAACATCGACCACGGCCCGGAAGCGACCATCGAGGAAAGGGCGCAAAACCGTTACCTCGTCAGCGTCAATTACCGCAATGACGGCATCGTGCTGCCCGCGAAGCAGGGCGAAAACTACTCCCAATGGCTGATCCAGCTCGACCTGTACGCTGGCCCCAAAGAATACAACCAGCTGGAGAAACTTAGTCGCGACAAAGGCGTCAATCAAGTAGACCGCGTGATGGATCTCGGCGGCTTCTTTGGCTTCTTCTCCAAGGTGCTGCTGCTCTCCATGAACGCGCTACACGGCTGGGGCTGTTCCTACGCCATTGCTATCATCATCATCACCATTATCGTCAAAGCCATCTTCTGGCCGCTCACCGGCATCAGTACCCGCTCCATGAAACGTATGGGCAAGCTCCAGCCGCAGATGAAAGCCCTGCAGGAGCGCTACAAGGACGATCCCCAGAAGATGAACCAGAAACTCATGGCGTTCATGAAGGAGCACAAGGTGAACCCCATGGCTGGCTGCCTGCCCATGCTTATCCAGATTCCCGTTTTCTTCGGGTTCTTCTTCATGATCCGCACCGCAGTCGAACTGCGCGGCGAGGATTTTCTCTGGATCGCCGACCTATCGCAACCGGACACGGTGTTCATTATTCCGGGTATCAACTTTATCCCCTTCTTCAGCACTGCCGCAGGACTGCCAGTCAACCCCATGCCCATCCTCATGGGTATCACCATGCTTATTCAGGCGCGCATCACCCCCACTTCCCCCGGCGCCGATGAAATGCAAGCCAAGATGATGAAGTACCTGCCCATGATCTTCATCCTGTTCCTCTACAATTTCTCCGCGGGCCTGACACTCTACTGGACCGTCCAGAATGTCCTGTCCATTGCGCAAACGCACATGACCAAGGACGAGGACGATACGGACACCGGCGACGCCAACGCCGCCGCCAAGCCCGCGGCCAAACCCATCGAACGCAAACCCAGAAAGAAAAGACGTTGATTATGTCAGAACCCAAGGAAATCCTGCAGGAAATGCTCAACCGCCTCGGCTTTGAGGCGACCATTGAGGAGAATGAGACCGAGAAAGGCACGGTTCTTAACATTGAAACCGATGACCCAGGCCGCCTGATTGGCCGGCGTGGGCGCACTCTCTCCGACCTGCAGTATCTCACCAACCGCATCAATTTCCAGAACAACAAGGAAGCGCCCAAGGTGAGCGTGGATGTCGGCAACTACCGCAACGAGACCAGCAGCGACATGGCCTCCAAGGCGCTGGAAGCCGCCGAGAAGGCCCGCCGTTGGGGTGACATCGTGGAGTTGCCCCCCATGAACGCCTACGACCGACGCGTGGTGCACCAGACTCTGAAGGAAGCCGGGGACATCTCCACCGAGTCCATCGAGGTGGACGGCACCAACCACAAGGCCATCATCATCCGCCCCACCGGTTGATGCCTCAACCCGCGACGCCCTTTAAATAAGCTAGAATCAGCTCCGGCAAATCGTTGCTGTAGCCGCCCTCAAGGACGTTCAGTAGCGGCGTGTTCAGCGCCCGGAGTTGCCGCCCTACCCACTGGAAATCCTCAGCTTCCAGTTTCTGCTGGCAGAGGGGATCGCGCTTGTAAGCGTCAAAACCGGCCGACACGGCAACCAGTCCGGGCTGGAATGCCTTTAAATCCGCCAGCGCCTTCGTCGCCAGCTTGCGCCAATCCTCTCGGGCCGCGCCGGGCGCAACGGTGTAATTTTGGCAATTGTCAAAACTCTTGGTGCCGGTGCCGGGATAGGCGGGATGCTGGTGGATGGAAAAGAAGGCACACCCCTCCTGCCGGTGCAGGATCGCCTCCGTCCCATTGCCGTGATGCACATCAAAGTCAAACACCGCCACCTTCTTGATGCCCGCCGCCCGTGCCGCAAGGGTGGCCACCGCGATGCTGTTCAGGTAACAGAACCCCATGGCCTGATCCCGCGTAGCGTGGTGACCCGGCGGACGCAACAGGCTGAAGTTGGGCTTGCCCTTGCGCGCCAGTTTAAGCGCGTGTAACGCGCCTCCCAAAGATCGCCGCGCGTGGCCGTTGATCCCCGGGTAATCCGGCGTATCGGCATCGAACGGACCGGGCGGATTCGCCACCCGGTGAATGTGGCCCAAGTCGTGGGCGCGCTGGATCTCCTTGTCCCCCTTCACCTCCAGCGGTGCCAGCCAGTTGATCATCAAGTCCTCCTGTTTCCGCAACAACTCCAGCGTCCCCGCCACCCGCTGCGGCCGCTCAGGATGCCCCGCCTGATGATACTTCAAACAGCGCTCATCGGTAATGATGTTCATGACCGGAGCAGTTTGGATTGGGAACTGGCATGAAGCAACTGGAGTTTCTTAGTCCTGAGTCTGGATGACGGATGAATTAGTGTCCATACCCGCGGCATTGATGATCCTGACAAAAGCGTCGTTGTGATTCAGCCAAGTCCCGGGAACCGTATCGCTTGAGATGACAATCTGGGTGCCACCGAGGTTTACCAGAACTCCTCCGGGCGGATTAGCTGGATCCAAGTAAAAACTGCCCTGCAACGATTCGCCATTGGCGTAGAACTCCAGTCGGTTGATCCCACGCAAGTCACTCCCGTTGAGGAATAGGTTGCCATCACTGCGATCATAGGTGCCGTTGAGATCGGCATCATCAGCCCGGTCATCGGACATGTATCCTCCCCCCGCAAAGGCCGCCTGTACCGTGGTCATGAGTTTCGGCTGAGCCGATACAGTAAAGCCTGTGGCACTGGTTGCCGCCCCGAAAGGCGTAACCACCCGTACACGCCGGCCATTGGTCACCGGGGTATCCAGAAGATACGTCACGTTCGCCCATCCCGGGGCATTCACGCCCACGCTCAGGGAAGTGCCCGCGCCCAGATTCAACCCTGTGTCGCTCGTGAGGCTCTTGGCGCCCAGGATGGGGTTGCCGTTCAGGCCCACCAAGTCCAAGCCTGTGATGTGTCCCAGACCCTGTCCCGTCAGGGTCAGCACCTCCGAGTCCCGGGAGTAGTTGCCGTCTCCTCCCAGACCACCCACCACCGTGATCATCGGGGGGTGCCCCACGTGGAACCGCTGCCCCAGTGGGCTCAGTACATCCTCACGCGCGCCCACCAGACGAAGTAGACGAGCTGCACTGTTGCTGTGCGTGTCGGCATCGCCATTGATTTGGTACACGCTGGTATCCACCACAATCTGGGTGTCCATGACACTAATCCCTGGAGCCGGCAGCGTCACGCTGACTCGAGATTGGCTGGTGTCATTCGCATCCGTAAAGACTATCTGCCCCACGCTCTTCAGGCCCGTGCCGTTAATCACCAAATCATCGCCCGCCGTCTTTTCGCGATTGAAATATCCCGGCACGGCAAACACTCCCAGCCCCTCAACTTGGGGCTGCTTGTTCACCGCAAACAACAGCGACGCGTTCAGGTCGCTGTTCGCCACTCCATTGTACAGCTTGAGGGCGCGGCTGGCCGTTTCGTTGGTGTCCGCGTCCGGCCACGGAAGGACGTCGGCGGACAACACAATGCGAGTACCGTTATCCTCCACATGCGCCCCCGGGTTGGGCAACTGGATAAACACCGGGTTCGTAAACGAAGTGCCATCCTGGCGAACCACCTCAATGGTGGTCATCGTATTGAGGCCCGTCCCATTGATCTCCAGGACACGATCCCGCTTGAGCAACCCGGTTGTGCCCACATCCTCCCAGAAGGCCCCATCGGACTGAGCCATGCTTTCCACCACGGGCTTGCCGGTTACCGCGCTCATCAGAGGATTGGTGGCCGGACTCAACACCGCCCCCAACTCCCCCGTATTGGCCGCCGGCCTGCGCGCCACGCGCAGGCGCCGGTTGAAACCGTCTGCCAAACTTCCTATCGCATCTCCAGGCACTATGGCTTCGGTATCCGAAAGAACCTCCAGATTGGGAATCTGGATCGGCAATCCGTCCGATGCTCCCCCCGCCTGCAGACCGGCGTCATAAACCGACTTCTCATGCTCGTCATCCACGCGAATGTGTGTCAGCTCAGTTTCACCCGCAGTCCGGCTCTTGAAACCATGCCCGGTGATGCGTATGTGTTCTCTCCGGTCATGAATCTGGCCATCGGCCGTGGTCGAGCCAATCACCGGCGGGCCGGTCTCGATGTTGAATTTCTGATCACTCAGGCTGCTGACGCCCACATCATTCCACAGTCGAATCTGCCGTCCCATACCCTCTGCCGTCTCGTCAATCACTCCCGGCGGAATGTCTAATTGACCATCAGACACCAAGTATCGGGTCACAGGCATGATCCGCTGCAACACCGTGTCTCCCTCCATCACCTCCAGGGCCTTCACGGATCCCATCCCCTCGCCCATCAACGTCAAGGTCTCCAACGAACGCGTCAGCGTGTTGCGTTCAATCGCCTCTTCGCCTCCACGGTCAGATACAAGCGATATCTTCGCCACCGTTTGCCTCGGGTGCATTTGGTTCCGAGCCCACGCCACCGTCCCCTTCTGCGGAAATGTCACCACATCCTTCGGCCCAGGCCCCTTGATATAGCCCCATAATGACGGCAAATGCTCCATGTTCCCCACAACACTCGTCTCCCCACTCCATAATACCTCAAAATGTTCCGATAACTTGTGGAATACCATTTTGTACTGATAAGGAACGGAACTGAATCCCGGCCCAGATTGAACCGGAAATGCAAAATGTCCTGGCCCAACGCCGTGGATAATAAAAACATTTCCAATGTTCCCCGCACCGCTAAGCCGTCCGTATGGTTCGGAAGGGATTTTTGCACCACCCACGAAAGCCTCAGGACTATTTCCCCAAAAAACTGAAGGGGTTTGACTTTGACCTGATGGATCTTGAGCTAGGCCCAATTCAGAAACCGCATGTTGGTGAGGCGCATCCCACGCATTGTAACGGCCTATAGACGAAATAAGGTCATTCGGTCTATGGGGAGCAAAACCTCTTTCATACGTAGTGAATGTCCACCCGACAGGCATCCCGTCCTGAGAGGGATTCAGATACTCAGCTGAGAAGAGAATGTCTGGCACAATAACTGTACGCCCCAAATGACGTTTGAGAAAACGGTTGTCAGATGGCAACAACGGTCCTTGAGCAAATGTAGCTCCTTCCAGATCCGGATTTTCCACCAACCATTCAATCCCAGGCTTATGCATCGTTTGCCGACCAATTTCCTCACCCTTTGCGTTTCTAATGCTCAAGGCACCCGACTGCGGCATGGTCCGCCAACGGTCAATTTGATTATTTGGAAATGGCCAGTGATTATTTGTCCATCCTCGCTGATATGTAACCTTGGGTCCTGTCGAAAGAAATATGTCCGCCCACGTAAAATTGGTGGAATTAAAAGTTTGTCCCAACAGGGAATCATAAGGCCGCAAATGAAATTGGATCCGGTTTACCCCACCCCGAAGCGCCAGCAGTTTTGAAGGATTAGGAGACCCAGATGGGCCCACATCCAACAATGGATATTTACCAATTGAAGAAGAAAATCCTGCAGTTGCACGTGTAGTCAAAATTGGGAGTGGAGTATTCCAGTGGATATCAAACGGAATATTAGGAACCGGACGAATGGGAATTCCTCTCAACGGGTTACCCAACGGCAAATGGCCCAGTGTCCCACCGAAATTTGCTTGAGATGTCAGGCCAGTAGCGTCTCCACCCAAAGGCCATGCGTTTCTCTTTTTTGGGATTTTATTGTCCGTAGGCCTTAGAAGTTGTTCATCATTTGGTAGATATCGTGATACATGGTCGGGCAGGTATTGAGCATGGCGAACAACATAAACACCCAAATAGTTTTCCACACCCTCGCCTGCTGTATCTTCGTTAATAACCGTCTCCCATCGATATGTGTTGGTCGAATATAGATACTTTAAACCACCCGCATCATCTAGCGTCAAGGTATGACGAGGCTTATACTGACCTCCCATTGCGTTTACTCCGTCGTAATAGACACCAAAATTGAAGAGCGACGGAGTGTCATCCAGCATCATAGTTCGTGCTATCCCAACCATTGACGGAGGACTCGCCCGGTTGATTCCATGGCTTGTTGGAGGTGAAAACGCAGAGTTAATAGATGCAATGGACGACCATGCATTAACGGCGGAATCAATGGTAAATTCAGCCATCTCAAACAAGTGGTTGAATTTATGGTCAATATCGCCCCAAGGTGAGGGTAATCGGTATTCGAAAGGAGGCAAAGGGCTTCCGGGATACCAATCTGTAATGAGACGATAGCTATAATCCACACCATTAACCCTATTGGTAACAACATGGGTTAAAGGATCGTAGTTCAAAAGCTTTGTCCCAATTCGCCAACCTCCCGGGAATCTCCTGTCGGCCGTGTTGAACGACGGACCACTGTTGGTCATGCCAGAAATTGAATACATATGTTTGTGCGGGTTACCCAACCCAAGAAAGTTGACCATTGTGCCCAATACCATGCTCTTGATGTCCAGTATCTGCCCATTTCTAGCAGTGGTATTGATCCATGATGAGTTGTAGTTCCCGGCAAAGCCGTGCTTATGCAAATCCAGAAAACTCATGCCGGAGTAGTCCTCGTTAACGAAAAAATCATTCAAAACATGGACCGCGTCGTGGACGGCCTCCATTCCTTCCGGCCCAAAGTAGTTCACAAAACTAGCATCGAAGGCATAGGTGAAATCCGGAATCGTCCAGCGAAAAGACCGGTGTAGTGGCTTGGGCGAACCCCACGGATCATTGTTCCCCCATTCCGGAGGCTCAAGAAAACGTGGAACCCAGTGATTCTGATTGTAAGTTGGATGGTCTCTATACTCCAACCAATCGACCGGCCCAATGAGCACAAAGCTACGCCCTTCTGGTTTAACCACCAGAAAAATGAATAGACCTAGCAACAGACTAATATGACGTATTTTGCGCTCTAGACCAACGGTAACAACCCTCCCTTAGAGTTGTAGATTACATACCAACCCTCACATTAAAAAAGGCGGTCTTATCCACATTTGTAAACCCCGATCCTTCGGCGTTGCCAAGGGGCAGAGGCAAGCCTATGCTGCGCGGGCCGGCATGGCGGAATACAAGGTACAGTTCGAGGTCTTTGAAGGCCCGCTCGATTTGCTCCTCTACTTGGTAAAGAAAGAGGAAGTGGATATTTATGAGGTAAACCTCACAAAAATCGCACGGGAATTCATCGAATACGTGGACCTGATGCGGGAACTCGACCTGGAGTTGGCGGGGGAATTCCTGGTGATGGCGGCGACGCTGGTGCACATCAAGAGCCGCGAATTATTGCCTGTGGACCAGCAGGTGGTGGATGCCGAGGAGGAGGAGGGGGATGACCCACGCTGGGAGCTGATCCGCAAGCTGGTGGAGTACAAAAAGTTCAAGGACGCCGCGGAGCACCTGCAGGAACGCGAGGAAGCGCGTGAGAACACGTTTCAACGCCAACCGGCGCGGCCGGATTTTGTGGAGGATAAGCCGCCGCCCCGGCTGCAAGTGAGCATCTTCGACTTGGTAAACGCGGTGAACGCCGTGATCAAGCGGGTGGAATCGCGCGAGGGGCCGAGCGAGATTTATGATGAGGAATGGACCGTGGCGGACAAGATCACGACCATTCGCCAGCGCATGGTGGAGGCGGAGGGAATGAAATTCACCGAACTGTTCGCCGACGCCGCCAGCCGCAATGAGGTGGTGGCCACCTTTCTCGCGATGCTGGAATTGATCCGGCTCAAACACATCGCCATCACGCAGCCGGAAGCGTTTGGCGAGATTGCCATCACGCGGGGAGAAGCGTTTAACACGGAGCCGGTCATGCTGACGGATGACTATGGCGAAGGCGCCTCCGAGGAGGCCGCCGCGCCGACGGAGACCCACTGAAATGGAATTAAAGGACGTACTGGAAGCCATCCTGTTCTCGGCGCAGAAGCCGCTGACGGTCAAGGAACTGGCCGCCATTTGCGCGGATGCCACGGAGCACGGCGGACGCGAATTTGCCAAGGCCAAGCCACGCGAAATCAGCGAGGCTCTTGAGATGCTGGCAGCCGAGCATGAGGCTGCCGCGCGCTCCTTCCGCCTCGCCTGCGTGGCGGAGGCGTGGCAATTCAACAGCGAGCCGGGCTACGCGCCGTGGATCAAGGCGCTGATCGGCCAGAAGCAGCGTGCTCCGCGCCTATCCAAGCCCGCGCTGGAGACGCTGGCCATCATCGCCTACCGCCAACCGCTCACCCGGGCGCAGATGGAGGAAATCCGCGGGGTGGCCGTGGATGGCGTCATGGGCACACTGTTGGAGCGCGAATTGGTCGAGGTAACGGGCCGCGCCGATGCGCCCGGCCGCCCACAGACCTACGGCACCACGCAGTTTTTCCTGGAGCACTTTGGCCTGCGTTCCCTCGAGGAGTTGCCGAACGCGGCCGAATTGCAGCAGATTCCCGTCACCAAGCCCGAGGCGCCCGTGACCGCCGGGGACGACACCACCGAGCCTGAGCCCGAGCAAATGTCGCTCGACGAGGTCAACGCCGGGACCCAACCCGCCAACGGGGAGCCCGCCGCAAATGCGAACGACGAGGAAGAGGAGGAAGACGAGTTTGTTGATGACGAGGAGGAGGAAGAGGACGAGCCCACGCCCGAGGAAGCCCGACAGACCTCATGAGCATCGAGAAACATCGCAAGGCGATTGACAAGATCGACGCGGAGATTGTCCGGCTGCTCAACGAACGCACCGGGCATGTCTTGGAGATCGGCAAGGCCAAGATTGCGGCGGGCCAGGAAATCTACGCGCCCCACCGCGAAAGCGATCTCCTGCGCCGCCTGAAAAAACTCAACGCGGGCCCCATTGCCGATGAATCCCTCAGCGCCATTTACCGCGAGGTCATGTCCGGCGCCATCGCCCTCCAGAAAACCCTGACTATTGCCTACCTCGGTCCCGAGGCCACTTTCACCCATCAGGCCGCCATCCGGCGTTTTGGTTCCAGCCTGCTCTATTCGCCCCAGAAGACCATCGCCGACGTCTTCAACGAAGTCAGCCGCAACCATGCCGAGTATGGCGTAGTGCCCATAGAGAATTCCACCGAGGGCGTCGTCACCCACACGCTCGACATGTTCACCGACAGCGACCTGAAAATCGTCGCCCAGGTACTCCTGCCCATCCGCCATTGCCTCGTCGGCAAAGGGCGTTTAAAGAGCATCAAGAAATTGTACTCCCATCCGCAGGCCTTCGCCCAGTGCCGCGGCTGGCTGCGCGAAAACCTGCCACATGCGGAGTTTATTGAAAGTTCCTCCACCACCCGCGCCGCCGAGCTGGCCGCCAAGGCCAAAGCCGCCGGCGCCATCGCCAGTGAGCTGGCCGCCGAGAGCTGCAAGCTGCGCGTCCTCGAGCCCGGCATTCAGGACAGTTCCACAAATACCACCCGTTTCCTCGTCCTCGGCCGCAAGTGCAGTCCGCCCACTGGCAGCGACCGCACCAGCCTCATGTTCAGCCTCGCCGACAAGGTGGGCGCGCTGCACCAAGCCCTGAGCGCCATCCGTACGCACAAGCTCAACATGACCAAGATCGAGAGCCGTCCCAGCCGACGCAAGGCATGGGAATACTTTTTCTATGTCGACATCGAGGGTCACGCCGAGGATCCCAAGGTCGCTCGCGCCATCCAGAAACTGGGCAGCCAGTGCAGCTTCGTCAAGGTCCTCGGCTCCTACCCCAACGGCGACTGACCCACCGGCCCCATGCCCGCAAGGCCGTCCTTTGAGAAATTGCATGCCCTCGCCCGGGCCGAAGTCGAGGCCACTCTGGCCGACCTGCCGCCGGACCTGCGCGAAAAAGCCCGCGCCCTGCCTGTCACCTACGAGCCGTGCCCCACGCCCGAGATGGTCGACGACCACATCGCCCCGGATACCCTCGGCTTGTTCTGTGGCGAAGCCCTCAACGACCCTCCCAGCCTGCATCCCATCCCCAATCAAATTCTCCTCTTCCTCGAGCCACTCTGGGATTTCGCCGGTTCCGATGAAGAAATTTACCTCGACGAAATCCATACCACCTACCTCCACGAACTCGGCCATTATTTCGGCCTTGATGAAGATGACCTGGCCGAGCGTGACCTGGATTAGGCCCCGCCCTTCAGAAACCGCTCGAAAAACCCGTAGATAATTTCATTGCTCGCCGCGGTCGGGGCATGCCCCGGACGGTTCGACATGGCCACCCTGTTCCTAAAGCCCAGCACACGGTTCACCTCGACGGAATGATTCAATGCCTCCCAACGACGAGGCGGATCCTCCGAGCCGCCACTAACGAGGAATGGGCGCGGAGCCATGAGCGCGTGCAATTCATGCAAATCACGTCGGGCCGCAAGGAGCTTGGGGTACAGGCCGCGGGCAGGATTGTCCGAGGTGGGCACGCCACGCTTGCGCCAGGGCTTGGGGTGATAGCCAAGATACCACGGCTCCCAGTAGTTCACGCTCGGCCGCGTGTCGAACACAATGCCGGGATCCGACCACGCCGCGCAGGCAAACTTGTCAAATAGGCACGAGGCAAACATCGCCCACTTGCCGCCATACGAATGCCCAACGATCCCAATGCGCTTACGATCCACCTCTGGCCGCCGAGCCAGCACATGCCAGGCATTGGCCGCGGCACTGCCGAGCATTGAGAGCGGCTGGATGGTGGCCTTATCAATGGACGGATAGTAGGTAGCGTAGGTGCGATTATTCGTCGTCTCCGTGCTGCCAATGGAGAGCGCCACAAAACCACGCCGCGCCAATTGCAGTGCGTAGTCTCGAAAAGGATTGGCCTTCAAGCCTGCAGCGGACTCAGGCTCGTAATACACCGTTACCACCGCCGGCCGCCTGCTATTACCCCCGGGGATGAGTAAATAGCCCGTCGTGCTTTCCACTGGCGTCCATTTGAACCGCACTTTGAGCTGCCGAAAATTCTCCCGCCGATTCTCCTCCAACACGGTCACTTTTGGCTCCGTAATCAACGCCGGCCATTGCCCCATCAACCGCATCCAGGCTCCGCGAATTTCCGGCCGCCGGCGCGCCCAATCCGCCGGCGTTTTTACCATCGAGCCATCATTAAAAATCAACGGGGACCGGTACTCCCCAAACTTCCCCTGCCACTGCGGCGGCGGCGTGAAATAGGGGTCAATATTCCCAACAACATTCGGACAAGACGCAATCCTGAAGCTCCCCCCAGCCACAACGGTGCCAAGAAACATCCGCCGGTTGAATTGGAATTTCATGCACCTATGGTAAGCGTCAGAAATGAATCCACAAGCCGCGATGCGATTGAAATAAGCCTGACAAGTACCCCATTTCCAAAGACAATCCACGGCCATGGAGACCAGCGGGAGCATCGAGATCGACCGACCCATCGAGGCAGTGTTTGACTACACGCTCAACAACGTGTCGGAGTGGAGTCTGACCGTGGTGGAGGACAGGGTCACCAGCGACGGCCCGGTGGGCGTGGGCACAACCTTTGAGACAGTGACGGACGACCACGGTCGACGGATGGATTTTGCCGGAAAGGTTACGCGGCACGAGGTGCCCACGCTGCATTCCATCGACCTGATCGGAAAAATGTTCGACCTGATCGTGGATTACAAATTCGAATCCATCCCCAACGGCACGCGCCTCACGCAAACCTCCGTGGTGAAGCCAAAGGGGATCATGAAAGCAGTGTTTTTTTCACGTCATGGATAATGAAAAGCAAGGGCTGCGATGCCGTGCAAAGGGAACTAGACAGTCTCAAGCAGCATTGCGAGGAGAAGATTGCCAGCGATGATTCCAGCCACTGAAGCCCTCGAACGGTTGCAACGGGGAAACCAACGGTTCCTCACCAACGCTACTGTATCTTCCCCTACCTTACCTGATGGCACCGTGCCGGAGCAGAAACCCTTCGCCATCATCCTCGGCTGTTCCGATGCGCGTGTGCCGGCGGAGTTGATCTTCGACCACGGACTCGGCGACTTGTTCATCATCCGCGTGGCCGGCAACATTGTCGCGCCTTCACAGATTGGCAGCATCGAGTTTGCCGCGGAGAAATTTGGCACGCGCCTCGTGGTGGTGATGGGTCATTCCCACTGCGGCGCCATCGCCGCCACGTTGCAGGAGCTGCAGCAGCCCACTGGCGTCGCTTCACCCAATCTCGCCTCGATCGTCGACCATATCCGCCCCGCCGTGGAGCCGCTGGCCGCCAACCCCGATGGCCTCGACCAAGCCGCCCTGCAACAGGAAGCCATGCGCGCCAATGTCCGCGCCTCCGTCGCCCAGCTTCAAGGCAGCTCCACCCTACTGAATAGCCTGGCCCAAAACGATGGGCTCCAAATCATCGGCGCCGAATACTCTATTGAGACAGGTTTGGTGGGTTTCTTTAATTAGCCCCTTAAAATTGACTCTAGTGCCACCTCGTGCAGGTTGTGCGTTCCGACGCACTTTTAGACCCTTAACCTAGGACAAAAAGTGAAACTTCTATTCCAGCCCCTTCATCTCCTTAATCATTGCCTGTGGCGGCTGTAGCATCATCGGACTAAATAAGCCCAAGACCGATGTCAGCACACCCTCCACCTACAGCAAAAAGGGGCTGGAATTTCAGTAGCCAAGCAATTGGAAACCGGGGGAAGAGCTGGACATGCTCGGAGCACAGCAGACCGGAGCGGAATCCCCGGGAAGCGCCATCGTTATGGTCCAAAAATTTCCCGCCTTTGTCGCCGACGACATTAGGACTTATGCCAAGGATTATTCTGAAGGCATGAAGGAAAACGTGTCTGTAGGACGTATCTCCGACTCCAAACAGGGCCCCGTGCAGAAAAAAGGAGACTACGAATCCATCCGGCTAAGTTTCAGCATTACCCTCTTGGACGAAACCGTGCCGCACGAGTGTGTCATTTACCGGAAAATGGAGGACGGCCATGTCCTCTTCATCATGACTCAAGCCGCCACGGAGGATCTCCACACTGCCCAGCCCGGGTTTGACCTGGTCCTAAAAACCGCCAAGATCAGGAGGCCATCGCCCGATTGATCAACAGGGGCGCAAAGGAAAAGTCGCCAGTCATATCCTGCCCAAGCCATGCCCGACCTCGACTCCAACGCTGTCCATCAGTTTTTCTCTGTACACTGTTTCAACGCCGCGTGGGAGTTGATTGACAAATCCGAACGCACCCCGGAGGAAAACGAGGAGATGATCCAGCGCACGATGGCTTCGCTGTGGCACTGGAACCAGCGCGAGGATTGCACGCCCACGAACCTCTCCATCGGATACTGGAAGGCCGCGCGGGTGTACGCGCTGGCCGGCGAGGCTGACAATGCTCTCAAGTATTCCCGGCTCAGCCTCGAGGTCACACCCGCCGACAATCCATTCTGCCTGGGCTACGCCCACGAGGCCATGGCGCGCGCAGAGAGCCTAGCGGGAAACGACGTCCCGGCGAAGGAGCACTTGGAAATGGCCAAACGCCTGGCGGCCAAGGTTGAAAAGACTGATGACCGAAAGCTGTTGGAGAATGATTTGATGACAATTTTATGAAGCCGATTGTCATGGAATTGGAACTGCCTGTACCCCGCGAATGCGTGTGGCGGGCCATCACGGAGCCGACCTAAATGCGCGAGTGGTATTTCGGGGAGATGGATGACTTCCGCGCAGAAGTTGGTTTCGAGACGTGTTTTGTGGTGACCTGTGAAGGGCGAGTATTTCCTCATGTCTGGCGGGTGGCCGAAGTGATCCATGAGACGCGACTGGCCTATGGCTGGCGATACGAGGGCTTCGCCGGTGACTCTGTGGTCACATGGGATCTGGCGGATGCCGGAGCCGGCACGCATTTAAAACTCACCCACGAGATACTAAAGCCATTTCCACAGGATGATCCCGTCTTCAGCCACGTAAGTTGTGCGGGGGGATGGCATTATCTCCTGCATGAAAACTTGCAGAGGTATCTGGCGAAATAAAGCCGAGCCATGGGCAGGGTTAAATCACTTCCGCGTTTGAATCGCCGACTGTCCTCGACCGAACAAAAGCCGCACATCGTCCTGCATAGGCGCGGGCGTCGTCGGCTGTTTCGATGCCTTCGGCCTGATGGATGGTGAAATGGCCGTCCCAGCCAATCTCGTCCAGGCCGGCAAACACCGCCGCCGTGTCCACGCCGCCGGTTTCCCAGATGGGCAGGTGATTAAAATGGACCTCGCCGCGACAGTACGTGGGCAATGACACTGGGCCGGCTTCGTCGAGCCGATGGTTTTGGATGTAGACGTTCATCATGTGCGGCGCGAGTTGGCGCAAGGTGCCCATGCCGTAGGGTTCACCGCAGAGCATGAGGTTGGCCGGCTCGTAGATAAGGCCGAAGTTGGGTTGGTCGATGACTTTGAGATTGGCAAGGATTCGATCGACCGTCTCGAAAACGGAGGTGGTGTGGCATTGGTGTGCAAGGCGAATACCGCGATCCGCCGCCCGCTTGGCAGCCTCGCGGGCATGCGACAGGTCGTCATCGGATTTTAGGCACACCCGGACCAGATCGCACCCCAGTGCCTCGGCGACGTCCAAGCTCGGCCCGATGTTGCGCAGGCTGTTGGGGCCGTTGGCATTGTTTAAGGGCACATCGAAATCCGCCGTCACCATGGCCACGTACAAGCCACGGTTCTCGATCTCACCGCGCATTTGTTCTAGCTCACCGCGGGAAGTCTGCACGCCACCAGCACTGGCCCGCATGCACACGGCATCATAACCGGTATCGGCGGCAATGGCAGCCAGCTCGGCCAGGGGAATGTGGAGCTTGGTTTTGCAGGCCGCCTCGACAATGCGGACGGAGAGCGACAATTTCAGATTCACCCCTGATCCTCGATGAGTGGTGGACGGGGTCGGTATTTTTTTGCCAAGCCCAGGACAGTGCGCAGGCTTTTCATGCCGCCGGTGCAGGTCGGGTCCGACAGGTTGGCCGCGGCTGCGCAAACACCAGTAAACAGGCTGCGCTGCGTGTCCCATCCCTCGTGGATGCCCAGCAGCACGCCGGTGCAGAAGGCATCGCCGGCGCCCGCCGCGCCCTTGATGTATTTTTGCGGCAGCTTGAGCGAGGATTGCCAAAAGTCTTGGCCGCCACGGGTGCGGGCAAAGCCCCCCTCGGGTACATGGATGACAACCAGTTCGCCCACTCCCAGTTGCAGCAGCGCGCCAGCGGCATGCCGCAGCGCCACGGTATCCAGCGACCCATCATCCAACCGGATTTTAAAACCGGTGGTCATCCCGGCCTCGTACTCGTTGACGATGCAATAGTCGGTATGGGCGAGAGCGGGAGTGACGACTTTTTTAAAGCGGTTGCTGTCCTCGCTGACACAGTCGATGCTGGTCTTCAGGCCTGCCTTTTGCGCAGCGGCCAACAGGGCCGCGCCGCGAGTCCCGTGTTTCTTGTCGGGGCCGTCGATGGTGTCCATCAACAACAGGTACCCCAGATGAAACATGCGGGCGCGAGATTTCTTGAAATCCAGCACCTTGCCATCCCAAAGGGAGTTGGCACCACGACAGTGAAAGAAGGTACGACGGCCGGTATCTTCCTCGGTCATCACGTCAGTGTAGGAGGTAGGCGCCTTGGGGGTAACCCGGATGTCGCGGGCATCAATTTTGTGACGCTTGAGGTCGTTGAGAATGTATTCACCGAAGGCGTCCTGACCCACCAGTCCAGCCCCGGCGAGGGGAATTTTCGCGCCCAGCTTGGCGAGGTTTAAAAGAATATTGTAGGGCGAACCGCCGGTGCCCTCGGACTGGGAGGAGATGTTGGCCAGCGTCTCGCGCTGGGGGTAGCAATCGACCATTTTCACCTGGTCAACGATCCAGTTTCCCCCGGCGAGAATGCCCTTGCGTGTGGTGGCGGCGCTCATGGCAGGTGGTACAAAAACAAATCGGGACGACCGTTTATAGCGGCCCATCCGTTGAATTGTCGAGTGGGAAACCGGTTATCGCGTGGCGGGCGTGAGGGACACGCTGACAGGCAGGGAGAACAGGAGATTGACCTGAATGGGTTCGCCACCAGTTTGTTCCGCAGACATCTCGATGACGGTTTTCTCATCGGGCGCGGCGATGCCCTTGAAGAACATTTCCCGGGTGATGAACGCCGCGCTTGTCGTCTCGGCGGCCTGAGTAATGTCCTGCTTCTCCTTGATCGAGTAGGATCCCGTGAAGGCCACCTGGCCATTCACCAGCACCGGATTGATGGTCAGTTGAATGCCGGTCTCCACCTGCGTTTGAAGGCCCGGAATGGAATGCTGTGAAGTGATGGCGATCTCCGCCTCGCGCCCGCTGAGGGTGATAATCTTGGGAGCGGACAAAACGTCACCGTCCTTCACCAGTTGGCATTCCACCATGATCTGGCGGCCCTCCAAGGTCGGCGGCGGAATCGTCGGCAACTGGGCCACATGCTCACCCGTGACACATCCCATCACGCAAACCAAAACCAAGCCCACCCCCAAGACGCTCCTCATGGCTCCATCATATCGAGACGGAGTTCCGCCACAAATCAAAGTTGCCCCGGACTGCGAACAAGTCCACGCCGGGCCTCGACTCGTTGAACATTGGAACTTCGGCTTTTCTCGCTTATTCTCCCCCCCGTGTTTCGGCCCTGCATCGACCTGCACGAGGGGCGCGTGAAACAAATTGTGGGCGGCACTCTCACCGAGACGGACGCGCAAACCAACTTTGTTTCTGAGCAACCCTCCTCGTGGTTCGCCGCCCTCTACCAAAGGGACGGCTTGCGCGGCGGCCACGTCATCCAGCTTGGGCCCGGAAATGAAGTCGCCGCCCGCGAGGCACTGGCCGCCTTTCCCGGCGGACTACAACTCGGCGGGGGTGTGACCGCCGACAATGCCCCCTCTTGGCTGGAAGCCGGTGCGGCACAGGTCATTGTCACCTCGTGGATCTTTCGCGGGGGTCGGCTGGACGAAAGCCGGTTGTCCTCGCTCGTGAAATCCATCGGCCGCAAGCGCCTCGTGCTGGACCTATCCTGCCGCCAACGCGACGGCCAATATTGGATCGTAACCGATCGTTGGCAGAAATTTACAATACTGCCCGTCGACGCCAATACCCTGAATAAACTCGCGCCCCATTGCACCGAGTTTCTTGTCCATGCCGTGGACGTGGAAGGCAAGCAGGCGGGCATTGACTTGGAACTGGTTCAAACGCTCGCCGCCCATTCGCCTGTCCCCGCCACCTACGCGGGCGGCGCAAATTCAATTGGCGACCTGGAAGCCGTCCACCAAGCCAGCCGGGGCCGCGTGCACCTCACCATCGGCAGTGCTCTGGACCTCTTTGGAGGCACGGTGCGTTACGAGGATTGCGTGGCGTTCAACCGCAGGCATGGAGGCGGCTGATGCCATCGTGGTTGGGGGCGGCGGCAGCGGGTTGGCGGCTGCTGTCAGCGCCGCTGAAAAGGGATGCCGTGTTGTTCTCCTGGAAAAACAACCGCAACTCGGCGGCGCTACCGGCATCGCGGTAGGCTCTTTCACCGCCAACCGCACCGTGTTGCAGGCCAGCGCGGGGATTGAGGACACGCTGGAGGATCATGTCGAGGATGCTGGCGGCTTTGCGCCGGCCGACGTCGAGGCACGCAACAATGCTGCCTTGCGCCGATGGTTTCTCAGCCACACAGCCGAAACCCTCAACTGGCTACAGAACATGGGGCTGGTTTTCCACGGACCCAATCCTGAGCCCCCCAACCGTGTACCACGCATGCACAACGTTGTGCCCAACGCCAAGGCCTACGTTGCCCGGCTGCAGCACCGGCTTCAGCAACTGGGTGGAACAATTCGCTGCAATGCCTCCGTCGAGGAACTGTTGTGTGAGGACGGCCGGGTGGTGGGCGCGCGTGCGTGGATTGAGGCGCACGAGGAAACTCTCCGCGCACGACACGGCGTGGTGTTGGCGTGTGGAGATTATGCGAACTCACCCGGGCTGATTGCCGAACACAAGGGCGATCAATTTGTTGACATTGAAGGCATCAACCCCTTTGCCGCCGGTGATGGTCATCGACTGGCGCAGGCAGCCGGCGCGCAGCTGGTGAACATGGATGTGACTTACGGCCCCGAACTGCGGTTTGTGCCGCCAAAATCGAAACAATTCTTTTCTCAACTCCTGCCGGTCAGTGGCTTGGGCGCGTGGTTGATGGGACGATTGCTGCCGTTCGCGCCACGGCTTCTGGTGGATGCCTTCATTCGCCGACTGCTGGTCACATGGCAACACCCTGAAAACGCGCTCTTCAATGACGGTGCCATTTTGCTGAACGTAAAGGGCAAACGATTTTGCAACGAACGCCAATGGCCCCAGCGCGAGATCGCCATCGCGGCTCAACCCAACAAGCTCGCATACATGTTACTCGACGAGTCCTTAATCGAACGCTACTCGGCATGGCCTCATTTCATCTCCACCGCCCCCAAGATTGCGTACGCCTACATAAACGACTACCTGAAGCTGCGTCCGGACATCGCCTGTGCCGGCACGCTCCAGCAAATTGCCAGCCGTCGGCAATTTTCCCTGAAACGTCTGCAAGCTGCCGCATGCGAGGCAGGCTTGGAAGGCAACCGCTGGGCGTTGCTGGGACCTTGCCGCGCCTACTTCACCACCACCGAGGGTGGGGCGGCGATTGATGAATCGCTACGAGTGCTCGACACAAGCGGCACGCCCATCCCCGGCCTTTTCGCCGTGGGCCAGAACGGCCTGGGTGGCCAAATCCTCTGGGGCCACGGCCTGCACATCGCTTGGGCCCTCACCAGCGGACGGCTTGTGGGAATAGCTTTGGCGCAAAATAAATCGACACATTGAGTCAATTGCCGTTTCCTTTGGCCGTCTGCAAATTTCATTCTGGCCATGGAAAACCTTCTCGCTGCCGCTAACCAACCCGTTGACTACACCCCCTTCTGGATTCTCGCCGCCGGCGTGGTGTTTGTCATTGTCAGCATCGTCAAATTTCGCCTGCACCCATTCCTAGGACTGACACTGGGTGCCGTTCTGGTGGGCGTGCTCACGCCGCAACTGCCGGACAGCTACAACGACAAACAGACGAAGCTCTTGGAGAAGTTGAAGAAGCAGTACGACACAACCGGGGACGATGGAGAGCCTGACGGGTATTTCAATACCGCGGAGCAAAAGGAGATGAAGGAAGCGGATCGCCAGGAGATGACCAAAAACCATCTTCGCCCCGATGGCAGCGTGAACCACTGGGGCAAGGCGGTTTCGTTGTCCATGGCTGGTTTTGGCAAACTGGTTGGGGGCATTGGTTTCGTTATCGCAATGGCGGCGATCATTGGTATGTGCATGATGGAAAGTGGCGCCGCGGACCAGATTGTGCGGCGCTTGATGAACTCATTGGGGGAAGACCGCGCGGCGTGGGCGATGTTGATTAGCGGGTTCATATTATCAATACCAGTGTTTTTCGATACAGTTTTTTTCCTCATTATCCCGCTGGCACGGGCGCTGGCATTGCGAACGGGCAAAAACTACACGCTTTATGTGTGCGTAGTAGCCGGCGCGGGGGCCATCACTCACACGATCGTACCGCCCACGCCGGGACCGTTGATGATCGCGGAAAACCTTCAACAATCCGCGGGGGCCGCCATCATCGCGGGCTTGATCGCCTCCATTATCCCAGTGGCGATTGTGATGTGGTTGTCCAAAAGGTTTAATGAAAAGCTCAACATCCCCCTGCGCGAAACGCGCGGATCCACCCTGAAGGAACTGGGCGGCATCGTGAAAAAGAAGGCGAATGAGTTGCCGGGTTTTGGGATCTCTCTGTTGCCGGTGGTGTTGCCGGTAGTGCTGATCGCCATGGTCACGTTTGTGGATTTCCTGGGTGAACTGGAGGGCGTCAACCTGCACGTGCCGGCAGGCCTAATGGGCGTGCTGGAATTTTTGGGAAACAAGAATGTCGCGATGTTCCTCGCGGCGCTGATCGCCATGTACACTCTGGCCAAGCAGCGTGGGTGGACGCTCGACAAGTTGGGTGAATCGGTGAACTCCCCGCTGGAGGTTGCGGGCGTGATCATTCTCATCACCGGCGCGGGTGGCGCCTTTGGCAGCATGATCCGTGAAACGGGCATTGGCGACACGATCAAGGCGATTGGCGTCAGCGAAGGCGGCACGGCGGGGATGCTTTTCATGGCGTGGCTGCTCACGGCCGTGATTCGCGCGGCGCAGGGCTCGGCCACAGTGTCGATGATCACCGGCTCGGGCATCATGGCGCCCATTCTCGCAACGATGGTGGACAGTGGCACGCTGGGCTGCCACCCCATTTATTTCTGCCTGGCGATTGGCTTCGGAGCATTTCCGCTTTCGTGGATGAATGATAGCGGGTTTTGGGTGGTGCAGCGCATGAGCGGGTTTACGGAGAAGGAAACGTTGAAAACGTGGACGGTGATGCTCACGGCCATTGGCGTAGCCGGCATTATTCAGGTGATGGCGGCGGCGGCGATTTTCCCCATGAAACCGGCCAAGTCCAGCGAAGCCTCTCCCGCGCCTCCCATCCAAAAGACCGCGCATCAAGATGGCCGCTGACGACGCCTTGAACGAGGGAGACACCCGTAACGAAGCCTCCTCAGCACCAGCCCCAGCCTTATGGGCTTTCGGAGGGGTCATTTTCACGGGCGCGTTTCTGCTATTTCAGGTTCAACCGCTAATTGGAAAGTACATTCTGCCTTGGTTCGGGGGGGGGCCGGGTATCTGGACCACCTGCCTGCTATTCTTTCAAGTCATGCTCTTTGCCGGCTACGCCTATGCCCATTGGCTCAGCGGCCGTGCGTTGGCGCAACAGATTAAAATCCACCTCGTGCTTTTGGCCCTGGCTCTTCTCACCCTGCCCATCACACCATCCGACCAGTGGAAACCCGGCCCCGGTGAGGAACCCATGGGGCGCATTCTCCTGCTGTTGATCGCCTCGGTTGGCTTGCCCTATCTCGTGCTGGCCAGCACGGGACCGCTGGCTCAGGCATGGTTCAGTCGTGCCAATCCCGGCCGGTCGCCCTACCGGCTTTATGCCCTGTCCAATGTTGGTTCCCTGCTGGCACTGATCACCTTTCCGTTTGTGGTCGAGCCCAGTACTACGCGTACTATGCAGGTCAACGGCTGGTCACTGGCCACTGTATTTTACATCGGCCTTTTTGGCTGGGTGGCTTGGCAAATGCGGAGCATCGATGGTGAGACATCAAATGATGCTCCACCGAAAAAGGAAGCCGTAGAACCCGCGCCATCCCTTGTCTGGAATGTTCCCCTGTGGCTGCTACTTCCCGCCTGCGGCACGGTGTTGCTCATGTCCACCACCAACCTCATTTGCCAGGAAATTGCCGTCATCCCTTTCCTGTGGGTTGTCCCGCTGGCGCTGTACCTCCTCACCTTCATCATTGCCTTTGATAGTCCGCGCTGGTATCTCCGGCCGCTGTTCGTGGCCGGCTTCCTTGCCTCCGCGGGCGCGAGTTGCTGGGCGCTAAACAAGGGAGTGGATCTTTCCATCCAGAAACAGCTCGGCATTTTCATCAGCACACTCTTCTTCGGCTGCATGGTTTGCCACGGGGAGTTGTTTCGGCTGCGGCCGCCCAGCCACAAACTCACCGCCTACTACCTGTGCATCTCCGGTGGCGGGGCGCTGGGCGGACTGTTTGTTTCGTTGGGTGCACCGGCTTTGTTTCAGGTGTTTTTCTGGGAATTTCATCTGGGCTTGGGCCTGTGCGGGTTGCTGGCAGGCGTTCTTTGGCTTCGATCAGTCTGGTCGGCCAGCCGAATGCAACTCGTGGTGGTGTGTGTGCTGATGACGGCCGCCCTGCAGGCACTCACGTGGGGATTGTCGCAGCAGATGAAGCGCATACAAACGCATGTCAGCCGCACGGGAGGCAAAAGCCTTTACGCCACGCGAAATTTTTACGGCCTGCTCAAGGTCAATGAATGGCCCGCATATTATCCCGGAGGAACCAATGCCCTCACCGCCAAACGAGATCTACTGCACGGCCGCATTTCCCACGGGGGACAGTACGTGGACCCCGCATTGGCGCTCCGGCCCATCACTTATTTCGGCCCGCAATCAGGCATTGGCCTCACGCTGACTCACGTGCGCGAGGGCGGTGCCAAGCGTGTAGGAGTGCTCGGCCTCGGCACGGGATCCGCCGCGGTGTATGCCCGGGCCGGTGATCGGTTTCGCTTTTATGAAATCAACGCCGCCGTGGAACATGTGGCGGAAAATCATTTCACCTACCTGAGGAGCGCGCGCGACCGCGGCGCCGAGGTGGATGTCGTTCTTGGCGATGGACGGCTGATGCTTGAGATGGAGTCCAAGCCCATGAAGTTTGATGTCATCTCAATGGATGCCTTTAGCAGTGATTCCGTGCCGGTACATCTGCTCACCAACGAAGCCTTTGAGATTTACGAGAAACACCTTTCGCCCGGCGGCGTCATCGTCATCAACATCACCAACCGTTATCTGGACCTTGCCCCCGTCATGTGGGCTGTTTCCGGCCATAGAAATCTGCACCTGCGCATCATTCACCACTGGCCCAACTCCCAGTTGGAACCCTGGTTCAACCCCACCACCTATGTGCTTCTTTCGCCGCGCGAGGATTTCTTTGAGCAACACACCATGAAAAAGGCCTCCCTTGCCAGTCACGAAACCTTTGCGAAGCAGTTGAGGAAGTGGTTGAAAAACGCCGGCATGGGTTCCGGCACCGACGGACAATTGACCCTCGACGCCGCGCTGCAGCGGCTGCTTGAAACAACCGCCACCAAAAATCCTGGCGAAGAAGTGATGATCCAACATGCCCGGCAAATTGCCGGCACGCTGTTCATTCAAAACAAGTATTACGCCAACTACACGTTGGACAGCTTCCTTGACCTGCCCATTGACAAAAAGACCGTACCGGTCTGGACCGACGACTACAGTAGCCTGTTCAGCATCCTCAAGTAGCCTCCCAGCGGCGGCCCAGAATGATCTCCGTCCCGTCCGGCCACTGCTCTTCCGGCTCAAAGCCAGCAATCTCAAGCGCCCGCGACAAATCGTAACGCGCCGTGTCCACTGGCCGGCTGGTGGCGTAAAGCACAACGTACTTCAAGTCAGCATCCGCCTCCACACATCCCGCGAAAAAACGTCCCGCATCACCCGGACTCAGGTACACATCCCGGTAGATTGACTCCGCCGCAATCTCCTCCACCTGTCCTTCATCCCGTGGACACCATCCCAGCCGCGTCACAATCACGCTCATTCCATGCTTCTCCGCGTGACTGCACCCCACGGCTTCCATGAACATTTTCGTCGCCGCATACCAGCTCTTCGGCGAGACCGGCGTCGATTCATTCAGCGGCCAAGGCCCCTCCTCGACCCGGTACCAGTTCACTTGTCCGCTACTGGCCAGAATCACCCGCCGCACACCCGCCGTACGCGCCGCTTCCATTACGTGGAACAAGCCGGTGATGTTGGGTGGGAACAAATTCCGCACTGGATCCTCCACATCATCCGGGGTGGCCGCCAGGTGCACCAGTACCTCAACATCCTCCATCGCCTCCGCCAGTGCAGCAGTGTCCTCCAGATCCGCCACCCATGCCTGTTCCAGATTGGGCGATGGGTCCCGGTCAAAGCCCCGCACAAGGTGCCCCCGCTTTAACAGTTCCAGCACCACTGCCTGTCCTACCCGCCCCGCCGAGCCCGTTACCAAGACACTTTTCACCGCGTTCACGAGCGGAGTGTTCCATATCAATCCCGCGTTGCCAACCGCCGCCATCATGCCACACTGGTCTCATGCAACGCATTCTTCTCGTTTTTGCCATCCTCTGTGCCAACGCTTCTTTCACTGCCCAAAATCGAAAGCCTTGGCCCGCCCAAATTGAAGGTGCGGAGAAGGTCATCTACAAAACCATCAGCGACCTAAAGTTGCATCTTCACATTTTTCGGCCAGTGAAACAAAAAGCCAATGCGCCCGCGGTCGTGTTTTTTTTCGGCGGCGGCTGGAGGGGAGGCACCCCCAAACAATTCGAGCAGCAATGCCGCTATCTCGCCAGCCGCGGCATGGTGGCCATGACCGCCGAGTACCGCATCCGCAACCTGCACGGCACACTGGCCACCGCCTGCGTAGAGGACGGCAAGAGTGCCATCCGTTGGATCCGCTCCAACGCCAAGATGCTCGGTGTAGACCCCAACCGGATTGCCGCCGGCGGCGGCTCCGCAGGTGGGCATGTGGCAGCCTGCACGGGTGTGATTGCCGGGTTTGAAGCGAAGGGTGAAAACCCAAAAATTAGTTCCGTCCCCAATGCCCTTCTCCTCTTCAATCCGCCCTGTGTCTTGGCACCTCTTCCCGAGCGGAAAGATTTCCTGAATCCGGAAAACATCGCCGGCCTGCGCGAGCGCATGGGCGTGCCACCGGCGGCGTTGTCACCGTGGCACCACGTAAAAAAGGGGCAGCCGCCCACACTTGTACTGCACGGTGAAAATGATCCAACCGTGAAATTCTGGACCGCCAAGGTTTTTGTCGAAAAAATGAAAGCTGCGGGCAACCCCGCCGAGCTGGCGGCTTACCCGGGTGAAGCCCACGGTTTTTTCAATTACGGCCGCGGCGGAAACAGAATGTTCACGGCCACCATGAAACGTACGGATGAATTCCTTGCCAAGCTCGGCTGGCTTCGCGGCAAGCCGGGGATTGTCCAGTTTTTAAGGAACAACTAGCCTGTGCGCCAAGCCAGCAACGCGGGGTTGCCAATCGCAGGGGGCCGCACTACCATCGTGCGCATGAAGCACCGATGGCTGGCCCTTGGGGCCACTCTCTCGCTGGGCGTCGCGGGCTGGACCGCGCCGATTTCCGACTCCATCAAGACCCTTCGCGCCGTCGGCACCGAGGGACAAGGCAATGCCGCCGCCGCCAAGGCGTTAAGGCAACTCGCAAAAGCTGATGCCGCTGCGCTGCCAGAAATCCTCACCGCCATGAACGGCGCCAACCCGCTGGCCGCCAACTGGCTTCGCTCCGCCGTGGACACCATTGCCGCCCGCGAGGACAAGCTGCCCGTTGCCGCCCTCAAGAAATTTCTCGCTGACCAAAAGCAAAACCCGCGTGCACGGCGGCTGGCTTTTGAGCTGATCCAGCGCGCCGAGCCGGACACCGCGGCCAAACTCATTCCCACGATGCTCAATGATCCCAGCGTTGAATTGCGCCGCGACGCCGTACAGCGCCTCATCATTGCCGCCACCGCACAGCAGGAAAAAAAGCAGGAAGGCCTCGCCCTTGCCACCTTCCGCAAGGCCCTTGACGCCGCCCGCGACCTTGACCAAATCAAGACCATCACCACACACCTTCGCCAACTCAAGGCCAAGGTCGATCTCCCGCGTCATTTCGGATTCCTCATGCACTGGCATGTCATTGGCCCCTTCGACAACTCCGACCGCAAAGGATTCGACATAGTTTTTCCCCCGGAGAAGGGCGTGAAGCTCAATGCCACCCACCCCGGCAAGGACGGAAAGGTAAAGTGGAGTCCGTTCATCACCGCCGATGAATACGGCAAGGTGGATATCAACCTCGCTTATCCCGGCCTCATCAAGGAGGTGACCGCCTATGCTTACACTACCTACAACTCCCCCGAGGCTCGCGCCGTGCAACTCCGGCTTGCGTGCAAAAATGCCTGGAAGATTTGGGTCAACGGCAAGCTCGTTTTCGGCCGCGATGAATACCATCGCGGCACCCGCATCGATCATTACCAGCTCGACGCCCAGATGAAAAAAGGCCCCAACACCATTCTCATTAAGCTGTGCCAAAATGAGCAGACCCAGTCCTGGACCAAGCAGTGGGAATTCCAGCTTCGCGTATGCGACGCCACCGGCACCGCCCTGCTAGCCAGCAACCGTCTCCCCACCCCTAAGGAAGGAAAAACCGGCAATTGATCACGCCCCCTCCAGCCAGACTGAGATCTTTTAAAATGAAAACCATCATCGCACTTTTCATCGCCATGACAATCGCCGTGGAGGCGGGAGACTGGCGGCAATTCCGCGGCCCCAACGGCAACGGCATCGCGCCGGACGAGGCCCTGCCCACATCCCTGACCAAGGATAACTTGAAGTGGTCCACCAGCCTGCCCGGACGTGGCTTGTCGGGGGTGATTGTGGTTGGCGAGCGGGTTATTATCACCTGCAGCAGCGGTCCCCGGCAGGATCGTTTGCACATTGTCTGTCTCAATGCAAAGGATGGAGCTATCCGTTGGCACCGACAGTTCTGGGCCACGGGCCGCACCATGTGCCACAGCAAGACCAGTGTGGCCGCCCCAACCCCCTGCACCGACGGGGAATATATCTACGCCAACTTTTCCTCCAATGACTTGGTTTGCCTCGATCTCAACGGCAACCTGCAATGGCTGCGCGGGCTGACCCATGATTATGCCAACGTAAGCAACAGCCTCGGCATGGCCTCCTCGCTGCTGGTGGCGGGCAACGTGCTGGTGGTTCCCGTGGAGAATGACAGCGAGTCATACACCATCGGCATCAACAAAACATCCGGAGCAAACCTCTGGCGCCTGAGCCGTCCAAAGGCTGCGAACTGGACCACCCCCACACTGCTGGAAGGCGCCTTCAAGGGGCGCGACCTCGTGGCGCTGCAATCCAGCAAGGGCGTCTCCGCCGTGGACCTGAAGACCGGCGACGCCGTCTGGAACTTTGGCAACGGCGCCTCCACCACCTCGTCCACCTGCGTTCTCGATGGCGTTCTTTACGTGCCCTCCAATGGAATCACCGCAATCCAGCCACGCTCGGATGGCAAGGAACCGGATGAGCTTTGGCAAAGTGGCCGCCTGCAGCCCTCCACGGCCAGCCCAATCGCGCTGGGAGACCATGTCTACACGGTGAACCGAGCCGGCGTACTGACAGCCGGCAACTTGAAAACCGGCGAACGCGAGTGGCAAAAGCGCCTCAAGGGGCCATTCAGTTCCACCCCCGTGGCCGCGGGCAGTCATCTTTATTTCTTCAACGAAACCGGCTTGATGCAAGTGGTGGACACGGCGAAGGGCGAGGATGGCGAGATCCGTACGCTGAATCTCGACGATCAGATCCTAGCCACCCCGGCCGTGGCCAACGGAGCCATCTACGTCCGCAGCAACTCGAAGATATACAAGGTTGCCAAGTAGCCCCTAATCCTCCGGCAGGCTCAGTTCCTCCTTCTGGAACAGGCTTTGGTAGAGGCGCGGGATGATGAACTTGAGTACGGATGCCGCGGGCACGGCAAAAATGACTCCGGCCAATCCCGCGAACAGGCCGCCCAGGAGGACGACAATCATCGTCTCCAGCACGTTCAAGCCCAGCGCCTCCCCCACCAGCGCAGGATACAGGAAAAGCTGTTCCACAATCATATTCATCACCACATAAACCACACCGAGGGTAATGAGCATCGTTAGGTCGGCATGACCGGTCACAAGGCAGGTGCCAATCGTCAACACTGCGCTGACCAGCGGCCCCAGAAACGGCAGCAAAACCGTGAGCCCGGCAATCATCCCAAGGGGCACGGCATAGGGAACGCCCAGCAGGAGAAAGAGAGACACGTAAATCACCGTCTCGATGATGATGATCCAAAGGTAACCGCGCACCCACGTCTTCAACTTGTAAAACACTTCGTTGATGATCTCGGCGGCGCTGCTCAAGGTCTCCTCGCTTGTGGTCGGCAACCACGAAGTCTGGAACAAGCTCTGTACTAGGTAATCTCCCTCGCCCTTGGCCTCACTGTGGCCATGATGGAACTGCGCCATCTTCTTCAGGAAAAATGAGAAAAAGAAAATCGCCAACAACGCGTTTAGGAAAAAATTGCCCAGGAAACCCGCGGCATTCGCCAGCGTGGTGAGCGTCTTGAGTCGGTCCGGCTCATTCTGCACAGCCGCCTCCGGACTTCCGGTTACCCATTCCCGCAGCTTGTCCATTGCCTCGGGATCGCGGAGCAGGGTCTCCAGTTCCCCTGCCGCCGGACCCACCACCTTCCACTCCTTCGCCTTGGCGGCATAGTCAGCGGCCTTCCGCTGCAGTTCGTCGGTCTTTGGCAATTCGGGCGGCTGATAAGTGATCGTGAAGAAAATCAACCCGATCACGGCCAGCACAATCGCGCCCATCACACCCATCACCGTGGCGTTGCAGGACTGCGCCAAGGCAGCCTGCTCACGCGCGCTTTCATCCAATTCCTTCTTTGGTTCCTCCTTGGCACGACCCCGGAAAATCCCCTGCACACCGCCTATGACCCAGCCGATGGGCCGGAAGCAAAGCAGGACACCCCGGTAAACCTGGGCCGCCCAGCCGTTTTCCAAAAAGCTGTCAGCCAGCCTCCGTTGCAGCGGCAGAAAGAAATAGGCCAGCATTAGCCCGAATAAGACCGCCTTCAAAAAGGTGGCCGTGACAATGAAGAGCGCCAGCACCACCACGGCCGCCAGCAGCCCCGTGCCACTACGAACCAGGCGCATGCGGGCATTATGCTGTTCCAACGCAGAAGACTGCAGGCGAGCAAAAGCCTCCTCACTGACATCCAATTCCGCGGCAATCCTACCCATGCAGTTGCGCTCGGCCTCATCGTAGTGGTTGTCGGCGTAGGCGGCGATGAACAGGCTCTCAAGCAACGTTTCGCGATCCTCGACTGGCATGTCCCGCAGCTCATCACAGGTGGCCTTGATATCCGGCAACGTGTCAGCCGCGGCGCGTTCCTGTAGTTGCTTCACCGCAGCCTCGCCATGCTCCTCCCGCAAGGCACGGATAACCACCTGCAACTCAGCCTCGGAAACATCACCGTCGGCCTTCAGGACCAACACAAACAGGTTGATGAACGAGGACAACAACGCCTCGCGGTCATGCCCCTCGGCGTTGTGTTCCAGCACCTCCTCGGCGGCGGCCATGGCGCGGACAATGGGGTTAAGCAACTGGCCGCGGGCACGCTGGAACAGGGAGTCGTCTTTCATGGCTTGATAAATTGGCCGGAGAATTGTCGGCCATGGGAACACCCGGACGCGTCTGGGGCAAGGTAAATCAGTCCGGGGAAAGCCGCGCCTTGGCGCGAAGCGCGGGTTGTGATAGGGTGTGGGGGTGAACAAGGGTGGTGGTTTTTTATTCCTTGCGGGGGTGGGGTTGGTCCTGTGCGCGGCTTGTGGCCCGCCCAAGGCCGATTCGCCCAAGGTCAGCAAACGCGTCCAACTAGACAAAGGCATCAAGGCTCTTGAAGCCGGCAAGGCTGAGACTGCTCTCCAGTGGTTTAAGAAGGCGGCGCTTGAGTTGAAGCATACCGCGGGCAAGACCGAAACTGGCCGTTCCATCGGCGTCGACTACGGCATCCCGTACGAATTCCTGAAATTGGCCAACCCGGGCTTGGACTTGGAGCGCCTCCGCGGTGGCCAAGGGGTGACCATTCCGGGCCATCCCGCCGCGCAGTTCAATCTCGGCGCACTCTACGAGGAAGGCAATGGCACCAAGCAAAACATGGACGAAGCCGCCAAGTGGTACCGCAAGGCTGCCGAAGCGGGCTTCACCCAGGCAGAATTCATGATGGGCTGGATGCACCGCGAAGGAATAGGCGTGAATAAGGATCCCATCCAGGCAGTGGACTGGTACACCCGGGCCGCAGCCAAGGGTCTGGAATCGGCGCTCTATAACTTGGGCACATTGCATGCGGAGGGAGACGACAAAGTGGAGCGCGACCTTGTGGCGGCATGGAAGTGGTTCACTCTGGCCAAGCGGAGGCATGCCGAAACCGCCCGGACGGGGATGGAACAACAGGCCAACCGGGAAATGCGTGATGGCAAACAGGACATGGAAACTTGGAAACAAGCCGCACGCAACGTACTCCAGCGCGCCAACGCCGGCACCAACGGCGACGCCTTGGCCCTGAAAACCCAACTGCAAAAACTGCCCAGTGGGGAGAATGATGCGCGGGTGGAATATATCCGGATCCGTTCGGACACCCTTTTGGAGAAGCATTTTCTCGAGGACGATTCCTACAAGAACCTGCCCATGCTCAAGGCTTCACTGGAAAATCAAACCGGCACGCCCAATGGTGGCCCATCCGTGATCGCGGAGGCGGAGCGGCAAGCGGCCCTGTTTGAATTCAAGAAGGATCCTTGGGCCAACAGGTAACACAACCTGAGCCCCCATGCAAAATTGGTTTCACGAGATCTATGACCGGTTGACGGTGCTGGAGGAATG
Source organism: Verrucomicrobiales bacterium (assembly GCA_002721895.1). Next base: position 101,901 of record PBLV01000044.1, read on the forward strand.
GGGCTGGTTCACTCTGGCCTTCAACGCGGTGGTCTTTGTCACCGCGCCCTGGCTCGCGGCGCGGTACGGGGAGATCAAGACGCAAGCCAGCAAGAACTCGCGGCTCCGCATGCTGCATGGCTTTAATTTCATCGTCTTTTCCGCGTTTCTTCTGGCCGTCATTTTCAAGGCACCCATCCCGCGGGCGGTGGAGTTCAGCCAAAGCCTTCTGCTGGTGCTGGCTACGTACCTACTCATTCACCTGACCGAGGCCCTGCTGCTGCACAAGTATGGAAGAGAGGTTTCCGTGGAGGATTTCACCCGGCGCGTGGAAACCCAGACCTCCAAGACGCTTGAGTTGGTGGCTGTCACGACCCTCCTGATCATCGCCTGTGTGGTGTTGATCAACATCTGGGGTTTCAAATCCTGGCTCGAGGCAACCAGCGTTCTGGGATTCATTGCGTTACTGTTTTTCCTTACGCGCGAGCACTGGGTGGGGGATTTCCTGAGCGGCATCATGATCATCAGCGCGGGCCGCATAGAACGCGGCGATGTCGTGCGTATTCCCGGCGAGAATATCCTGGGCATTGTGCTGCGAACACGGGGACTACACACGATCATCCGCGACTTGGCAACGGGACACGACATCCAGCTACCCAACACCGCCATCCTGAACCAACGTGTGGATGTCTTGCGGACAGACCTAGAACGAGGCGTGCGCGACTACGTGGAATTCAAGATCGGCTATCAAGCTACCGCCGACGAGGCTAGGGATTTTTTAACAGCCACTTGGAAGGCCGCGTGCGAACGCTCCACGGCCATTAATGACGGGAAACCATGCAAGGTCACCCTCAAGGAATGTGGCGATCACGGCACAACGTGGCGGCTGGCCTACACCCCCGGTAATATTCACAACATCCTGCATTGTCAGGATACGATCCGTGAGGCCGCCCTCAGGCTGCAAACGAAACGCGAAACCATCTCCCTGAGCACACCCGTCACGCATCAGGAAATCAGGGAGTCTGCCACTAACGCTCCGTAACGTCGGCGGCTTGCCGCATCATTTTTTCCAGTTCCGCCTCGTAGAAGAAATTGTCTTCGCCGAAGGCAGGCACCAGATCATCCAGCCAACAGGCATGCGGATCGAACTTGGCAAAAAAGACGCGGTTAACCCAGTCAGGGTTGCGGCCTTGGAGAAACTTCATTACGAAGACCCGCTCTCCGGCAACCTCGGCAACGCCATCAACTAGCGCCTTGCCAGGCGTGGCGCTCATGCTGGGGCCGCGCACTGTTCGGGCCAAGCCGCTGACTTGGCGATAGGCACGCGTGAAAATGTTGTAGGCCCTCGCCAAGGGCACTTCGAAATAATTCCGTGCGCCGGTGTCGCGCTCAACAAACATGTAGTAGGGCACCGCGCCCAGTTGCACCTGTTTGCGCCATAGGTCCGCCCAGATGTCCTGATGATCATTGACGTGCCGGATGAGCGGCGCTTGGCAACGCACGGTGGCGCCGGCGCCCAAGACACGGCTGATGGCCTGGCGGGCGGGCGCTGGCTCCAGTTCCCGTGGATGGCTGCTGTGGGCCATGAGGGCAAAGTTCTTGTCTGCGGCTCGGACCTGCTCGACAAGGCGCAGGAAATCATCAGCGTCCTCTCCCTCGGTAAAGCGGTAGGGCCAGTAGGCCAGCGCCTTGGTCCCCACGCGGATGCTGTCCAAGTGGGGGATGTCCAGTAGAGGTTCGATGTATTGGCGGAGAAATTTTGTCTTCATCACCATGGGATCGCCACCGGTGATGAGCACGCTGCTGATCTGGGGGTTGTCGCGGACATACTGCACCAACTGGCCGGCCTCCCGACTGGCAAACTTCAGATCCACGTCACCGATGAATTGCGCCCAGCGGAAACAATAGGTGCAGTAAGCGTGGCAGGTTTGACCCTGCGAAGGGAAGAAGAGAACCGTCTCGTTGTACTTGTGCTGCATGCCCTCCAAGGTGCCGCCGCCAAAGCGAGGCTTGTTCAAATCCATCTGACCCGCGGGATGAGGATTGAGCTTGGCGCGAATCTCGCCGGCGGCCAGACGAATCTCTGCAACCGGGGCATCACCCGTGATTAGCTCGCGCATGCGGCCAACATCCTCCTTCTCCAGCATGCCACGCTGAGGAAAGGTCAGCTGAAAAATGGGATCCAGCGGGAGATTATCACGATCAATCAAATGCTCGATGACATAGTCGTTGACCTTGAAGGGCAAAACGGCACTGACCGCCTGCATGTCGATGACCTGCTCTTTGGAAAGATCCAGCATCCGGGCCACCCGGGGCAGGTCGTTGCTTGTGTTCACTCTGTATTCCGCCATTTGTCCCTTGGTTGGGTGAAAAAGTTCCTTCTATGAGCACCATCCCACGCGGGTTGCGTTGCACGCGGGGATGCGGTGGAGCGAATTATGACCAAAAACCGCCGCGCCGCCAAGGGTGTTCCCTCGCATTTCACCCATCGAAAATCAGGCATTGCGTATTCGCCACAGGCCGCGATACGCTCACGCCGCCCCAAAATTCGACCATGAAAAATACGTGCGCCATCTTGTTTCTCGTCTACACCACGGCCTGTGGCTCGGCGTGGAAGCCGCTTTTTAACGGCAATGATTTGACCGGCTGGAAGGAGACCGACTATGCCGGCCGCGGCAGTGTGGAGGTGAAGAATGGCGAGCTGCACATCAACAGCGGCGAAATTCTCACGGGCATCACGTGGAAGGACAAGGCAAGCCTGCCCAAGACCAACTATGAGATTGAGTATGAGGCCAAGAAGATTGATGGCTCGGACTTTTTTGCACTGCTGACCTTCCCCGTGGACGAAAAACACGCATCGTTGGTGACGGGCGGCTGGGGCGGCGCGGTGACAGGCATCAGCAGCATCAATGGCATGGACGCCTCGGAAAATGACACCACGCTGTACATCAAGTATGAGAAGGGGATCTGGTACAAGTTCCGCGTCAAGGTTACGCCCAAGCTTGTCACGGTGACACTGGATCCCCACGAACGGCTAATCCTGCGCAAGGATACGCCGGATGGGGTGATCGCGGAATTTGCCAAGGCGGCTGGGATTGACGCAGCGAAAGCAGAAACCGCTCTGCGGAAATTGAATCCGGAATTTGACGAGCTAATGAAGCCGGGCAAAACGATTATCGTGCCGGGCGAGAAAAAGGTGATCGAAGCCGACATTCACGAGAAGGAGGTTTCCATGCGTCCGGGTGAAATCGAGTTTTCCGCCCCGCTAGGATTCGCCACGTTCCAGACCAGCGGAGCAATCCGGAATGTGCGGCTGCGCAGGTTGAAATAGGCTTGTTTTTCAGCGCATTCAGGCACACGGGGAATACCGTTTTCTCTGTTTTTTTGACAAAAAGTTGGTGATCAAGCATACTCCGTCCATGTACACCCTCAGAGTTGCTCGGAGGCGCCGCGCGTTTACGTTGATTGAGTTGTTAGTGACGATCGCCATCATTGGAATTTTGGCGGCCATCCTATTGCCGACCTTGGGCAAGGCACGAATCCACGCGAGAGGTTCCAAGTGCTCCAACAATCTGCGTAATGTTGCCGCCGGCTGGCAAATGTACGCCGACGAGAATGAAGACGTAATGCTTCCCGGCCGTTTTGCCAAGGAACCGGGTGGCAAGGCCAACCCCAAGAATCATTACAAGCTTCGGAACGGGATGAAATATCGTCCGCGCTGGATCGCCTACATGGGCATCTATGTAGGGGCCGATGCATTTTCCAGTCCGCGGACAGACAGCGACCGTCAGGATTACGACAACCAAGTTTTCCTGAATCCGCTGCGGGACTACTGGACGGATGAGCGCAACGGTGCCTTCGGCTACAATCTCCAGTTCCTCGGCAACGCGCGCAAAACCAATGGGAAGTTCCATAACTACCCGGTGCGCACCGGCAAACTGAGCCATTTCTCCGACACGGTCATGGGCGCGACCAGCTTGGGCACCTCCGCTGGATTTGCGGAGAAAGACCGCAAGGAATACAACAACAACGGCAAAGGCTATGACGAGTGGGGCAACCACGGATGGTCGCTTGACCCACCACGGCTGACGGCCGAGTCTGACCGCGGCACCGGTGACGCGGGAAGCCCGCGCACGGCTGTGGATGCCTGCTACTTTGACAAGGCGATCGTGGCGTTTCTGGATGGCCACGTGGCCAGCAAGACCCCCGAGGAATTGGGCTACGTGACGTTGCCGGATGGAAAATTCGTGGACTTGGAAAACTCGGCCGTGAAACCATCCAACCGCTATTTCAGCGGACGGGGCAAGGACTTCGATCCTCCCGCGTTGCCGAAATAACAGTGCCTGACGACGCCACCTCGTGAATCCAACTTGACCCAGCGAAAGGACTGGGACAGGTTGCAGGGCATGAAGCCAAAGGGGCTAATGGTTGTCTTGGCCTTGGTTTTGGCGGGAGGCATCTGGCAGTTGATGTTCTCTCCGAGGGGGTCGCGTGCATCCGCGCATCATTGGTTTGATTCAAACAACCCAAGCCATCAGGCGATAGAAGCTGAAATTCGCGCCCGCCTCAATCAACCGGACGGCCAACTCATCGAGGGCGACTTACGGAAACTGGACCGGTTGCATCTCCGCAACCGGCAGATATCAGACCTGAAACCCTTGGGGCAACTAACAGGCTTAAAAAGACTGAATCTCCACGGCAACGAGGTCACTCGGTTGGACGCCTTGACCAAGCTGCGGCACTTGGAATTCCTGAATTTGGACGGCAACCAGATTTCCGACCTGACCCCTTTGGGCCAACTCAGCAATCTCCGGCACCTCCATCTCGAGGGCAACTTGGTCACCAGCCTCAAGCCCCTGAAAAACCTGCCCCGATTGGAACAGGTGGACCTGAACAACAACCCCAACCTTACCCGAGAGGAAATAGACCGGCTATCCCGCGCGCTCCCCGATTGCCGCATTGGCCATAACAACAAACCAACCACCGTTCAATCCACCCGAACCCTGGAAACCGCCATTCGCCAATCCGCGGGAGGCTCAACCCGGGCTGGACGCGAAACACTGGAAGTGTTTCATCTCAACAACGGGCAAGTCGCCTCCCTTGAACCCATCGCCCAATTGAAGGGTTTGAAAGAACTACATCTCCGCGACAATCGTGTGGCAGACCTGAAGCCACTGTCTGCCTTGGTTCATCTGGAAAGACTTTCCCTTGAAGAAAATCAGGTTGCCAATTTGAAGCCCTTGGCTCACCTGAAAAAGCTGGAGGGACTTTGGCTGTCCAAAAACCAGATCCGCGATCTCGGCCCGATTTCGGGGCTAACCCGGCTCGCTTATCTGGATCTCGCTTACAATCACATCCTCGACACGAAATACCTCTCTGAACTGAGCCAGCTCAAGGGCCTGTATCTGGAAGGCAACCGAATCACCCATCTGGACGGCCTAACAAACTTAAAGGAGTTGAGGTTTTTAAGCCTAGACGACAATCAAATTTCTAATCTAACCCAATTGGCCGAGCTGAATGCTTTAAAGAAACTGGAACTGCACAACAATCACGTTGAAGACATCGCTCCCTTGACGAACCTGACTGACTTGGAAGAATTGACATTGCACAACAACCGCGTTTCAAGCTTAGCCAATCTGGAGGAACTGCAGGAACTCAGAATCCTGACCGTCCAGGACAACCTGCTGGAAAACCTTGCCGGCATCGAGAGCCTAACCGCCCTGCAGCGTTTGAACCTTCAGAACAACTCAGTAATCAGCCTGAAAGGACTGGGAAACCTCACGCAATTGGCGGAATTGAATCTGGCCAATAATCAGGTCGAGAAACTCCATCCGCTGGCCGAAATGGCAAATTTGGAAGTTTTGGATCTAAATGGCAACCAAGTCGCTGACCTCCTGCCCATGGAAGGACTCACAGCGCTGCGAAAATTCTGGGCCAACGGAAACCGCATCGAAAAACTTCAGGGGCTGGAAGGCCTTGTCAATCTGGAGTGGTTGAGTCTGGATGACAACCAAATCTTAAGCCTTCAACCCCTCATCGGCCTGACAAACCTTAAACGACTACACTTGGAACGCAACGGCATCACCGACCTGACGCCCTTGGCCGCATTAACCAGTTTGAAAGGGTTGAGCCTCTCGGGCAACCCGGCAACCAACCTGTCCGCCATTCAAAAGTTGACTCAACTGGACTGGCTGTTTCTCAACAACTGCGAAGTGAATGATTTGAGCCCGCTGATGACGATGACAAACCTCAAGATCCTTTGGCTGGAAAACAATCCAAGCCTGACAAGCTCCGACATCAAGAACCTCCAACGCGCGCTGCCAAACTGCCGCATTCACCACAACACAGGGAAGTGATCCCCGGCTCGCTGCGCTGCTACTACTTGCCCCGCTCCGGCTGGCTCACAACCTCCAGGGGCACATCGTGATCACCGCCGCGTGAACTGGCATGTTTCTTCACCCGATCCTGCAGTTCTACATCGTTGATCTGCTCGGCACTCCCACCCGCCATAAGGATGTTCCCCTCGTTGCTATCCAGCCCCATCATCACCAGGTTTCGATATACGCTGCGCGTGTTTTCCGTGGCCACGTTTCTGGATTGGCAGCCCTTGTGGTCGGGCGTGTGCTTGACCCATGGGCTCGTGTATCCCCCCCAATATTTCGCGTCCAAGCTCTGCTTGTAAATCTCCGGGCCAATGTAGCTGACTCCCTTGATGCCGGGGGCAAAGCTGCGGCCGATGTGCCCGGCGCAAAGATACTGGTCAGACCACCAATGGCTCCGATAACTCGTGGTCTGCGGACTGAAGTGATAAATCACCTGCCCACTCGTCCCCGGCTTGTCCAGCTTGACCACCGAGTGCTCGATATTGCTGAGCCGGCGCGCCGTATTTAAATCCGGGAAAGTTTGCGGCGGGTCATACTGGCCATCGCCATCCAAATCGTAGGGTTGGACCGGGTGCGGACTAATACCCGTGGCGGGCCCACAGGTTCCGCCCACCCAGTTTTTGGTCAGGGCCAGAATGGAGTTCGCCTTGTTGACATCACCTCCGCGGTGAATCGCATAGCTCATGGCTTTCCGGTTGACCACATTGTCAGTGCCAAACATACCGCCGGTCTTATACTGATAGGACTCCACCCGCTGCACACTGCTGCTGTGGGAGTCCACCGGCTTGCCACTGGAATCCAAATACAACTTCCCGCTCTTGGTCTTGGTTTCCGCCTCGCCGCGCACTTCATCCTGATTGGCCTTTTTAACACCTGGATCGCTGGGCGAAGCCAATATCTTGGCCGTCTTTAGGTCAGTCGCCCCCCACATGCGCTGAATATCATGCGACCAGCCCCAATGAGAGTTGTGCGTATCGCCGGAATCACTGCGCGGCATGTTGTCGTAAATCCTAGCAGCATCATAGTGGGTCAGAAACCAAGCAAAGTTGCCCTCGTCAGCCGCAAAACTATTCCATGCCGTGCCGATGCTGCGAAGATTGGTAATGCACCGCACGCGGTTGGCTTTCTTGCGCGCCTTGGCCAACGCCGGCATGAGAATGGAGGCGAGGATGCCGATGATGGCCACCACCACCAGCAGTTCAATGAGGGTGAACCCGCGTCTGTTTCTAATTCCCATGCCTTGTCCCATCCTGTGAGCAAAATTCATGCCGCAAAAAAATAGAAAAAAAGTACATTTTTTGGCATATTTTTCAATCTCGTCCGAATTTTTCACGGAAATCCCACGCAAATAGCGTCTGGGGCACACAAACAGCCACCGCCATCACCAACTCTGAACTAAAGCCGGAAACTGGCAACCGTCACAAGTGGCGGGGGCATGATCACAAAAATCGCGGACAATTTGCAGCAGCCCTTGCTGGTGGGCTGCGGCGGAAAGGCGGCGAGGTTCGGCAAACAGCCGCTGGCAGGCGAGTTTTAATGTCCGGTTATCTTGGGCCGGTGGCCAACTGTGGAAGCGGGACTCGATGCGCGACAACAATTCGCGATTCCGGCCCGCACTGGCACGGGCATGGAACCAAGGCAAGATGACGTTGATGGCGAGATCTGTGGCACGGGCTGCCCCAAGAAGCGGGCAATGTCTTTCCTTGCGCGGACTTTTAAAGGTCCAGTGATGATTCCAAAACGGATCCGGTTTGACCTGCAGATATTCCAGCAGCGAACCGCCACGTTGGCTCTTTACACCATCCGACTCCAGCCAAGCTTGAAGACGTTTGGGCAAGTTGCCTGCCGCCATCCAGCCGGCCAGTAAAACCAGCCTGCGAACAGGATGGTTGGCAGGGCGCAATCCCGCCATTCGCCAAAGAGACCTTGGCAGGCAGTGGTCTGTCAAGGCATCACGTTCACGCCACCAACAGTCCCAGAGTTCGCGCAGGTACTCGCGAACGACAGTGGACTGCGTGGGGAAATCGTCCGTCAAGAAACCCGCGCACCCCAGCAGTCTGGCCTGCCAACCCAGGGCATCAGTGGAACCTACCGCGTGAAGTGCAGGCAAACGTTCGGCAAGGTTTTGCATGGGCCAGGTATTGTGCTTGTAGCCAAGTGCACGAAAGAGACCCTGCCACAAGGCAGCATCCCAGCCATGAATACGGGCCAGACGAGTCATGCCTTCAGCCTTGGTTTGCAGGCGAACGAGAGCAGCCTGACTCAGAAGTTCCTCCAGCGCCTCGGCAGACAATGCCGCCAGTGGGGCCCTGCACTGGCCAGCAAATTCTGTGGGAAAAGGCGGTTCGGTGGTGTGCCAGGCAGACAGTTGTTTCAAGGGCGCATCACAGTGGGGTTGAAGTCGGAGCGTGGGCAGATGTGTCCGCGCCGGGCCATTCCAGACAACGTGCAAAATGACACCTCCAAACCCGGGGTTGTCAGCATGACCATGCGCGCGCCAATCGGAAGCGGCCGAATCGATTTCGATGTCACCAGTCACGGGCGAACCATCGCCAAGTTGGATCACAGCCCGATGGAAATCGGGCCCAGCTTCGTAATTCCAAAAACCAGGATGGAACACACGAAGGATTTGGCCATCGCAGGTATGAAGCCGGTCCCGTCGAATGCGCTGGTGCTGCCAAATCCCCTGCAGTAGCCGCTCTGGAGGTGGTCTCGCAGGCGCGTCATGCAGGGCATCGTCAACCCTTTGCGCACGCCATTGGGAATAAATTTTGGGGTCGGCCATGTTCACTTCCGTTGCGTGGAGTGGATTTTTTTGCCAAATTGTTCCTGTCTCGTTCCACGACAGGCGGGCTTGTTTTAAATGAATACTAGGACCATCCACCGGACTGCACCGGCCGTCAACCGCGCATTGACGGCGGCGTTGTTGATGTATGGATTTCTCTGCCTTGAGGCGGAAAGTCCGCGACGCGACGCGGTTGTGCGGGCCGTGGAACAGGTGATGCCCAGCGTGGTGAACATTTCCACGGAGACCGTGGTGGAAGTCCGTGATCCATTCGCGGAAATGTTGCGCGATTTTTGGGGACCGTTTTATCAACGGCGCGGCCCGAATGTGCGCCACAGCCTGGGTTCCGGGGTAATCATTGACCCGGATGGATACCTGTTGACGAATCATCACGTTGTCCAACGGGCAACGCGTATCACCGTAAAGTTAATGGACGGCAGGGAACTGGAGGCAAAGCCTGTAGCAGGCACCGCGCGAAGCGACTTAGCCTTGCTGAAAATCAAGGCAGCCAAGGGGGCGCGGTTCAATGCGGTGGAATTTGCGAAGGCAAACGACCTGCTGCTCGGGGAATCGGTCATAGCACTGGGAAACCCGTTTGGTCTGGGTGGCTCGGTGAGCCGTGGCATTCTCAGCAGCAAACAGCGCAAGGCACCACGGGAGGGAGAGAAACTGGACATTGCGAACTGGCTGCAAACAGATGCCGCCATCAACCCAGGCAACAGCGGAGGCCCGTTGGTGAACTTGGATGGCAAATTGATCGGCATCAACGTAGCCATTCACCGGCAGGGCCAAGGCATCGGATTCGCCATTCCCATCCGGCAGGTCAATGCGGCCCTAACGGATTTTTTCACACCGGAACGCCTGCAAGGCCTTTGGCTAGGAGCACGCGTAAAGCCCGGCCCGGAGGGCATGGTGGTAATATTGGTGGAACCTGGCGGGCCGGCGGCTGATGGAGGATTACGCGTGGGAGACCGTGTGATCTCCATCAACGGTCGGGAAACAGGACACCTGCTGGACTGGGCCAAGGCCATCGAGGCACGCATGGAAATGATTGTCACGCGCGCTGGGCAACGGCGAACCCTGAAATTGAGGCTTCGTCCGGAGGAGGATTTTTTCAACGCAACACTCGTGCAAAGGCGCTTGGGGTTTTCGCTTGAACCGTTGACGGAAGCCTTGGCGAAACGACTGCGCCTGAGTTTTACCGGCGGATTCGTGGTCACCGAGGTGGAGAAGAACGGCCCGGCGCATGATGCTGGTCTGCGCACAGACCATGTGGTCGAGTCGATTAACGGCCAGGCACCATCGACATTGGTGGAATTTGCAAGGCAGGTGAACGCCCTGCGCCGAGGCGACCGGGCGCGGTTGATGGTGGTCATTGAAAATCGCACAGGCAACTTCATCCAACGGCGCCAAGCCATGGCGGAGGTGACGGCGCGATGACCCTTGAGACCAACGGCAAACCCATGATCGAGGTCCGCGGCTTGCGGAAGGAATATGCCGGCAAGCCGGCCGTCAAGGGGCTGAATTTCACTGTGGCACGCGGTGAAATTGTCGGTTTCATAGGTCCCAATGGCGCGGGCAAGAGTACGACGATGCGCATTCTGGCCTCGTTTCTCTCCGCCACCGCCGGCACAGCACAGGTGGCCGGTTTTGATGTGGAACGTGACTCCATGGAAGTGCGACGGCGCGTGGGATACATGCCCGAAAACAATCCACTCCCGGAAGACATGCGAGTGCGCGAGTACCTGAAGTTCCGCGCAAGACTCAAGGGATTGAGCCGCATGGCCAGTCGTAACCGGGTGGACGAGGTATCCGGACAACTGGGGCTTGAGGAGGTGTGCAACAAGATGATCGGCCACCTGTCCAAGGGGTTCCGCCAGCGGGTGGGGCTGGCCGATGCGCTGGTCCATGAGCCGGATCTTTTGATCCTAGATGAACCCACCATCGGTTTAGACCCTCACCAAATCATGGCCGTGCGGGAATTAATCAAGAAACTGTCCGCGGATCGCACCGTGCTCATTTCCTCGCACATTCTGCCAGAGGTGGAGGTCACCTGTAACCGGCTGCTAATTATGCATCGTGGTAACTTGTTGGCTGCGGACACACAATCAAACCTGCAAAAACGAATCGGCGGGGCCACCCGCGTGGTGGCGGAATTGAGCGCCCCGGAAGGTGACTTGCGGACCGCGTGGGAGGAAATGGGGGAGGTCAGGGATTTCCACTTGTCGGCCACGGAAGGTGATTTTCGGCGGTGCGTTTTGATGCCGCGCGACGGTGTCGATTTGCGCACGCGGGTGGTGGACTTGGCGCACGCACGTGGATGGACCCTGCGTGAGTTGTCTGAAAACCGGGCGACGCTGGAGGACATCTTCGTGCAACTCACCCGACCGGATGATGACGAGGAGGACTTGTTTTAATGGCGGCCTTTCTCACTCTTACACGCCGCGAATTGAGTGGTTACTTTTTCTCCCTGCGCGGCTATGTGATCATTGCCGGCGTGCAGCTGCTGATTGGAGCCAGCCTATTGATTGTGCTGGACGCCCTGAACGAGAAACCCTTCGACATACCGCTCACTGAAAAGCTGCCCAACAGCGGGTTCTTCTGGCTGGTCCTTCTCCTGATGGCGCCGATCATCACTATGCGAACCTACGCACACGAAAAATCAACCGGCACATTCGAAACTCTTTTGGCCACGCCGGTCAGTGACCGTGCGGTCGTACTTGCCAAGTTTGTCGGCGCATGGCTGTTCTACCTGCTGGCTTGGGCCCCCGCCGCCACGTTGCCTTTCTTGTTAAGCCGATATGTGGACGGCTTGGGCCCAGTGGACACGGGCCCGCTGGTCAGCCTCGCACTGGGGGTGGGAGTCATCGGTGCCTTCTTCATGGCCGTCGGGTGTTTTGCCTCGGCACTGACGCGCAGCCAAATCATTGCGGCCATGACCAGTTTTGCCATCGGCACCGGCGTCTTTTTGATAGGATTGCTGGCCGTGTATCGCCCCCCACAACTGGGCTGGAAGACGGACTTGTTTGCCCATATTTCAATGGTTGAACACATGGGGGATTTTGCCAGCGGCATTGTGGATTCCAGGCACCTTGTGTTTTACATCAGCCTGACCCTGATGTTCCTGTATTTAACCGAGCAGGTGCTCGCCAGTCGGCGCTGGAAATGACCATGAGCGACACCCCCGCCAAATCGTCCGCCCCCATACGCCGCTGGCTGTGGTGGGTGAACTTTGCCCTGGGCGTGGTCGCCGTGTTGGCACTTGCGGGCATGGCAAACTACTTCGCTCATCGCCACCACTCCCGCTCTCACTGGGCAGCCAGGCTGGACAAAAACCTTTCACCCATGACCCGGCAGGTTCTCGACTCGGTGACCAACGATGTCCGCGTGGTCGTGTTTTATGACCGTCGCGAATCGTTGTACCGACCCGTCGTTGAATTACTCCGCCAATACAAGCAGATCAACCCGCGGATCAATATCGAATCCATCGACTTCGAGCTGGAACCCGCCAAAGCAACAAGCCTTCAGGAAGATAAAGAACTGCAGCTGCCGGGTAACGCGCGCAATCTCGTGATCTTCAAATCAAACGACAAGACCGAGATTGTGCCCCACGGCACCCTCTCACAGTTGGGGGTTTCACACACAGACCAACAAGGCCGCAGTGTTTTCAAGCGCACACATTTCAACGGCGAACAAATGTTCACCTCCGCGCTGGTGGCCGTGTCCAGTGCCACCAAGCCGGTGATTTATCACCTCACAGGGCACGGAACCCATTCCTTGACCAACACAACCACGATCGATGGATACGGCCGCTTTACGCGAACCTTGGCCCGAATGCATGTCAACCTTCGACCCTTGTCACTGGATCAACAGAGTGTGCCCAACGATTGCAGGTTATTGATTATTCCCGGGCCTGCCACCCCCCTGGATGCCCTGAGCATTGCCCGGCTTCGTGAGTATCTGACCGATGGTGGACGCGCTCTGTTCCTGTTCCGCCCCCAGACTCGGGCGGGCTTGGGGCCATTGCTGGCCGACTGGGGCGTGCTTATCGGCAACGACATCGTGAATGACCCTGGCAACAGCTATGGCGACGGCTCGGTCAAATTTGGCAAGTACGACTGGGATTCAGAGCGGGGGCTTCATCCCGTTATGCGCGCGGTGTCACAGCAGGGCAAAGCTCTGCGCATGGCCCGACCTCGCTCAATTACAGATTTAAATAATTCACCCGAAGCCGAAAATGCGCAACGCACCATACTGATCTCCACCGGCCCGGAAGGACTGGCCTACCTTCGGACCGCACCCGGAGCCTCTGCCAGCCAACCCATTGTGGGTCTTCGCGGGCACATCCCCGTCGCCATGGCCGTGGAGAACACCCCTCCCGAAGGCATGGAAAATCCGCAATCTTTGCGCATGGCTGTGTTTGGGGATAGTGCATGGTTGTGCAACGCCCTGTATGATCGCGAAGGCAATTCTGAACTGGCATGGCACCTAGTCAGTTGGCTGCTGGATCGATCTCAGCTGCTCGCCATTGGCCCAAGGCCAGTCCGAGATCATCAATTCTCACTCACGGACAAGAACCGCCGGGACTTGGCGGGCTGGCTGCTGGGTGTTCTACCAGGCGGTATTTTCGGGTTGGGCTTTCTGGTCTGGCTGCGCAGGAGGCACTAAATGATAACCAGACAAACCATCACCTTGTTGATCTTAACTGTGGGGGTATTCCTTTACCTCGCTGCCTTCGAACGGGATCACAAACCGCCCCCGCCACCCAGTCTGCCATCTCTTCCCACAGTAGACACCGCCCAAGTGAAAGCCGTGGAATTGCAGCGCGGCCCACAGCTCTTCCGGCTGGAACGCGGCGCGGATGGCTGGGACATTGTACAACCGTTCAAGTATCCCGCCCAGGAATCCCGCGTCATGGCGCTGATTGAGGCCTTGGCCGCCCTGCGCCCCAACAACCACATTCCAGACAAAGAATCGGGCAGTGATCTGGCCAAGTTCGGCTTGGATCCAGAACGCATGACTCTCCGACTTGAAGGACTTGCCACCAATCATGTCTTTCGCTTGGGCAAACTGACCCCACTTCAGGACAAGCTGTACCTTGCCGCCAGCGAATCACCGGGCATCTACGTTGTGCCGATTGATTTTTTGCAGACACTGCCGCGCGAAATGGATCACTGGCGCGATCCGCGTCTGGCGCCATTGGGTGTCTCGCGGGCACAGGTGGATCACCTCACACTCACGGATCCCGCCGGCCCTGTCCTCGAACTCCGGCGAAATATCACCAATGGCACTTGGCGAATTACGCAGCCCGAGCCTTCCAAGCGTGCAGATCCTCTTCGTATCCGGCAATTTCTGGAAGAATTGCAGGGCTGGACAGCCAAACAATTTATCTCTGCGGAAAGCGCCTCCTCAAAAGAAGACATGGGGCTTCAGCCGCCTGTGCTCAAGCTACGACTTGGCCACGGAACCAACCGGGTGTTAGCTCTCAACCTTGGAGGCACCCACACAAATCAAACAGGCTTCATTTATGTCCACAACCCCATCCTGGACACGCTGATGACCGTATCACGAACGAACACCTTGGACCTTTTAAAGCAATCACCGTGGAAACTATTTGGCAACCGCCAAATGATCAACTCTTTTAAATCGAATGCCGTTGCCCGTATCGACATCCACACCCCCAGAGAAAAATTTTCCCTAGCGCAAAGCCCCACCGACAACGCGTGGCAAATCGTGAAACCCACAGTACAAAATGCAGATGAGGAACTGGTCGGAGATCTCCTTTTTCAGCTGGCCAACCTGCAGGCCCAAAGCCTCGTGAAGGACGTGGTCACAGACTTTGGAGAATACGGCTTGGAAGAGCCCTCTACGTCAGTAGTTCTCTGGCAGTTTCCCTCAAATGGATCCGTGACCAACAAGATGATGGCACGCGTAGACTTCGGTCGCGTCGATCCCGATAACGGCCTGGTTTTTGCCCGGCGCCACGATGAAAATATGGTCTATGCCCTTGATGGGCTCGAATTGCAAACGCTACCGGATCAACACTTCAGGCTGCGCGACAAACAACCGTGGCAATTTGAAAACACTGAAGTGTCAAAAGTTATCCTAACATTGAAAGGTGATGAACCCGTGGAATTTTCCCGCAACGATCTTCGTCGATGGAGCGGCCCCAACGGCCAACTCACAACTCCATCGGAAACAACCATGAACAAAACGCTCGATGCACTGGGAAAATTCCGCGTCGAACGATGGCTGGTCCAAGGAGATGACAAATTCAGCGTGCCGACATTCGGCTTTTTGGATACTGCGGAACGAATTGAACTGGAGGTAAAACAATCCGGCCGCTTGGTCCGCCACAAACTTCACTTAGGAGCCGCCAATCTACAGGGGGACCGATACGCGGCGACAACCGGCCCGGATGGGCAGATGGTGGTTTTTACTTTCCCGGAAGTTGTTTACGCACAGGTTTTGAAAACCTACGCGCTTCTACCTGACTAACTACTGTGGCGCTTGGCCTTTAGCTGCGCCTCTGAGTAGAGAATCGCCGCCGCCAGAGCCTTGGCTTCGTCCTCGGAAATATCGCCGCCGTCCTCGAGCCGTTGCTGGGCCTTGGCCTTGGCTTCCTCAGCGGCGGCCTCATCGATGTCCGCGCTGTTGGCGGCGTTGTCGGTGAGGATGGCCACATGGTCGCCGGTGATTTCCGCGAAACCCTCGCCCACGGCTAAAATTTCCTCGGCGCCCGCCTTGCGCGCAATCAGCTCGCCGGCCTGTACCTTGGTCATCAACGGCTCGTGGTTCGGGTAAATGCCGGCCTCGCCTTCCTGACCGGGCAGGGTCACCATCTCCACGTCCTCGGAGTAAATGACGGCCTCCGGGGTGACGATCTCGAGCTTGAGAGTTTCAGCCATGTGCGTTTGTGGCGGTCGTTACCTAGCCTTGGATCTCGTCGATGCCGCCCTTCATATAGAAGTTCGTCTCGGGCACCTCGTCGTGTTGGCCGTCCAGAATTTCCGCAAAACCCTTCACCGTGTCGGCCACGTCCACCTGTTTGCCGGGCGTGCCGGTGAACACTTCCGCCACCGAGAACGGCTGCGAGAGGAAGCGTTGAATCTTCCGCGCACGGAACACGGTCTGTTTATCCTCCGGCGACAGCTCGTCCATGCCGAGAATCGCAATGATGTCCTGCAATTCCTTGTAGCGCTGCAGCACTGCCTGCACACCACGGGCCACGCGGTAATGCTCATCACCCACGATGTCCGGCGTCAGCGCCAGCGAGGTGGAGGCCAGCGGATCCACCGCCGGGTAAATGCCAAGCTCCGCAATGGAGCGCTCCAGCACGATGGTCGCGTCCAAGTGAGCAAACGTCGTTGCCGGGGCGGGGTCAGTCAAGTCATCCGCTGGCACATACACCGCCTGGAAGGAGGTAATAGAACCTTTCTTGGTGGAGGTGATCCGCTCCTGCAGATCACCCATCTCCGCGGCCAACGTCGGCTGGTAACCCACCGCTGAGGGCGTCCGGCCGAGCAGCGCGCTCACCTCGGAACCCGCCTGTGAGAAACGGAAGACATTGTCGACGAAGAGCAACACATCCTGCCCCTTTTCATCACGGAAATACTCCGTTACCGCCAGCGCCGAGAGCGCCACACGTAGACGCGCGCCGGGCGGCTCGTTCATCTGACCATAAACCAGCCCCACCTTGGAGCCGGGCGCCAGCACCGGCAGCCCCTGATCATTGTATTCGGTGTGGCCGTTGTCATCTTTCTCCGTCTTGATGACGTCCGCCTCGATCATTTCATTGTAAAGATCGTTGCCTTCACGGGTACGCTCACCTACGCCGGCAAACATCGACACACCGCCGTGGCCTTTGGCGATGTTATTGATGAGCTCCATGATGACCACCGTCTTGCCCACGCCCGCACCACCAAACGCGCCAACCTTGCCGCCCTTCAGGAACGGGCAAATCAGGTCGATCACCTTGATGCCGGTGGTGAGCACCTCCGGGGTCGGGTTTTGGTCATTCAACGTCGGCGCCGCGCGGTGAATGGGATTGTAAATGTCTTTGCCCTCGGCGTCCTGGTCCGGCTGCACGGGGCCCTGCTCGTCCACGGCATCGCCGGTCACGTTGAACACCCGGCCCATCACACCGTCGCCCACCGGCATGCTGATCGGCTTACCGGCGTCGGTGATGTCCATGCCGCGCTTGAGGCCTTCCGTGGAGCTCATCGCCACGGCGCGCACCCAGTTGTCGCCCAGGTGCTGCTGCACCTCGAGCGTCAGCTTGGTGGACTGGCC
>PBLV01000045.1 GCA_002721895.1 Verrucomicrobiales bacterium
CGGTTTGACGGCAAGGATGATTTTCTGCACCTCGCCGGCGCGCCGCTTTGGGGGCAGGATTTCAGCCTCTTTGTGATTGCCAGCGATCGCGGCACGAATCCCAAGCACCGCGAAATCATTTCCAACTGGCACCAGCGCGGGCGTTCGACGTCGTCGTTCTTTCTCGGGCTCACAGGCAAAGCCAACGTCCGCCTCAGCGACGCCTTTGCCCCGGCGGGCGCGGTGAAGGATCCGGCCAAGCACTTCCTGCTTTCCGCATTCAATTCCGCGCAGGGCGCCGCCACCTATCAGGGGCGCACGTTGCTCGCCTCCGCCGGACAGCTCTCCAAGCGCGATGTAGCCGGGCCGTACGTGATCGGCGTGCAGGGAAATTACGGCACCGAATATTGGAACGGCGACATCGCCGAGCTGATCCTGTTTGCCCGCGCCTTGAGCGACACCGAACGCGAAGCAGTCTGGAGCTATCTGGCCAATCGTTACCAGCTAAAGCTTGGTGTGCAACCCAGCGATCCGCAACACCTTGCTTTGGCATCGCTCTGCCACGTGCTGATGAACACCAACGAATTTTTGTATATCGACTGATGACCCGCCACTTTCCATGCGGCCGTACGCGGCGCGAATTTGTCTGGGAGATGGGCGCCGGCTTTACGGGGCTCGCGCTCACTTCGTTGCTGGCGGAGGACGGCTTTTACCAAAAGCACGGGATCGGTGGCAGCCAACCGCTGGCACCGCGCGCACCGCATTTTGCGGCCAAGGCGAAGAGCTGCATTTTTCTGCTGATGAATGGCGCGCCCAGCCAGGTCGATACCTTCGACTACAAACCAGAACTGGAAAAGTATGCCGGCAAGTCGTTGCCCGCCGATAAAAAATACATCAACTCCGGCGGGCGCAAGGTGGGTTTCCTGACGCCCAACTTCCGCCCCTTCCGTCCCGGCGGCGTCAGTGGGCTGCAGGTTTCCGATTATTTTCCCAACGTGCGGAAACAAGCCGACAAGCTGGCGGTCATCAAATCCTGCCACGCCGACAGTCACGCGCACGGCTCGGCGCTCGTAGCCATGAACACCGGCAGCACCTTTATCGGCCGGCCGTCGGTGGGCAGTTGGAGCGTGTACGGACTCGGCACTGAGAATCAGGCCCTACCCGGTTACGTGGTGATGATGGACAAACGCGGCGGTCCGATTTCAGGCCAGCCCAATTATTCCAGCGGCTTCATGCCCTCCACCTACCAAGGCACCCTCTTTCGGCCGAGCGGCAATCCCATCCTCGACCTGCAAGGGCCCGCGCATCTCGACCGCGTGGCGCAACGCCGGCAGCTCGACCTGTTAGCGCAGCTCAATCAAAAGCATCTCGACGCCCGGCCCGGCGGCGCCGACCTCGCTGCGCGCATCCAGTCCTACGAGCTCGCCTACCGCATGCAATCCGCCGCGCCTGAAGCGGTGGATTTGAAAAAGGAAAATCAAAAGATGCTCGATGCCTATGGCGTGGGCAAAAAGCCGACCGACGAATTCGGCCGCAACTGCGTCATCGCCCGCCGCCTCGTCGAACGCGGTGTGCGGTTCGTGCAGCTTTACTCCGGCGGCGGACACCTCGCCGACACGTGGGATGCCCACGTGAGCGTGGAGAAAAACCACGGCCAACACGCCGGCGAAGTCGACCAGCCCATCGGTGCGCTACTCAGCGACCTCGAACAACGCGGCCTGCTGGATTCCACGCTCGTCGTGTGGGGCGGCGAGTTCGGCCGCATGCCGTTCAGCGAAGGCAAGAATGCGCCGGGCCGCAATCACAACCCGTACGGATTCTGCATGTGGATGGCCGGCGGCGGCGTGAAAGGCGGCATGAGCTACGGTGAGACCGATGAGTTCGGCTTCGAGGCTGTCGTCAACCGCACACACGTGCATGACATCCACGCCACCATGCTTCACCTCATGGGCCTCGACCACGAACGCCTCACCTACTTCCACCAAGGCCGCGAGGAAAGTCTCACGGACGTGCACGGCAAGGTGGTGAAGGAAATCCTCGCCTAGCTACTCCAGCCAAACCGGCTGGGAGATCACGCCGTTGGCCGCCACGTCCCATGCTTCGAGGCGGGCCCAGGTTTTGCCTTTTAGGTTGAGCGGGATCTTGAGGGTTTGTTTGCCGAAGGCACCGGTTTGGGTGAGGTCGATGAGTTGGCGGTACACTTTTTTTCCGTCGCCGGTGATGACCTCGGCGAAGGACATGGGAAAGGTCCAAGTGAGGTTAACAGCCAATTCAGCGCGGCCATCGGCTTTGAGCTTGAGGGTTTGGCCGGATTGTCTCCCGCCGATGGTGAAGCGGGGCATGAGCACTTCGCCGGTTGAGATGAAGAAGGCGCCTTCCTGCAGGGCTTTCAGAACGGGCTCCCAGCCATCTTCAAAACGGGGCACGTGATCGAGGCGCAGGTAGTTGATATTAGCGTGCGCGTAAAACTCGGTGGTGCGGTCCACCTGAAAAATATCAACCTCGCCGACGATGTATTTTCGGGAGCCCCAATTGGCGGTGTCATCGAGCAGATCCAACACGCGGCGGCCGAGCCGTGGTTGCGAAAGATCCGCCGGCATGGCCTTCCACGCGCCGCCGAGATAGTGAGTGGATTTGAAAAAGGGTTCGTGGCGGTACAGGTCGGGGAAACCGGTCGAGGATTTGATGCGCGGATGTGCCGTCCACATCAGCCCGCCTTCGCGTTCCATCAGTTTCAAGACATCCGCTGGACTGCCCACGTGATACACGCGGCCGTACTTTGGGTGCATCTCCACGAACGGCTTGTCCTTGGCGCGGTTCAGCACCCACATCACGGGGCGCGGAAAAAAACTAATCCAATGCCCGCCGAGGTGCACGTTGGGTTCCTCGCCGGGCAGCAGGAGAAAGTTTTCATCCGAAAGGCGGGCGCACTCGTCGTGAAGCAGCTTCAGCAACGGCAACGCCTTGTCCGCAATCCGCCGATCCCGGCCCAGTCGGTTGTGAAACTCCGCCAAGTGAACGATCTCGACTCCGGCCTTTTTGAACACGTCCACGAACTCGGGCTTGGTAATCGGCGCGGGGAGATTGATTTTCACCGGCCGCACCAACCCCGCGTCAATGGCCTGACCGCCGCCGTCGTTCCAGCAATGAACGGCCAACAGGTTTTCGCCCTTCTTCAAAGTCTTCCGCGCCGCCGCGCTGATGGGCACTTCGCGATAGGTTTTGGAAAACCCTTTCACGGAGAACGCCAAAACCCCGTTCAGATAAACCTCCGTGTCCTCGTCGTACAACAACGACAGCTTGAGGTCGCCGGCCGGAAGCTCCTTGAGAACAAATGCCCGGCGCAGCCAAATATCCTGCGTTTGCCAATCCGTGCCCTGGCGCAAACTGGGCGTGCCTTGCTTGCCGAAACCGCCGCGCCCCGTCTTCCATGTTTGGTCATCGAAAGCCGGCAACATCCAATCCTTCGGCGGCCGCGCCATCGTGTATCGCCAGCTTTGCCCCTTTTGCCGCGATGTGGGAATCACTTCGACGGAAGACGAATTCTGCGGCCTGTTGAGCAAATCCGTGGTGTGCTCAATGTGATAATGGCTGGTGAACGTCTTGTGCCCGAGCACCTCTACAAACCGATCGCCGTGCGTGTAGGCCTTCACGCGCTCAAATAATTTTTCACCACGCGCCGTGGAAGGCAGCCAGAAGATGCCCAGCTCCTGCTGCGTTTTCGGCGGTGCGTTGGACCACGGAACCCATCGGCGATCCCCCTCGAGATCCTGTCGAATGCCAATACCGAAACCAGCCACCTGTTTCATGAAATCGTTCCCGCGCCACGTGAAGCCAAGGTTGTACGCTTCATCGAGCGGATAAAAATACCGGTGAGGCGGCGGGAACACGGCCACCGCTCCGGCCTCGGTCTCCAAGGCAATCGTGCGATGGCGCACCCTCTCCGGCGCGGCAGGTTGGCCGTCCGCCTTCGCCCGATGCACTTGATCATCCAGCCCAATCCACGACACCGCTTTCCCCACCGGATCGCAAGTAAGCCCGGTGTGATAAAGCAAGGCCCGCGCGTCCTTTTCCGTTTGCACGATCGACTGCAGATGAATCAAGTCGCACCCGGCGTACACGGTGAACCGTAGCTTGCCTGAAAACGATTCACCTGCCAGCTCACCAAGATCAACCATGCACCGCCGACCCAAACTGCGCACCGTGACGGACTTGAGCTTTAAGACCAGCGGGCCGGACTCACTGGGCTTGCGACTGGTGCGATCAAAGAAAATCGTCCAGCCATTGCGCTTCCGCAAATCCCGCTGCCCCACTGTCAGAACCGTCATCGGATTCACCTCACGCACAATCACCGTCGACTGGCCATTGTGCGGCGTCACCGAAATCGATCGAACCAATGCCCCTCGTCCGGAGAGGTTTAGTGTTAATTCCGTTGCCTCCTCCGGCGTCCCCCATTTCATGACCAGCGATTTACCGGTCGCCTTAACCGCTACCCCGCACGCCAGGTCGTACGCCTTCGTATCCACCATCACCGCAGAAACCGCCTGCGGGGCCATCAAGCTCAAAACGCCCCAAGCAGCCAACTTCGTAAACCGGGCCGGTATTCGGTGGAAAAAACAAATGCTGTTTACAGTCATAAAATGGATGATGAACCTGAAGACCAACCCTATCGCACGATCCAAATTCAGAGAAGCCCAGAGGATCAAATTCGGAGTTGACTTGGTAAACCCGCTATTTCTCCAGCCGCTTGAAATCAGTAGATTCGCTGCGAAAATGAACAGTGAAGGATTTCCAGAGAAACCATCCGTTGGCCTCGGCGGCGACCTTCCAGTCCACCCAAACCTGGGGGGAAATCCTTTTTTGCAGCGCGGTGACCTTAAACGTATCCAGTTTTCCCGCGAGTCCCCCAATGGCAAAAAGGGGGTTGACCAGCTCTGCCTCAAGCTTTGATATATGAAAATCTTCCCCATCTATCCATGACTTGATCATCATGTGTTTCAGCGCGGTATTGACAATTGGATCCTTGAACCGGTTATCGGGATCAAACAGAAACTGAAGAATATAAGCTGGCCTGCCCTGCACTGTTCCCGTGCCAAGCAGTCTCGGCAAAAAGTGATCCCCGTACAGGTCAATCTGCCGCATCAACAAATGGGCATCGGCCTTGGCGTTTGGGTCATCGGGGTTTCCCGTTCCGAGGAACTTCATCTTGTGTTTTTCAATTTTCCTTCTCTCCTTCTCAACCTGCTCAGGCGTTGGCGGCTGGCCGTCATACAGCAGCAATTCCGGGAGACGGTTGTCGGTATATGACCGGAACCGTCGTGTCTGTTTCCGTTTCAGTTCTCCACCCGAGTCAAAATCTTCAATGACAATGTCGCGGTTAAATTCAAACACAAGACCCTGTTCCGCCTTTAAACCGCGCGCCGTTTCCGCCTCTCGAAACCGCTCGATTATCTCCTCGGCCGACAAGGCCTCGTTCAGGCCAGAGTTCGGTCTGGGCATGGAACCAACAACTTCCGGCCCCACCGGCTCACCGCCAGCGGTAATGCAGCCCGCCAAGAGACTCACACCCAACAGCAAAAACAGGACATGCAACCGTCCTTTCATCGCCCCGATTCTATGGATTCTACCGCCGGACACGATCAAAAAGAGTTGCCCTCTTGTGGACTGTAGTTTTGCGGTTGCCATCGGCCGAACGTTCGGCATCATCCCGCAACCAGTTCACATGAAAAAACTCTCCCTGACCCTGTTGTCCGCCAGCGTGCTGTTGGCGGGAAATCTTTTTGGAGCAGAAGTGGAAGGCTCGCTGAAGCCTTTCACCGGCAAGCCGAGCATGGATCTACAGCAGGTGTTCCGCGGTGAACGGTTCGGCAACATTGTTGTGTCCATGAAAGGCACGGTGATCGCCACGTGGGGCACACGGTATGTGCGTGCAAAGCGCAGTGAAGATGGCGGCAAGACTTGGGGCCCAGAAATCATCATCGCCAAGCCCGGCTTCCAATGCGGCGGGTTGACGGTGAATGAAGTCAACGGCGACATCATCGCGTTTGTGGAAGACCGCCATCCGCCCGCGCCCATTCACGTGTACATCAGTAGTGACGACGGCAAATCGTGGAAAAAGATCCCAACGAAGATTGCCCCCGACTCCAAGGGCAACGCGCCATCCATGCACATGAACGAACACGGCATCACCCTGCGGCACGGCAAGCACAAGGGCCGTCTCATTCGTCCCTCGCGCTGGTACGCTGGCCAAAATCACCGCAGCAAATGGCCTGAGCACTATACCAACGCCATTTTCAGCGACGACGGCGGCAAGACCTGGAAGACCAGCGACCCCTTCCCGGCCAAGGGCACCGGCGAGGCGACGATCGCGGAGCTGAGCAACGGCACCATTTATTACAACTCCCGTCGACACTGGGCCGAGGAAGGCGCCAACCCCCGCCGCCGCTGGACCGCCACCAGCACCGATGGTGGACAAACCTGGAAAAACCTCGTCTTTTGCAAAGTGCTGCCCGACGGCCCGCAGAACACCAACTACGGTTGCATGGCTGGCCTCACGCGATTGCCGGTGAAGGGACACGACATCCTGCTTTACACCAACTGCGACAGCCCCGGCGGCCGGCATCACGGCACCGTATGGGCAAGCTTTGACGGTGGAAAAACGTGGCCGGTGAAGCGGCTTGTTTTTGCTGGTGCCTACGCCTATTCCTCCATCACCTCCGGCCGGCCCGGTACCATTACCGAAGGCATGGTCTTTAATCACTTCGAGGGCGGCCCCAAGGGCGGCTCCACTGTTGCCCGCTTCAACCTTTCGTGGATTCTCGAAAAAGGCGTGGCCACGGGCGATGGCAAAATCCCGGCCGACCTGAAATAGCACAGACTCGCTGCCATCTCCGGAATGACACGTCATGCGGGCAAGGAAACAGCCCGGGGTTGGCGGCTGGGGACTCGTGAAAGATTGGGCCTTGAAGTTTTCGGTACCGTTGCCAACATGGGGCCAATGAAGGCCATGAAGCACTCGGTTTTATTCTCGTTGACATTGGGAATCCTCCTGTCCGCTCCCCAAATTACCCACGCGGCGGACGCGGATGCGCTGGAGGCAATTAAAAAGAACGGCGGTTTGGCCCTGCCTTGGCCGGGTGAAGTGGATAGCTGGGAAGTTGAATTCCATCTGCGCGGCCGCGACCTGACGGATGCGCAACTGAGCCAAGCCGTGTCCCTCAAAAACATCCTCTCGCTAAACCTGCGCGACACAAAAATCACCGGAGCCGGGCTTGCTCATTTGAAAGGGCTCACCAAACTGCGCCGCCTGCACTTGGAACGCACCCAGATCGACGACGCCGGCATCGCCCACCTTGCCGGTCTGGCCGATCTTGAGTACCTGAACCTGTACGGCACCAAGGTGACCGACAAGGGAATGGAACACTTGGCGAGCTTGAAAAAGCTCAAGCAGCTTTACATCTGGCAAACGGATGTAACCGAGGCAGGTGCTACCAAGCTCGCCAAGGCGCTGCCTGACTTGAGAATCGTGCGCGGTGTCGACCTCAGCAAAATCGTCATTGCCAAAAAGGAAGAGGCGATGCCAACAAACGTCCTGAAATGGATTCCCATGACCGCCGAGGACAAGCCGCCCAAATCAGTGCCCGGCTCGTTCATCCTCGTGTATTTTGAAAACAAATCGACCCAACCGGTGAAGCTCTTCTGGGTCGGCTACGACTCCAAGCTGCGCCAATACGGCGAGATTGCCCCCGGTGGTACGCGCAAGCAAACAACCTACTCGGAGGCCTCGTGGGTGGTCACCGACAAGAACGACAAGCCACTGGGCCGGTTTCTCACCGGATACAAGGAGGCAAAGGCCATTATCCCCGCCAAATAAGCCACGCCACAGGCTTGTCATTTGAGGGTGAATCAGTTAAAATGCGCCGACGTCAAAAACGTCAGCGAAAGGGATTTTGAGGGATGCTTGACCTAAGACACACGCGAAGGAACTTCCTGCAATCCAGCATCGGCTTGGCCGGCTTGACCCTGCCCACATTCCTCAAGGCCAAGGCCAGCGCAACCCCCACGCGACGTGGGGCGAAATCGTGCATCATCGTCTACACTTGGGGTGGCATGAGCCACTACGAGTCCTTCGATCCCAAGCCCGAGGCACCCTCGGAATTCCGCGGCATTTTCAAGCACATCCCAACCGCCACGCCCGGCATCAACTACTGCGAGTACCTGCCTCAGCTGGCCAAGCACTCCGAGAAACTCGCCCTCGTCCGCTCCGTGCACCACCGCCACGGCGGCCACGGTGCCGGCATGTACATCAACATGACCGGCCACAACCCCGTCGGCGCAAAGCCCAAGAGCCGCAAGAACTGGCCCTCCTTGGCCTCCATGCTCTCCTATTTTCACAACCCCGCCGCTGGCACACCACGCGCCATCCGCATGCCCTACTCCATGTACGACAACGGCGGACAGCAATCCGGCGAGCACGCCGGCTGGATGGGCTCCAAGTACGATCCTATCCTCGTGCGCACCCCCGCCGGCCAGCCATGGCGCGGCGTCAACCGCTACAACGACCGCGAACTGAACCTCAAACTGAACCTTGAGAAGGATCGCATCGCGGATCGGCGCGGTCTCCTCACTCAACTCGACAACGCCCGCACTGAGGAAACCGCCTACGAACAACTCGACCACTACTCCCGCATGGCCGCCGACATGCTGCTCGGCTCCCCCGTGCGCGACGCCTACGACTTGGAGAAGGAAGACCCCAAAATTCGCGCCATGTACGGCGACCACATGGGCGGCCAATCCCTGCTGCTTTCCCGCCGCCTCGTGGAAGCCGGTGTGCCCGTGGTGCAAACCCTCCTCTCCGCCAGCGACCTCGCCGGTGGCAGCGGCGACAACTGGGACACCCACAAGAATCATTTCCCCAAGATGAAGGACCGGCTCCTGCCAGTCTTCGACAAATCCGTCTCCGCCTTCCTTACCGACCTTGAAATGCGAGGCATGCTCGAGGAAACCCTCGTGGTCTTCCTCACCGACTTTGGTCGCACCCCCAAGGTCAACGGCAATGGCGGCCGCGACCATTATCCCAACGTCTATACCCTCGCCTTGGCCGGCGGCGGCATCCGCGGCGGCCAAGCCTACGGTGCCAGTGACAAGAAGGGTACGGAGCCCGCCGAGAACATGTGCGCCCCCGCCGATATCCACGCAACCGTGTTCAAGGCCATGGGCATCGACCACAAGACTGAGCTCAACGACCCCATCGAAGGCCGCCCCTTCATGCTCTGCGACGGCGAACCGCTCCCGTTATTCTAATTCGCCAAACACCCGACGCGCCGTGGACCTAGGCGGCGGCCCGGCCTACAAATGCGGTGGGATAAAATTCTGGTTCTACCTCCGCACCTTTTCAATCCCTCCGCGTGAGGATTCATCAACCGGCTGGCCCAGCGAAATAGTTGCGCCCGTTCCATCGCCCCGCCACACTGGGGGCATGTTCCGTTTACTGCTTCTGTTCAGCTTGTTGACCGCTGATGCGCGGGCTGAGCTGCGGGTGTTGCCCAAGGATTTCAACACGGTCAAAAAGCAACAAATGATGCGTGCCTACCTGCGCAAGCAAGTGCACGCGGCGATGGACGCACGATTAAAGGAACTGGAAGATGCCTTAAAAAACCCAGCGGCGATGGCGACGTATCAGGCGAAGCGAAAAGATTTTCTGCGGTGGACTCTGGGTGATATGCCGAAACGCACCCCGCTCAACGCGCGCGTAACGGGGGTGCTGCGCGAGGAGGGGCTCACGATTGAAAAGGTGCTTTTCGAGAGTCGGCCCGGATTTTTCGTGACGGCAAATGTCTACCGGCCCGCGGGCAAAGGGCCGTTCCCGGCGGTGCTGCATCCGTGCGGTCACTCGGCCAACGGCAAGGCGTACAAGGAGTATCAGAAGGCCAATCGCCTGCTCGCGCAGCACGGGTTTGTGGTGTTGTGCTACGACCCCATCGGTCAGGGCGAACGTCGGCAGCTGATCAACGCTGACGGGCGGTTGCCATTGCGGCCCACCAGCGAACACGCCGTGCTGGGTCCCGCGCCAATCTTGTTGGGCGGCGGGCTGGGTCGTTGGATGGTGTGGGACGGTGTGCGCGCGCTGGATTATCTCGCCGGCCGGCCGGAGGTGGATGCCAAGCGGCTCGGTTGCATGGGCAACTCCGGCGGCGGCAACTTGACGAGTTTTTTGATGGCGTACGATGATCGCATCGTGGCCGCCGCGCCGGGATGTTTCATAACCACGCACCGGCGTAAGAATGAAAAACCCGGCCCGGGCGATGCGGAGCAGAATCTCTTCGCGCAGATCCGAGAGGGATTTGATCATCCGGACTTTATTCTGACACGCGCACCCAAGCCCACACTCATTTTGGCCGCCACACAGGATTTCGTGCCCATCGAGGGAACATGGGAAGCCTTTCGCCAAGCGCAACGAGCGTACACGGTATTTGGCCTGCCCGAGCGAATTGCTTTGATTGAGGCCAACGAAAAGCATGGTTTCAGTCGGCGACTGCGCGAGGGGGCCGCTCGTTTTTTTGTGCGCTGGCTGCAGGGTCGCCACGTGGAAATCATCGAACCGGAAAATGTGCCCGTGCGTGCCGAGGCCGACCTGTGGGCCACGCCTGATGGACAAGTGTTGAGGCTAAAGAATGCTCGGTCTATTTTCGACTGGTTTAAGGCTGACGCCAGGCAACTCGCCGTCCAGCACAAGCCGCTTACTCGTGAGCGCCTACGCGCGATCACCGGCATTCGCGCGCCGAAGGATTTGCCCATAGCCAAAGTCACAGAGCGTCTTCGCGAAGGCCTGCCCCAGCCGCTTATTTTTACACCCGAAACCGGCATCTCCCTGCCCGCGCTCTACTGGCCGCAAGGCAAACAAACGCCCATCTTGATCACCCCCGCTGACGGCCTCAAAACCGTATTCCCCCAAATCGCCAAGCTACAGGCAGACGGGCATCCCGTGCTGGCTGTAGACCTTCGGGATCTTGGCGAAACTGCCACGCGGAACTGGCGCTTTTACGGCGCGGACTGGTACATCGGCTACCTCCTCGGTCACTCATTCCTCGCCATGCGTACCGAGGATATCTTCACCTGTGCCCACTGGCTGGCCCAAGCACACTACACAAAATCAATCCATCTCATCGCCCATGGCGAAACCGTCACTGCCGCGCAACACGCCGCTGCGCTGGAGCCGAAGCTCATTTCCAAGATCACCCTTGCAAATCCATCCCCCGACTGGCAATCCCTCCTCACCCATCGCCAAGCCAACCGGTATCTACACACCGTACATCCCCGAGCGCTGCGGTACTACGATCTGCCAGATCTCAAAAAGCTCCAGGCGGGCGGAAATTGATCAATCGTACTCGTACTCAATCATCATCGATTAGGAGTACGGGGAGGGGGTGTGATTACGAGAATTGGCGTTTGCCAATTTCATTGCCAAGGCAGGTGGCGCGCGGCAACCTTCCCGCATGAATCCCGAGGACAAGGCGAAGGAACTGGGCGTTGAATTCACCAAACAGGAACCCGGTTACTTGAATCTCTGCATTCGCAGCGGCAACCTGCTCATCACCAGCGGCCACACCAGCACCGCCACCGGCGTGCTCGGCGCCGGCTTGTCCGTCGAGGATGGCTACGCCGCCGCCAAGGATTGCGCGCAAAAGATTCTCAACTCCGTCCACAACGCGCACGGTACCATCAACGGGCTCAAGGTCATCAAGCTCCTCGGCTGCGTTTACTCCGCTCCCGACTTCACCGACCAACACCTCGTCATCAACGGCGCCAGCGATCTGCTCCACGAGATTTACGGCAAGGACGGAGACGGCTACCACGCCCGCAGCGCCCTCGGCTTCGCCGCCCTCCCCACCGGCGCCGCCGTGGAAGTGGAGGCGATTTTTGAGATTGTGGAGGCATAAACGTTGAGACCCATGAAACTCTTTTCGAACAGAATCGAAATTAGGACAGCGAACCCATCCAGTCTCTTTTTAGCCGTCTGGCTGATGGGTGCGCTGGGGCTGGGAGCCGCGGTGTTCAAGCCGCAGGCCCAGGATGCCATCACGCCAAAGAACATCGCCATGGATATGGTTTGGGCGGAGGGAAAATTCACGGAAGGCCCCACGCTCGGCCCAAAGGGGGTGATATTTTTCTCAGATATTGGAAATCGGACGATGCGTTTTGACCCGGCCACGGGCAAGACGACTGTGTTCCGCCCAGAGAGCGGCAAGTCAAACGGCTTGATGATGGATCGCAAGGGCCGGCTTGTGGCCTGCGAGGGTGCGCATGGCGGAGGCCGACGCGTGAGCTTGACCACTATGGATGGCAAAACCCGCACGCTGGTCGACCGCTGGATGGGCAAGCGGTTCAATTCGCCCAACGACTTGGCGATTGATGGGAAGGACCGGATTTATTTCACCGACCCACGCTACGGTGGCGGCGATGACCGGGAGCTGGATTTTGAAGGGATTTTTCTCATCACCGGGAAAAATGTCGTGTTGGCTACAAAAGACATTCAACGGCCCAACGGAATTCTCGTGTCCCTCGATGGACAGCATGTTTTCGCGGCGGACAACCACAGCGATCCCCAAAAAAACCACCACCTTGTCCGGTTCAACGTGCAAAAAGATGGAACCTTGGTGAACAAGAAAATCCTTTTTGATTTTGGCCCCAATCGCCGGGGAATAGACGGGATGACCATGGACACCAAGGGAAACCTGTATGCCACCGCGGGACGAGAGAAGCATGCGGGTATTTATGTGTTCTCTCCCGCAGGCGAACACCTTGCCTTTATCCCCACTCCGGGGCCACCGACCAATTGCGTCTTTGGCGGCGGGAAGGAAAAGAACGTGCTTTATATCACCGCTCAAGCGCCTCCGGTGAAGGGTGGAAAACGTCCGTGGGCCTTGTTTCGCACCAAGCTGAAGACAACGGGTCTACACATTTACCCCTCCAAATAGCCCGGTCGCGGCCACCATCAAGGCGTAGCTGGGGATAGGCTGTCGGTGAGCGGCGAGCACGGAGGCTTTAAACAATGCCCGAGCTAATCTCGATGCCTTGGAACCACATTTCCAACTGCTGCGGATTGGTGCAGTTGTCCATCGCGATTTCCTTGCTGATGCGGCCATCGTTCACGAGGTTGTACATGCACTTGTTGAAGCTCAGCATGCCGTCGTCCTCGCTGACGTCGATGCAGGCGGGAAGCTTGTTCAACTCGCCGTCAAAGATCTTCTGCTTAATCAGTGGCGTGCCGATCATGATTTCCTGAGCGGGCACCATGCCGCCATCGAGCGTGGGGCACATGCGCTGAGCAACGGCGCCGACAATGACCTCACTATATTTCTTGCGCTGCATCTCACGCTCTTCCTCAGGGAAAAAGTCGAGCAAACGGCCGGGCACTGAGGCTGCTGTCCGAGTGTGAACAGTGGACAACACCATCGCACCAGTGTCCGCCGCCCGCATGGCCGCACCGATGGAGGTGGCGTCCCGCATCTCACCCACGAGGACCATGTCTGGATCCTGCCGGAGAGCACTTTTCAATGCGCGCTGAAAGGTCATCGTGTCCAAGCCCACCTCGCGCTGCTCGATGACGCACTGATCGTCGTCGAACATCATCTCAACCGGATCCTCAATAGTGACGATGTGCTTCCGGAAATTCTTGTTCAAGTGCATGACCATCGCGGCCATGGTGGTGGACTTGCCCGATCCGGTGATACCGGCCAGCAACGTCAGCCCGCGCTTGGCCTCCGAGAGTTTCAGGCAGATCGGGTTGATACCCAGTTTCTCAATGGGCGGAAGGTCATTCTTAATGTACCGCATGGCCATCGCCCACTTGCTGCATTGCGAGAAGACGTTGACGCGGAAACGGCCAAATTTTGGATTGAAGTAAGAAAAATCTACCTCGCGGTCCTTTTTAAAATCCTCCACGAAGTGCTCAGGACACATGCTGAAGATGACCTTCTCAATCCACTTGCGGGTGGGCATCGGAAAATCCCGGTCGCGCAAACCACGGCTCATCCGGAAATGGATATAGGTGTCCTCCTTGATGTGAAGGTCGGCCACATCCTCATTGACGGCATCCTGCAAAACCATGTCAAACAAGCGCAGATCTTCATCCTCGATGGACATGTCCGGCTCGATACCCTCGGAAGTAAGCAGCAGACCTGCGGGAAACCGAAGACTGATGTCCTCCTCATCGCGCAACGTGACCCCGCCGTTGGGATCGCGCTCGCGATTGATCAAGTCCATGTTTGCCGGCGGTTGCTCCTTGGCCGGTACCTCGGCGGGTGCCCCCACCTCCTCGACCGATGTCTGGGCAACATCCGGATCAGCGGCGGGCGGCGCACTATCAGTGGGAGGAGCCTCTGGAACGGGTGCCGGAGTTGCCGGGGGAGCCTCCACAACCGCGGTCGCCGGCGGCTGTTCCGCCACCTCGGGCGGCGCGGGACTTGGCGGCGGAGCCACGGCCGCACTGGGCGAAGGCGGAGGTGCCATCGCCCCCGGACTGGAGGGAGGCGCGGCGGCCACGGCAGGCTGCGCATAAGCTTCCTCGGCCTGATATGCAGCCGGAGCCTCGGCGGGTGTCGGTGGTGGTTCCATGTCTTGTCAGACCCTACGGTCTAATCCGACATTTTGCCAGCTTGTTTCAACAAAAAGGCCAGCCTAAGTCACCACTCCAGCACCGTCGCACCCCAAGTCAATCCGGCCCCAAAGGCGACAATGAGGATCAGGTCGCCTCGCTCAATGTGGCCGGCGGTCAGAGCCTCGTCCAGAGCCACGGCCACACTGGCGGCAGAGGTGTTGCCGTATTTTTGAAGGTTTACGAAAACTTGACCCTCCGTCGCTCCCAGCCGGTCGCCCACGGCGCTGATGATTCGCTGGTTGGCTTGGTGGGGGATGATGCATTTAATGTCTTCGATACCCACCCCGGCACGCTCAAGCACTTCCTTGGCAGCGGCGGTCATGGCGGTAACGGCGTTTTTGTAGACCTCCTTGCCTTCCATTTTCAGGAAATGGAAACGGTCGTTCACCGAGTCCACGGTGGCGGGTTGCCGACACCCTCCGCCGGGCATGGCCAAGATATCGGCCTTGCCGCCGTCACTGCCCAGTCGCGTGGCCAGCACCCCGCGTGAACCCGCGCGCCGTTGCAAGACAGCCGCGCCCGCGCCATCCCCAAACAGGACGCAAGTGTTGCGGTCTTTCCAGTCGATGATTGATGAGAGTTTCTCCGCACCAATGATCAGGACATTTGCATATGTGCCGCTCTCCACGAATTGGCGGCCAATCTCCAGCGCGTAGAGAAAACCGGTGCAGGCCGCCTCCAAGTCAAAGGCAGCGGCACGCGCCGCACCCAATTCCTGTTGAACGAGGCATGCCGTGGCGGGAAATGGCATATCCGGCGTGATGGTTGCCACGATCACCAAGTCCAAGTCGGCGGCGTCAAGGCCCGCGCGTTCCAACGCGATGCGTCCGGCTGCCGTGGCCATGGTGGAGGTGTGCTCTCCGTCCGCTGCCATGCGCCGCTCTTTGATGCCTGTCCGCGTGGTGATCCAGTCGTCAGAGGTCTCGACGATCTTCTCGAGATCAGCGTTGGCGAGCACGCGCTCAGGCACGTACGAACCGATGCCAGTGATGGCACAACCCTCAGCCATGGGCATCCGAAGCAGAGTCTAGAACGCGGCCGGTCAGGCGCCCGCGGAGACGGAAACAACCTGGCGGCCCTTGTAAAAGCCGCACGCCGGACAAACCCGATGGGGCACGTAGGGCTCCGCGCACTGCGGACAGGTGGTCACCTGAGGCAGCACCACTCGGCTGTTGGACGCCTGGCGCTTGCGTTTGCGAGGGCGCGATGTCTTTCGTTTTGGTACCGGCATTGTCTTTCCTTAATCGCTTTTCCACTCATCCAGCCGCGCCCAAGGCGACTCCTCGGGATCAGCCGTCGCGGCGTCCCCGTTGGTCTTCGATGCGAGGCCGGCACAGTCCGGCGCACACAGCGGATGCCGCGGAAAGCCAAGCAGAATATCTTCCCTCAGTACCGGAGTCAAGTCCACGGCTTCCTCCTTGATCTCCACCGCATCCTCCCCTGTCAGCGGCAAATGCGCCGTCCATTCGGGAAGTGTCACGGTATGAACAAAGGGTTGTAGACAGCGCGCACAGTCGCAATCCAACGGTATGTCGAGTCGGCCGCGCACCAGCAGTGCATCCTCCAAGAGGGATGCCTCCAGATTGTAGGTCAGTGGCTGGACCGAGCGGATTAGCTCGTCATCCTCGATAATACCCAGTTTTTCCGCCGGAATTTCCCCCACGAGGGGCAGGTCTCCCTCCTTCAACGCTTCCAGATTCACTTGCAGTGTCATGGCCTCCTCCCTCTGTTTCAAAGGTACACGAACTAGCGCTTTTTGGCGCGCAGTTTTTTGCGCAGGGCGGCTTCCACCGCTGCGGGCACAAACGCGGATACTTCCCCCCCGAGCGACGCCACTTCCTTGACCAAGCTGGAGCTGAGATAGATGTATTTGCCGCGCGGCATCATGAAGATGGTTTCCACTTGATCCGCCAGTCTCCGGTTCACGAGTGCCATTTGGAATTCGTACTCAAAATCCGAGACCGCGCGCAGACCGCGGATGATGGCGCACGCATCCATCCGCGCCGCGTAGTCCACCAGCAGACCCTTGAAGGAATCCACCTCCACGTTTGCAAATGCCTTCACCTCCTGTTTCAGAAGCCGCCCGCGTTCCACCTTGGTGAAGAGCGGTCGCTTGCCGCGATTGTCCGCCACCGCCACGATCACTCGGTCAAACAAGCGTGCGGCCCGGCCAATCACGTCCACATGGCCGAGCGTTGGCGGGTCGAAGCTCCCCGGGTAAATCACCGTGCGCATGCCCCACCATCACGCTGCCAGCCGGGACCGCGCAAGGAATTTCGCGGCATCGCCAAGCCGCTTTACCTGTGCTACCTTGCCTTGGCCGAAGCATGAGCGACCCGCCAACCAGTCCTGACCCAGCTCCCGCGCCTTCGCCGCCAAGGACCGCGCACGCCTTCACTAGTCTCGTGTTGGGCCTCTTTGGCGTCCTGCTTCTGGCCGGCGCGGGACTCCTGCACCATTGGCACACCAACCCGCCGGCCTTTATGCAGCTTACCCCGGCCACTCACCCCGCTTCCACCAACGCCCCACCCGCCCAGAACGCCACCAATGCACTTCAGGATTTACTGAAACAGAAAACCAGCGCCCCGCTCCAGCAGGAGATTGCCTCCAAACTCCTCAGCTTCAGTACAGGCGTAGCGGTTCTGGCTGGGGTGATTGGTGCCGCGGGACTGATCATGGGAGTGCTAAGCCTCCGCCTTGCCGGGGCCGAACGTGGAAAAGCTTGGACCGGCATGATGCTCTCACTGGTGTCCATCCTCGCCTGGGGACTGGCCGGATGGAACGTCGTTTTAAACATTCGCATTAAACAGAAAGCCATCGCCCAGATTGGGGATGAGTTCGCCAACTACACGAATATCATCAACAACGCCTTGAATATGGCCGATGATCTCCTGCCGGGCGTGCGCGCCGGGCAGGACACCGTGATCTTTGAAAACGAATGGCGCGGCAAACTGGCGCCCGACCTGCACGTACAGCCAGTCAATTCGCCAGGCGATGTCCTCCTGAGCGAACAACGCGAAATCCGGCCTGTGCTGATCGCCGTCTTGAACACGCAGTCCGGCCTTTGCCGGCCGCTAATCGATGCACTCAATGAAATCCATCGCGACATCCCCTCCTCGGACCTTTTAATACTGGTCGTCAGTCATCGTGAAAATCCCGCCGCCCTGACTGCCGCCGTCGAGGCCCAAGGCATTCGCTTTCTGACCGGCAAGGCCGTCAATCCCCTGCCCCCCTACAAGGATGCCCTTTCACCCACTGTCTTCGCCATTGACCATGAGGGAGTCATCCGGAAGGCGCTTGTGGGAAACGATGCCGCCAAGACCGATGATCTGCGAAGAATCGCCCGAAACCTGCGCGATGCCGCCCGGCGCTAGAAAACCACGGCCTAATTAGAACACCTCTGATTCGCCAAAAAACCGGGCGATCTCGATTTGCGCGTTCTCCACCGAGTCGGATGCGTGGCAAACGTTCTGCATGCCGGATTTGCCAAGGTCACCCCGGATCGTCCCCGGCGGTGCCTTGGAGGAGTCCGTCGGCCCTAACAGTTCCCGAATGCGGCCCACCGCGCTTTCGCCTTCCAAGATCAAGGCCAAGACCGGTGCGGATTTCATGAATTCCACGATGCCTGAGAAAAAAGGCAGCTCCGTCAGGTGCGCGTAATGTTCCAACAGGATTTCGTCCGTCAACTGAATCATCTTCACTCCTCGCATCTCAAACCCCGCCGTTTCAAAGCGCGCAATCACCTCTCCGGCATGCCTTCCCTCAAGGCAATCCGGCTTCAACAAAATCAACGAACGCTCCAAGCTCATCGACCCGCCTTGTAAGCACAAGACTGTCCCAAGGCAACTTGAAACCCTTCACCGTCCGGTCATAACACCCAATGCGCTTGAGTTTTGCCGCTCGTTTGCGCACCGTCCCCCCGTGGGCACTGACACCATTCCGCCACGGAAACCCAGCCGGGTCTGGGCGCTCGTTCGCAACTGGGGAGGCTTCGTCAAGTTCTCCCACACCCTCTTCGCCCTCCCCTTCGCCTTCGCCGCAATGGCCCTGGCTGCTCGTGCCAAATTCAGCGAGGTGCCTGAAGCAGAACGGGAAGCCTTTGCCGCCCTCGAACGCGGCTGGCCTGGCTGGAAACCCTTCCTCCTCATCCTCGTGGCCATGATCACTGCCCGCACCTGCGCCATGGCTTTCAATCGTATCGCCGACCGCGATTATGACGCCGCCAACCCGCGAACCCGTGAACGCCACCTCCCCGCCGGCAAGATCAGCCTCACCAGTGCCTGGACACTCACCTTGCTTTCCGCCGCTGCGTTTCTTGTTGCCTGCTGGTTTCTCCCGAGGATTTGTTTTTACCTCGCCCCCGTTGCCCTCTTCTTCATTTTTTTCTACTCACTCACCAAGCGGTTTAACGACTTCACTCACGTCTTCCTCGGCATCGCCTTGGCCATTGCGCCTGTGGGCGCTTGGCTCGCCGTCACCGGCGAAATCCAGTTTATCGCCTCCGACTCCGGCAGTTTCATGGGCAAGATTCGCCATGGCCTCTTCACCCCCCTTACCATGGCCGTGCTCGTGCTCGCGTGGGTTGTTGGCTTTGATCTGATCTACTCCATTCAAGATTACGAATTCGACCGCGAAAACAAGCTCCACTCCCTGGTCGTCCGTTGGGGCCCCGACAACGCCATCCAAGCCGCGCTTCTCTGCCACATGCTGATGTATGGCATACTCGTTTTCTTTGGCCTCCTGAGTGGCTTCAAACTGGAGTATTGGATTGGGCTGGTGGTCATCATGGGCTGCCTGGGACTTGAGCACTGGATTGTCCGGCGCCGGCTCCGCAAGGGCGAATTCCGGCTTGCCGAGCAGCAGTTCTTTCGCCTCAACGCTCTCATCAGCATGATCTTCCTTGTGGTGGTCTTGGCCGAGGTTGCGCTCATAGATTTCTGGAGTTTCCGCGGAATGTAATGATGAGCCTCGCCCGCCAAGCTGGCCCTCTCACCGACCTTCTTGAAAAGGTCGAGGACGAAAAGCGCCTTACCAGCGAGGATGCCCTTCGCCTCTTTGAAAGCCGCGACCTCAACACACTCGCCTACCTCGCAAACACGGTCCGCCAGCGCAAGGTCGGCAACCAAGCCAGCTTCATCGTCAACCGCTACATCAACTATTCCAACTACTGCATTCTCTCCTGCCAATTCTGCAGCTTTGCACGCAAAAAACGAGATGGAGACGGCTTTGAGCTGACCCTTAATCAAATCACCGCGAAAGCCCACGAAGCCCTCGCCCTTGGCGTCACCGAACTGCACATCGTCGGTGGCCTGCACCCCTCCCTGCCGCTCGATTACTACACCGACATGCTTCGTGCCCTGAAGGCCCTCGATCCTCGCCTCCAACTCAAGTGCTTCACCGCCGTCGAGATTCTGCACCTTTGCCGGCTCGCCAAGAAAACCACTTCCCAAATTCTCACGCTCCTTCGCGAGGCCGGCCTTGATTCCCTCACTGGCGGCGGGGCGGAAATCTTTCAATCCAACGTCCGCGACGCCATTGCGCGCGGCAAGGAAACCGCCGGGGAATGGACCGAGGTCCACCGCATCTGGCATCAAATGGGTGGCCGCAGCACCGCCACCATGCTCTTCGGCCACGTCGAAACCGTGGTCGACCGCGTCGACCATCTCCATCGCCTCCGCGAGCTACAGGACGAAACCGGCGGCTTCACCGGTTTCATCCCACTCCCCTTCCAGCCCGAGAACAATCCCATTCCTGTGGAGCATCCTCCATCCGGCTTTGACATCCTTCGCACCCTCGCCATCAGCCGCATATTCCTCGACAACTTTGACCACATCACCGCCTACTGGATTGGCCTTGGCCTGCCTCTCGCCCAAGTCGCCCTCAGCCACGGCGCGGATGATCTCCACGGCACGATCGAGGAGGAACATATCTTTCACATGGCCGGTGCCGGCAGTCCCCAGGCACAAACCATCCCTGCCATGATTCAGGCCATTCGCGAGGCCGGCCGCACACCCGTCCAGCGGAACACCTTCTACGAGCCCATCCGCGAATGGACCGATGATATCACCGGCCCTATTCCCGCCCCCTCGAATCTCCTGAAGGAAAACCTCGCCACCGCATGAGCAGGCGCATCGGCTCGGTCCCCTATCTAAACTCCGTCCCGTTGACACGAGGCATTGAGGACGAGACCGAGTTTGTCGTGCCCTCAAAGCTCGCCGACCTCCTGCGCGCGGGAGAACTGGATGCCGCCCTGCTGAGTGTCACGGAAGTACTGTTCAATGAAGGTTACGATGTGCTCGACGGTGTGGCCGTCGCCTCGCGCGGCACGGTCAAAAGTGTCTTCCTTGCCCACCGCCAGCCTCTGGATGCAATCGAGGTGATTCATTGCGACACCGCCAGTCTCACCAGTGTAAATCTCCTGCGCGTGCTGCTGGCCGAGCGCGGTCTGCAACCCAAGCTGGAACCCTTGGTCGATTACTCCCAAGCCTCCATCCTTCCCAACGTCCTACTCATCGGCAATCCCGGTATTGAGTTCCTCCGTGCGCCACACGCCCATTCCATTTGGGACCTGGGCCAGGCTTGGGACACACTCACCGGCCTGCCCTTTGTCTATGCCATCTGGGCTCTACGGCGTGGACGACACGACAACGCTCTGCGCGAAAAACTTCGCGCCGCCAAAGCCGACGGCCTAGCGCATCTTGAGCAAACCATCGCGGAGTACACAGACTTTGATCCCGACTTCCGCCGCGCCTACTTGGGCGACCACATCCGGTACGATCTTGGCAAAGAGGAAAAAGCCGGCTTGGCCCGGTTCATCGAGCTATTGCGCCAACACGGAAACCAGCCCGTGTACGTGCCCACGTATGTCTGAACCAGTTGCCAAGTATCTGGATTGTGTTAAGTTGGATTAGGATGAAACGGCCCAAGTCCTTCCTCTCCACACTTGCCACCTTGGCCATTCTTCTGCTCGCGCAATCCGTGGAAGCGCAAGCGCCGAGCATGGGCAACAACCCCTACATCAACCCGGCCAACCCCCGCCCGTACCCGCCGGGACATCGTCCGCCAAAGCCGCCACCGCTGCCCGCCGAGATTGTTGAAATGGCCAAAAAACTCCTGCGCGACCGAGTGACCGAAATCCGCGCGCAGGCGCGTAAGGGCGACTACAAGGCCCAGTACAACCTCGGCGTTGTTCATGTCTATGGCGCGGGCGCGACGCTGGATTTTAAACAAGCTTTCGAGAATTTCCGCAAATCCGCCGAGGAGGCGGTATATGCGCCCGCAACCTTCAATCTCGCCATCTGTTACGCCAAGGGGCTGGGCACGGAGTTGGACCGGGTGCAGGCCTACAAGTGGTGGAACTTGGCCGCCGCACAGGGGCACCCTCAAGCTGCGGCCGCCCGCGACAACATTGCCCGCTACATGAACCGGCGCCAGATCGCTGCCGCCCAATCCATGGCCACGGGTTACGAACGCAAACTGGAACTGCGAATTCTTCGCGACAAACTTAAGGCTCAACGCGAAAAGATCAGCCCCAACAGCCGCCTACACGACGCCGCCTATAACCTGTCCCACGAGTTCTTCCGAAAACGGTGATTATGTAATCGCCAGCCACAGGCTTGATCGAAGCCCCCTTGCAACGCCCGCAGGCTGAGCTTACATTCGCGCGGTGATTCACGATCCCTCCATGGATGCCCTGCTAGACAAGGCTTGGGCGGGCGAACGGGTCAATGACGTGGAGGCGCTACGGCTGTATGCACTGCCGCTTGAGACCCTTGGCGCGCTGGCACATCGGCGTCGGGAATTGGCCAAGGCTGAGGCTTACGAAGGTCATGGCAACGAGATCGTCACTTACAGCGTTGATCGCAATGTCAATTACACCAACGTTTGCAACGTGTACTGCAAGTTTTGCGCGTTTTGGCGCAGTGAAAAGGCGGCTGACGCGTACGTGATTTCGTATGCGGAAATGGACCGAAAAATTGAGGAAACTCTGGCACTGGGCGGAACACAGATTCTCATGCAGGGCGGGCACCACCCCAAATTGTCCAAGCAATGGTATCTCGACCTGCTCTCGCACATTCGCGACAAGTTTCCATCGATCAACGTCCATGGCTTTAGTCCGAGTGAGTTTGTGCATTTTCGCGAGGTGTTCAACGAGCCGCTGGAAGAGATTGTCCATGACTTTCGCGCAGCCGGCCTAGGCTCCATTCCCGGTGGGGGAGGTGAGATTCTCGTGGACCGCGTACGCGAGAAGATTTCACCTTTAAAGGCCATGAGCGATGACTGGCTGGAGGTGATGGCTGTTGCCCACCGCCAAGGATTGGCCACCACGGCAACGATGATGTTTGGCCATGTGGAGACGGTGGAGGAGCGCATTGAGCACCTGAAACGCGTGCGGGTTCAGCAGGACGAAACCGGTGGCTTTACCGCCTTCATCGCGTGGACTTTCCAAGCCGAGAACACGCGGCTGAAGGCGCCGACGGTTGGGGCGCACGAATATCTGCGCATGCAGGCATTGTCCCGTATTTACCTGGACAACGTGGCGAACATCCAGAGTTCATGGGTCACTCAGGGCCGCGAGATCGGGCAGGTGGCGCTACAATATGGAGCCAATGACCTGGGGAGCATCATGATTGAGGAGAACGTGGTCTCGCAAGC
Source organism: Verrucomicrobiales bacterium (assembly GCA_002721895.1). Next base: position 23,294 of record PBLV01000045.1, read on the forward strand.
GGGCACCACATTCCGCATGGGCGTGGCTGACATGCAGCGCCTCATTCGGGATCTGGGCTGCGAGCCGCGTCAGCGGGACAACTGGTATCGGCTGGGGAGTTGATCTTGTCGCCAGCCGCGTCCTCCAAGTCCTCCCGGCCACCATCCGCCGCCGCAAGGATCGCTTCATCATCAAAGGCACCCGGCTCAAAGATCACCCGCAGCGCGGTCTGCCTCGCCTTCCAGATCATGCTCAGGGTCGTGGCCACCGAGGGCAGCATGAGCAGGATAACCATCCGGCCGCCTTGCGCATTCACTGCGTCCATCACCATTTTCAATCTCCCCTCAGCCACGAACAGTCCATCAATGGCTTGATAGAACGCCACCAACGCGAGTACCAGCAGGAGAAGCAGCGGATTGAGCTTGGCGAAGATGCGCGTATCGGCCTGTAACACCACGTTGGGCAGTAGTCTGGCCAATCGGCGGAGCAGCAGGTTGAGGTGTATCAGGTAGACAAACGCGCCCACGGTAAACACCAGCACATTCAGCCGAAGCACAATCTCCCCGCCCGGCACACTCGTACCCGCCTCGGCCCAATACAGAAACGGCGCCAGCCCAAGGCACAACAGAACGAACAAGCGCGAATGAAACAAGTCCCGCTGCCAGTCCGCGTCGTCCGGCTGGAACCGAGCCATTTGCCAGACTCCAACGACCAACAGTCCCACCGCCCCCAGCACGGGTAACAATCCCAGCAGCCAAACCGCGGGCGGCACCGTGCCATCCAGCAGCACGATGATGAAAAGTCGAATCCAGTCTCCCACTGCGCCGGGAATGCAAACCACCAGCGCAAGTGGCAACCCGATGAGCAGTGCATTCAAGCCCCGCAACAGCGGGCGCAGCTCGGCAAGAGGAGGCTGGGACATGGCTGGAATTAAACCGAAAGGTACGTGTAGTCGCGCAGGCCGCGGTCATACTCATCCAGCAGCTTCATGGCCTGACTGGGCTTGAGGCGGTCAGCCTTGATGGCTGCATCCACCTGCTGCTTCATCCAGCGCTTGAGCTGCTTCTCGTCGTACTGCACGGTGTTCAGGGATTCCACAACCGTATGGCCGCGGATGACCTCCTCCACGTAATACCCCGATGCCTCGTCCGGGTCGAGAAAGACATGTACCTCATGCACGCTTCCAAACAGGTTGTGCATGTCGCCCATGATGTCCTGATAGGCGCCGGTCAGAAAAATCCCGAGCGGATACCGTTCCATCCCCTTGCCGTTCCGGCGCAGCGCATGCAGGGGCAACGTATCGCGCACAGCCTCCAGATCGATGAATTTCTTGACCGCGCCATCGCTGTCGCAGGTGATATCCACCAGCCGCGCCTCCCGCGTCGGCCGTTCGTCCAACCGGCCCAGCGGCATGATTGGGAAAAGCTGGTCCAGCGCCCAGTGGTCCTGCAGGCTCTGGAACACACTAAAGTTGCATACGTACTGATCCCCCATGCTGTCCATCAGCCGAACGATCTCCTCGGGAACATGTTCGCGCCCGCGATAATAGGCCGTGACCTTTCCGCAAATCTCCCAATACAAAGTCTCCACCTTCGCCTTCGTATCCAGCTCCAGCACGCCCAGCGTGAACATGTCATGCGCGTCTTCCTTACACTGCAAGGCTCCATGGAAAGCCGCCAGTTTGTTTTGAGTCCGGCCGAAGTTGCGCCGGATTTTCAGGAGTTTCCGAACCAGTGCGTGCTCCTCATCACCATACTGCAGCCGCGGTTTGAGCGACTTGGCAATCGCCCCGAAAGCCTCCACCACCAACACACTGTGGTGCGCCACGATGGCCCTTCCACTTTCGCTCACCACGTCTGGTGCTGGCACCTCCTCCTCATCGCACACGCCTCCAATGGTCCCCACCACGCCGTCGGTGTATTCGCGCAGCGTGTAGTTGGAGCTGCTTTCCCCTGCCGCCCGACTGCCGTCATAATCCACCGCCAATCCGCCGCCCACATCCAGATACTCGATCGGGAAATCCATCTTCCTGAGCTTCGCGTAAAAACGCGCCCCCTCTTGCACCGCCTTTTTTACCGTCAAGATATCCGGCACCTGCGACCCAATGTGGAAATGCAACAGGCGCAGGCAGCGCGACAATCCCTCGCGGCGCAGCAAATCCGCCGCTGCCACCAAGTCTGCCGTAGTCAATCCAAACTTGGCATCTTCACCACCACTGTCCGCCCATTTACCCGCCGACCGGCTCAACAGTTTCAGTCGCATGCCCACCATCGGCTCCACGCCCGACTCACGCGCCAGCCGGAGAATCAAGGGTAATTCCTCAAGCTTCTCAATCACCAACACCACCTGCTTGCCCAGCCGCAGCCCCATGAACGCTCCCCGGATAAAATCCTCGTCCTTGTAGCCGTTGCAAATGATCAGGCTCCCCGGGTCATCCAGCAATGCCAGTGCCGCAAACAATTCCGCCCGGCTTCCCACTTCCAGCCCAAAGTCAAACGGCCGCCCCGCATCCACGATCTCCTCCACCACCTCGCGCAACTGGTTCACCTTGACCGGAAACACACCTCGATATCGCCCGCCGTATGTGTGCCGTTCCATGGACGCGCGAAACTCCCCGTTGATCGCCGCCACACGGTGACGAACAATATCCTGAAAACGCAGCAGCATGGGATAACGCAAACCCCGCTTGCGCGCCTCCTCTACCACCGCCAAAACCTCCACCTCGGCACCGTCCTTTCCCAGTGGCCGCACCTCCACGCGGCCACGGGTGTTCACGCCAAAATAGCCCGCCCCCCAGCGGTCCACATTGTACAGACTCGCCGCGTCCTCAACCGACCACGTGCCATTTTGCCCAGCGTCACTCATGCCAAGGGGAATGGCGGATCATGAAAAAGCTCGCCGCCAAATGCAAACCGCACGTGATAAAAAATTGCGCCATGGCCTGAATGTGGTTTCATCCCGGCATGGCGGCAGCGGACTTGAAGGCAATCGTAAATCACTGCGACCGAGAACTGCGCGTGGAAGCCATTGCGGATTCACCGGGCGCACACAACGGCCTGCAGGTGGAGAATTCCGGCAAGGTGCGGGCCATTGCCGCCGCCGTGGATGCGAGTCTGGCTACGGTCCAAAAGTCGGCCATGGGCGGTGCCAGCCTGATGGTGGTTCACCACGGCCTCTTCTGGACCGCAAAACATCCGTGGATCGGGCCGCGACGCAAGCTCATCCAGACGCTGGTGGAGCATGACATGGCGGTGTACAGCGCCCACCTGCCACTGGACCTGCATCCGCGCCTGGGCAACAACGCGTTGCTCTGCAAGGCGCTCAAGTTCACCCGGCCACGCCCATTCTTTGAGGAACACGGCACACCCATCGGACTGCGGGTCAGCACACGGTTGTGCCGGGACATCTTGGCAGCACGTTTAAAGACCATTCTGGGTGTGCCGCCGGTGCTCCTGCGGGGCGGCCCCAGTGTGTGCAAAAAAATCGGCATCGTGACCGGCGGCGCGGGGGGAAGCGTGGAGAAGGCGGCTAAGGAGGGCGTGGACACGTTCATCACCGGCGAAGGCCCGCACTGGACAGGAGCCCTCGCGGAGGAACTGGGGATCAACATCTACTACGGCGGCCATTACGCAACCGAGACTTTTGGCGTCAAGGCACTGGCGAAACACTTGTCCCGAAAGTTTCGCGTCCCATGGGAATTTGTGGATCACCCCACCGGGTTGTGATTTTCATCCTCTGCCCGCCGCAATCCCACCACGCCAAAGGCCAGCCCCGCCAGCGCGGCCAAGGCACTGACGAGCACGGGTTCCCGGGTGGGCTGATAGCGGAACACAACCTCGTGCCCTCCCGCGGATGGCGGCAGGTGTACGGCGCGCATGAGGAAATTGGCGCGCAACAATCGCGACGGCTGGCCGTTGACGAACACCTGCCAGTCCGGATTATGCCGATCGTTTAAAAGCAGGATAGTGTCCTTCTCTGTGGGTGGGGTTTTCAACTCGATGTACTTGGTGTGGTTGACCACATATTCCACGGGCCCCGGCGAGGCACCCCCAGACGGCTGGGGCAGTCCATTCTCAGCCAGCACCACCTGAGTCTGGGGATCAAATTCCGCGCTGGCCAACCGCTCAAGTGCCTCCCGATCGCTGGCTCCCTGTTTCCAATCGGCATACAATTTCGCGCGCGGCAATGCTCCCCGGAACTCAGTCACCGCAAACTTGCCATTGGTGGTTACGCTCGTGGAATAGGAGACTGGCAACTGCCCCGACTCCATGCCCGCTGGCACGGGCACGATGTTGAAATCGGCCAGAGGCCGGAAGCGCTGGCGACGGGGATCGAGAACAGCGTTGAGCGCGGAAGTGGCATTGGCATCTCCTAACCTCCTGCGCGCGGCCTGGGTCATGATGGAACTACCGGCATAACTGACAATATAGCGGGTGGAAGTGAGTTCCAACTTCCGGAGAGCCAAGCGGACGGCTTCATTCACCTGGCTGGGCGCAACGGCCGGGGCAAGGTTTGTGCGAAATGCCGTGTCCGCCAGTTTGGGCCGGGGCTCCTGCACAATGTCCAGCATGGGCACGCCATGCCAAGGCATCTGATGTTGTGCCCACTCAACGCCATAGACACTGGCCAATTGCCCGGAAACTCCCTTTGTCCGGAGTTGCAGGCCTCTTTGCTGAATCTGCTGGGAACAAAACTGCATAAGTTCCGGATCATTGCTCGGATGGGAGGCTGAAAAGGACTGAACAAACTGTTGGAAATCTGCGGATGTCTGGCACTGCAAAATGCCGCGATGAAAATTCTCGGCAGCGACGGCCAAAGAGGCATTGGTGAACACTTGGTTCGCCGGTGGAAGGGGTGCCAAAAGCACATCCAAGACATGAGCCTCTAGCGAAGGTTGCACGACTTGAGGACCTCCTGGGGTGGGAACGGCCAAGTTGAACCGCTGACCGTCCAGCAGAGCGGTTCGGCCCTGGGTTGATTGGCCGGCCAATTTCTCCAAAACAGGATTGGAGGGATATTTCTCGGACAGATTCCAGTATTTGATGTACGGGCCATGAGCGGAGCCGAGATCCACCACCAGCAGAATTCCAAGTGCCGCCCATAAGCCCACCACACCCTTGGGCGACCATCTCAAGCGCGGCACCGCCAACAACAAAAGCAAAGCCATCAACAGTAACAACAGCGTTCTCCAGATTTGTCCCATGCCAAAGGCCGCCATCGCTTTTGCACCTTGTTCATCCGCCAGTCCCAATCCTCGCGATATATGCACGGCTACGTCTCCCTGCAACGTCATCAGCGCCAATGACAGCGCCGCCGCGGCCATGAAAAATACGCCGGAACCAATCGCCCAAGTCTTCTCAAAGCCTTCCCCAGGCTGAAACAGGTTGCTTAGCATTGAGCCGGCCTCCTTCACGCGGCGTCGGGTATCCTCCAAGTAGAGCCGCGCAATCCCCTGCAGCCCCAAGCCAAACAGGATGACCAGCAACAGGCTGAAGGGCTGCATAAACTTGATGGGGTTCCGAATGTCATTGAAGAAGGGCAACGGGTAAATCAGTTGATATAAAAATCCGTGCCGCCCCCATGCCAGTCCCAGTGAGATGATCGCCAGCGTGGCCGTAAACCAAATGAACCGGCATTCCACGCGAGAATAAGGCCCATCCTCCCGGCGGAACGAATTCACCAAGCCCCAAACCGCGACGACCAGAACCAGCACGCCCGCGTAAACGCCATATCCGGAATGATGCGGCATGCCCATGCGGTGCTCCGGCCAGCCAGGCGTTTGCCCCACGCTCCCCCAGTAACGCTGCTCGGGCGGGCTGTCCATCCGGTAACCAAACAAACCCGGCACAGCCAGTCGCGCGGTTTCCGCCTTGGGCAGGCTCCACTGGGTGGCGCCATTCCACTGGTGTTCCGCAGAAAATTCCTGATTCACAATGCCTTGGGTTTGTGTTTCCCGAACGCTGGCAATGGTGTTCCAAGCCATGAGCCCGGCAAATACCGCCATCACAGCAACCACCGCCGCCCCTCGGCCCAACGCGAGCAGCGTCCAACCTTCACGGTTTAAAACAAGAAACACCGCATACGCCGCGGCATATAGACTGAAAAGTGCGCCAATGTCGTAGGCTTCCATGACTCCCTGGCCCACCGCCAATCCCGCCAACACCGCCAAGGGCCACCATCGGCGGCCCCGTCCGCCCACCAACGCCGCCAATGCGAGAAAGGTCATCCCCGCCGCCAGCGCCCGCACAGGCAATCCCCACGTGGCGTAAGTGAAGAAGGCCCCATTCAACGCCGCCGCCAGGGCGCCTAGCAGGCAAACCGCAGATCCACATCCCATTTGCCGAAAGAAAACCCAGGCACACATGCCCGCCAACCAAAGGCAACCGGGCGCATAAAAATTGGCAAACCAAACCGAGCCATCCGTTCCCAGCGCCATGCCCAGCAGGCCAACAAGCGTCGTGAAGCCAAGGGCCGCCGCCGGGTAGGCATAGCCGATCCACGTATGGTCCACCCAAGTGCCCCACCCCTCCCCGCCATTCTCGAAATAGTGTTTAATGAAGCCCAAGGGTGCGTCATTGGCAAACAGCACGCGGCCGACTTGAAGGCTTTCGCGAAACAATGCAACCAGCACCAGCGCCAACACGCCCGCCGCAAATGCCGCCGCGGGCCAACCCGGTCGCCCGGCAGGCATGGATTTTTTCGACGGTTCGGCTTCCAATGTGCCCGCCTCGGAAGGGGGTTCCGGCGATGGAGAATCCGTAGCTTTCTTCTTCCTGTTTCGTTTCGCGCGTGCCACGGGATTGAAAGTCAAACACAGTCAGCAACTGACTGGGACAGTCTGCCAGATCGCAACCCACTCAGGCAACGCCCAACACTTCACACAATGTTCTCACCACGCGCTCCACTTGCGTCTGACTTAAACAGGACGCCGAGGGAAGATTGATGCCCCATGGGGCAAGACGATGGCTCACCATATTGCGGCGCTGCGCGGCCAAGGCTTCCCTTCGCCCATCATACGCCGGCAGACTGCTGAGGGGGTTGAAAAATGGCCGGCTATCGATGCCCTGTTCCGAGAGAGCGGCCATGAGTTTCTCCTTGGGCCAGCCCAGTGCGGGGTCAATTTGGGCTGTCACCATCCAGTAGGAGTTTTTCGTGCCGGCCGGTTCGTGGTTAAGCACGATCTCTCCCGTCTCATCAAGCGCCTCGTGGTACCAGCCAAAGATTTCACGCTTGCGAGCCACCAACTCATCCGCGCGCTCCACCTGCGCCAGCCCAATCGCCGCCGCCACGGGGGCGAGCTTGTACTTAAAGGCCACCTCCTCGTTTTTAAAAAAAATGTCTCCCGGCGCGCGGCCATGGTCGCGCAACTGCATTACGCGTTCGAACACGGCATCATCATCCGTCACCAACATGCCACCCTCACCGGTGGTAAAGGTTTTTGATCCGTGAAAACTAAAGGCGGCCACATCACCCCATGCGCCGGCCATGCGTCCGTGGCATTCGCTGCCAATGGCCTCGGCGGCGTCCTCGATGATCTTCAGGCCATGCGAGTCAGCCAGTTGCCGAAGCGCGGTATAATCCGGCATGCCTCCGTAAAGGTCCACGGGCAGAATGGCGCGGGTACGGTCGGTCAGGCATGCTTCCACGGACGCAACGTCAAGGCACCAAGTTTGCTTGTCCACATCAGCGAACACCGCAGTGGCCTCCACGTAGTCCACCGGCGCGGCACTGGCAATCCAGGTGATGTCGGGGACAATCACCTCATCCCCCGGGCCCACCCCTAGGGCCGCCAGCGCGAGATGCAATCCCGAGGTGCAGGAAGGCAGGCTCACCGCATGTTTCACCCCGACGTATTCGGCAAACGCCGCCTCGAATCGACGAGGGTAATCACCAGCGCGTTCGTACCAGCCATGCGCGGCCGCATCGGCAGCGTAGTCGATCTCCCGCTGGGAAATATCCGGACCGGCAATGGGAATGCGATCCATGGTCAACCCGCCACTCTTTTTAAAAATCCACCCGGCGCCACCGTAATCTGAAGCTTGTTTTCCATCGCGCAGTCGATCTCAAATTGGCCGTTCGATTTTAAAAACTCCGCGACCGCCGTGCGTGGGTTGTCGCCCTTGTCCCACGGCCGATCCGGAAAAGAGCCGGTCGGCAGGTTTTCGATGAGCGTGTCAAACACCACGCAATAACTGCCGGGGGAAACCAATGGCGCGTAAGCTTCCAGTTCGGCGAGCACGTGGTCGTGGGTATGGTTGGAGTCCAGAAAAACCATCACGCGATCGTGTTCACGGGCAATTTCCCTGACCTGCTCGACGATCTCCGTCGCGATGCTTGATCCTTCGATCATCTGGATTCGATCCGCCAGAGGATGCCCTTCAATGGCCTTCCGATTGTGCGCGCGGATTTCAATATCGATGCCCAAAACCTTCCGGCGCGATTGCCTCGGGTCCACCGTGCCTCCCTTGACATGTGCCTCTTCCAAATCCAACAAGGCCAGCAGGGAGGCACTGAGCACAAGCGAGCCACCGTGGGCAATACCTGTCTCGATGACCAAATCCGGTTTGACCGACCAGATCAGTTCCTGCACCGCGCAAATGTCCTGCGGGTACTGAATAATCGGCCGTCCAAGCCAAGTGAAATTGTACAGGTAATTGCCACTATCACAGGCAGCCTGCATCCACTCCATGGATTTTGAAGCCAACCCCGGAGCATCACCCAACCGGCGGATGTTCTCCCGCACTTCACTAACAAATTGCTCTTCCGGCTCCATCGTCCGCAAATTAATGCCCGGCGTCCACCCGGCTGTCGAACTCCAACTCCACCCGGTCCACCGCCACCCGCCGCGCCCGGCCTTTCCGGATTGTGGAAGCAGCCGGCTCCTGTCCGTCCAAATAAAAACCCAAAGCCATGGCCACCTCGTTATAGCCAAAGGCCGCGCGCATTGCCGTGGTGCTGGAAAATCTCGGATTTATTTCCAACAGCCACGTCCTCGCCCCGTCTTTGCGAAACTGATAATTGGTTGGCCCAACCGGCTGCAAACATCTCCCCAGCGCGACGGCTGCCCTAGCAACGTCATCATCATCCACCACCTCGGCAAATCGGGTGTGACCCGAGGTCGACAGCTCACGCCGGAAAATCAGCGGCGCCATGGATCGCCCATCACCCAAGCCGAACATCCCAACCGTGAACTCGCAATCATCCCTGCCCACGATTCGCTGAATCATATTGAATCCATCCGCGTGACGCACCAAATCCCCCGCATTTTCCAATCGCACTATCCCTCGCGAACCGGAGCCACATCTCGGCTTTAAAAGAAACGGCGGTGGCCCCAGCAGTTCCACACATTCCTCCCAGTCTTTTTCGCAGACCGTTGGGATCGCCCATTCTCCAGCAGCCGCAATCTGCAGCCACTTATCCCGCGCCAAGTCGATCAATTCCCGCGAATTCAAGCCCAGCCGGGTTGCGGTCAATTCTCCGCGATGAGCGTCCAAATAAAATACATCCTCATCAATCCCCGGCAAAACAAGATCTGCCTCATCTGCAAGCCCGCGCCAAAAATCAAGATAAGCCTCACTTTCCTCCGGCACCCGCGGCTTAGGATAAAACTCATCGCAGGCATCGCGCCCGACACAACCCGGATTACGATCCACTCCCAAGACCTTCACCGGCCGGCCACTCGTCCGCAGTCCCTCAACAATCCCACACCCGATGACAGCCCCCACACCCGTCACCATCACAGCGATCTCTTTTCGCTCCACGCTCATGTCACATCCAGCGGACCAAACGCACTCTCTGTGCCAGCATCACGAATCCGCGCCAGCCCTTCCCTCAGGGATATGGCGGGGGAAATTTCCAAGGCCTGAAACATCCCGGCATCTTTCGGATAGTTCACCCGCCGAAATGGTTTCTTGACGTCGCTGATCCGTGCTGTTCCGCCTCTTCCGAAGATGCCAAATGCCAACTCCGCAAGCTCCCCCATGTTTATTAACTCTTGATGAACCACCGGACATACGCCAGATGTACCTCTTTGTCCTGCCGTCAACATCAGCCGTGCCGCATCCTCTACATGAAGGAAATTCCGCGGCCCTTCCGAAGCCGGGAGATTTAAATCCAGCCCGGCCCCCGCGTACGCCACCACCCGTCCAAACCAAGCCTGATGTTTTACAGAACGGCCGTTTGTATCAAACAACTGCGGAAACCGAAGGGCACAAAACCTCCCTCCTCTGCGCATCATTCCCCACTTCAACAATGACTCCCCCTGCGCCTTCGAAAATCCATAACTTGTCATGCCTCCCGGCTCAAATTTTTCACAGGAGGAAAGGGTGCCCGCGCCAACCACCGAACGGCAATTCAACCGGTCCGCCAATTCCAAAACATGCAAACACCCGGCTGCGTTAATCTCAAAATTTGCCCGCACGCCTTCGGGACTGTCGTCACCAAACCCAGCCGCGCAGTGAAACAGCACATCCGCCACACTCTCCACCGCCTCCTTCAATCCATGACGCAAATCCAGATTAATCTCCGCGTCAGTATCCCTGCCCACGCGAATCACGGTTACGCCCGACTCGATCAGGATCGCGCACAGTTGTTCCCCAAGCATCGAGCCCGCCCCGGTCACCGCGACCACTTTCACGCAGCCTCTGCCTCCAGCAACAAAGCCACGCACAAATCCGGAAAATCCACCCCAACCTCCATCATCGCCCTCAAATTCTCCTTGAAATCAGGCAGTGTCTTCAAAACCGGAAGCGGGAGAGGTTTGAGATACAATCCCTCCTCATGCGTCACCTTCCAACCGTGGTTTTCAACATCTGCCCGCAAGGTGTCACGGCAATACTGGCGCTGGTGTCCCAAGGCCCTGTCGTTTTCGTTCAAGCTGTATATGTCGTCAATCTTGCCCAATTCCAAACCCATCCGGCGGTTGAGAGACTTGGCATTGGGCACAGCAATATACAAGCGGCCACCGGGAAGCAAAAGCGCGCGATAACGGTCAAGAATCAGTCCCGGATCATCCACATGCTCGAGAATAAATCCCATGATAATCACGTCAAACCGGTCACCAGTCTCAAAGGTCTCGAACCACCCTTCCACAATTTCGCCGCTGAAATCCGGGTGAGAATCCCTGAAGCGCCGAATCATGACTGGGGATCCCTCAACCATCATGTGACGGTCACATGCCTCATTGAAAATTGAAGCCGTGTAGCCATGCCCGATCCCCAATTCCAAGAGTTGCGCGCAGTGCCCAAACCGGCCCACCACCCGCTTGGGATACCAATGCATTAGGAGATCATTCTCAATGGCCACCGGGGAATCGGGAGAATATTCGGATGTAAACGCGTCCAGCTTGTTCACGGCCTTCGGAAATGACCCTGCCCAAGAACCCTCCGCAGGGCAACCGCCAAGTTACCCAAGCACCATGCGGGCAGGCCGGTGATTGCGCGAGTCGTTCGCAATGCCTCCGCACGGCGAACTGAATCCAAATCCTCAATGCCACCCAACAAAATCCGCGCCGCGGCAGCGACAAAACATCGCCGACGAAAATTCGCCATCCAACCCGATTTGCCGCGAATTTCATCCACCCGGGAAGTGGCTCTCCAGTAGTCCTGGATCAACTCCGCCGGACGCTCGCGGTTACGCGTGGTCGTAGTGGCCCCATGGCGACGATATTGGCAAAGTGCCTCGGGCACCTCAAAGAACCGTTTGTAATCACGGGTACACTCGGAAAAAAACACCGCATCCGCGCACTGAATAAACTCCAGCCGCAACCCAGCCGGCAGCGGGCGTCGATCCGTCTTCATCAACACCGCCGGCGTGCATATAGTTCGCAACACCGCCTGAGCCGCCAAGAAATCCTCCATGGGAATTTCCCGTACCGGCGCGCCCGATTCAATCCGAAACGAATTCGCCAAGTCCCCTTCCTCCAAAAGACGCCCCTCCTCATCGATCACCTCAAACGCAGAATACGACAGTGCATTTCCCTCCACCCCAACCAGGGGTTCAAGAACACGTTCCACAAAAGTCGGTTTCACCAAGTCGTCCGCCGTCATCATGTGCAGAACATCCGTTTCCGACGCAAACTCCATCCCCAAGTTGAAACTAAGACCACTGTGCAGATGCTCTGCCGTCCGGCGATATTCCACCCCCTCCCCGGCAAACCCCTTCGCAATCTCTGCCGTGTCATCCGTCGAGCAATTATCCTGAACGATTAATCGGTCCGGCCGCCGTGTCTGCCCCAGCAAAGATCGCAGTGTCGCCTCAATAAAGGGTCCACCGTTGTAAACAGGAACCACCGTAGTGACATGAAACGATTCCCCAATCAAAACTACCCCCTTTCCCACCTCAGGAATTCCCTCCAAGGAACCGTGCCAGACACAATAAACTCTCTTCCCGCGGGCCCACAATTTGCCACCAAATCAAGGCCCGTGACATATGGCGTAAACTCCCCATGCAACTGCGGATATTCCCGCTTTTCATAATCCATGTATTCCACTCTCACCCCAGCCGCCTCAAACGCCTCATGATCCAGATAATTCTTGGCGCCATGACCTGTCACATAACGCTCCCCGTCCACCTTCTGGCAAAGCTTCAACACCCGTTCAGATCCGCCACCATTCACGCCAAGATCCGAAGATCGCATATCCTTTGGCATCATCCCAAAATAACCAGCCATATCGATCATGCTTGCAGTTCCCAAGCCCGACAGCGATTCGTGTGTCAAACTGAGCACCGACTCCGCCAAATCTAACATTTCCCCCATGAAAGGTGCTGCCGCGTATGCCTGCTGAAGCGTAGCCAAATGCTTGCGCCGCCAACTACCAGACGCTGGCTGAACCTCATTGAGTTTATTCTTCATTGGGTGATCGGCCCTCGGAATAGTCAGCCACTGAACGCCTTGCGAAGTCTTCACCTGCACACGATTAAAAAAACTCCCCTTTGAAAAATCTGCATCATCCAAACAAATAAACACATCGGCCAACGCCATCTGCTCCAGCATGCCGACCCATGGGAAGTACATGGGTTGCGATATAACCACGGTTTTCATTCCACCAGTTTAAACAAGTCTCATTTCTGGCAATGGAATCAAGAATCGGCCTCCCAATTCACGATACTCCGACTGCTGGGACTGGATTTCGTCTGCAAAGTTCCAAGCTAACAATAATACAACATCCGGGCGTTTTTCCCGCAATGCACCCGGCTCCTTAATGGGCACACGCACCCCTGGCATTAGTCTTCCCTGTTTGTGTGGACTTCGGTCTGCCACAAAATCAATCTGTCTAGAATCCAGTCCGCAATAATTCATCAGGACCGCCCCTTTCGCCGCCGCTCCATAGGCTGCCAATCGCTTCCCTTCCCCTCGCAACGATTCCACAAACTCTCGTAATTTCTTTCGGGTGTTCTGTGCACACTTGGCAAACCCATCATAAAATGCGGTTGTTCCCACACCTATTTCCTCCTCATGCTCGCGCAGGATAGACACCGAATCATCCGCCGGGCAACCCTTGTGCCGGACAAATATCCGCAGTGATCCCCCATGCACTGACAGTTCCTCCACTTTGACAACCCGCAAGCCATGCCGCTCGAACAAGGGTTCCAGTGCAGTAAGCGTGAAGTAAAAAACATGCTCATGATACACCGTGTCAAATTCCCCATAGGAAATCATTTTCGCCGCATGTGGAAATTCGAGGATTGCTGTCCCCGCATCACCCAATAAAACCCTCAAGGCTTCCCCAAAATCGTTGGGGTCAGGCACATGTGCAAACACATTGCAGGCGACGATCAAATCGGCCCGCTTCTCCTTGGCTAAATCACGTGCCAAGGCTGTGTTGAAAAAGTCCACCCTCGTCTCCACCCCTTTCTCCCTGGCCACTTGCGCCACGTTGCCCGCCGGTTCAATTCCCAAATGCGGTATCTCCGCCGCGGCAAAATGTCTGAGCAGATATCCATCATTGCTGGCGACTTCCACCACCCAGCTTTCCGCGCCAAGGCTGAATTCGTCCATATAGCGACGCGCACTTTCCTCTGCGTGCTTCAGCCATAAATCCGAATAGGAGGAAAAGTACACATACTCGCTGAAAAGATTCACCGGAGGGACAACATCCAAAATCTGCAACAACCAGCAATCCGTACACACTGCAAGCCGAAGAGGAAAGGACGGCTCCGGGTATTCCAAATCCTCCGGCCTTGGCAGGTTATTGGCCAATGGCTGTCTGCCAAGATCCAGAACCAAGCATCCCGCATTTGAACAACACGATCGGCAATGAAATTTGTCCAAAACGACACTCATTAAAATGGACTGGAAAACTCACTCCACTTTGGCATGGCAGCGTCCTTTTCCGAAAGCCTGGGTGAATCCATCGGCCACTTAATCCCTACCTCGGGATCATCCCATCGCAAACCTGCCGCGTGGTCCGGAGAATAGATTTCATCCATCTTGTACAAGAGTTGGACATCATCTGTAAGTGTGCAGAAACCATGGGCGCACCCCATAGGCACATAGACTTGATTCATTTGTGCTGCGCTCAACTGCACCGAGTACCACCTGCCAAAAGTAGCCGAACTCCTTCGCAAATCCACGATCACATCAAACACGATTCCGCAAACGGCTCGGATGAGCTTCGTTTCAGCAAAAGGCGGGGTTTGGTAGTGCAGACCGCGCACAGTCCCACATGTCCGCGTCCATGACAGGCTCTCCTGCACCCACTCATTAGTCAATCCGTGGTCGCAAAACCAATCAGCATCATAGATGCGAGCGAAGCTGCCTCGCTCATCGAAATGCGGAACGGGGACAATTTCAAACGCACCATCGATCGGCAGGGGTTTCAATTCCATGGCACTCATTTTGTCCAAGGATTGCCCGCCATTTCGGCCCCGTCGCAATAAAGTCTAATTTGCTCCTGGGAAAAAGCCCGCACATCCTCTGCGTGGTCTTGGTGCCGGGAACGATACCAGACAGCCGTTTGTTCCACTGCGGTTTTCCACGTCCAAGTTGGCCTCCATCCCAGTTCTTTTTTTGCGAGGGCGATGGATAACGTCAATCGCGCTGCTTCCGGTGGTGGATTATTCTCCGCCATGTTTTCCCACTCGCCTGGCCAGTGTTTCAAAAACTCATCCATTAATTGCTGCACGGATTGGATCGAGTCTGGCTCAGGCCCAAAATTATAAGCCGGTGAAGCTGTCTCCATCCGGCTCCCCAGCCACAGATATCCTGACAGGCAATCCAACACATGTTGCCAAGGCCGCACGGCTTCTGGATTGCGCACCGGCACGGGCTGACCTCTCTGCAGAGCTCGTACCGCATCCGGCACAATCCGGTCAGGCGCATAGTCCCCGCCTCCAATCACGTTGCCAGCCCGAGCCGTGGCAACCAGAGCCAATTTTTCATTCCTGTTGAAGAAAGACCGACGCCAACTGTGCGCCACCAGTTCCGCCGCCGCTTTACTTGATGAGTATACATCCGCGCCACCCAGTGCATCTTCCTCGGAATGCTGCCGATCACTTTCATTGGCGTAGCACTTGTCGCTGGTGACCACCAGCACGGGGGTCTTCAAGCCCAACCGGCGTACCGACTCCAGCACATACGCGGTGCCCATCACATTTGTTGCCATCGTCTCCAGTGGCTCCTCGTAGGAGTGTCGGACCAACGGTTGAGCAGCCAGATGAAAAACGAAGTCAGGTTTAACCTTTCGTATCACCGCCTTCACATCCTCAAAATTCCGAATATTACAGTGGGCTTCGGACGCGAATGTGCCTGGGGCGATGATCTCGTGCAGGCTTGGTTCCGTGGGCGGCTCCAGCCCAACTCCGTGGACTATCGCCCCGAGTTCTTGCAACCACAGTGACAACCACCCACCCTTGAACCCCGTGTGCCCGGTCACCAGCACGCGGCGGTTCCTGTAGTAATCCCCAAACATCGCCTACCAAGTTTTCCACGGCGCCCTACCGCTCGACCACATGTTCTCCAACAATTGCTGTTCGCGATAGGTGTCCATGCACTGCCAAAAGTCATCGTGGCAAAACGCCTTCAATTGGCCGGAGGCCGACAGAGCTTTCATCGGCTCTTGTTCCAAAATGCAGTCGTCCCCGGAAAGGTAATTAATGATCCCTCGGTTAAACACCATGAAGCCGCCGTTGATATAGGCGTCTTCTTGGTTGGGTTTCTCGCGGAAACCGGTGATCGTAAAATCCTTGAGCGACAGTTCGCCATAGCGGCCCGCGGGTTTAACCGCTGTGATCGTTGCCAAAGTCCCATGCTGTTGGTGAAACTCAATCGAGGCGTTGATGTCAACGTCTGACAAACCATCACCGTATGTAAACAGGAAGGTTTCATCCGGGACGTGTTTCATGGCTCTCCGCAGACGTCCACCCGTCTGGGTTTCCTGGCCAGTATCGAGCAAGGTCACAGTCCAGTCCTCGATGCCTTCGTTGTCGTGAAAATCAATCTTGGACTGTGGCCCCATTTGCAGCGTGACATCGTGGGTATGCCAAAGGAAATTGCGGAAGTAATCCTTGATGACTTCTCCCTTGTAGCCGAGACACAGGATGAAGTCCTTGTGCCCATGGCTCGCATAGTGCTTCATGATGTGCCACAGGATGGGCTGCGGCCCCACAGACACCATGGGCTTGGGGCGGAATTCCGTTTCCTCCCGCAGACGCGTGCCCAAGCCGCCGCATAGAATCACCACCTTCATCTGCCGCCGCACCGTACGCCAGTGGAGGCAAGGGTTCAATGTAAACAGGATCCGCTTTTGGATTGATCCGGCGAGAACGGATGCTACGTTCGCCGCATGAAAGCCTTCCGCCTGATTCTCCTCTTGGCCACGGTAGCCGTGTTTGGCTCAGGATGCTGGTCCACCAAACGGTTTTTCCACGAGTTAAGATGGTCCGGCCAGCAGGAGCCCGTTCCTCAGGAACCGGGAGAAGTTACTCCCGGCTGAGCCTTCACGCTTGCTCCCCTCCCGCCCTGTTGGCACATTGATGGCCGGGGGTGCGTGATATTCTTTTCAGGTTGTTTCCGCCGGACGGGCTGGCACGCAGGGCCGTCAATGGCCTGATGCCGGTGGCTGACGTTTTGCTTCTTCCGTGCACGTTTCTGGCCTCCTCTCTGCTTTGCGCCATTCGAATGGCGGGCGTTGAACGATTCCGCGCCGCACGCTGGGCGTTCAGGAAAACCGGTGTGTTTCCCGTGCGCGACCAATACTACGAGCCGCTGGTCAACCCAAGCCACCTCCACCGGTCGCTGGACGAGCCACGCGAACTGCCCGGCATCAAATGGTCCGACACCGAACAACTGGAGCTGTTGCAAAAATTTGACTACGCCAACGAATTGCTTGCCTTTCCTTGGGCACCCGACGGCAAGGGCGGCTTCTATTATAGCAACCCCGCCTTCGGCCCGGGCGATGCCGATGTGCTCTACAGCCTCGTGCGCCATCTAAAGCCACGCCGTTTCATTGAAATTGGCAGCGGTCACTCAACGCTTCTCACCCGAAAAGCCCTCCAGCGCAACCGCGAGGAAAACCCGGATTGCCGTTGCCGCCATATCTGCATCGAGCCCTACGAGGCGCCTTGGCTGGAACAGTTGGAGGTGGAATTGATCCGCGAACGGCTGGAACGGATGGATCTCAAGCTCTTCACCGAGTTGCAGGCCGGCGACGTTTTGTTCATTGACTCCTCGCACGTCATTCGACCGCAAGGCGATGTCCTCCGCGAGTACCTCGAAATCCTGCCCCGCCTTGCCCCGGGCGTTTGGGTGCATGTGCATGACATCCACACACCCCGCGACTATCCCCCGGCCTGGGTGAAGGACGAGGTTAAACTATGGAACGAACAGTATCTGCTGGAGGCATTTTTATCACACAACAACGATTTTCGGGTGGCCTGGATGATGGGGCACATGTTTCACACCCATCAAGAAGCCGTCCTGGCCGGGTGCCCGGCCCTTCGGCGCGCGCGAAAGCAAGGCCATAACGCCTGTGGCGGAAGCCTCTGGCTGGAAAGATTGGGTCAGGGTTAGCGGCCCAACAACGAGGCGACGCGCTTGGCAAAATCATCGGGTGAAAACATGCGCCGAATTTCCACTTCTGCCTTTCGTTCCTTCGTCGTGAGATCACGGCGCCCGGCGATGGTTTCCAACAACCGCGAAGCCAAGTCAGAGGCGTCCGGCTGGATTGTGCAGGCCAGTGGATAGCCCTCAAGCACCTCGGGAATGGCCCCCCGCTCACTCGCCACCACGTGCCGCTCCATTAACCGCCCTTCCAAGGCTGTCCGGCAAAGGCTCTCCTCCACACGGGAGGGCACACAAACAATCTCATGCTCGCTGACCAACGCGGGCACCTCTTCCGGGGGCACAGACGGGAGCAAATGAACCCGCTCATCATCGCGGGCTGTGGCGCGAGCCTCGTCGGCCAATGGTCCATCCAAGCCGGCCAAAGTCAACGTGGCCTTGTCGCGCAATTGCGGCCATGCGTCCAGCAGCAGGTCCACCCCTTTTTCGGGCGACAAGCGTCCAAGGAACAACAGGCGCGCCGGGCCATCACGCCGGGCGGGCACCGGACTTGCCTTTAAAAGTGCGTCGTCAAGGGGAGGGTGCAAGGTTGTGTAACGGTTCTCGCCCGCAAAAGCCGCCCCTTGGCCACGAGTGAAGCGTGAAACGGCCGCCACTGAGTGACAGCGGGCCATGGAGAACTGCCACAGCGGTTCCCGCATGGCGAGCAGCTTGGAAATGAGGGGCCCAGCGATGGATTTGATGTTTAGCCGGTCCAGTCGTCGCGGCAGGTTTTCCTGCAGCCACAGGGCCACGGGCGGGCCTCCGGGCTGGGCCAAGTCAACGGCAAGGGTCACGGCGTTGAAATCCACGCAAAAGACACCATCATAACTGAAGGGCTCGACCTTTCCGCGAGCCTCTGCCAAGAGGTATGCATCCATGCCAGGCCCCGGCAGAAAGATGATGGATCGCTTGAACCACTGCTCGCCGGGCCGCCGCCACCACGGCACACGCAAACGGTGGATGCCTTTTTCACCGTGCGGCTTGCCGCCCGCAAGGCAGAGCACATCCACCTCCCACCCGGCGTCAAGCAGCAGGCTTCGAGCTCGACGGGCCACCAATTCCGCGCCCCCAAAGTCGTGCTCGTAAAACAGTGAGACCAGCAGGATGCGCATTAGCGGGGTGCCTCATGTTCGGCGATTAACAGGGCATTGGCGTAGGGATAAGGGCTGCCAAAGGCGGCACGAATGGCAGCTTGATGGGAGGCCTCTTCCCACTCGCGTGGTCCCCGGCGAATGAGAAACTCCGTTCGGGCCATGCCCAAGGCGCGCCTGCGTATCAATTCGTCCAAGTCCGGATTGTAGCCGATGGGAACAGTGAAGGCAAACCTGCCGCCGGGCGCAAGCAGTGCCTTGCAGGCATCAATGGCATCCAGAATTTTCCCAGCGGACACTCCTGTCGCGTCATCATCAAAGCCAATGTGTTCCAGCGTGGAAATGGAAAACACCAGGTCAAACCGCTCCTCCGTCCGGTAAGCCACGATGTCCTCGTTGATCACGCCCGGCGCATGCTCATACTTGTCCACCACGGGATGGCTTGTGTCGGCGTAGTGCGACATCACGTTGCCCACCTCCAGGATTGACTGCCCCTTGAATTCGTCGAGATACGCCAAGCCCAGCCCAACCTCGACGCAACGCTCGTTGCTCCAAGTGACATTGTGATCGTGGTAGATACAATCCCATTCGTGCCCACGCAGGCTAAACCGGCGCGGCTTCAGGCGCGGCCGAACCCAGGGTGAGAGGGCTTTGCGCACCGGCAGACGTAATAACTCCAGAAACCCAAACCGCCGCACGAACCAGCGCACCTTTTCCAACCCGCCGTTATATAAATGACCCGCCATGCGCGCCGGAGCCAACCAACCCGGCTCAACCCCGGCAAGTCATTGTTGTGGACAACCCAAGGTTGACCCCGCCCCGGCGAGTGCAAAGCTCGGCGTGCCGATGATCATCCATCGCCTCATCGCCCTCCATTTTAATTACGAAAAAAACGCGCGGGCATTCTTTGAATTGCAGGCGAAAGACGCCCTTGAATGGTTGCAGGGGGGCGGCGTAAAGATCGGGCCCGGCACCAGCATGCTGGATCTCGGCTGCGGCCACGGTCACCCGGGCAGGCTCTGCACCTCCGCTGGCGCCGAGGTGACCTTTGCCGACTACGAAGATCTTCGACTCGAGGAAATGAAGGACGGCCCCTTCAGGCAGGTCGACCTCAATAACGCCGATCTTTCCAGCTATGGCCAGTTCGACCTGGTGATGTGTTCCAACGTCCTGGAACATCTGGCCGACCCCAACCATCTGCTCCACAACCTGTCCAAGTTGCTCAAGCCCGGCGGTGTTTTTTATCTGAGCTGGACCAACTGGCTTTCGCCTTGGGGCGGCCACGAGTTTTCCCCGTGGCATTACCTCGGCAAAACCTCCGGCCCCATCCACACGGTCGGCAAAAACCTCTTCCGCACCTACATCGGCACTGTCCTGAAAACCATCCGCGCGCAACCGGGACTGGCTGTCCAGCGCATGGCCCCGCGCTACTACAACGAACTCGCCTTCCTCACCCGCCTGCCTCTTGCGCGGGAGTTTTTGACCTGGAACTGCGCCCTGCAAATCCGGCGGACAGATGCCACCGGATAAGGCCCTACCCATCCCGCGCCCACGCCTCCAACTGATCACACGCCGCCGGCAGGACATTGTCCCAATGCAGATCCCTTGCCCGGTCCCGGCCCGCCTCGCGCCAGCGCTGATATTCGTCCGGCACCGCCAACGCGGCCCTTACTCCATCCGCCAGCGATTGAGGCGTTTCCATCTCGGCCACCCAACCCGTTTCCCTGTCACGTGTTGATTCCACCAGCCCGGGCACCGGATACACCACCGCCGGCGTTCCCATTGCATTACCCTCGGTGATGTTCAAGCCCCATCCCTCCCGCACCGATGCATGCAACTGCAAATGCGCCTCCCGCAACGCCGCGTTTTTCTCCTCCTCGGCCAAACGGCCCGCAAACTCCACGGGCAATCCCCGTGCCTGCCGTTCCAAGCGCGAACGCTCCTGCCCATCGCCCACGATTTTTAACGATGCCTGGATTCCCTCCTTCCGCAGGTGCCGCAACGATTCGATGACATGATCCACCCGCTTGTTCGGCGCCAACCGCGTCACCACAATCAATCGCAACGGCTCCTCCAGTTTTTTCTCCCCCAAATCATCCAGCGCTTCCATGTCAATCCCATACGAAACCTGCGTGACCGAATTAACCCCCAGTCCACGCAATTGATCCGCCGTGAAGTCGCACCCCGTCCAGAAAGGCGTATGGCGGTATCGTCGCAGAAACCACCGCTCCTGCAGCCGTCCCACTGCACTAACCGGCCAGGGATAAAACGAACTCCAAATCGGTCCCAACACCTCATGAATATAAGCCACCACCCGCCCCTTCACCCACCACGGGGCAAACCATGGAATCCCATGATGCTGATCCATGACCAAGTCAAACGACTCCTGCCCGCGCGCCCAACGTCGCGCCGCCAGCCAACTGGTGAACCGTCCTCCCGCCCGAACAACCCGCAGTCCCTCAAGCATCTCCTCCCGCGGCGCGCCCGGAAAAGTGTTGGCAAACCAAACCACCTCGTGCCCGCGCGCCAGCAACGCCCGCAGGTAAGCCTCCGAAACCCGCTCCGCCCCGCCCGCCAACGGGTTGCGTAGATCACGCCAGTTGAGCATCAAAAACCTCACCCCGCGCCAAATTGCCCCCCAACCCCCTCCAACGCAAGAATCGAAGCCCAACATCCCCAACCCACGCAGGCTCGGAGGCCTTCACTACGGCAGGTCGGGAAGTCTGCGATACCGGATTTGGTGAAATTGCCAAATTTTTTTATTTTTCTTCGTTTTTCTGAAAAGCAACGTGTTGTTTGGGCGTTGCAACGGGTTGTTTGGTCGCTGCAACGTGTTGTTTGGGCGTTGCAACGTGTTGTTTGGTCGCTGCAATGGGTTGTTTGGTCGTTGCAACACGATTCCACAACCCATCGTTCCCCGGGGATGAACCGGGCTTACTCTATGCCTGACACAAAAGGAGGCATCGCGCCCATGTAACCTCGGGGCTTGCCAATGCTCTTCAACCGGTCTAGTCACCTCTTGTGCGTGCCGTCTTCTTTTTCCTTTCCTGTATTTGCCCGGTTTCCGCGCTGGCAAAGGTCTCCCCTCCGCCGCCCAAGCTCGTCAAGGCGTGGAAACTGGATCCGTTTTACACCAAGCACCTCAGCGTCAATGGATTTCCCATCATCGCCTCAAAAAATGTCTCGGACCATGCCCTGCGGGAAGCTGCCTACCTGATCCGCAACATGCTTGGCCAGCGGAAGGACCTGCTCCGTGCACTGGTGAAAAACAAGGTGCGGTTCTCCATCATCGCCCACAACGAGTACACCACCGACATTCCCGAGCATCGCCGCCTTCAACCCCGCCTGTTCTGGAACCGGCGCGCCCGTGGCCTTGGCCCTTCAAAGGACATTCCCGTTGTCTCCTGCGGCGAGGAAAATCTTTTAAACTATCCCGGCGATCCCTACTCCACGGAGAACATCCTGATTCACGAATTCGCCCACGCCATCCATTCCCGTGCCCTGTCGGAAACCGACCCCACCTTTGATGATCGGCTGAAGGCCACCCACGAGGCGGCCCTGAAAGCCGGCTTGTGGAAGGGCAAATACGCCGGGCGCAACCACCACGAATACTGGGCCGAGGGCGTGCAGTCGTGGTTTGGCACCAACCGCGAGGATGACCACGATCACAACCACGTTAACACCCGTGCCGAGTTGGAAAAATACGACCCCGCACTGGCCAAGCTCGTCGCCGAAGTCTTTGGCAAAAACGATTGGCAATATCAACACCCCGCCGACAGGCAGCCCGCTTCCGCGCATCTTAAAGGCTTCGAACCCAAGGCCGTGCCCACATTCGCGTGGTCCGCCAAGGCTAACGCCTGGTACCAGCGCTACCGCAAGGGGCTGGAAACCTTGGCACCCGATCACGCCGTGGAACTCGAACTCTTGTCGCCGGAATCCGAAAACTGGCGTTCTCCGCGCACACCCCACGAGACGGAAATCTTCATCGCCAACGCCACCGGCCTCACCCTGCACATGGAGTGGATCGACTTTGCCGGCAAGGCCAAGGTATACGGAACCCTCCGCCCCACCGGCCATTTTCGCCAGCGCACCTTCGCCGGGCACATTTGGAGAATCTCCGACGCCCAGACCGGCCAAACCCTCCATTACTTCATCACTCCAAAAGCGCCGGGGCAACTTGTGCTCAAAAACTTGAACAAGAATGCACAGGACGGGAAAAAGTAAATCCCAGCCATGGGCCGGACATGATGTCTCCAACAAGGTCGGCGAATAAAACTCTGGCTAATCTACTTCTTCGGTGCGCGGCCGGTGTGTTGGGCATTTCGCCCACACATGGGCCACGGGCTTTTGGCT
The DNA here is from genome assembly GCA_002721895.1 of Verrucomicrobiales bacterium. The sequence goes on from PBLV01000045.1 coordinate 46,761, forward strand.
AGGCCTTTGGAGTCGGTCTTAATGGCATAGAGCTTTTTGTCATTTGACCCGACGTAAACCGTGCCATCCGAGCCAATGGCGGGGGAGGAGGTCACACTCTCTCCCGTTTCAAATTCCCATAGCTTGACCCCAGTCGTGCCATTGATGGCATAGA
>PBLV01000046.1 GCA_002721895.1 Verrucomicrobiales bacterium
GCGGCCAACTCGTTCTCCAGTTCGGCTAGCTTGGCATTATGTTTGCGCAAACCTTCCGGGGTAAAACGTGCCCGGCGAGCGAAGTCTTTCATGCGGGCGATTTCCTTTTCCAACTCCGCAATGCGCGCCTGATTCTTGTTGGCTGTCGGCTCGGTGGTTGCCCGGCCATCTTCGGTGACCACGATATTGATCTTCACGGTGTTGAGCGGTGGCTTGTCTTCAAACACGCGACGGTATTCCAGCACGAGTTCTGACTTGCCGAGTTTCATCGCCTGAAAAGCGGCGGTTGACATCCCCGGTGCTCCTGGGACTGGGCGACCGGCCTTGTGGGTGATTTTGCCCAAGAGTTTCAGTCCCGTGCCGCGTGTGACGTTATTCCAGGTGAATCCGGTGGTCGGGTTGCCATTAAGTTTCACCCTCAGAGTACTGCCCAGCTTGACGGTAATCGTGCGGCCATTTTCGGCCTGACCCAAATGCAACTGATGGGCCTCTGTGCGACACAAGGCGCAGTCCCCACCACCCTCGGGAGCCGGGGGCGCAGCAACAGCCTCATTGCCGCCGCCCAGTTGAATGCTGGAAACGACCAAGCCATTCCGGGGTGCGTCATCGGCAATGCGGCGATCCCTGATGTAGCAGGAAACGAGCAGTCCCTGTTTGTCGGAACGAATGTAACGGCGCTCGAATTGCTTGAGCGGTTTTTGGGCTGTTTCCAAGGCGACCTTGTAGAGCTCATCAAGCGTCTTGGCGGGGGCACCTCGTTTATTCGTGCCGATGGCTTCACCCTTTTCCACCCAGCTGATTGTCTTAGGCTGAGCAGGTGCTCCGCCACCGGGTCGAGGCGGAGCAATGGGGCGCCTGCGGTTAAATGTACGATAATGCCGCTCGGTCACTTTGTTATTTTTCACCACGATGGTGGTTTCATGACCGAAACCAACAAAGCTCTGAAAGCCGACCTTGTAACTATAATTCCCCTTGCACTTGGCCTTGGCTGCTTCCCAAGCCTTGATGCCAGCCTGTACTTTGGCCGTATCCACCTTGGCCTGTTCCTTGGCTAGCTCATTGGCCTTGGCTTCGGGATTAAACACTGGCGGCGGAGCCACCGGCCGAGGCGGTGCCACTGGATCAACGGTAACCGGAGGAGCCGGCACGCCATTCTTGGCGTCATTGTCCAAGTTCTTTTGAATCCACCCGGCCAATGTGCTGCTGCCTAAGCCGTAACCACCGGGCAACGGGCGGAGGTCCTTGGTTTGCAGACGCGGCGGAGCACCCCAATGTTTGGGGAAAGGCTTTCTGCCTGCTACCGGCTTGATGCCCGGTTTGCCCTTGTTGGCGTCCTTTTCCAGATTCTGTTGAATCCAACGGGCCAACGTGCCACTGCCGCGGCCATAACCTCCGGGGAGCACGCGCAGATCCCGTGTCTGTCGAAGAGGTGGCGCACCCCAATGTTCAGGGAATTGTTTGCCGTTGGGTGCCCGGAAAACTTTTTTTGCAGGGGCCTGTTTAGGGGCGTCTGCCTTGGGAAGAACCTGCGGTTGCGCAGGTTTGTCATCAGCAAATGTGATGCAGGTCGCAGTGGCGATGAACAATGATAGAGTTCGTTTCATGTCGCGTTCGTTTTATGAGTGATTTTTTCTATGTAAATTCAGACGGACTCGGTCGGTAAATGCCCCACCTGTCATGTTTTTTCATTAACGCCTTGGCTGAACTGGAAGTATCCTCGGTTGCCGCAGTTTACCATCGTTGCGCGGAACCTTGATGGTTTCAACGACCTGGAATTTAACTGGCACTCCGTTCACCTTGGCCCCTACATATTTCTGCGCATTGGCCATGGAATTCTTATCCCGGGCCACCACGTTTATCCAGGCGTCGTTGTTGTTTCGACCACCAACTCCTACTCCAATAATTCCGGGCAGTGACAGGACGCGCCTGTCAAAATTTGTGGCAAATCGTACTGCGTTGACCTGTGTAGCCGTAAACTTTTTGTCTTTCTTATCCTTATTATTATTTTCTTTTTTATTGTCAGGCTTGGAATTGGGTTTCTTCTGGTTCTGACCATTCTTTGCCTTGGCCTTGTCGCGGTCGATATTCCCTTGAATCCACTTGGCCAACGTGCCGCTGCCACGACCGTAGCCGCCGGGAAGCGTGCGCAGGTCACGAGTCTGCCGAAGAGGCGGCGCACCCCAATGTGCGGGGAAGTGTTTTCCATTTGGGGCTGGTGCACCTTTTTTCTCCGGGGGATTGACGTTCCTTAAATCGCCCTCGGGAATGCCCAGTTGACGGCGCAAATGATCGCGGGACGCTTCAAGTTGCTTGAGCTTGAGTTGGTATGCCGAGGCCAATTGGGGAGAAAGATTGCCCCGGGTCATAAAATTACGAAGATTTGCAATCTGAGTCTCCACATTCTTTAACTGGAACTGAAGGGCGACGACATTGGATGGGGCAACGCGCGGAGCACCCGGCACCGCAGCTGCGAGCTGAGGAACTCCTGTCGAAACAACTGCTATGGCCAGTAAAATTCGTATCATTTCCATTGATTAAGTCCGGTAAATTTGACGCCTGACAATAACCAAATCAGCGCCTATTGCAATGTTTTTGCCCGTAATAAACCCATAACGAGCCGCCCTCCGTGGCTCGGTGGATGAGTGGGTGGTTTTTTATTCGTGGATTTCGTAGATGGTGCCGTTGAGCACGAACTGGACGTTTTGGCCGAGGGCAAGCCATTGGGCGGCCTTGGGTTCCTTAGCCAAGAGGGCGAAGTAAGCGTCGCTGTTGAATTTCACGCGGGTGCGCTTGGCCTTGGCGGACTCGGCTTTTTGCACGTCGGTATCGACCCAGAATTTGTCATTTTGGCAAAAGTTCTTGCCGCCGAAATATTGCATGGGTTGCACAACCTGCCGCGCCTTGGAGGATTGCCCGGGAGCACCCTTGCGTCCGGGGACAATAAATCCGCCGGGTGCAGCTGGGGCTCCGTTCGCAAGCCCGGCGCCGTTGCCTCGGTAGCCACCCAAGCCTTGCGCAGCCTCGGCGTTGCTGCGCTGCTGGGAGGCCAGGGCGTTCGTGGCTTCCTTGAGAAGCTTGGCAGCCCGCGCGCTGCCGATGGCGAGATCGCCAGCCTTGTCGCGCTTGAAGCTCTCGAACTGCGCGCGCGCCTGCTCAAGCACCTCGCGATCGGCTTCAAACCGACGCAGCGTGCGGGCGGCCATTGGCACGCCGCGGCGACGTTCATCCTCGATGATGAGGTAGGCGGTGTAGGGGGTGACGATGCCATACTTGCGCGCTAGCTGGGTGACTTCGTCCTTCAGTTCCTTCTTCTCGCCGTGCAGGCGAATTTCATCGAGCAAATAACCAACGCGCCGCGTGGCCCACAGGCGCGGGATAAAGTCGTGGTCGGCCTCCTTGGGAAAATCGACGCCAAACTCGGATTGCGTTTTTTTGCCGTTGACGGTGCCCTCGAGCAATACGTCGCCACGGGCGTCCTTATTATAGCGGCCCACGAGGACAATCTCCTCGCCTTTAAACAGGTCTGGCAGCCTGTTGGGGTAGAGCTTGCTGACGCGCACGCCGTCAGGGAACTTAAGCCGCGGGTTGGCGAGCACGGGCTCCTTGATCTTGGTGTAAAAACTGGAGATCTTCACCTCAATGTCTTCATTGGGCGTCACGTATTGGCTGCTGGCGCGTGTTTCCTCGGTGATCTTGTCGAGCAGGTGCGCATTGACGTCCGTGCCGATGCCAAAGCTGAACACGCGCGTGCGGCCCGCGGCCTTCTCGACATTCTTCACAATCTGATCCTCGCTGGTGATGCCAATGGTTGGCCTGCCGTCGGTGAGAAAGATCACCACGAATGGCCGGTCGCCCTTGGGCTGCAGCGCCAGTGCGTCCTCCAGCGCCTGATTAATGGCCGTGCCGCCGATGGGCTTGAGATCCTTGATGAACTCCGTGGCCTGCTTGCGGTTCTTGCCATTGGCCGACTTCAACCCATCGAAGAGTGCTTCCGTCTCCGTGGAGAACCGAATGACCTCAAAGCGGTCGCCGTCGTTCAGGTTGGCCACGCAGAATTGGAACGCCTTCTTCGCCTGCTCCAGCTTGTTGCCCGCCATGGAGCCGGAAGTATCGATGACAAAAGCCACGTCCTTCTCCACCACCTTGCCTTCGCCCACGTCGATACCCGGCGAGGCCAGCAGCAGGAAGTACCCGTCGCCGTCGCCCTCGCGGTGCGAGATCAGGTTTACCGCGATGCCCTTTGCCTTGGGCTGGTAGTACAGCTTGAAATCCTGGCCCGGCTTCACCCCCTTGGCCTCCAGGCCGATGGTCGCCCGCTGCTTTCCGTCGCGCTTGATCTCCACCTCATGCGTCGGCGAGTAAATCGCCTTCAACGGCGCGCCTGCCTCCAGCTCCACCTTGATTGATAAATTCTTGATCGGCTTGCTCGAGTACTTGCCCGTGCCCAGCGGGTACGCGTACTCCACCAGCCCCGCGTCATGCTTCAGCACCTGATTGTACGTCAGCTTAATGCGCTTCTTGCCGTGCGGTTCGAACGGGAAAATGCTCACCTTGAAAAGCCGCTGGCTTGAGAACTCCAGCAGCGCCGGATCCTTCATCTTGCGCACGATGTCCGTGTAAATCTGTCGCGCCTTCTTCGCGTCCAGCAACTCCGCCTTCTGCAGCTTGCCATTGATCTCCATGCGGAAATCCGCGATTGCCGCACCCTTGGGCACCGGGAACATGAACGTACCCTCACGCCGCCGGCTGTTGGGGTTGTAAAACACCTGCTCCACCGTCGTGCGCGCCACGCGGTCGGCAATCTTCACGGTCACCTGCTGGCTCTGCAGTTCCATCGGCGCAAACACGTGCGGACGCGGGCGCGGCCACGGCACCGGGCGCGGCGGGATGACAATGGGCGGGCGCGGATGCGGCGGAATCACAATAATATCGTGGCAGACAATCAGCCCGCCTGCGTACGACGAAAAGGAGGGAGCCAACACTGTCCCCGCCAGCGCTAAAGAGAGAAGCAACCGTTTCATATTTCGATTGGACGTTCGCAACTGGGAGAATACTCCCCGCGATTGACTTGGCAATGGCAAATGACGCCAAATCATGAATTGCGCTGCGGCTTTGACTTTCGACCGATGACTTTCTAGTTTCCCCGGATGAGACCACTGCTGCTACTCACCACCTTGGCCTGTGTCCTTCATGCCGCGCCCAAGGGCCAAACCACCTACGTCACCCCCGAGGCCGCCGCCAAGGATCCAGACTTTGCCATTCAGGGCGAATACCTCGGCGAAGGCACCGACGGCGACGACAACGAACACAAGCTGGGCCTGCAAATTGTGGCCTTGGGCAACGGCGCGTTTGGTGCCACGGCCTTCAAGGGTGGCCTGCCCGGCGCAGGTTGGGATGGAGACACCCAGTGGAAATACACTGGCAAACGCCAAGGCGACGACAAAGCCGTGTTTACCAATGACGAGTCGCCCATCACTCTTTACTACCGGGATGGTGAAATAATTGCCGCCAAGGGCGACCGCAAGGTAGGGCAGTTTAGGAAGACCACCCGCAAATCCCCGACCCTCGACGCGGCGGCGCCCAAGGGTGCCAAGGTACTTTTCGCTGGCAAGGACAACGGTACGCTCAACGGGCTGAAGATTGATGACACTGGCCTGATGCAGGAAGGCGCGACCACAAAGGATAAGTTCCAGAGCTTCAAGCTACATGTGGAATTCCAGCTGCCGTTCAAGCCCACGGCACGTGGCCAGGCCCGCGGCAACAGCGGATTATACCTCCAGCGCCGTTATGAGCTGCAGATCCTCGATTCCTTCGGCATTGAACTGAACCCCGGCAAGAACGACTGCGGCTGCCTCTACAGGCAGAAGTTCCCGGACGTAAACGCCTGTTTCCCGCCGCTGACCTGGCAGACATATGACGTGGAATTTACCGCGGCCAAGTTTGGCCCGGATGGCAAGCGCACCGCCAAGGCCCGCGTCACCGCCAAGCTGAACGGTATCACCATCCATGACGATTACGCCCTGCTCAACAAGACCGGCGCCGGCCAAAAGGAAGGCCCCGCACCGGGCCCCATCTGGTTCCAGAACCACAGCAACCCCGTCCGCTTCCGCAACATCTGGATCGTGGAAAAATAAGACCTACAACCAAATACCCATCTCAAAACCCTAACAAACATCGGGGCATTTCAGGATTTGAAATTCAATTTTGTTTAAAACAATGCGTCTCCTCCTCACCCTGCTTGCCACCGTCGGCCTTCAGGCCGCGCCGGTGAAAATCCCACTCGGCACTCTGCCAGGCTTGCAATTTGACAAGCCGCGCTTTTCCGCCGAACCCGGACAAGCGGTCGAGATCACCTTTAAGAACAATGACGAGATGGCACACAATCTCGTCTTCATTGCGCCCGGCAAACGGCTCGATGTTGTGCAGGCTGCCGCCTTGTTGCCACCGGATTCCAATTACATTCCTCGCGGGAAATCCATCCTCTGGCACACGCCCGTGCTCAAACCCGACGAAACCGCGACCCTGAAATTCACGGCTCCACGCGAAAAGGGAATTTATCCCTACGTCTGCACCTTCCCCGGGCACGGCCTAGTGATGTACGGTGCCATGTACGTGGGCATCAAGATGCCGACCTTGGCGCAGGACGAAAACGTCTCCCCTCTTGCCCGCGCCGGCAGCTCAAACAAGACCTTCCACGCCTGGCCCCATCGCCGACCGTTGATGTACCGCATCTTCATGCCCGACGCCTCGCCGGCCGCCATCGCCGTCGCTCTGCCCCACGGCATCTCCTACTGTTGGGACGCTGGCCGCTGCCGCCTGCGCTACGCTTGGATCGGTGGTTTTGTGGACCCCATGCCCGTCTGGCGCGGCAACGGCAACGGATTAGCTAAGATCATCGGCAACAAGTTCTGGACCGCTCCGGACATGTTCCCGATCCAAATCGGCCGCGCGCTGCAAAAGGTTGAGTTCAAGGGGTACCATAAAATCGATGGCCATCCCGTGTTCCACTACAACATCAACGGGCAGGACATTTTCGAACGCATCAATGCACTCCCCGACGGCATGGGCATCGCGCGGCACTTCCGCATCCCGGGCGTCACGCAGCCTGTGCGGCTCACCCTTGGCAAAGGGCATGCGGAGATTGACTCGGAGATCACCAACGGCGTCACCACTTTGCCTCCCGGGAAAGCCCGCGCCTTCACTATCACCCACCGTCACGTCCACAAAAAATGAATCGCCTTGCCTCCACTCTCGCCTGCCTTGCTTCCTTGACCCTCCACGGGGCGAACATTGGCGATTACTACAAGGTTGAAAACATCTCCACGCCCAAGGGACTGGATGCCCAGATCGGCGGCCTCACCTTTCTGCCCGACGGCCGGCTTGCCGCTTGTTTTCATCGCGGCGAGGTTTATACCTACACACCCAAATCCAAAGCATGGAAGCTGTTCGCCGACGGCCTGCAAGAACCCTTGGGCATCGTGGCCGAGGACGATCACACGCTGGTCGTCATGCAACGCGCTGAACTCACCCGCCTACGCGATACGAACAAGGACGGCGAAGCCGACCATTACCAGACCATCAGCGACCGGTTCGGCATGACCGGAAATTATCATGAGTTTGCCTTCGGCCCCGCACGCGACAGGGAAGGCAATTACTTCGTCGGCCTCAACCTCGCCTCCAACGGCGCCAGCATCCGCCCTGAAATCCGCGGAGAATTCCGTCACTACGGGCTCACCCGAGAACAGTTCTACCAGAACCACCGCGCCGGCTCCGGCCGCATGTATTCCGCTGCCCCGTGGCGCGGCTGGGTTTTAAAGATCAGCCCTGACGGCAAAACCACCCCCCTCGCCTCAGGCTTCCGTTCCCCCAACGGCGTGGGCGTTGATCCCGCAGATCGCCTCTGGGTCACTGACAACCAGGGCGATTGGCTCGGCACCAGCAAACTTTTTCTCGTTCAACCCGGTGCCTTTCACGGCCACCCCGCCAGCCTTCCATGGGCCGACATGTGGGAGAAAGGTCGCAACCCATTAAAGGTGCCCGCTGCTGAATTCGATGCCTTCCGCATCCGGGCCGCCGTATTGTTTCCCCAAGGCACCATGGCCAACAGCCCCACGCAACCGATTACCGATACCACCCGTGGCCAGTTCGGCCCTTTTGCCGGCCAACTGTTGGTTGGCGAAATGAACCGACCACGCATCATGCGCGTGCTCCTTGATGAAGTCGCCGGCCAGACCCAAGGTGCCTGTCTTCCCTTCATCGACAATGGAGGTCTCCGCCGCGGCATGCACCGTTTCGCCTTTGCGCCCGACGGCAGCCTGTGGGCTGGCTCCACCCGGCTCTCATGGGCCGGTGGCAGCGGCCTCCAGCGCATCATCTGGACCGGCAAAACCCCGATGGATCTCGCCGCCATCAAGCTCACGGCCGACGGCTTCAACCTTACCTTCACCAAGCCACTGGCCAAAACTCCCGCCGATCAAATCAAGCTTCAGCGATACTATTACAGGTACCACCAAGGCTATGGCTCCCCCCAACTCGGCCGGGAACCCGTTGCCATCAACAAACTGGAAACCTCCAAGGACGGAAAAACCCTTGCCCTCACCCTCGACAAGCTCAACCCCGGCTATGTTTACCAATTTGATTTAAAACCACTCACCGCTACCGACAAGACCCCCATCCTCAATTCTCTCGCCTGCTACACCCTCAATACCCTAACCAACGGCGATGACAAGGCCCCGCATCTGGCAAGCGGCAGCGCTCAAGCCCGGCCCATCCCCGTCAAGCCGGTAACGGCCAAGTCAGTCAGGTTAACCACCTCTCCGCAAATCCTCGACGCCGCCGAGGCCGGCCGCAACGGACCCAGCTTCGACCGCAGCAATGCCGGCTACACCGGTAAAGGCTACGCGGACTTCGGCACCCGCACTGGCGAAATCCTGGAGTGGCGTGTGCAATTAAGCACCACCGAAAAATACACGCTGAATTTCCGTTATGCCGTGGCTGGAGGAAATCGCCCACTGCGATTGAAGATCAACGGCAAGATCACCCAAAAATCCATGCCCTTCAACGACACCGGCAATTGGACGACATGGAAGGACATTAGCGCAAATGCCGAACTGAAGGCAGGCGAAAACATCATCCAGTTGGAATCCATCGTTGCCGCCGGCCCCAACATTGACCGCCTCCAAGTCACTCGCCAACAATGAGCGATTCCCTGTCCGCCATCGGCATGAGCTTTGGCGAAGCCGCCGACATCTACCTCCAGCGCACCCGCGCCGATCTCCGTTTAAAGCCTCGCGCCAAGGCCCGCCGCCGTGAACGACTCAAGGCCATTCGCGACTCATGGGAGGAAATCGACGACCTCGATGTCCGCCGCATCCGCCCCAGTCAATGTCAGCAATGGGCCGCGCGATTCAGGAAGGAACACGCACCCAAGGTGTTCAACGAGACTCTGGAAACCTTGAATGCCATTTTCAATCTCGCCGTTGGTTTGGGTCTGCATATGAAAAACCCCGCCGCCGGAATCAAGCCCATGGCCGTTAAAGAACCGAGTTCCGATCCAGTTCCGCCCAAGGGAAAACTCCCCAAACGAGTCAAAATTCGCATCAAGTCAGACTAGGAAACGGTCTCTGCGCCGGCAATTTCTGGGGATTTGTGGGCCTTGCGGATCAATTTCTTCAGCGTCGGCAAGTGTGCGTCTTCCAATTGCTTGAGGTACAGGCAGGATTTCCCAGTCTTGTGCGGACCCAGTTTTTCCAGCAACTCCGTTTGATTCTCCAAAATGCAATGGAGGTAGAGCGAGAGATTTTGTTTCCGCGGCGAAAAGCCCACCGGAAACCAATCCCCCTCACTAGTCTTACCTCGATAACGAAAGGTTCCAAAACCGACCATGGCCTTGCCCCACATGACGGGCGGTTCGCCGGTGATCTTTTGCATCAACGCCAGCAACACCTCGCAGTCAGCTCGTTGCTGTTCGTCCTTGATACCGGCAATGAATTTGCCCACATCGGCGGTGGTTTTCCGGGTTTTCAGTTTCCCCATGTCATTTCAGTACATTCACCGTGCAATTGATTTCTGAGCGGACCGGCTCGCCTTTGGCGCCCTTGAGGTTGTAACGAATGCGGAGGGTCATGCACTTTTGCAGCTTTGGCATTTCGAGGGTGACCGTCTTACCGTCGAGGCTGACAGCGGCCTGAGTGATTTCCAGCGCATCGCGGCCCTGTTTGTTGGGGTCAGTGACTTTGTAATCGCGCGAGCCGTAGCCGCGAGTGCGGCGGTAGTTGCACATTTCGGCGGCGTAACTGCCGGGGTCCGTGGCCGTAGCTTTGTCGAGTGGTTCGCTAAAAGTCAGGCTCACGCCCTTTTTGCTGGCGGAATATTTCACCGGCACATGCAACGGTTTGCCGGTGTAGCGGAAGCGGTAGAAGCCGCCGGGCCGGTGTTTGTTGCCCGCCCAACCGAAGAGGCCGCAGGCATAGAGCTGGCCGTCGACCGGATGGAAGCGACCGCGCATCACGCCGGTGGGTGTTTCACCCAGGGGAATGCGACTCACGCCACCCTGCGGCACGCCGTCAACCTCCTCGTAGGGCACGGTGAACAGGCGGCCGGTGCCGTAGCTGAGGTTGATCAGGGTGCCCTTGAGCGGGCCCCATTTGTCACTGGTTACCCACAGCTGCTCGGCGGGTGAGCGGTCGACACTGTTGTGAATCCACACCACAGGCGGATCGTAATCCTCCGGGTCACGCCCGGGCACGTACGAGCCCATGTAGCCGTAGAAACCGTCCTGCTTGATTAGGTTGATGCGGTTCTTCGGAATCCAATGGCCTTCCTGGTCGCTGGCGAAATAGGTGCCGTCACCATTCACGGTCACGCCGTTGGGTGCGCGGAAGCCATTGGCGATGCGCCAGCTCTTGGAACCGTCCTTGCTCACCTTGATGATCGAACCGTGATGCGGTACCAGCCCGCTTTTCGCATGGCGCGCGGCCTTGGCAAAATAGAAATTGCCCTCCGAGTCGGTCTGCAAATCCATTGCGAACTCGTGAAAATGCTCGGTCACTTGATGATCGTTGTTAAAGTTCTCATAGAAGTCGGCCTCCCCATCGCCGTTCACGTCGTGAAGACGCGTGATCTGATCCCGGCAACACACATAGATGGCCTCGTCCACGATCTTCAATCCCAGCGGCTGGAACATCCCCGCGGCAATGCGCCGCCAAGTCAGTTTGCCTTTCGGTTGCGCGAGGCCGCTGACAATCCAAACGTCCCCCTGCCAAGTGCAGACCGCCGCACGCTGGTTGTCCTTGAAAAAATCAAAGCCGCCCAGCCGCATCCAGGAATCCCATGGGTTGTTGTCCGGCAATTGAAACGTGTCAGTAGCATACGGCCCCGTCGCCAGACCGGACTGAATTTGCGTCTCCACCGTCTCCTTCCATTGAGTCTTGCCACCCGTGGTCAGGGCAAACAAGCTGGGGGGCGGCCCGGCCTTCTTCACAGCGGCCACTGATTTTCTAAATTCATCCGTCCCGTCACGCGCACCTCTCCAGAGAACCACCTGCAGGCGCAACCCCTTATTGGCCGCCGGGACGCGCAGACGCAGATTGGCCGCGTCATTCAAACTCCAAAGCCCCGAGCTGCCCAGCACCGCCGCATAGATCACCTTGCCCTCCGCAGCATCCACGGACACGAGGTCTTTCTCGCCCGCCAAATGCTTTGCGCCGCCCGTTCCCCGCGCCACCTGCATCACGATCTCCTCCCGCCCGGGAGCGAAATGGAAATTGCGCACGAACACATCCCCGTCCTGTAGCGAGGGGGATTCAAATACTCCACGTGCGCCTACCGTGTAGGACAACACCACCCGGCCGTCATTCACATACAACCCCTTGTAGTGTGCCCAAGCGCGGGGCAGTGGCCCGTAGGGTTTCTTGTCCAGACCCTCCACACGCTGGTCATCCGCCCACTTACCATCCGGGCTGCGCCAGCCCGGGCCCACCGGATTGGCAAACGACTGCTCACCACGGATCGAGGCATGCGCATTGTGACGACCATCAAACGAGATCCCGCGCCAATCCATGAAGTCACCTGTCCATCCCGCCGCACAGTTCAACAAGTCCGCGTCGTACAACATGAACGCCTTGCCCTTGGATACCCCACCTTCCCCGGCGTCCAGCCGGATGGCGATACCCTTGTTCACGATCCCCGCCTGGGGAACTTCCAGAGAAGTGGACAGGTAAGGCCCGTAATTCATCGCATCCCATTTGCCCGCCCAAGCCGGGCAGGCCACAATCGCGGATAGAAAAAGAATGATGTGTTTCATAAAAGGTCGGCGCAATTGTGGGGAAGAAAAGAGATTGTGCAAGCCCGACAAGACACGATTCGCACAGATTATCACAAATTTAAACCCGCGCCTTCAGTGGTTAAACATAAACTCCGCGGAATTGATGATGACCCAAAGAAAATCCTCCGTGGCAACACGGCGTCCATCTGGATGGTTGGCAAAGAACTTGACCACGCGCTCCCGCTCCTTGTCGGTCGGTCGCCGGCTGAATGCGGCGAGATAAATCTCGTTGACGATCTGGCTGGCCGTCTTGTCACCGTCGGCCAATCCACGGGCGCGGCCTTTTGTGTGGGTGATCTTCTGGTGCAATTTCTCCGCATGCATCATGTGCAACGCCTGCACGATGGTAGGCTTGGTGTTGCGTTCGCAGGGAGGATCACTACTGGAGTTGGGCCGGCCGAAGGCGTCGAGAAATTCGCTGCCTATCTTGAAATTCCACGTCTCCATCGCACGCGCGCCTGGCCAAGTGGCGGAAAAACTCTCCGGCACACCGGTAACATCACTCACCGCATCGAGTAACACCTCGGCACTGAGGCGACGACGATAGGCGCGGGAAAAATTCCGGGTGTCGCCAATGTTCGTCTCATTAGGCACTGAACTGAGTTGGTAGAGGCGGCTTCGCATTACGGCTCGAATGAGCGCTTTCTGGTCATATTTAAGCTTCACAAAATGCTTCGCCAGAGCATCCAGCAATGCCGCGTTCACCGGCGGATTGGAGGCGCGCATGTCATCCACCGGCTCCACCAAGCCACGCCCGAAGAAAGCGCCCCACACGCGGTTTACCATCGCACGCGCAAAGAACGGGTTTTCCGGCGCGGTCATCCAATCGACCAAGGCCTCACGTGGGTCGGTGCCATCGGCCAATCCGGGCGCGGATGCATCCGGCGGCTTGGGCGCCAGCGTTTCACCTGTGACCGGATGTTTTACGCTTCCCTTGCCCCCATGAAAAAACCATTCCGTGCCACCCGAGATGGGCGGCGACACGCCCGATCCCTTGCGGCCAATTTCCCCGAAGAACGCCGAGAACGCATGGAAATCCGTGAGCGTCCATTTTTCATTGGGGTGATTGTGACAACGCGCGCATTCCAGCCGTGTACCCAGAAATACTTGGCTGAAGATTTTTGCCAACTCCGGCGGTGTACGCTTGTCACGATATACCACCGCCGGCCCAAACCGGTGTGTGCTGCCACTGGCTGCCACCATTGCCCGCGCAAACCGATCCATCGGTAGGTTGTCGCGAAACGCCTCGCGTAACCATTGGTCGAGAATGTAAACGCTCTTCAAGCCCGCACGGTCCGGGTTTGGCCGCACGAGATCCGCCCATTTGTTCGCCCAATGATCGGCATACGCGGGATCCACCAACAGCCGCTCAATGAGTCGCGCGCGCTTGTCGGCAGCCTTGTCTTCCAGAAATTTGTTGGCTTCTTCGGGTGTAGGCAGTCGTCCGATGGCATCCAGCGAGGCGCGCCGCAAAAACTCAGCATCCGTCGCCAGCACGGAAGGAAACAACCCCAACCGCTCAAACTGTTGGTGCGCCAGTTCATCAATGAAATTGTTCACCGACAACGCCTTGTACTTCGCCTCAGAAATTTTCTCCTCCGCCGGCACGGTGATGCGCGCAATGGCCACCTGCCCCATATAACGCACCAGAATGGTGCCCTCGCCGTTCACCTGCCCGACGGTCACCTTGCCGCTGTCATCCACCGTGGCAATCTCCCCGTCGTTGGAAACAAAGTCCGCCAAGGCCGTGATGTCACGCTGACTGCCATCGGAAAATCGCGCGGTGGCCTTAAGGGCCCGGGCCTGTCCCTTGCGATAACTGCCAGTAGCGGGTGCCACGCTGATCCCCGCCAGCGCCGGCTCATCCTCACCCTTAAAAACCATCCCCTGCCCAATCCACTCCAGCAACACACGTTCGGAAGCCGACCCCGGCTTGATACGTTGCCCACCCTCATGTGGCAGGGCAAGAGCGGCCTTCTTTATCAGCAAACTTTCCGAGGGCAACGCGGGAAACACCCGACGTCCCCGGGCATCCCCGGTGATTTCCCGCCAGTCGCCGCGAGGATCATAGGAAAAGACGGAAAGCTTGAAGCCACTCTGTCCATCGGGCTTGGCGTGGCAGGAACCGGCATTGCAGCCTGCCTTGCTGAGAATGGGCAGGACATCCCTAACAAAACCCCGACTAACCTTTGGTGTCTCGGCAGCTTCCAACTCCAGTGTTGCCGCCAGCTTGTTGTTACGCCAAAGGTACACTGCACCATTCTGGCCGGCAGCCGCCACCAGCTTGGCATCCGACGACATCGCCACCGCATGCAGCCGGCCCTCACCCCCAGTAAGCTTGCGTTCGCGAGCGGTGCTGGAGCGTTGCGCGCCATCGTGGCTTTTGATCTCCGTAAACATCCGCGCCAAGCCATCCTCACAGGATGTCGCCAGCGTCTTGTCATCCGGCGACCAGCTCACCCCGGTGACACCCCCCTTGTGAACCCGAATCTCCGTGAGCTTTTGCCGCGACTTCAAGTCCCAGATCAACAAATCACCATCGCCACCCGCAGTAGCCAACTGTGCGCCATCCCCATTGAACGCCAGCCCATAAACCGGCCCGTGATGCGCCTCAAACCGCGCCCATTCCTTGCGCGTCTTCACTTCCCAAATCTTGGCCACGGTATCGTCGCCACCCGTCGCCAGCCGGCGTCCATCCCGCGTCAACGCCAGCGCATGAACCGTGTCATCGTGTGCACGCCACTCCGCTACCTGCGCGCCATCGGAAAGATTCCACTGCCGCACCATCCCGCTGGAGCCCGCCACGCCGTCCGCCGTGAATACTGTCGCATTGTCTTCTCCAAAACAAATCGCCGTCACTCTACCCTCCAGTGCCGTGATCTCGCGCGCCAGTTTCTGCTCCGCATTCCAAAGGCGTACAGTCCGATAGCCGCCAGTCGCCAGCCATTTCCCGTCACCACTCCACGCCACCGATTGCACCCAGTCCCGGTGTCCTTCCAATGTTTCCAATACCTTGTTCTCCTCTTCCAACCCGTAAACCACCACCGCCGAGCCGCGCGCCACCGCCAGCCGGCCGGCATCCGGGGATAACGCCAATGCCAGGGCCGGACCGGAACCAACCGGCAATTCAGCCAGCCTGTCCCGCGCTGGGCGCGGACGATCCTTTAGCAATTCCGCATCCCATTCCGCACCCGCGTCCACCCAATCCGCCAGGGCCTCAATGGCACGCGGCGAAAGCTGGCCCTTGGGCGGCATGTGCGGATCCGCGCTGGGCTGAAGCACTTGAATAAGGCGGCTGGCCGCCGCCTTGCCCGGCTGCAGTACCTTGCCGTTGTCGCCGCCGGACACCAGCGCCTCGCGCGTGGTGAGGTCAAGCCCACCCTTTTCCTTGTCCGGGTTGTGACATGAAAAACAGTTGGCCTTGAGCAACACCATCGCCTCAGGCGTGCCCGCCCAAAGCGGCATCGCCAGCAGCATGATAATGTAAATCGCGGCTCTCATTTTCTTACCACAGAGACATCGAGAGCACGGAGATTGTTCATTTTTTCTCTGTGTTCTCTGTGGTGATAAATCATTTCACTCGGCGCAACATAAGCAGGCGAAACTCCATCGCCGTCTTGCCCGGAATTTCCAAGGCTTTTAGCTTCAATTCGCCCTTACTCTTCTTCAGGGCGATGGTGCCCAAGTTGATCGGTTTAAAATCTTTCACGTACGACTCCATGCGTTTCACTCGATCATTTTCCTGGCCGCGATCCGGCACATCATGCGGCTGGGTAATTCGATGCCGCAAACGCTGGCCGTTGTGGCTGAGTTCCAATAGCGCCCCTTCGTCGCCCTTAGGCACGGCGTAATGCAGCGTCACTTCGTACCGACCACTGGCGCCCACCTCGGCCGGCCACGTGATTTTGTCATCCGTCGAGGTCCAGTTGTAAAAGTAAGAGCAGTTGGGGAATTTATTGGAACGCTTGATACCGCCATGAGCCATGCCGTCGCGCGCGGGAATTTGCGTCCATTCATAATCGGGGTGCGCGATCACAAATGGCCGATCATCCTTGCCCAGTTCCGACAACACAGTTTTCTTCCAGTGCTCCACCTCCTCCCGCAACCGCGCAGTGACCTTGGGTTGTTCCTTGCTGATATCCTTCCGCTGTCCGGGATCCGCCACCATGTCAAAGAGCTGCCCGGTGTGGCTGAGCCGATACCGCTGCGTGCGCGCACTCACCTTGCCGCGCCAACAATTCATGATGGTGCGATCCGCCCACTTCATTTTTTGCCCCAGCAACAGCGGCTTGAGGCTGCGACCGTCGAGTTTCTTTTTGCTTACCACCGGCACACCCGCGCAATCGGCCAGTGTCGGCAGCAAATCCATTACCGAGGCAATCGGTTTCACAAACGTGCCCTTCTCAATCGCCGTCGGCCAACGCACCAGCAACGGCGACCGCACGCCGCCTTCGTCGGTGGATCCTTTGCGCCCTTTCATGCCGCCGTTCCAACGCACGCCGTTTGGGCCATTGTCGTGGAAGAACACCACGATGGTATCTTTTGCCACGCCGAGTTGATCGAGCTTCTTGAGCAGGCGGCCCACGTTCCAGTCGATGTTCTCGCACATGGCCAGCGCACAGCGCAGGTGCGGTAGGTTTTCGCGGCGCGGATCCCGATTGCGCAGCTTGATTTCCTTGTCCTTAAACTTATCCCACCACCGGTCCGGCACCTGCATGGGCGAATGCGGCGTGTTGTACGGGAGATAGGCAAAGAACGGTTTGCCCGCCTTCTGACTGCGCTCCATGAAGGCCATCGCCTTGTCGGTGAAATCATCGATGCAAAAGCCCTTGCCCTGCACAATTTTCCCGTTGTGCTCCAGTGGCGGGCTGAAGTAATCGCCCCAGTGGCCCGAGCAAAACCCGTAATACTCCTCAAACCCACGCCCGTTAGCGTGATACGGATACTGCATGCCATTGTGCCATTTGCCGAACGCGCCCGTGGCGTAACCGGCGGCCTTGAAGGTATCGGCAATCGTTTTCTCATCGAGATCCATTCGCTCACCACCGGCCGAGGTGCTGTACACGCCCGAGCGCACATGATAGCGCCCGGTCAAGAACTCCGCACGCGTGGGCGAACAAACCGCGCACACAAAGAACCGGTCAAACCGCGCCCCATCCCGCGCGAGAGAATCGATGTTGGGTGTGGCCAGATCGGTGTTGCCATTGAGGCTGAGATCCCCCCAACCCTGATCGTCGGTCAGAATGACAATGACGTTTGGTTTGGCCGCCCAAAGGGTCATGCCCAAAATCAAGGGAAGCATAAAAAGAATGCGTTTCATTCGCGGACTGTCGCGCAAAGAAACAAAGGGGCAAAGAAATTTCGAGCCACCGACCAGCGGCGCTTACTGCTCATCCCAAAGCCGCTGGGGCACTGATGCATTCTCCTGAAATCCCAAGTGACTGACCGGCAACACTTCGGCATGTTGGTCAGCAAAGACAACCGTCGCGCGCTTCATGTGACGGTTCCAGATACGGCGCGCGCCCTGACCTTTTTTCCGGCGCCATTTGGGGCTGGAGGGGATTTCAAACTGCAACCGGTTGCGCGCCTCGCCCACAGTAGCCTCGCTGGGCCGCCATGCATCCGGAACATCACTGGGATTGGCAATTACGTCGGTATCGCCAAAAACCACCGTCGCGGCCGGCGCGGCCAGTTCCGATTCCCGTTTCACATGACCACCGGCCACCAGTTCACTGTAGCCAATGCCGAACTGGCCGCGGCAGGAGGGACAATGCCAAATGTCCTCATGGCCGGCATACTCGCGCAGGAGGTCGGGCCAATAGGTGTGCTCGTCACTCGCGCCCGGCACCACGGAACCGCCTGGGCAAGCCTCGTTCTTTTTGAACGGCACAAACCGGCCGTCGTTGTTGTCGGCATAAGTGGCAAAGGCGGCGCCAATGTGACGGGAATTGTCGATACACCGGTTGGCGCGGGATTGATGGCGCGCATGCGCCAACGCGGGAAGAATTAAGGCTCCCAAAAGACCCAGCACCACGAGAATGATCACCAACTCAATGATGGTGAAACCGCGACGGCACACGGGTCGGACTGGTTGGGTATTCCAGCCGGGTAGCATGCGCGGGAGAGTACCTAACGAAATCCATTAGTCAACCCCGATTTGGGAAAACATCGAGCCCTATTCTCAGGGTCAACCTGCCTTGGGCATCACCTTGGGCAGTACCCATTCCGTCACCTTGCGCACCATCGTCGGCAGCGCCTCGGGGTCCGTGTCGGCATCAAAGACATGGTCGCAGTTGGGAATTTCAAACAGCTCCTTGGGTTCGTTGGCTCGAGCAAAAATTTCGCGCGATTCCTCAATCGGCACCACGTCATCCGCCTCCCCATGCACCAGCAGCCATGGCACATTGATGTGCGGGGCAAACTCCAGCACGGAGCCGATCTGGTTCATGTCATCCACAAATGTCCGCGAGAGCGGACACTCCGGCTTGTCCCACATGGTTCCTTGTCCCGGGGTTACGTCGCCAAATTCCACCTGCGCAAACTTGGCTGTGTGCACCATGCCCGCCAGCGAAACTAGCGCGTTGATGCGCGGCTCGTGCGGCGCACACATGACCCCCACCGCGCCGCCCATGCTGTGGCCCACGTAGACAATCTGCGGCGCATCGATCGCGGCAATGACCGATCTTAAATCCTGCACCTCCTTCGAGGGGCAGGAATCCTCGAACCGCCCCTCCGAGGCACCATTACCGGAAAAGGAAAAACGCAGTGCCGAGACCCCCGCCGCCGCCATCCCCGCCGCCAAGGCCAACACAAACTCGCGATCCTTGTTGGCCGTCACGCCATGACCGATCACCACCACCGCCTCGCAGGCGCCCAGCGCCTTGTGAAACTCGTAGTCCAGCTTCTCCCCCTGCGAATTGCGAATTTCCTTATCCATCCCGGCCGGGTTTTAGGCTCCCGCAACCATCGTGGCGAGAGAATTTAATCCACAATTCACGCGCTCCCTTGGGAAAAACGCCGCCTCCCAAACCCTCGCCGCCATCAGGCCTCCCGCAAATTCCATTCGCCGTTTCTCCTCCCAGCCCAACCCGGCAAGCAACCCACCAAAATTCGCCAGCCTCTTCGCTTCCAATCCCGTTACTCCCCGGAAAAACCCATGTAATGCAGCCAGCCACATTCCCGAACGCCAATTGCCTGACGCCACAAACTCCGCCATCAACCAGCGTCCATCCGGACACACGCTCGCCGAGATACGCGGCATCAATCGCGCCAATGTTACCTCGTTAAAACAGTCCAGAAAAAAACAGGTCACCACCGCATCATACTGCTCCAAGGGAAAGTTCCATTCCCGTGCATCCGCACGGTGAAAACAAACCCGGCCTCGTTCGTCTTCCGACAAGCGCCCGCGCGCCAAATCCACCATAGCCCCGCTGGCCTCCACCACATCCACCCGCGCTTCTGCATTCAGATCCACCAGTTCCCTCAGGAACCGCCCATCCCCTTCCCCCAAAATCAACACCCGCCGCGCCTCCGCCAATTCCGGCAACAACGCAAACCGGCACCGTTCCAGTGCTCGCCCAAATGCCAAATACTCCAGCCAACGGTACCACCGCGCCAAGTCGTCAAAATTTGCCGGTGCATTCACAACCAAAACAAAATCGGTGCCAGCAACACCGTATCCGCCAACACACGCCTTCCATCACCCGCTCCGCTGCGCGCCAGTTCCCCCAAGGCCAAGGCTCCCACCAGTATTGACCCCGCCAATGGCGCCAGACGCTCGTCCAACCCCCATGCCCCCATCGCCGACCCCATCACCCCCATCGCCCAAGGCCACATCCATTCCCGCGCCTTCGCCCAGTACCGGACCAGCGAAGGCTGCCTCATGTCTGCGTCAACCTCCCGATCCCCATATGCAATCACCATGCAATTCATAGCGCACAACCCCACCCACGCACATACCCCCATCACAAACGCCCATGAAAACGAAGCCTGCACCATGACGAAAAAAACGGCTCCAACCGCAAACACCGCGCCCGCCATCAACTCCTTGAAAGCACCCACGACCCCACGTGTCCGTTCCCAATGTTGCAACATGAAGTACCCACCCACCCCCATCAACATGACCATTCCCCAAGCAATCTCTTTCCACGGCAGACTCAGCCCCAAGACAACCATCCCCACCGCGGCCCCGAGCCATACCTTCCTTAAAGGAACCGAGTGCCGCCGGGCAAACTCATGCCTTTGCGAACCCACCGGCCCATCCAGCCGTCGCGCGTCCAGTAGCCGATCCCCGCAATACGACAGCCACACCGCCAACGCTAACACCCCGCGCTGTATCCAAGCCAATTCCACACCAAGACACATGGCCCAAGCCTCCTGCCATACCAGCGCCACCAACGGAGCGTCCAGGCTCAACACATTCGGCCACAACCACCACGGTCGCGCCGGCGAAGGGTTGAGCGTCATGGAGGGAACCACCGGTTTCATCGGCCGCGCAGCATTGCAAACTGCTAAAAAATCTCAATGCCCAATGTGCTTGTCGTTCGCTGAATACGATTTAACGTCATTCCATGAGTCCTTCACGACGTGATTTTCTAAAAACTTCCACGGCGGCCTTGGCGGCAACCCACGTGGCAGAGTCCGCACCGGCACGGTGGCGGGACTTGATCCGAAAAGAAAACGCCCGCGAAGGCACAAAGGATTGGCAGCTCACGCGTGTGCGGCCGGTGGGTTTTCGCAATCCCGCCATTGAGGGCTACTGCTCGCATCAATCCATCCAGGCCGGGGAAGAGCTGCGGGTGATGGTGAGCACGGAGCCGGCGGAAAAGTTTTCGCTGGAGATTTTTCGGATGGGTTACTACGGCGGACGCGGCGCGCGACTCATGACCACGCTTGGGCCCTTCCAAGGCAAGCCGCAGCCCATTCCGCCCGTCGGCAAAAATCGGATCCGCCAATGTAAATGGGAGGCTTCGACCACCATCACGATTCCCGCCGATTGGCCCAGCGGCGTTTACCTCGGACGCCTCAATACGCTCGCCGCCAAGGGCAAACCGTACTGGCAAAATTATGTGGTGTTCATTGTGCGCGATGATCGACCGGCCGATTTTCTTTTCCAATGCAGCGACAACACGTGGCAGGCGTACAACAAGTGGCCGGACAATCATTCGCTCTACACTGATCCCCGCGGCGCGCACGCGGTGGATGTCGCCGTCAGCTTCGATCGGCCGTACGCGAAGTACTCGCAGATTTTTGAGCACCCGCTCTCCAACGGCTCCGGCGAATTTCTGCTGTGGGAATTCCCGCTCGCCTACTGGATGGAACAGCACGGCTACGACGTCACCTACTGCGCCAACGTCGATTGCCTCGACGCCGCGCAGATCATCCGCGGCAAAACTTTTCTGTCAATCGGCCACGATGAGTACTGGGACGTCCGACAATATCACGCCGTCAAAAAGGCCATCGCCGAGGGCACGCACGTGATGTGGCTTTGCGGCAACTCCGTCTTTGCCGTCAGCCCCTTCAGCGAGAACAACCGCACCATCACCCGCGACGGCATTTTCAGCGGCATCACCGATGCGGAAATCAACGCCGCCATCGGCGTCTTCACCAAGGACTGGCGCCGGCGCGGGCCGGACGAAAGCGACATCATCGGCGCCCGCAGCATCGTGCCCTTCAACGGCGGCGGCGACTGGACCTGCACCCAACCCGATCACTGGATTTACGAAGGCACCGGCATGAAAAAAGGCGAGTCCATCCCCGGCCTCGTCGGCTGGGAACATCACGGTGCCCCCGCCAAAAAGCCCGGCCTCGAGGTCGTCGCCGAAGGCACCGTCTGGCGCGGCGGCCGCGAGCCCGCCCACTGGACTGCCACGATTTTTCCCGGCCCCAAAAAAAATCTTATCTTTAACGCCGCCACCATTTGGTGGACGCAGGCCCTGTCCAGCCCACCTGGCCACATCCTCCCCTGGAGCCACTACAGCCGCCCGCACGGCGTGGACAAACGCGTGCAGCGGATCACGGAAAATTTGTTTAACAAAACGCTGCCCTCGTGAGAGAAGCCACCTCGCTAAATCCATTCTGTCATAAACTTGCGGCTCACGTAACACCCGCCGAATGCGGCCGTAAAAAAAGAGACGCCCCCCGAAGGGGGCGCCCGTCACTAACACAACCCATGACCCCGGTGCTCTCGGCCGGGCCCACGGAAGAGACAGAGCCTCTCCACCTAAGTATCGGTGCGGGAGGCTCTTTTCTTTCATTTTTCTGCAAAAAATAATTCCGCCCGAATTCCGGCGTTTTTTTCCACGAAATATTGCCCAAAACTGCCGTTACTGTTACTTTCCCCCATGCTGAATTTTCTCGGCAACCAAACAGGGGGACGGTTTTGTGACGGCGTTTCGCGCCGTTCATTTTTGCAAATCGGCGGGCTGGCCATGGGCGGGCTGTCGATGAACCAGATTTTGGCCGCGGAACAGAAGGGGCCCAAGGCCACGAAGAGCGGCGGGCTGGGCCATAAAGCGGTGATCATGATTTACATGCCGGGCGGGCCGCCGCATCAGGATATGTACGATCTCAAGATGGAGGCGCCACGCGAGATTCGCGGCGAGTTCAACCCCATCAAGACCAAGGTGCCCGGCATTGAGGTTTGCGAACTGCTGCCGCGCCTAGCCGGCAATATGGACAAGCTGATCCCGATCCGCTCCATCGTCGGCGCCAAGGATCGGCATGAATCTTTCCAGTGCCTCACCGGCCGGCTCAATGAACGGTTGCCGGCGGGAAGTTGGCCGGAGATGGGTTCGGCACTGAGCAACACTCAGGGCAGCACGGCGCCGGGCATGCCGCCCTTTGTGGCGCTCTCGCCGCGCATGCAGCATCGGCCCTACAACAACGGCAAGCCGGGCTTCCTCGGCGGCGCCCACGCGCCCTTCAAGCCGATGGATGAAGGCAAGGATGACCTGAAGCTGAACGGCATTTCCGTTAAACAGTTTGGCGACCGAAACAAGTTGCTGCGCGGCTTCGACCAGTTCCGCCGCGATGTGGACAACAGCAAAACCATGGAGGGCCTCGACGCCTTTACCCAACAGGCGTACGGCATCCTCACCAGTAGCGAGCTATCGACCGCGCTGGATTTGGGCAAGGAAGATCCCAAAGTGCGCGCGCGTTACGGCAAAGGCACCGGCAAACATCAGGGCGACGGCGCCCCGCGCTTGAACGAGCAATTTCTGCTCGCCCGCCGGCTCGTCGAGGCCGGCGTGCGTTGCGTGACCCTCAGCTACAGTTTCTGGGATTGGCACGGCAGCAATTTCAAACATGCCCGAACCAACCTGCCGGACTTTGACCGCGCCATGGCTTCGCTGGTGGAGGATCTGCACGACCGCGGATTGAACGAGGACGTCACCGTCATTGCCTGGGGCGAATTCGGCCGCACCCCGCGCATCAACAAAAACGCCGGGCGCGACCATTGGCCGCGCGTCAGCAGCGCCCTGCTCGCCGGCGGCGGCATGCGCACTGGCCAGTTCATCGGCAGCACCACCAAGGACGGCGGCGAAGCCAAGGATCGGCCCGTGCACTTTCAGGAAATCTTCGCCACCCTGTACCACAACCTCGGCATCAACACCGCCACCACCACCGTGGACGACCTTTCCGGCCGGCCGCGCTACCTCGTGGAACCCGGCTTTCAGCCCTTGCGCGAGGTGATCTGATGAGCGTTCAGGACACCGGCTGTTGCCCGCCCTTCAACCCCGAGCCGTGGGAAGACACCACGGTGGAATGGGAAGACAAACTCTTTATCAAGGACAGCGTCCGCTGCCTGTTCCGCATCCCGCTCAATTTCGGCAGCGTGATGACCCGCAACATGGAACGCATCGGCGCCGCCAATGCCGGCACCCCCGGCGAATGCCTCGTGCTCTCGGACTGCTGTTCGTTGTGGCACACCGATGTTTACCTGCACGTGGCCAAGGAAGTGCCTGGCGCCGAACACGTGCGCCTCAGCGGCCGCTACCGTACCGCCGTCTTTGAAGGCCATTACAAAAACAGCGGCTGTTGGGCGCAGGAAATGACCGACCGCATGAAAGCCGAAGGCGAGGCCTTGAAAAAAATCCTGTTCTACTACACCACCTGCCCCAAATGCGCCGAAGCCTACGGCAAAAACTACGTCGTGCTCCTGGCGCAGGTTTGACGACCCAGGCTCGGAGCCCCTTGCACTCAATCAACGTTCAAATCCACACCCACCGGGCAGTGGTCCGAGCCCGTCACATCAGGCAGAATGACTGCCTTCTTTAAACGCGGCCTGAGGTTGGCGGAGATCATCACGTAATCAATGCGCCAGCCCACGTTGCGGGCGCGGGCGTTGTTAATGTTGCTCCACCAAGTGTAATGGCCACCGCCGGACTCGAATTCGCGAAAGGTGTCCACAAAGCCCGCGGACACAAAGGCGTCAAACCCCGCCCGTTCCTCAACGGTGAACCCGTGCGTGTTCTTGTTCGCTTTGGGATGTGTTAGGTCGATCTCCTTGTGCGCCACGTTAAAGTCACCGCAGAAAATCACCGGCTTGCGCCGCTTGAGTTTTTTTAAATAAGAGAGAAAATCACGGTCCCATTCCTGTCTATACGGCAGCCGCGCAAGGCTGCGCTGGGCGTTGGGAACATAAACATTCACGAGAAAAAATCCGGCAAACTCCGTGGTGAGCACACGGCCTTCGCGGTCGTGCTTGGCCTCGCCAATGCCGCAGGTGACCTTGAGCGGCTCGTGTTTGGATAGAGTAAGCACGCCGGAATAACCCTTCTTCTCAGCCGGATTCCAGTGCGCGGAATAGGTGCGCGGCCAGTCGGGCATCACCTGCTCCGGCAACGCGCGGCTTTCCTGCACACAGAGAATGTCTGGACGTGCCTTGCGAATCCAGTCGGCGAAACCTTTTTTCTGAACTGCCCGCAGGCCGTTCACATTCCAAGAGAGAATTTTCACACCTGTTTCACCACGCCCCAGTGCACGTCCAGTCGCTTGGTGAGATAGGTTTTCACCGCCTTGACGAGCGTTTTCGCCTCGCGCCGCTGGCCCTCGACCACGATTTGCTTCAATGACCACCCCGGCTTTACCGTGAAACTATCCTGCGCAATGATCGGCCCCTCATCCAAATGCATGCTTACAAAATGCGCGGTGACGCCAACAATCTTCACTCCGTGCTCATACGCCTGCCGGTATGCCTGCGGTCCGGGAAAGCTCGGCAACAGCGAGGGATGAATATTGATAATCTTGTTCTTGTAACGCCAAACAAAGTCCGGTGAGAGAATCTTCATGAACCGCGCCAACACCACGAAATCCACCTCGTGCTTCTCCAGTGCATCCAGCACCCGCCTCTCCGCGCGTTTACGGTCGTTCCAAGGAATATGCACGAAGGGCAGCTTGTGTTTTTTGGCCAGCGACTCCAAATCCGGCCGGTTGCCAATAACCACCACTGGCTCTGCCTTTTTCAAACGCCCGTTCTTGAATTCCTCCAGCAACGCCGCGGGGCAGGCCGGTTCGCGTGTCACCATCACGGCACACCGTTGCAGCCGCTTGGGATCCGTCAGGCGCAGCTTGATTTCCATCCCCAACTCCCGCCCCAGCCCCTGCAATCCACGCCGCAACGCTGCCGGCTCCAGACGCCCCTCCCGCCACGACGCCTGCAGCACCATGCTGAACTGACCGCGCGTTACTGCCTCCTCCAGCGCCTCGATGTTGGCCTGCTGTTCAAAAAGGAAACTCGTCACGCGCGCGATCACACCGGTCTTGTCCCGGCCGATCACGGTGATGGTCGCAAACTGTTTCACGGCCCGCGAGTAGGCCAGAGGCCGGAAGGGACTGCAAACTGTTTTGGAACCACCCAACACACCCTGCATGAGTCCGCCAACCCTTGCGTACACGTACAAATACCTTGCCCGCCCCGGCGCATCACGTCATAACAACCGCCCATGAGCGCCGACGCCGCCTCCGGTTCCACTCCCAAACTCACCCGCACCCAGTGGCTCATCTGCTTCATCGCCACTATCGGGTTCCTGTTCGACATCTATGAGCTGCTCATGCTGCCGCTCATCGGCAAGGACGCGCTGGTGGACCTCGCCGGCGTGAAGCCCGGCACACCGGAGTTCACCAGTTGGTTTCGCCTCATCTTTTTTGTGCCGGCCATTTGCGGCGGCATCTTCGGCCTGCTGGGCGGATACCTTACGGACCTCTTCGGCCGGCGGCGCGTACTCACCTTTAGTATCCTGCTCTATGCCTTCGCCGCATTCTTTGCCGGCTTTTCCACCACGCCTTATCAACTGCTCTTCTTCCGCTGCCTGGTGTTCATCGGCGTGTGCGTCGAGTTCGTGGCCGCGGTTGCGTGGCTCGCTGAATTGTTTCCCAACCAAGTGCAGCGCGAAAAGGTGCTGGGATACACTCAAGCCTTCTCCTCCGCTGGCGGGCTGACGGTGGCCATCGTCTACGGCTACCTTTCCCAGAATGCCGCCACCCTGCCGGACATCCCCGGCTGGTTTGCCGGATTCCTCGGGGATATTCCTGAGGAGAGCAATCAGGCCGTCTGGCGCTACACGCTCATGAGCGGTCTCATCCCGGCCATCCCGCTCATCATCATACGGCCGTTTCTGCCCGAATCGCCCCAATGGCAGAAAAAAAAGGAGTCCGGCCAACTTAAGCGCGCCAGCCTCGCCGAGCTTTTTACGCCCCAGCTGAAAAAGACCACCCTCGTCATCACCGTCTTGTTTGCCTTGGCCTATGGCGGCGCGTTTGGCGCGGTGCAGCACATGCGCCTCATCCTGCCCAAGACGCCCGAGGTGGCCGAGGCTTCCAAGCAGGCCGAGACGGATGCTAAGGCCGCTGCGGTGAAGGCAGGCAAGGAAGGAAAGCCAGTGGCCATTGCCGGGCGGGTTGCCTTCAAGAACAAGGAAGGCGACTACACGGCGCGCGTCACCAAGACGCAGGAAGTCGGCGGCCTGTTCGGCCGGGCGATGATGGCGCTGATCATCGTCGTCGTCGTCGCCCGCGGCAGCGCCACCATGTTCGCCTGCGTGGGCTGGACCGTGCTCTCGGCGTTTCTCATCTTTGAATCCATGATGGGCTTCGGCTTCAAATTGGGCCCCAATGCAAGCCTCGCTGCCGCCCACCTCGGCTGCGTAGGCAACGGCCTGCTCTATGGCGGCATCATCGGCATTCCCGTCTACTACCTCATCACCGCCCTCACCGGGTTCTTAAAGGACGCCCCCGTGCGCTCCATCCTGCGCGCCTTCCAGCTGCCCGGCATCATCCTCATGCCTCTCATCTTCAGCACCCTCATTGCCAACAGCCTCACCACCGCCTACATCGGCATGTTCATCGCCGGCATGCTCGTCGTCGGCCAGTTCACCTTCTGGGGCAATATGCTCCCGCGCTACTTCCCCCTCCACCTGCGCGGCACCGGCGAGAGCTTTGCCGCCAACATCGGTGGCCGCCTCATCGGCACCAGCTTCGCCTTCGTCGTCTTCACCGTCACCGACCAAAAATGGCAGGGCATCTTCCCTGAGAACCTGCACGGCGAAGCCGGCTTCCCCATGCGCGTCGCTTACACCACCGCCGCCATCGGTTTCTTCGTATTTGTCGCCGGCTGGCTGATCGCCGCCAAGCTTCCCGACCCCCAATACGGCGACCACGAAGCCGAGGACGCCGACGATGACGAGGAGGACAAAAAGGAAACCGTCCCCTTGGACGACGTCGGCAGCGATGAAGAGAAATCTGGCGAGAAGGACTAATGTCCCGTTGCCGGACTTTCCACTTGCTCAAAGGTGTAACCGGTGACACTTTCGTGGGCATGGAACAAGTCAGCATCAAGGAACTCCATGCCCGCACTGGCCAAGTTGTGCGAAATGCGGGACAGGTGCCCGTGCTCATCACCGAACGAGGCAAGGTGGTCGCACAAATCGGCCCCGCTCAAGCACAGCTAAATAACGCTCCCTTCCCCAAGCGCGCCGCCCGTTCCCTGCCCGCCACTGGTCAAGACAGCACCTCGCTCATTTCCGCTGACCGCGACGGCCGCTGATGTACCTCGACACCTCCTACATTGTAAAAGCCTACCTGCGGGAGCCCGGCACGCCCGCCATCCTGCGCTTGTTGGCCGGCCGCACCGACCTCAGTTCCTGTGCCCACGCCCGCGTGGAACTCTACTCCGCCATCACCCGCCAACAGCGCGATGGCCATCTCGCGCCCCGCGCCGCCCAAAAGGCCATTGCCAGTTTCGAGCAGGATTGCCAGGCCGGCCGCTGGTTCTGGTGGCCCATGGATGAAAACTTAATTCGGGAAACCTGCCTGCGCCTCCAATCCATTGGTGCGGTGTCGCCGGCGCGCACGCTCGATGCCCTCCACCTCACCTGCGCCGCCATGCATGGCTTCGAGGAAATCCACTCCCACGACCGGCACATGATTGCCGCCGCTCCCAGTTTCGGCCTCACTGGCATCGACATCATCGAGGACTGACCCGCACCGGCCCTTACGGCTTCAAGACAATCTTCCCCGACAACGTCCCTGCCAGCCCGATCGTGTTCTCCTCCTGCAACCGGTGCGCCGCCGCCGTCTCCTCCAGTGGCAGCACGCGGTCGATGTTCGCTTTTAATTTGCCCTCCGCCAGCCAGCGGTTGATGTCCTCCCCGCACCGCCGCTGCTCCTCCGCGCTGTAGTTGAACAACGCGAATCCCAGCACCGACGCATCCCGCACATACAACGGCCCCACCGGCAACACCGGCCGCGCTTCGCGCCCCGCCATCACCACCACCCGTCCTTTGGTCGCCAAGAGCGGCACCACTGCCTCCAGGTCCGTCTCCCGCCGCGTCTCCCAAAACACATCCACCCCGTCCGGCGCCGCCTCCCGCACCCCCGCCGCCACATCCTCCTCACGATAATTAAACACCACGTCCGCCCCGAACCCCTCCGCCTTGGCCACCCGCTCCGCGCTCCCCGCCGTCGTCAATACCCGTGCCCCCAGCGCCTTCCCCATCTGCACCACCATCGACCCCACCCCACCAGCGCCCCCATTCACAAACACCGTCTCCCCCGCCTGGACATCTGCCTTTAACACCAGCCCCACATGCGCCGTCAACCCCACCAGTGCCACCGCCGCCGCCTCCTCATCACTCACCCCCACCGGCGTCGCATGAAGCCACTCCGCCCCCACGCAAACCAACTCCGCTGCCGTCCCCTGCCGCCCGTGCCCACCTTGATTCGCCCCCCAAACCCGATCCCCCACCTTCCACCCATCCACACCCTCGCCAATTCCCTCCACCGTCCCCGCAAAATCACTCCCCACCACAAACGGTGCCGGCAACTCTGCCGCCACCATCCCCCCCCGCACATAAGTATCAATCGGATTCACCGAAGCCGCCCCCACCCGCACCAACACCTCCCCCGTCCCCGGCGCGGGATCCGGCAATTCCCCCACTTGAATCCTCTCCGGCCCACCCGTCTCTTCAATGTATGCAGCTTTCATGTTTTAGTTATTCGTTTGCGGTAACTCCACCATGGCGCCGGTGGTGGCGGACTTGGCGCCGGCTTGGAGAATTTCCTGGGCGTCGCGGCAGGGGGTGGGTTGGCAGAGGTCTTGGAAGGGGGTGCCGGTCTCGAGGGCGTTTAAAAAATGGGCGATGGGGTCGGTGAGGTGGGGCGGGGTCTTGGGGAGGTCGAATTCGCGGCCCTCGGGGTGCTTCTCCGTGGCGAGAAGCAGGCGGCCTTCGTCGGGCTCGGCGAGGAGGGTGCCTTGGGTGCCGTAGATTTGGGTGTGGTAATTGGTTAGCTTGTCGATCTGCGTCCAGCTGGCCTCGGCGATGCTGAGGGCGTTGGGGTATTGCATTAAAAGGACGGCGTTGTCCTCGGCGTCGAGGTCGGTCTTGACTAGGTTGCCGGCGACGGCGGTGACGCTGTGCGGGCGGCCAAGGAGCACGCGGGAGAGAATGGCGCCGTAGCAGCAGTAGTCGATGAGGGCGCCGCCGCCGTTACGGTTGGGGTCGTAGAGCCAGTCGCAAAAATATTCACTGGCGCCCATCTCGCGGGGGCCCTGATGGGCGGCGCGGTAGCGGACTTGCCAGAGGTCGCCGATCTCGCCGATGAGCGCGAGGGCGAGGGCCTGCTGGATTTGCGGCCACCACGCAATGGGCCAGTTGACCATCAGGCGCCGGCCGGTGGCGTCGGCGGCTTTTAACAGGGCGTCGGCGCCCTCGAGGTCGGCGGCGAGGGGTTTCTCGATGAGCACGTGCCAGCCGCGCTCGAGGGCACGCACGCCTTCCTCGGCGCCGGCGCGGTTGTTGCCGTAGATTAAAACCGCGTCAAGGGTTTCGCCGGCGGCCATCTCGGTGGCGTCGGTGTAGGTGGCCACGCCGTACTCCCTCTCGGCGCGCTCGAGGAGAGGGGGCTGCAGGCTGGTGGCAGCGATGAGTTCCACGTCGTCGCGCGCGACGGCGGTGGGCAACACATCCCACACGTGGTCATGCGAAAGGCCGATGATGCCAAGGCGTGTCATGCGCGCCGAGTGTGCGGCGATCGACGGCAGGCCTCAAATCTTTTCGTTTTGAACGGCGGCGACGAATGGCGCACAGTCGGCAGATGCGCATTCTCTTGGCAATGGTAGTAATGACGTACGGGCTGGTTTCCGCGCAGGCGATGGAACCGTGGAAGATAATGAAATTATGGCCGGGCGTAGCGCCGGGCGAACGGGGGGACATCGGCCCAGAAGGCGAACGGCCGCCGCGGCCGGGCCAGCGGAAGGTCATCCGCATTCAAAATGTTAGCGCGCCAACGCTCTCGGTGTTCAAGGCCAAGAAACCGAACGGGGCGGCGGTGGTGATTTGCCCAGGCGGCGGCTACTCGATTCTCGCCTGGGATCTGGAGGGCACGGAAGTGGCAACGTGGCTGAACGGCATCGGGGTGACGGCGGTTGTTTTAAAGTACCGCGTACCGCGCCGCAGGGACCGCGCCAAGCACGGCGCACCGTTGCAGGACGCCCAACGTGCGCTGGGCCTGACGCGCCACAACGCAAAGGCATGGGGCATCGACCCGAACCGCATCGGCATTCTGGGTTTTTCCGCGGGCGGCCATCTCTCCGCCACGACGATGACAAACCATCGGAAGCGCACTTATCCCCGCATCGATGCCGCCGATGACACAAGTTGCCGGCCAGATTTCGGTGTGCTGATCTATCCCGCCTATCTCGTCGACAACGAAACGAAAACGAAGCTCGTGCCCGAGGTACCGGTGGACAAGGACACTCCGCCGGCGATCTTCATCCACGCCGGCGACGACCGCGTCACCGCCGACAGCAGCGTGCAAATGTGGCTGGCCCTGCGCCGCGTGGGCGTGCCCTCGGCGCTGCACATCTTTCCGCACGGCGGCCACGGCTACGGCCTCCGGCCGTCCAGAGACCCGGTGTCGGGCTGGCCCAAGCTGGTGGAAGGCTGGCTGCATCGGACGGGTGTTATGAATCCCTGATTCCCTGCCAACAACTCGCGCTTGCGGGTTGTTAGAGCCGGGTTTAGGCTCGTCAACCATGAACGGGCTGCAGGTTGACGAGCAAATCGCTAGGCTGGGGCGGCGGGTGATTGCCGGGGAGGCAATTGACCGCGAGGAGGCGTTGTTCCTGTTTCAACTGGAGAACTCGGCAGACATTCATACGCTGCTTTCGTGGGGCAACCGGATTCGCGAAAATTTCAAGGGAAACAAGATTCACCTGTGCTCAATCGTCAATGCCAAAGCGGGGGCTTGCTCGGAGAATTGTTCATTTTGCGCACAGTCAGCAGCATACCAGACGGGGTCGCCCCGATATGGATTCGTGGACCCAGAGCCCGTGGCGGAGGCGGGCGAAGAGGCCAACCGGAATGGGGTGACAGCCGTGGGCTTGGTGGCGGCATGGCGTGGCTTGAAAGAAGGCCCCATGCTGGATGAGGTCTGCGACCGCATCCGGGAAATGAAGGATCAGGGCAAAACGCGGCCGGATGCCTCATTGGGATTGATTGAGAGCCAAGCCGTGGCGGACCGCCTGAAGGAAGCGGGCTTAGAATGTTACGGACATAACTTGGAAAGCTCGGAGCGTTTTTTCCCTGAGCATTGCACGACGCACTCTTATGCTGACCGGCTGAAAACGATCGGATTCTTGAAAAAGGCGGGCATCAAGATTTGCTCCGGTGGCATCATCGGCATGGGCGAAACACAGGAGGACCGATGCGAGCTGGCGTTTGCGCTTCGAGAGGTGAACGCCAGCGTGGTGCCGATCAACATCCTGAACCCCATCGAGGGTACGCCGCTGGAAAATCAGGATCCGCTGCCGCCGCTGGAGATATTAAAGACCATCGCCTGTTTTCGGTTTATTTTGCCGGAGAAGGAAATCATGGTCGCCGGTGGCCGCACGGTAAATCTGCGCGATCTACAGAGCATGGTCTTTCAGGCCGGGGCCAGCGCGCTGATGGTGGGCAATTACCTGACGACTCTAAATCA
This sequence comes from Verrucomicrobiales bacterium, assembly GCA_002721895.1. Next base: position 32,804 of record PBLV01000046.1, read on the forward strand.
GCCGGTCGAAAAGGATCTCCAGATGCTTCGAGATTTGGGATTGGATCCCGACTGGGAGGAGGACGGTGGCGAGTGTGAATGCGAGAAAAACGAGTGCGAACCGGTCGCCGCCGTGAATGCCCAATGATCAAGATCCAATGGATGGCCAAGCTCCAATGACCAATTGGATTTTGGGCACTGTTGATTGAGCATTCCCATGAACCCTCGCGGGCTCAACGATAACGGTTACCGCGGCAACCGCATCGACATCGACTCCGTTCTCACCGACTGCCTTACCGAGGCCGAGGCGCATGGCTGGTCGGTTCATTGGTTGCAGACGGGCAATGATCTGCGACTTCTCACGCTTCACCGCGCACCCGCCGAAGTTTGCCGAAGAATTTATCTTTCGTCGGGCATTCATGGCGATGAGCCCGCCGCGCCCTTGGCGATGTTGCGTTTGATTCGGGAAAATAAATGGCCGGCCAACGCTGAGCTTTGGCTGTGTCCCTGCCTGAATCCCACGGGCTTTCCCAACAACACCCGCGAAAACGCCGACGGCAAGGACCTCAATCGAGATTACAAACACCTGCGCACGCCGGAGATTGCCACGCATGTGGCCTGGCTAGAGACACTGCCGAACCTTGATTTCACCATCCAACTTCACGAGGATTGGGAGGCAAAAGGGTTTTACTTTTACGAACTGAAGATGGACGGCACACCCACTGAGCCCCAGCGCGTGCTGGAGTCCGTCGAAGCCGTGTGCCCCATCGATCACTCGCCAGAAATCGACGGCCGCAAGAATGACCACGGCCTTATCAAGCCGGAGCTGGATCCCGCTGTGCGCGAACTGTGGCCGGAGGCTTTCTGGCTGGTAATGAATAAAACGCGGCTCAGTTATACCTGCGAGACACCGTCGGATTTTGACATGGAAGTAAGAGTGGGCGCGTTGATGACGACGGTTCGTGTCCTTTTAACCACAGAGGCACAGAGCCCACAGAGAGAAACTAGCCCATAACCTCTGTGTTCTCTGTGCCTCTATGGTGAATCCACTTTACCGATACTTCCAGTTCTTCTCTTTCCCCTCGGCCATCCACTCGAGGGCGGTAGCGATGCGTTTTTCACGGGTGGCCTCGCGCTTGGCCTCGGTGATCCATTCCACGTATTCACGTTGGCAACTCGGAGAGAAATTCTCGAACGTTTTTTTGGCCTTCGCATTTTTGGCGAGGGCTTTCTTGAAATAATCCGGCACAGCCAAAGCCTTGCGCTTGGCGGGTTTGGGCGCCTTTTTACCACTGGCATTCAGGGCAACGGCTGCCTTGATGTATTTGACCATGATCTTGTCCCCCGCCAAGTCCTTCACGTCGGTGAGTTTTTCACCGTTCATGAATGACGCGCCATCGTGGCGGAACAGACCATCCGGATCGTCCATCTCCTTCGCACATGCGCCTTGAAGGCCACCATGCCAGCCACGATGCCCTCATGCATGAAAGTGGGGGCGTTCCACTTTATCTCCTCCTGAATCTCCGGACAGGCTTGATGAAACAGCTTTCGGATTTTCCTGAGAATCGGCTGAGCGAATGGCGCGGCTTCGGCAATGTATGCGTCGACTTTTGGGGATGCGTTTTTCATTTTAGTTGATGACATTTTTGGGTGTCCCCACGAGGAATGCGCTAAGGTTGTCTGCAGCTATCTCCATGAGGCGGGCGCGGGCGGACCGAGTGGCCCAACCGATGTGCGGGGTGATAATTATGTTCTTGGCGGCGAACAACGAGTTGTCCGCGCAAGGCGGCTCCGTGGACAACACATCCGTAGCCGCGCCGGCGATCTGGCCGGAATTCAGGGCGGCGACCAGTGCTGCTTCGTCGACCAATGGACCACGGGCGGTGTTGATGAGGAAGGCCGTTGGCTTCATGGACGCAAGCAGCGGCGCGTTCACGAATTCCCTGTTCTCGTCAGTCAGTGGACAGTGAAGGCTGACAATGTCGGCTTCACGAAAGAGCGCGTTCCGTTCGACAAACCGGACGCCAGCAATCTTCCGGGGCGTGCGGGTATGAACCAAGATTTTCATCCCAAACGCCTGCGCAAGCCGAGCCACGGCCTGACCAATGGCACCGAAACCCACCAATCCCAGAGTCAAGCCGTCAAGTTCCACAAGTGGCTTTTTCCAGTAACAAAAATCCGGGCACTTCGCCCATTCGCCAGCCTTAACGCTGTCGGAATGGAGAGCCGGCTGGGATGCCAACTCGAGCATCAAGGCTAGGGTCATTTGGGCAACCGCTTGGGTGCCGTATCCTGGGATGTTGGTGACCGGGATGCCCCACTGCCGGGCTGCGGCGATGTCGACAACGTTGAAGCCGGTGGCCAGAACGCCAATATACTTCAACGCGGGAAGGGCACTAATGGCCTCGGCGGGGAGCAATGCCTTGTTGGTAAAAACAATCTCGGCGTGGGTGGCGCGTTCAACCACCTGCCCCGGCGGTGTGCGGTCGTGGACGGCAAAGCTACCCTGTGCGGCGATGGCATCCCACGAGAGATCACCGGGATTGAGGGTGAACCCATCCAAGACAACGATGTTTGGCCGGGACATGGGGAGAGGGTACTGGATGTCCCTTCAAGGTCGAGTCATCAAAATGGCACTTGAAAACTGGGGCCTGAAAATCGAGACTTTGCGCCCATGACAGCCGATGCAAGAAAACGCCCGGTCAAGTACTCCCAACTGGAGTGGCGCAATAAAGCGGGGGAAACATTTGACGCGTTCCGTGAGGATTGTTTGGCGTACCTGAAGGAGACGGACGCGCTGTTCAGCGGGTGCGCGGTGGAATTGGGCGAGAACGGCAAGGTGATACTGGAGGGAAATTTCCATGAAGGTCGTCCGCATGGGGAGGAAATCTGGTTCCATGAAAATGGAAACCGCAATTCTCTGGTGACCTTCCAGCACGGCCTCCGACACGGGCCACACCTAGTCTGGCATGAGGACGGGGAACTGCAGATTGACGTCTGCTATAACAAGGGAAAACGGGACGGGCGCCACTCGGTGTTCTACGAAAGCGGACAAAAACGGTCACAGGCCGATTTCGTCAACGACAAGCTACACGGCCTCTACATCACTTGGCACGAGGATGGGACGAAGAAAAGCGAGCGAACATTTAAAGACGGGGCGGAGGTGAAGCGCCGTGAATGGAAACGCGACGGGGCACAAAAGGATTTGAAGAACTGGACCCCGACAGGAACCGCGCGCGAGGCAGCGGTGGAGGCATAATCAGTCCGAAACCTCGGCAATCAGACTGAGTTGCACGGCGGCATCAAGAGGCATTTCGTTGATGCCCAGTGCCAACCGAGTGTGCCGGCCCTTCTCACCAAACACTTCCGCGACCAGATCCGAGGCTCCGTTTAAAACCTGCGGATGCGCGCGAAAACCAGGCGCGCAGTGCACATATCCTTCAAGTCGGACAATTTGCTGGATTTTGGCCAGGTTCCCAGTCGCAGCCTTGAGCTGGGCAACGGCATTGAGGGCGCACAGGCGGGCGGCCTGATAGCCGGCCTCGACAGAAACCTCGGCCCCCAGTTTGCCGACGAAAGCAATTTCGCCGTCGCGAAATGGAAGCTGGCCGGATGTAAAAACGAGGCCGCCGACCCGCACCCAAGGCTGATAGGCAGCCACGGCAGCAGGCGGCTCCGGAAGCACAATGCCCATTTCAGTCAGTTTCTCCTCGGGGGTCATGGCTGGTCCTGATTTTTGAGGTCCTCTTCCAGGAAACGGGTGACATCCTTAAAGCGCGGAATGTTGTCGGCATTCAACTCCATCAACAAACGGTGTGCTTCCAGACTGGTTTCAGTCAATTCACGCTTGGCAGCGGGCGCGGATTCGGCCTGCTCCATTTGCGCGGTCAAGGGGTTCTCGCCTTGCCCCACCTTGAAAAAGTCAAGCACCCCCAGATTATCAAGCAAGCCGGTGATGCGGTCCGACGGGTTGAGTAACTCAATGGGTTTCTCAAGTCGCTGGGACAGGCTAGCCAAGACGCCCAAAAACGTGCTGTCCATGTTGACACAATCCGTCAAGTCCAGCAGCAGGGCGTGGCCGGCGTCGGCACAGAGCTTATTGGCCACGTTTTTAAAACCCGGGCTGGCGTTGAAGTTCGCGGGGCCATTAATCTTGATGCAGACAACGCCGGCGACCATCGCAACCTCAAGGTGAGTCCCGTTGGCCCCCATCAGGCAACAGTCCTTTCTCTGGCCAAAATTCTGGTGAGAGTTTGCTGCAGGAGAAACGTGTCATCCAGTGAACTGGAAACGAGGCGGCGATTGCACTGGAGAAGGAGATCAAGGGCACGGACAAGCTCATCCCGGGTCCAATGGCGAGCCTGTTCGGTGGCACGAAAAAGGACGTATGGGTTAAGCGAAAGCGGATTCAGCTTGCGCTCCCCAGGAAATGCGCCGGCGGGAACACGCTCAAGCTGCGGCTTGAATTGGGGGAAATTTCGCGCCGGCCGAATCCAGCCGGCGTCCATCATGGCACGAGCGAACAGTAGGGAACGCACCTTGCTGACTAGGCCGTACAGCAAGCCGATGCTGGACCTGTTGCGATCTCCTCTCATCGCCCAGATTTCCTCATCCAACCGGCGCAGCAACAGGGAAATCTTGCGATCCCCCAGGGCATCGCCCAGAGCAAACGCGCGGGCGTGTTTGCCGCGCGTGACAATAGCGGCCACATCAGCAACCGTCGCGGCGCGACGGCCACCAACATACAAGGCCAGCTTCTCGCATTCGCTGATAAGCGCCCGACGATCCGGCCCCACGGCCTGCACGAGTTCCTGCTGAGCGTCAAAATCCAGCCGCACTTCAAGGGCGCGCATCTTGGCGGTGACAAGTTGTTCAGCCTTGCCCGCCCAGTCGCGATCATCAATGGACAAAGCCTCAAAAATCTCCACATACCCCTGCTTGGCGACCGTCTTGTAAAACCCCTTCCGCTTGTCCACCTTGCCGGCGCTGACCAGTAGTTTTACACCCTGCCAGTCGAAGGCCTTCAATTCCGTGGCCAAGTCCGCCAAGCCCATGTTGACATCAGCAGCCCGGGCGGTGCGATCATCCACAAGAAAGTTGCAGTCCTTGAACCAAACTACTTTGGCACCCCCGAAGAAAGGAAGGGTTTGCAACGCCTCATGCAAACGGGCCAGTGCGCGAGTCGCCTCGGAGGCGTTGGCAGCAGTAGCCTCCAAGATCTCGTGATCCATCCCTCCCGCAGCATCACACCAGCCCTGAAAAACCTGCCGGGCACGGGCCGAGACAGCGAAATCATCCTCGCCATGGATGAGGGCGAGCGGCTGTTCCGGAAGGGCGGCGGCCTTATTCTTCGGATTCTTCGCTGGCACCTTCGTTGATCCGCTCAAGAAACTCGCTCATGTCCTCCACCCGTTCAAACAGGTCGGCAGCGACATAAACAGGGACTTTTTGCGAGGCCGCAATGGCCAGGCAATCGCTGGGTCGGGCATCCAGTTCGACAATTTTGGTCCCCAGCTCATTCTCCATTTTTAAAATAATGCGCGCGAAGTAGGTGGAGTTTTTTAATTCCGTCACGATCACGCGCTCGACATCGATACCAAACCCGGTGAAGACATTGCCCATGAGATCGTGCGTAAGCGGCCGTTCCTTGGGGGCATCGCGCAGGAACATCCCGATGACCGAGGCCATGTTGGACTCGACCTGAATGACAAACACTTTTTCGTCGTTGCCAATGAAGATCGCCGCGCCGCTGTTGGCAGGCAGGATTCCCCGAATCTGGACTGGCAAGACTTCGCCGCTCACGGTGCAACTGTACGCCCATGATGGCCAAAACACAAGAGGCGGACGGGAAATGCTTGCCCATCCCGCGTCGCCGGGCAGGATGGGCGCATGACGTTCCGGGATAAAATTGTCCCCTTGGAAAAACTAGCCACTTGGCGGGAGGCATGGCGTGCCCGCGGGCAGCGGCTGGCGGCGACCAACGGCTGTTTTGATATCCTGCACGCCGGCCACGTGAATTACCTCGCCGAGGCCCGCGAACAAGCCGACGCGCTGCTAGTGGGCTTGAACAGTGACCACTCCGTGCAAGCACTCAAGGGCAACGGACGCCCCGTCCAGACTGAGGCCGATCGCGCGCTGGTGTTGGCCGCGCTGGAATCCGTGGACGGGGTCTGCATTTTTAACGAAACCCGGGCCACACAGTTCCTGAAGGTTGCCCAGCCGGATGTCTACGTGAAAGGCGGCGATTACACCGTGGACGAACTCCCCGCCGAGGAGCGCGCCGTGGTGGATGCTGCCGGCGGAAGCATCGTGGTGCTGGGCCATGTGCCCGGCCAATCCTCCACCGGGTTGGCCGACCGTATTGCGCGTTTGTGAGTTGCCCAAACTCGTCCCGAAGCGTATACGGGAGGCATGAAGGCCGCAGTCCTCTCTTCTTTGTTCCTCTCCGCCACCATGGTCGTAGCCCAAGATCTCCAGCCACCTGAGCCAGCTCCCGTTCCCCCGGATGGCTTTGGCGAGCCACAGCCACCGATGATGGGTGGCGGCATGGCGATGCCCGGTTTTGTGGATTTTGGCGGCCCCGGTAGATTTGAAATCAAGACCGTTCAAATCATCCCCGAAGGGGGCGACAAGCCTGCCCTCTTCACCCTGAAGCTCGACACACAAACCGGCCAAATCTGGCAAATGAAACTGGACGTCCGGACCAAGCGCCTGACCCTCGTACCCGTGGGCGGAGGCCAGCCCCCGCACTTTAATGGTGGACGCCCCGGTGTAGGCTTCGGGGTGGTGCCCGGTGGCGGCGCTGTTCCTCCCGGTATCAATGTTTTCCCCGGTGGTGTGCCCGGCGGCGGCGCGCCACCCCTGCCTGACGGCCCCGCCTTTCCCCAGCCTGGCCCCAACATCCAACCCGGCATCGCGCCCCGGCCTTTTCCGAACCTTCCACCGCGTAGACCCGCGCCGCCACAGGAAGGGCGGTAAACAATTCCCACTTGTCACGCCACGCGGCTCCGGGCATCCTTGCCCATGGCAGTCGCGCATGACCCCGAGCCGCGCCATTACATGGCGGCGGACGATTTTTTCCACGTTCAGGGCACACTCGCGTTGACGTATGACGACGTCACGCTGGCCACCCGCTACTCAGAAGTTCTGCCCCGCGACACGGTTTTAGACACCTCCCTTGCCGAAGGTCTTTCCCTCAACCTGCCCATCCTCTCAGCTGACATGGACACCGTCACGGAATCCGGCATGGCCATCGCCATGGCCCTCAACGGCGGCTTGGGCCTCATCCACTACAACATGCCGGAGAAACAGCAGATCAAGGAAGTAGACCGGGTTAAAAACCACGTGCATGGGTTGATCCAGGATCCCATTACCGTTCCGCCCGGGCAAATGGTCGGGGACGTGGTGAGAATGATGGAGGAACACAAGTTTGCTTTCAGCACTTTTCCGGTGGTAGAGGAAGGAGGCCGGCTGGCGGGCCTGCTTTCGGGCAGCGTGGTGAGGCCGCGATATGCGCATCGGAAAGTGTCTGAGGCCATGATCGCCCGCGATCAGGTGCATGCCATTCATGAGAAAGATCTGGACCCTGATCCGATTGCGGTGGCCGATAAATTTTTCACCGATCACCCCGGCATCAACAAACTTCTGGTGGTGGGCGATGACGACCAGTTGCGCGGCTTGTTCACGATGAGCGACGTGGAACGCATCACGATGGAAAAGAAGGCACAGTTCCGCCCCGCGCGCGACAGCCAGTTCCGCCTTCTCTGTGGCGCGGCCGTTTCCGCCACACGTAACGCCTTTGGTGAACTGGATCGTGACCGCATCCGCGACCACGTGGACGCCTTGGTGGAGCGGGGTCTGGATGTGGTTGCCGTCTCCACCGCGCACGGGCATACGAAAGGCGTCGGCGAAACCATCCGTGTCATCCGCGAGGCCCACCCCAGCCTGCCCATCATTGCTGGTAACGTCACTTCCGCCGAGGGCGTGGAATTCCTTGCCGATTGCGGCGCAAACGCCATCAAGGTGGGCCAAGGGCCGGGCTCCATTTGCACCACGCGAGTCGTGGCCGGCGTGGGTATTCCGCAATTGACGGCGCTCTATGTCACCTCGCGCGCGGCGCGGGATGCCGGCGTGAGTATCATTGCCGATGGCGGCATCACCAAGAGTGGCGATATCGTCAAAGCCCTGACCTTGGCCGATGCTGTCATCTGCGGAGGCCTCTTCGCCGGCTGCGCCGAGGCACCCGGCCAAATCATGGAAATCGGGGGCAAACTCTACAAGCAGTACCGTGGGATGGGCAGCCACGCCGCGATGGAGGCGGGTTCAGCCGCGCGTTACGGCCACATCAAGGGTGGCAACAGCAAGATCGCGGCCGAGGGCGTAGAGGCGTTAAAGGAAGTTTCCGGGTCGGTGGACCAGACCCTCACCCAGTTGATCGGCGGCATCCAGAGCGGCATGGGTTATCTCGGCTCGGCCAACCTGGCCGCCCTGCGTCAGCGCGCGCGCTATATTCGCATCAGCCCCGCTGGACAACGCGAGGCCGGCGCGCACGACGTCATTGAAATGAAGGCGGGCGGCAACAACTAAAACCGGGGCGCGATTAAAAAGTAACGCGCTCGTTCATGCGACCGCACTGGGGACACCGGGAAGATTCCACATCCGCATCATCAGTGTAGACATAGCGGCAGTCTTCCGTGGCACAGCGGAATACATGGTCGCGGATGGGGTCCGCGTCAAAGATGCCCTGCCGCCGGCGGGTCCGCCAAGCCAGCCAAGTGAGCGCCAGCAAAAATGCCGCGAGCAGGAGTGGGATGAACTGGTGCGGAGCCATCAGCGGGGCAGGACGGTTTTCACGGGCAATGAACGCTGGAGGACATTCGTAACTCCATCCGGGTGGGTGTGCCAATTGAAGATCAGGTTTCCCGTGGCCATGTCGCGCAGGGAAAACAGGTCTTCCGGGGGGGCATTGGTCAGCGGTTTAAAACGAATGGCACGGGCATGCTCCAGAGCGCGGGCATCCACCGTGGCATTGCCACACGGACTCAACAGGCGGGTGTTCAAGACCAGCCCACTGGAAGCAACATCCACCTGGACTATGGAAGGCGGCAGCACATCGGTGTGGGCCCAGGAAGCAAGTGTCAGGTTGCCCTCCAATCCGCGGTCGGCCAAGGGTCCGGTGCGCTCCAGAAACGAGGCGAACCGCATCCGCACTGGCGGAGGATCAACCCGGGCCAATTCCGGTGGCGGCTTTTCAAAAACAGCGGGTGCAACGGCACGATTTGTCCGGAGAAACTCGGCCAACACACGGCCCATGTCACTGGCGTTATACTCCAGCCATTCCTGCTTCGGGATCCATTGGTAAAACTCGTGATGCGGCAGGCCGCGGTTGGTCAGCCATGCCGCGGAATGGCCGTAGCGGTTTGGCAAGGCAAGCCATGCGGGGTCCGTGGCTGCGAGATGCTCCAGCAGTCCGGGATGGCTGACGGGCAAAAGTGTGGTTTCGGATTCTTGAGATTGCCCGGCATGCCTACTGCTCCCGGTAATCGTGTATATGCCACCGACGAGAATTGCAAAAATCAGGCCGATGAACACCATCCACTGCGGGCCGGACCAGCGGGCGTCAACTGGCGGTTGATCCTTCATCACTGACCAAACAATCCCGGCCGCGTGGCCAGCAGAACCTGTTTCACCCCCGCATTACGCAACAACCTGGCAATCTCCATGATGCGCTCATAGGACAACGAACGGTCCGCCTGAAGCGCGACAACCACCCCTGCCCCACGCCGCTGCAAGGCTTCGCCCAGCGCGTCGGCCGTGATGCGCTGATTGTCAAAATAAAGATGACCGCCGGCATCCACGGCCACAGCCACGGCCTGACCAGGGACAGGCGGCCCAGTGTCTCCCACAGGCAGGTTTACCGCCTCGCCTGGAGCCATCATCAGAAGAAAATAAAGGAGCAAAAAGAACACCCCCGCCAAGGGCGCAGCCTCAGGCGACCGACAAAGCAGTTTTGCGCGACGGGGAAATTTCATTTCTTCTTCGCACCCTTACGGGCCGTGGGTTTGTCATCTGCCGCGCTGAGATCCTCCACCATGCGCACGGCGTCCAGAGAGGTTTTTTCCATGGCCAGCACGAGGCTGCCGATTTCCGCGACGAGAAAATTGTAGGCCGCGTAAGCAGGAATGCCGATGGCCAGTCCCAGCGCGGTGGGGGTCAACGCACGGGAAAAGTGTGCATGGAGATTGGTCACCACCTCGTCCGTCATGAACCCCAGTACGGTGCCCAGCAAGCCCAGCAGCGGCGCCACTTGACCCACGGTGGCCAGCACCCACAAGTTGCGTTCTAAGCGCGCCACTTCGCCGGCGCCGGCGGCTTCCAAGGTTTCCTTCAATTCATCACGACTGCGGTCACGATTCACGATCACCTCGCGCACCAGCCGTGCCGCCGGGCTGGGCGTGGCTTCACAGATGGAAATGGCTTCCACAATGTTGCCTCGTGACAACACGTTGCCCAAGCCTCCGACAAACTCCGTCGTGTTGATCTGCACACGATGATAAAGGAGATAACGTTCCGCAAACACCACGATGCCCGCCGCCGCCGCCAGCAACAACAGCCAGTTCATTGGGTTTTCCAGCAACGCCGGGGCATCCCTCTCTGAACCGGCTTGTTCCGCGACCGTGTCATCATGCGCGGCATCCCCGGCAGACGGTTGACCTCCCCCGCAGCCCAACAGAAAAACAAGCCCCAGCACCGCGATGTTGATCCAGAAAAATTGCTTCATTCTGCTCTGATAATCGGCGGCGTTTATAGCCGCTTGACCCGGAAGTTCCCAGCCCAAAGCCCACTGGAATAACTTCGCCTTGCCGCCCTCACCCCGGCTGCCATCCTCCGTCCATGGAATCGCCCGATCAGCTCCGCGAACTGTTCCGCATGCAAAAGGCCCTCAACGAACGCATCGGCGTCCACACCGATGGCATGACCGACGAGCAAAAGACCGAGTGGGTGCTCAACTATTGCCGCGCCATGAGCCAGGAACTCGCGGAACTGACCGACAGTGTGCCATGGAAATGGTGGGCGAAATACCAAAAACTCGACGAACAAAATGCGCGCGTTGAAGTGGTGGATATGTTTCATTTTCTCATCAGCCTCGCGCAAGTGCTGGGCATGAGCGCGGATGATGTTTACGAAGCCTACCTGAAAAAGAACGAAGTCAACTTCCAGCGGCAGGAAAGTGGCTACACGGAAAAAGACCACGAGGATTCCAAGCACATCTAATGCCCCCCACCCCGCCACCGGCTCACCTCCGCGGGGAGATTGAGAGCGTCCTCATCGACGAGACGGAAATCGCCAAGCGCGTCCGGGAAATGGCAGCGGATATCGAGCGAAACTTCGTCGGCAAAGATTTACTTGTCGTTGCGCTGCTCACGGGCACGGTTCCTTTTCTAGCCGACCTCATCCGGCACATCACCCTGCCCTTGCGGCTGGATTTTATGGGAGTTTCAAGCTACGGCAACAACACCACGCCGGGCGAACTGGTCTTCACCAAAGAACTGCGACTGGAGGCACAAGGCCGCGACGTGCTGCTGGTCGATGACATCCTCGACACGGGCAAAACTCTTCGTGCCGTCTTGGACAAACTTCACGCCTTGGAACCCAGCAGCCTGAAAACCTGCGTTCTTCTGGAAAAGAAATCCCGCCGTGCCGAGGAAATTACTGCCGACTATGTGGGCTTTGAAATTCCCGATGCCTTCGTCGTGGGCTACGGCTTGGACTATGCCGAGCGTTACCGAAACCTGCCATTCATCGGCGTGCTGAAACCGGAGGTGTACACATGACTGTCACGGTGAAATTTTGGTCCTACTTTCGCGACCTCACCGGCTGCACCCAAACCACCACCAGCTTGCCCGAAGGGACAACGCTCGGCGCATTGCACCAGAAGATGATCGAGCAATTCCCCAAGCTCGCCGGCACTGGCAACTGTACCCTCAAGGCGGTCGGCGTGGATTATCAGGATGACGACCATGTTTTAAGCGACGGCGATGAGGTTTCGCTGTTCCCCCCCGTACAAGGTGGCTGAAGATGAAGCGCGAAATCACACTGACCCCCCTCCCCATCACCGCCGCCGCGCAAGAAATGGGTAGCGACATGGGCGCGGTGGTCACCTTTCATGGCGTTGTCCGCGACAAGGAAGATGGAACTCCCATCTCCGCCATTGATTACGAGGCCAACGAGTTCATGGCCCGCCACCAGTTCGGCCTGATTTTTGATGCGCTCGAACAAGAGTGGCCACTGGAGTCCGTGCGACTCATCCACCGCTTGGGCGTGGTGCCAGTGAACGAACCCTCTCTCTGGGTGGAAGTGATCGCCCCACACCGCGCCGAGGCATTTGCCGCTTGCCAGCACCTGATTAACGAGATGAAAAGGAAGGTACCCATCTGGAAACACCCAGTCGCGTAGGAGGTTTCAATCCAGCGCGGCACGCATGGCCGCGAACATGTCCGCGCCTTCCTCCACGCTCACTGGCTCCGCTGCCTTCTCATTCAAATCCTCAACCAGTGTGTCAGGAATTTCCTTCAAGAAACTCGAGGGATGACAGGGGACCACGGAGCCAAATTTTTTCCGGCTCAGGCAATGGGTCAGGGTCAGGGTCTTCATGGCCCGCGTAATGGCCACGTAGAACAATCGGCGTTCTTCATCCAGCGTGCCCTCTTCCATGGACCGCGTGTGGGGCAGCAACCCCTCCTCACAACCCACAAGGTGAACATGCGGATACTCCAGCCCCTTACAGCTATGGGTGGTAATCAGCGTCACCGCATCGCCGGCGTCCTCCTTTTCACTTTCGCGCTCGGCATCCAGAGTCAGGTCATCCAGGAATTGGCCCAGCCGTTCAGCAGGCAGGAGGTCATTCTTCTCGTCCATCGTGGCCACGAGATCCTTTAGATTCTGCATGCGGTTCTCGGCAGTTTCGAGATTCTTTTCTCCTTTGCGCAATTCCGCCGCATACTCGATCTCCGCAAGGAAATCCGTCGCCCATTGCACGAGCGAAAGGTGCTCATCCTTTAACCGGCCCCTGCATTGATACACCAACTCAATGAAATCCTCCATCGCCCGGCGCGTGCGCGGCTGAAAATCAGCGCGCACCAAGTCCTTGTTCGTGGCCGCCCACACACTGCAATCATGGGTCTGGCTGGCGGCCAACAGGCGCTCCATGGTCACGTCACTTAAGCCGCGCGACGGAACATTGGCGATACGCAGCAGACTGGCATCGTCATTAGGGTTGATAAAGGTTTTTAAATAAGCCAGAAAGTCCCGAATTTCCCTCCGGTCAAAAAAACTTTGCCCACCAATGAGATGGTAGCGGACACCAGCAGCGCGCAGGGCTGTCTCCAGCGGCCGGGCCTGCATGTTGGTACGGAATAGGATGGCTTGTTCCCGCCAGGGAATGCGACGCGCCATGCGGTTGAACTCAATCTCATCCACCACCGTACGCGCCTCTTCATCCTCATCCTCGAAGGCCTGAAGGCGAATCAGGTCACCCTGACCATTGGCGGACCACAATTGCTTTTCGCGCCGCTGGGGGTTGTTCCGAATGACGGCATTCGCGGCATCAAGAATCGTGTTGGTGGACCGGTAGTTTTGTTCCAGCTTGATCACCTTGACGCCAGGAAAATGCTCCTCGAGGTTTAGCAAGTTTGTGACATCCGCGCCGCGCCAACCGTAGATGCTCTGATCGTCATCGCCCACCACGCAAACATTTTGATGCTCGTCGGCCAAGGCGCGCATCAATTCAAACTGCGCCGTGTTCGTGTCCTGATACTCGTCAACCATGATGAACCGGTACCGCGCGCGGCACTGTTCCAGGGCGTCGGGGTGCTCCTCGAAAAGTTTCAGCGTAAGCACCAGCAAGTCATCAAAATCAACAGCATTGCACGCCTTCAAGGCCGTGTCGTAACGGCGCCGTAAAGTCTCAGCCATTGCCAAACTGTCTTCATCGGCAAAAATGGAGCGGCCCGGGCCGGCGTTCTTAATGCGGCTCAAGAGCCCGTGCAGTTCGCGTGGGCCCACCTTCACATCCTTGCCTGAAATGGCCGCGAGAATTTTCTTCACCACGCCCAACTGTTCACTCTCACTGTAGATGACAAAATTGCGCTTATAGCCGAGCTTCTCAATGTGCCGCCGCAGAATGCGTACGCAGAGGGAGTGGAAGGTACAAATGGTGGGCTTTGTCGGCCGGCCGTCATCCCGGGCGGGCAACTTGGGGATGAGCTTGACCACACGCTGCTGCATTTCGCGCGCAGCCTTATTGGTGAACGTCACGGCCAAGATATGATCCGGCGGAATTCCCCGATCCACCATGTGCGCCACGCGATGAGTGAGCGTGCGCGTTTTACCCGTCCCGGCCCCGGCGAGAATGAGCACCGGCCCCTCGAGTGTGGCAGCAGCGTCACGTTGCTGGGGGTTTAGCCTGGAAAGATCGACCATGGGCGGCGCGAGTAAAACCGAGCCCGAAGCTCGCGCCAATGGGAAGTTAGTCACGGGTTGTTGAAAGCACTGCAGACTCGCCCTCGGCGGTTTTCTGCCATAGTCTCAACCCGTGCTCTCGCGAAAAACACAAAAGACCGAGGCCAGTCAAGCCTCCTGGCGCACCGGCGACGAACGCCTCGTTAAATTAACCGAGGCCGCCGCGGGTAAGGTGACAGCACTGCTGCAACGACAGGGCCGCCCGGAGGGCGTGTTGCGCGTTGCCGTGATTGGCGGCGGTTGTAGCGGACTCCAGTACAAAATGGATTTACAAGACGCACCCGTCAACCGGGACATCCTAGTGGAAAGCCAAGGCGTGCGCGTAGTGGTGGATCCCAAGAGCGCGCTCTATGTCACGGGCAGCGAGCTGGACTATAGTAACAGCCTTGAAGACGCCGGTTTCCAGGTCAACAACCCCAATGCCGCCACCACCTGTTCCTGCGGCGAAAGCTTCAGCGCCTAAATGGACTGTTTCGCGCTGCTTGATGAGCCGCGACAACCTTGGCTGGATGCGGCGGCGTTAAAGGAAAAATTTCTTACTCAAAGCGCCCCGACCCATCCGGACAAATTCACCGAGGCCGCCGAAAAAGAAGCTGCCCAAGCCCGCTTCACAGAATTAAACACAGCCCATGAAACCTTGCGCGCTCCCAAGCATCGCCTAGCTCACCTCCTCACGCTTGAGCGCGGCGCCAAGCCTGGAGAGGTTCACGACATCCCTCCGGACACGGCGGATCTTTTCCTGACTGTGGGCAGCGCTTTAAAACCGGTTGACTCTTTTCTCTCAGAGCAGAACGCGCTCGACTCACCCTTGCTAAAAGCCAGAGCCATGCCCAGAGCTCTGGAACTGCTTGACCAAGTCAACACCCTGCAACAGGAAATCCACGGGCGACTGGAGGCCGCCGACAAACAACTCCAGGAACTAAACAATCATTGGCCAAGCGCCCGCGCGCTGGAGGCCGCCGAGCAGCTTTACCATGAGTACAGCTACCTCGGCCGCTGGTGCCAGCAACTGCAAGATCGCGCAGTGCGGCTCGGGTTTTAAAAAATCCTCCGCGCATATTGCGCGCACCGGGGAATGGGTGTACCTTGTTCCATGGGCAACAGGGGTCGCCATTCGGTCACCGCCAGCCAAGGGGCTCGTCCGGCCCGGGTTGCCCACACTTCTTCTCCCAAACTCATCTCAACCCAGGCATGTCATGAAAATCTCAGCCCTGTCTTTAGCGCTGTTCCTTGCCGGCACAGTTGTCGGCTCGTCTCAGGAACGAATTTTCAAATTCCGTGATGGCACGACACTCCGGGCATCTGTCCACACTATGGGCACATGGGGACCCACCGCCCGGGGCCTAATCCTGAAAGTCAATGACGCCATTTACTTTCACGATTACCCCTCGGCCAAAGGCTCTCTGGCCCCACCCGTCAGCGAGTCCTCTGCCAACCCGGACGGCCTGCCCAGCTGTTCCCCGGCCCGGATCAGTTTCTACCATTTCGTGCCAGAAACACTTCGGGAACTCTCGGCCAACATGGGCAGCATGGCAGGCACCACGACCCCCAGCATACAGCGTGGCATCAACGCCGCTTTGAAAACCCCCGTGGGATTTCTGACCCCGTCTAGCACCAGCCTAACAATGGCTTGGCAGATGCAGGTCGAGCAGGAAATGGGGGCGGCCTTTAAATCCGGGAAGGCCGTCTGGGGCAAACAAATCCGCGCTCGGGCGACCGCCGGGCAGGGCATGACGTCCCCCCAGCCCACGACCGCCACCACCCCGGCAATTGCAACGGCGGGAGACATGGCACCGGTTGCGGCCCCGGCAAATCTTCCGGTCGCAACTCCCGCCAATACCGCCTCGTTGCAATTGCCGGCAAGGCGGATGATCTGGACAACCGGTTCCGGTTCCCGCAATCGCCTCGATTTGGACTACATCGGCTCCAACGCCTTCACCATTCAGGGGTTGTTTGGCCGGCCAGATGAAGTCCGCGGAGAATGGTGGGGCTACCGCCAAATGCACATCACCGATTTCCCCAGCGCGCGGCGTTACACCGTCGCGTGGTTTGGGTTCCAAAACGGCATCCTGCGAGCCGTGCGCATCGGGAACTGATGCGCGCGCGGCGGCGGTGTATTTTGATTGAATCCCGCCGCCGCGCATCTTATCCAATGGGGAGTACAACATTCACCATGCGCAAACTCATTGTTCTCTCCTTAATCTCACTCACCCTTCCAGCACTGGCCATCGACTGGCCACAATGGCGCGGCCCCAACCGCGACGGCATCAACACCGAGAAAAATCTTCTCGATGAATGGCCCGAGGACGGCCCCAAGCTGCTTTGGCGCGCCAAGGGCGTGGGCGCCGGCTTTTCCAGCGTGGTATCCTCGGGAGGCGTCCTCTATACGCTCGGCGACGTGGATGATGCCTGTTACCTCATCGCGCTGGACACCAAGGGCAACCATTTGTGGAAAGGCCGGGTGGGTGATCCGCAAGGCCATCGCGGCTATCCCGGCCCTCGCTCCACCCCGACCATTGCCGGCGGCAAAGCCTACGCCTTGGGCCAGCATGGCGACTTGGTTTGCTTCGACCTGAAAGCGAAGAAGGAATCTTGGCGTGTGAATGTGGCCTCTGACTTTGGCGGCCAAATGATGAGTGGATGGCGTTGGAGCGAATCACCGTTAGTGGATGGAGACAAGGTGGTAGTCACGCCCGGCGGAAGCAAGGGCGCGATGATTGCCCTCAACAAGGACAACGGCGAGGTGATATGGCGCTGCAAGGATTTCAAGGATCGCGCGGGCTACAGTTCCATTATTATCCGCGAGATTGGCGGCCAGCGCCAATACATCCAATTGACCGGCGAGAGCGTGGTGGGCGTGGACGCCGGCAACGGCAAGCTCCTTTGGCAGGCCGCCCGCAAGGGCCGCACGGCCGTGATCAGCACGCCGGTCTACGACAAGGGACACCTCTTTGTCACCAGTGCCTATAATGTCGGCTGTAACGGCTTCAAGGTCTCCTACGAGAATGGCGAATTTACCGCCAAGGAGATTTACAAGCACGCCGGCAGTGTCGGCATGGCCAATCACCACGGCGGTGCCATCCGTGTGGGAGACCATGTTTACGGCTCCAATGGCGGCAATCTTTCCTGCATCGAGCTGGGCACCGGCAAAGTGATGTGGAACGAGCGCAGCGCGGGCAAGGGCGCCATCATCGTTGTGGGCGGCAAGATCATTCTGCGTACTGAGCGTGGCCCGGTTTCGCTCGTGAAATTATCACCCGACGGCTACGAAGAAATCAGCCGCTTCGAGCAGCCCGACCGCACGCGTGCACGGGCTTGGTCGCATCCCATCGTAAGCGATGGTGTCCTTTATCTGAAGGATCAGGACACCCTCTTCGCGTACGATCTGCGCAAATAGATTGAAGAGGCCGAGTCGCGCGGCTGGCGTAAATCCGGCACCATACCGGCGATTCCAAAAAAGTGTTGTTCCGGGGGCCAAAAAGCCTACCCTCGGCACATGAATCGCGCACTCGCATTTTCTCTCACCACACTCTTCAGCCTGCAAATTCTGGCCATCGACTGGCCGCAATGGCGCGGGCCGAACCGCGACGGGGTCAACACGGAAGCCAACCTGCTGGATGAATGGCCTGAGAATGGCCCCAAACTACTATGGCGCACGGAGGGACTCGGTGCCGGATTTTCCAGTGTCAGCGTGGCGAAGGGCCGCATTTTCACGATGGGCGACGGCAAGACGGCCAGCCACGTCTTTTGCCTTTCCGAAAAAAACGGCGGCCTGTTTTGGACCTCCAAGCCCGTTGGCAAAACCGGTGGCAACTATAAGGGAACCCGCAGTACTCCCACCGTGGTGGAAGGATTAGTTTATGCGCTCGGCCAATTTGGCGACCTCGTTTGCCTGAAGGCGGAAACAGGCGTGGAGGTCTGGCGCCGCAGCCTGACCAAGGATTTTGGCGGACGCTCCGGCGGCTGGAACTACACGGAAAGCCCGCTGGTGGATGGAGACAAAGTAATTGTCACTCCGGGCGGCGGCAAGGGCGCAGCCGTGGCCCTGAACCGCATGAACGGCGAACTGATTTGGCAAAGCAGGGACTTTACCGACGGCGCGCAGTACAGCTCCTTTATCGTCCGTGAGTTTGGCGGCGAGCGCCAATACATCCAACTCACAGGCGCCAATGTCGTGTCGCTCTCCGCCAAGACCGGCAAGGTTCTCTGGAAAGCCCCGCGACGCGGACGCACCGCCACCGTCAGCACTCCCATCTTCCATGAGGGCCGTGTTTTTGTCAGCAGCTCCTACGGAGTCGGATGCAATGGTTTTAAAGTCACTTACGATGGCACGAGCTTTTCCACCGAGCAGACCTACGCCAACAAAACCATCTCCAACCACCACGGCGGCTGCATTCGAGTGGGGGGTTATGTTTATGGCTCCAGCGGCGGCACCCTCGCCTGCATGGATTTGGTAACCGGCGAGGAGATGTGGCGCGAACGCAGCGCCGGCAAGGGCGCCATCGTGGTGGCTGACGGCAAAATCATCCTCCGAGCCGAGAAAGGCCCCGTCTCGCTTGTTGAACTAAACCCCAAGGCCTACAAGGAAATCAGCCGCTTCGACCAGCCCGACCGCACCCGCGCAAACGCGTGGTCACACCCGGTCGTAAGCAACGGCGTCCTGTACCTGAAGGATCAGGGGCTCCTCCTCGCCTACGACCTGCGCAAATAGGCCCCTTATTTCGCCGGTACTACCTCGTCTGGCAGCCGCTGTCCTTGGCCGTGCAAATGCCGGTTCAGGAAGGCTTGAACTTGTCTGCCCAAGGTCCGCGGTGCACTGTGGCCGCCGCCACGCACGGTGATGAGTGTAGTCTCCACACCAACTTTTTTAAGCGCCGCATGATAAATCTCCGATTGATGGAACGGAACGAGGGGATCATCCGTGCCATGCACATGCAGATGCGGCGCATCATCCCGGGTCACGTGCGTCATGGGTGACGCCTGGCGTGCCTTCGCTTTCGCTTGCTGGATTGGGGCGCCAATAAGTTGACTCTCCGGCGAATCCTTCGCGTCATGATCAATGCGGCTGGGCTTGCTGTTCATCAGCAACAACGCGCTTGGTCCGTAGTAATTCACCACCACCTGCACTCGGCTGGATTGTTCGAGGTGCCGACCAAGCCTGCCTTCCAGCATATCCACATCTCCGCTCGTTCCCAACATACTCACCAAATGCCCGCCAGCAGAAGATCCCCACACGGCGATGCGCTTCGGGTCAATGTCATACTCCTTTGCGTGCGCGCGCAACCAACGGATGGCTGCCTTGCAGTCGTGGATTTGCGCCGGCCACTGAGCTTCGCCGCTGAGTCGGTAACCAATAGTGGCTCCCACGTATCGTCCACTGGCCACTAATGGCGCTACGCGATTAATGCCGCTGCGCTTGTCGCCATTGCGCCAACCGCCACCGTGAATCCACACCACCAAGGGCAACGGCTCCTTGTTGGCGCGCTTTTCCGGCAGCACAAGGTCAAGCTTTTGGCGTGGATTGTCCGTGTTGGCATACGCCAAATCGCGCAGCACCTTGATGCCCTCCAACGAACGCTGAGCCGGTCGACGGGAAAGAAAAGCTTTATGTTCAACGAGGGAAATAGCCCCATCGCCGTTGGTATCCACCCTCCGAAAATTTGTCTTGGCATTGGGCGGCAACTCGGCCAGCACCAATTTGCCATCACCATTACGATCCCATCGATTGAACAACGCCTCCGGCGTCTTCAGCTGGGCCAGTGCCGTTGACACACAAACGAGGAATACCAGCCACCGGGTCATCTTCATTTCTCCTTCAACCACCCAAGCTTCACCAGAAACGCATCCATCTTTTTTATCGTATCCGCATAATGATCCCCCTTGCGGCCCTCGTTGAAAAAGCCGTGGGTGGCCCCATCATAAAGATGTAACTCGCTCCGACTGCCGATGGCCTTCATGCGGCGGTCGTACTCTCTGCCGGTGGACACGGGGATAAGCTTGTCTTGGGTTCCCAGAAATACAATTGTGGGTGGGGCCCCTTTGCGAAGGTTGTGCATTGGGGAAATCTCCTTCCAGCGCGTCTTCACGCGGTCGTGACCATAGCCCTTCGGGCCATTGTCGTAGACCGGATTAAAAAGCACGAGCGCATTGGGTTTGCTGCTGACCACGCCATCCTCACCCTTCTCCTCCAAACCGGGACAATTCCCCGTGGCCGAAGCCACATGGCCGCCCGCGGAACCTCCGCCCGCAGCAATGCGCGCGGGGTCCACCCCCAGCTTGCCGGCATTGGTCCGCACGAAGCGGATTGCGGATTTGCCGTCAGCCACGCATGCGAACGGGGTTGTTTTATTCCGGCTTTTCACCCGGTACTCAGCGGTGATGGCCACCATCCCATGCGAAGCAAGGTGCCGGCAATGCGTCTCGAATTGCTTGGGCGTGCCCCCCACCCAGCCGCCGCCAAAAAAGAAAATAATCGCTGGGCGTGACGCCGAGGCTTCGTGCCCATCCGGATTGAACACGTGCAGAAACAACTTGGCCTCACCAACCTGCTTGTATTGGACGACTTTTGCACCTTCAAGTTTCACCAGTTGCGCCGAGGCCACAAATGGCAATGCAAGTGCCACCAACAGGAGTTTGGGTTTCGATCTCATTTCAAACGGATTTGGTGAGCATCGTCAAAATCACCGGCAGTAGCAAGGCGCATTGAAGGTGATGTTGATTTGACGTTGACCTGCCCGCAGCCACGGGCAACCCTTGGCCCGTCCATGAAAGCGATTAAGGCAATCCTATGCGTGTTCGGCCTCAGCTTGGCAAATCTTGCCGGTGCCGAGGAAGCAAAAGTCCTCAAGGTGGGCACCAAGCCCGAAAGCGTTTGCCGCGGATTTGGCGGCAAGCTGTATGTCACCATGATCAACGGCGACAAGCCCGGCGACGGCGGCATCAATATCATTGATGGGGACAAGGTGAAGGAATTCTGCCGCGGCATGAACTCGCCCAAGGGCATCGCTTTTGTGGGTAGGTTTCTGGTAACTGCCGACGAAACCACCATTTGGAAAGTCGATAAGAAGGGGAAAGCCACCAAGCTTGCCGACGCCAAGTCCTTTCCTGCGCCAGTTGAATTCCTGAATGATGTGGCAGCCAGCCGCGATGGCAAGAGTGTTTATGTAACCGAGATGAGCCATCCCAATTGGATGTTTGATCCCGATGGAGAGCGCAAACTGTGGCCGCTGGACAGTCCGAACGCAAAATCACCCAAGACTGGTTGCGTTTACAAGGTCAGCCTCGATGGAAAGGTGGCACTCGCCGCACCCGCCGGCAACAAGGCCATGCTCGGCCCCAATGGCGTGACGGTGACCGGCAAAAAAGATGCCGAGGTAATTGTGATGGGTGACTTTTTTACCGGCAACATCGTGCAGTACGACGGCAAAGCCTTCAAGATACTCGCCACCGGAATGCGCGGGGCGGACGCCGTGGAGTTTGGCAAAGGTGTCATCTATGTTTCCAGCTGGCCCTTGGGGAAGGTGTGGAAATACGACCGTAAGACGCGGAAAACCACCGTCTTGTCGGACAAGTTCACCACTGCCGCGGATTTCTTTTATGACCGTAAGGGAAAACAACTGGTGATC
Source organism: Verrucomicrobiales bacterium (assembly GCA_002721895.1). The sequence continues at coordinate 54,928 of PBLV01000046.1, forward strand.
CCAGACATGCTGGAAGGCACGCTCACCTTCCTGCCAGTTGACTAACCTGCCCGGTAGAAAGGTCCATTCTAACCGCGACGAAGCCGCATGCCTGACAAGCTTCGCATCGCCATCCTCGGCATCGATCATCCCCACGGGATGGGTTGGCGTGAGTCGCTGACTCATGTCGAGGATGCGCTGGAGGTGACCGCGCTAATGCCCGCGTTTGATGGCGGCACCACCAGCCTCGAAGAGCGCCACGCCCACCTACCCCGTTTTGAAACACCGGACGCGTTGCTTTCCGAGGGCAGCAATCTTTTTGACGCAGCTCTTGTTTGTCTGCCCAACGATCAGGGACCGAATGCCGTCATCGCCTTGGCCAACCAGGGCAAACATGTCTTGCTGGAAAAACCCGGAGCCGCAAATGCCGCTGACGGCCGACGCATGGCTGCAGCCATACGCGCCAACAAGGTTGCGTTTCAAAATGGTTTCATCTGGCGCTATGACGAATTGGCCAATCGTCTGCGAGCGATGGTTGCGGACAAACGGTTCGGCCGAATGATCAGCGTGGAAATGACATGGGCCACCAGCAACATTGATCGGCGCGTTCCCGAACATTATCTTTTCGATGCCGACAAGAGCGGCGGCGGCTTTTTCAACTGGCTCGCCTGCCATCATTTGGACCTGTTGCCCTATGTCACGGGCGAAACCGTGGCGGCGATCAGCGCGCGTGTGGGCACGTTTGGAAAAGCTCCTTCGGTCGTGGAGGACGGCGGAAGCGCCATTCTGGACTTGTCCGGCGGTGGCTTGGCAACATTCACGGGCGGTTACTGGCATCCACGCTGGATGAATGATATCCGGTGGACCCTTCGGGGCACCGAGCGTTGGGTTCACTGGGATCCCGGCCGCGCTGGCACCGGCGGCGTCTTGGAGATCCACGGCCCCCAGCCACAGTTCATGGCCATGGAGGAGGTGTTTGAAAACCCGCTGGACAACACCAGCGGCTATGGGGGCAAGGCCATGGTTGCCCTGCTGCGGGACTGGATATACGCGGCGCGCAACGGCGGCGACTGCCGCAACACCCCTGAGAGCACCGTCGAGGTGTTGAAGCTGATCGACACGATCTACCAATCGTCTGCTTCCGGCCAGCGCGTGTCTGTCTAGTTCAGTTCATCTGCTTTTTCAGCGTACCCCGAATGACATCGTGGTGGCGCGACATGTAGTAGAAACTTTGCTTGCTACTGCGCTCACCAAGGCAAAACTGAAACTCAATCCGATATCCGCCCCGCGGCCAACTCGGGCCGTCCAATTTTAGTGCGTTAACCACGGTGGATACATTTTCCCCCGGCTGCAATGTCACCGGCTCGGTTGGCCGAAGCAACCCAATGGATCCCGGCGCAGTATAGGTCTTGCCCTGGCACTGGATTAATAAACTTTCCTTCCACAGGATTTTTTTGCCTACCCGGCGCAGGGCCTCCACGATCAAGGGCTGATCCGTTGGGTTGGAAACGATGATTTTGTATTCGCCGTCACCATCGGGGTTTGTCCACTTGATCGCCTTTTGCGGAGGTACTTTGGCAACTTGAAACACAACACCACTGCCCGCCAGTAGCGCCGGCCGACCCGTCACGGCACATAAATGCTTGGCATCCACTTTCTGCGCATCCGGCCAAGCACGTTTTTTCTGTGCGGCCCAAGGGGAAACAACTTTTCCATCTTCATTCTTCCAGCCGTGTGGCAACTCGCAAGCGAGTTGGATGGCCGCGATTTTGCCTTCATCCGCAGGCTCCAGACCCTCAATGCGCAACCCTCCGCGAATCTGGCTCAACGCCACAACCACTTTTCCCTTGGGAAAGGTCGGCTTCTTGTGTTGGCGAGCGGAATGGTGCGCCTGAATCACCCCACCCTTCTGCAGCCCGCCGCGCAGCACATTTCCAATTTTAAATGTCAACGTGTGGTTGAAGATGGGCGGCAGGGATAGTGCGGTGGGACCCTGTTTGATAGCTGTAATAACGGCGGTCAGTACAATTTGTTTCTCGTTCCACTTCACAGGCTGCGGCTCGGCCGGCTGTCCCAACGGTCCACGGCCCGGAAAACGACCGGGACCTCGCCCAGGCACGGCCAATGGTTTCAACTGAAGCTTTGCGGGCAACTTCAAGTCACACAGTTTCAGGGGCTTGCCAACCTGGGCCGCTGCTGACCATCCGGCCAGCAGCAGATTTAAACCCAATAATGAAGGAATTACGGTCTTCATATTGACTGTCATGCTGAGTCAGACGCGAACAAAATGTCAATGCTCCCGCCAGTCATTGTATAAGCAAGCAGGGCATCACAACTCGTGTGGCCACAATGATCAGTAAAACAAAAAGGGCGGGCCGCAGCCCGCCGTGACATAAAACTGTCATCTCTCAGCTATTTTTTCTTGGGAGCCTTCTTCGGTTCTGGTTTGGGACGAACATTGATGGTGGTGGCTTCAGCCTTTCCGTTCTCCAGCTTCTTGGCACGCCCGCCGATGTATTGGCCGGGCTTCACGTCGGCCAGCTTCACGGGCTTCTTGTCCAAGCCGTTAAGCTTGGTTTCCGTACTCACATGAAACACCCGGTCCGGTTTGCCCTTGGCCCCCGGCAGAGTGATCGTTTTCGCAGCCACATCCACGGACTTGATCATGCCGCGAAATGGGAAGAAGCCGCTCTTTTTCTTTTTCTCCGCCTGTTTCTTTTCAGGCGCCTTCTTTTCATCCGCTTGCGCGGTGATGCCCGCCGTCAACACGGCGGTGGACAGCAATGCTGCCAGGAGGGATTTTCCGAGTATGGTCTTCATATTGAATCCTTAACTTGGGTTCGGAATTAAATTACCTTTGATCTGGGTTTTAGCAACTCCTTTTAACATCATCTTTTTAATGACATTAATCAGCCTTATATCAGGAGTAAACCTGCATCCACATCCTGACGCCATTCAATCCGAACGCGGATGAAATTCGTCATGAACCTGCTGCAAACGCGCACCTGCCACATGGGTATAGATTTCCGTTGTGCTGATGCTTGCGTGCCCCAGGAGTTCCTGGATAACCCGCAGGTCAGCACCGTTCTCCAGCAGGTGCGTGGCGAAGCTATGGCGAAGCATGTGAGGAGTAAGATTTCGAGTGATACCCGAATGTTGGATACGTTTTTTGATTCTCATCCAAAGAGTGGATGAAGCAAAGGGCCGGCCGCGGCGGCTGAGAAATACGTTGGCGGGAGTATGCGGGGTGACAAGCTTGGGCCGACCGGCAGCAAGATAACGGTCAAGGGCAGCAACAGCGGCACGGCCCACGGGCACAACTCGTTCCTTGTTGCCCTTGCCAATAACCGTGATAAACCCTTCCTCAAGGTGCAATTGTTCCAGTCGCAGTTCACGCAATTCAGCCAAGCGCAACCCGGAAGCATAAGCCAACTCCAACATGGCGGTGTCACAAAGGTCACTGGATCCTTCCTCTGCGGGCGGCTTTAAAAGCTGCTTTATCTCGGAATCTGTCAATGCCTTGGGCAGACGTTTCCAGCGGCGTGGCAGGGTGAGGTTTTCGGCGATGTCCGCAGGCACGAGGCGTTCACTGGCGGCGTATTTAAAAAAGGCCCGCAGCGCGGCGATCTGCAGGTATATGGATTCCGGGCTAAGCTGAATTTTTTGCTCGTGCGCCTTGCCCTCGGGCTTGCGATCACGCTCGTGACGCAGAAATGCCGTAAGGTGCCCGCGCTGGAGGGACCCCCAGTCGATTATCCCCTGCCCTTCAACCCAATCCACAAACCGCCCCAACAAGGCCGCGTAAGTCTTTTGAGTCTGGACGGACTGCCCCTTTTCGAGGCGAATATGTTGCAGAAAATCGTCGACTGCAGCGTTCACAGCTCCTTGCCGGTGAGCCGCTGATAGGCCTCGAGATACCGTTCGCGGGACTTGGAGATGATCTCATCGGGCAAGGTCGGTCCTGGCGGCGTTTTATCCCAATCGACCGTCTCAAGGTAGTCACGGACAAACTGCTTGTCGAAGGCATGTTGTCCGCGGCCAGGCTCGTATTCATCCAACGGCCAGAAGCGGGAACTGTCGGGCGTGAGCACCTCGTCAATAAGAATCAGCTCGCCATCAAGCTTACCGAACTCAAACTTCGTATCCGCAATGATGATTCCGCGTTCCCGGGCGTACTCACGGGCCTCGGTATAAATTTGCAGAGATAGGTCGCGCACCTTTTCGGCCACCTCGCGGCCCTCGATCTCCACGGCCTGCTCAAAGGAAATGTTTTCATCGTGGCCCTCGTCAGCCTTGGTGCTGGGGGTGAACAGCGGCTGCTCTAATTCGGCGGATTCCAAGAGGTTTTCCGGCAGTGGAATTTCGCACACGGTGCCCTGCTTTTTGTATTCCTTCCAGCCGCTACCGGTGATGTAACCGCGGACGATACACTCAATTCTCAGCGGCTCGGCCTTTTTCACAACCATGCTGCGCGGCGCGAGGTGCGCAAGATTGTCCGGCAGGCCATCAGCCACGCGGTGGTTCGGCACGAGACCGGCGTATTTATCGAACCAGAAATGCGAAATCTGTGTGAGCACCTCGCCCTTGCGCGGAATGCCGTTGGGCATGATCACATCAAACGCGCTGATGCGATCGGAGGCCACGAAGAGGAAATGCTCGCCCATGTCAAACACCTCGCGAACCTTGCCGCTCTTCACTTTGGTCAATTCGGGAATATCCAGTTTCAACAATGCGTCATCGGACATGCGCGGGAGTATCCGCACGATTCCGTCCGCCGCAAGTGGAGGTAATTCACAAGTCATTCACGGTTTGTGGCCAATCTCGACACCGAGCATTGCTCCCGTTAATTTACCCGCGTGAATGTGTTGGTCACTGGCGGAGTGGGGTTCATTGGCTCGCATGTCTGTGAACGCCTGCTGGACGCCGGCCACACGGTCTGTGCACTGGATGACCTGAATGATTTCTACGATCCGGCCATCAAACAAAACACCCTGCGAGAACTCCAGGCGCGCGCCCAGTCGTTTGCCTTTGTGCATGCGGATATCACCCAGCGCACCGAGCTCGATGAGGTGCTGGGTAGCATGCCGTTTGATCAGATCATTCATCTCGCTGCCCGGGCAGGGGTCCGGCCCAGCCTCGAGCAACCGGCCTTGTACCAGCGCGTCAATGTCGAGGGCACGGTCAATCTCCTTGAAGCCGCACACGCCCGTGGCATCAAAAAAATCACCATCGCCTCTTCGTCATCGGTTTATGGGGTGAATTCCAACGTGCCGTTCAGTGAAACGGACCCCATCTTCAGCGCCATCTCGCCTTATGCCGCCAGCAAACTCGCCTGCGAAGCGCTCGGGCATGTGTATCATCACGTGTATGGCATGGATGTCTGCATGCTGCGCTTTTTCACCGTATACGGCCCGCGCCAGCGGCCGGATCTGGCGATTCACAAGTTTGCAAAGCGGATGCACGCCGGCCAGGCGATCACGGTCTTTGGCGACGGCAGCACCTCACGCGATTACACCTATGTGGATGATACCGTCGACGGCATCCTTGCCTGCATGGACCGAGAATTCGGTTATGAGGTCATCAACCTCGGCGAATCGCAAACTGTTAAACTCAGCCGATTGATCGAGCTACTCGAAAGTGCCTTCGGGATCGAGGCGCAGATTGATCGTCAACCGCTTCAGCCCGGCGATGTGCCGATCACCTACGCCAACATCGATAAGGCGCGCCGTCTGCTCGGGTACGATCCGCAAACCAAAATCGAGGACGGCATCCCGCGTTTCGTCGAGTGGTTCCGCCAACAAAACCCCTAACATGCTCGCCGAGTTCGTTTACTGTTACCTGCTGCGCCCGTGGCCGTTGCGGCAGATTACGAACTGGACTATCCGCCAGCTCTTGCCCAAGGAACTGCAGTTTGGTGAGGCGACTGTGGTGCTCAATCCCCATGACCCCGTCGTCAGTGGCGCGTTGCGTTTTGGCGTGTATGAAAAGGCGGAGACGCGTTTTTTTGAAACGGCCTGTCGCGATGGCATGACCTTTCTCGATGTGGGCGCGAATATCGGTTACTACACCGCCCTTGCCGCGCGCGCCGTCGGCCCCAATGGCCGGGTGATCGCCATTGAGCCGGATCCGGACAGTTACCGGTACCTCGAGCAAACCATCGCCGCCAACGCTGTCGGCAACGTCCAGTCCTTTGCCGTCGCCGCCTCAGATACACCGGCCACGCTACCGCTCTATATCTCAGCCGACAACCGCGGTGACAATCGCCTCTACGCCACCAGTGAAGATCGACCACAGGTTGAAGTAAAAGCCCGACCACTGGACGCGTTGCTGCAAGAGAACAAGATCAACTCCGTCGACCTTGTTAAGATCGATGTGCAGGGTTACGAGCCCAAGGTGATTGCCGGTTTGAGCAAAACCATCACCGCCTCCCCCAACCTCACATTGCTCACCGAATTCTGGCCACAGGGCATTGCCGAGGCGGGCGGGGATGCGAATGAGTTTTTGCAGACACTGCGCGAGCTCGGCCTCACGCTGTATGAACTGCGGCCGGACGGTTCGCTGGCGGAGTTGACTGATGACGCCGATCTCATCGCCCGCCATCAAGGCCGCCGCTACACCAACCTCATCGGCCGCAAACCCGAATGAACGCCGTCACCAAACTGCTCCGCGAACTGGTTGCCCGCCCCAGCATCAATCCCGCGTTTGTCGATGACCCCGCCGTCAGCGGTGAGGAACGCGTGGCTGAGCTGCTGATCGATCGCGCCCGCAAGGCCGGCCTCGACATTCGCCGCCAACCCGTTTTGCCCGGACGCAAAAACCTGCTCGTGCGACTCACGCCCACCGGCAAGGTGCAGTGCCGCATCATCCTCGCGCCGCACATGGACGTGGTGCCTGCCAAGGCAAAGCAGTTTAAGCCGGTGATCAAAAATGGCCGCCTGCACGGGCGGGGTGCATGCGATACCAAGGGCAGCATGTCCGCTTTCTTTCAATCCCTTTGCGATGTGGCCAAGGGCGGCCGGCGGCCGCAGCACACGGAGATTTTGTTCGTCGGCCTCGTGGATGAGGAATGTAACCAGGCTGGCTCACGCAAATTTGCGCAAGCCGGTCCCAAGGGCGACCTGGCCATCGCCGGTGAACCCACGCTGCTGCAAACGGTCACCGCCCACAAGGGCGACCTTTGGTGGCGACTGCACACTCAGGGCAAGGCCGCGCACGGCGCCACGCCGCAGCTTGGCAAAAATGCCGTGCACACCATGGCCCGTATTGTGGATGTGTTAGAAACGGAGTACGCCCGACTTCTGCGCCAGCAATCGCACCCGCTACTCGGCAGCCCCACCTGCAATGTCGGCGTGATACGCGGCGGTACACAGCCCAATATCGTGCCGGAAAATGCTTGGATTGATATCGACCGTCGCACACTCCCCGGCGAAACTGCCGCCGGTGTTTGGCGGGAGATCCGCACACTGCTCAAGAATCACGGTCTCAAGGCAACCTACACCGACCTCAAGGGCGTAGACAGTCCCGCGCTGGAGACAGATCCCAACCTGCCTATCGTGCAGGAATTCCTCCGCGCCTCGAGCCGCCGCAAAACTTTGGGCGTGCATTACTTCACCGATGCCGCCCCCATTGCCAGCGGCGGCACCCCGGCCATTGTGTTTGGCCCCGGCAACATCGCCCAGGCCCACACCGCCGACGAATGGCTGGACCTCAAGCAACTCGACCAAGCCACCGCCATCGTCACGCGCTTCCTCCGCGCCCAGCCATGAGCGAGGACAGCAAAGCCAGCTTTCTGCGCCAAAGCGGCTGGATGGCCATCGCCACCGCCGTCGGTGGCGCAGCTTCGTTTGCCGCCCACATTTTCGCCAAGGACATGCCGAAGGAGGAATACGGCGGTTTCACAGCGATGCTGCAGTTGCTCAACCTCATCGCCATCCCGGCCATCGGCCTGCAGGCGGTGTTCGCAGTCAAGGCCGCGCAGCGCAAATCGGAGACCGACGACTTTCGCATGGCGCGCGAACAATGGGCCATCACCGTGGTTGTGCTGGCACTGGCCGCGGTGGTGTTCGTCGTGGCCCGACTCAATGGCGACTCGTTGGTGAACGCCTTGAGTCTGCCTTCGTGGTGGGTACTGGCGCTCACGCTGGGTGCCGGAGTATTCGCGCTGCTCATGCCTATGATGTTCGGTGTGTTGCAGGGACGGCAGAATTTTTTGTGGCTGGGCTGGGCGTTGTTGTCGTTGGGCGTGTTGCGATTGGCGGCCATGGCGGGATTAATCCGAATCCACGACCAAAGTGCCGTCAACGGAATGATCGCCGTGGCTGCAGGTTATGTGCTGGCCTTCGCCATCGCATTCAGCACGGCAAAGCTCCCGCGCCTTGAGCCCGCCGAATGGCTTCCCTCGATCACGCGCATTGATTGGCGCGATTTGGCCAAACGGTTTCTGCCGCTGTCCATCGGCGGCGGCACAGTCATCTTCATGATGAGTGTGGACATGGTGGTGGTGCAGCGCTTTTTTGATGAGGCGCAAACTGGTTACTACGCGGCCGCGGGGATGATTGGCCGAGCGCTGATTTTTTTTGTGGGCCCCATGGTGGCGGTGATGTTTCCCAAGATTGTAAAGAGCCATGCGGAACAAAAGCCCACGCACGTCCTGCGGTTCACCCTGCTGCTAACTACCGGCCTATGTGCAGTGGCAATCATTTTGGGAGTGACGGTGCCCGATCTGCCCTTGCGCATGGTTTATGACGAGTCGTTTTTGAAAGCCACGCCACTAGTCCCGTGGTTCATCGCCGCCATGGCTCCGTTGGCACTGACGGCCGTGCTGGTAAACAACATCCTCGCCCGGTGCAAATCCAACAACGTATATCTGCTGCTGGGAGTACCGGTTATTTACGGCGGGATGCTGTGGTTTGTCGGGCCGCAGATTGCCGATCAAACTGCCTCCGAATTTAATGTGCACGCGCACATTTCCATGGTCCAGCTGATTGGCATGGGCAATTTGTGTTTCCTCGCCTCGACGGTGATTCTCACTTGGGTGGTGAATCAGGAGGAGAAGCTTCGGTTGGCTCAGTCTCCGCCGGATGAGAATCCTTCGCCGGACGAGGTGGAGGTGCGTTGAGTCGTAGATAGAGCCACGTTTCCAACGGGCGCAATGGACGCAGCCAGTTGTAAAATGGCGAATGCACCAAGCGCAGGCGCACGACCGAGAGAAACATCACCAGAGACACGCGCCACAGATTGGCGGTCACCTTGGAGCCCAGCTGATCAGTCCATTCGATGGGCACTTCCTTGATGGTGTAGCCGCGTTGCTTGAGCGACACGAGCAGGTTGACGTCAAACGCCAGATCGGCGATGCGCAGGCTCTCAAGAATTTCCTCCAACGCCTCGCGCCGCACGAGCTTGGCGGGGCATTGGGTATCGGCGATGCCCTGCCAGAAGAGCAGCTCGACAATGGTGTGAAAGCCGCGGCTGAACACGCGCCGCAGTTTGGTCTGGCTCTGGTGCAGCACGGAGCCGGGCAGCCAGCGCGATCCGATCACACAATCGGCCTCGCCAGCCGCGCAGTGCTTGATCAGCTCATGAAACGCCTTGGCGGGTGTGGCCCCATCGGCATCCACGTACCCGGTCAATACCGCTTCGGCTTCCGTCGCCTTTTTGAAGCCCTCGATCAAGGCGCCACCCTTGCCGATGGGCGCCTCGAAATTGAGCGGCTCGATCTCGGGATATTCGTCCGCCACTTCCTCGACAATCCCCAGTGTGTTGTCGCGGCAACCGTTGAGCACGACCACCGCGCGGAATTCGCCCTCGTAATGTTTCCGAAAATACTCGGCGTAATCGCGCAGCACAGGCCCAATGCGTTCCTCCTCATTGTAGGCGGGGATCAGCAGCAGCACGCTGGGTTGAGCTTGCGCGTCGGCCATTACAACAGGTTCACCGGGTCAATATCCACCGTCAACGTCACCTCCTCCGGCAAAGCCAATCCTGCCGTCACCTCTGCCAACCCGCGGCTCAGCGCCGACATCTGCCCCGTCCGCAGCATGATTTGATACCGGTAAAACGCCTCCGCCCGCAGCAGCGGCGCCGGCGCCGGGCCCGCGATCACCAAGTCCGCAATCCCGCCCGCCAGCGGCTCGACCGCCTTCTTCAAGTGCTCCGCCGAGAACGCCACCTTCTCCTCGTTGCGCCCGCGCAGCGTCAGCATCGCCGCGCGCGTGTACGGCGGGTATTTCAGCTGCCCGCGAAACTCCATCTCCGCGTCGTAAAACCCCGCGAAGTCGTGCCGCCGCGCGAACTGGATCGCCGGGTGAAACGGCGTGAACGACTGCACGATCACCTCGCCCTCCACGTCGCCGCGCCCCGCGCGCCCTGCCACCTGTGTTAAAAGCTGGAACGTCCGCTCGCCCGCGCGGAAGTCCGCCAGGTGCAGCCCCGTGTCCGCGTACACGATGCCCACCAGCGTCACGCGCGGAAAGTGCAGCCCCTTGGCAATCATCTGCGTGCCCACGAGGATGTCGATCTTCCCGCGCCGAAAGTCGCCGAGGATGCGCCGGTAATCCTCCTTGCGCTTCAGCGTGTCCGAGTCCATCCGCCGGATCGCCGCGTCCGGGAACAGCTTGCCCAGCACGTCTTCCACCTTCTCCGTGCCCAGCCCGTGGAAACGAATCGCGCGGCTGCGGCATTCCGGGCACTCCCCCGGCGCGCGTGCCCCGTGCCCGCAAATGTGGCAGCGCAGCGCCTGCTCCCGCCGGTGGTACGTCAGCGACAAGCTGCAGTTCGGGCACTCCGCCACGAACCCACACTCCGGGCACTGCATCGACGTCGCAAACCCGCGCCGGTTTAAAAACAGGATCGTCTGCTCCCCGTTTTCCAGCCGGTCGCGGATTGCCTCCTTTAAACGCGTCGAGAAGATCGGCACGCCCTTGTCCTTGCGGCACTCCGTCCGCATGTCTTGGACCCGCACCACCGGCATCCGCTTGTCGTCTGCCCGGAGCGGCAGGTCGAGCACCGCATACTTGCCGCGTTCCACATTATAAAAACTCTCCAGCGACGGCGTCGCCGATCCCAGCACCACCACCGCCCCCTCGCGCTGCCCGCGCACCACCGCCACGTCGCGCGCGTGGTACCGCGGTGCCTCCTCCTGCTTGTACGAGTGCTCGTGCTCCTCGTCCACGATCACCAGACCCAGCGGCTCCGCCGGCGCGAAGATCGCCGACCGCGCCCCGATGACAATCCGCGCCCGCCCCTGCCGAATCTTGTGCCACTCGTCATGCCGCTCCCCCGCCGAAAGGTGGCTGTGCAGCACCGCCACCAGCGTCTGCTGCGGCCCCGAGCTGAACCGCGCCTTGAACCGTTCCACCGTCTGCGGCGTCAGCGAAATCTCCGGCACCAGCACGATCGCCCCCTTCCCCAGCTCCAGCGCCCGCGCAATCGCCTGCAAATAAACCTCCGTCTTCCCGCTCCCCGTGACGCCGTTTAACAGGAACGTGCCACCCGTGCTGCCGGCATCTTGCCGGCAGGCCGAAGGCACTACAAACGAACCCTTTCCCAAAATCCACCCCTCCCGCAACCCAGCCTTGCCCGGGTTCCCCTCGATATAATCCCGGTACTTTCGATAACGGTTTTCATCCCGCACCAAGTGGTCAAAATATTCGTCCTTCCAGAACGCCCCGGAAGTCTCAAGCAGCTTGTTCGCTTGCTTTGCCGTGAAAGACTTCCAAGAATGCACAATCTTGGACAATTTCTCCCCCTCCATCGGCCGCACCAGCACATGCACATGATTCGGCATGATGACATATTCGCCCAACTGATACCGGCCGCCGTCAAACTTGCGCAATGCTTCCTCGACCATTTGTCCCACTTCCGGTCTTCCCAAGGCGCAGCTGCCGTGCCCGGCATCCAGCATTTTCTCCATCTCGCCGGTGAATCGCCGGATATGCTCCGCGCGCACCTTTTCCGTCCAAGGCTTGGGATTGTGGTTTTCCCAGATCTTCTTTTCCTCCTGCCAGGCACGAAGCTGGTCTTGTGCGATGGAGTCGTGCAGGCGAAAGGTCACAAAATAGATTTTGTCCTCCTGCCTCCAGTGGGGCAGCGCGCCGGAGAATTTTTTTGTGTCGGCTTTTTTGTTGAAGAATGGAGTGCCTGGGGGTTCTGCCGGCAAGATGCCGGCAGCACGATCCATCGACGCCAGAATTTCCCGCAGCGCCTCCGCCTGATCCGCGTTCAAGTCCAGCGGCTGGGTCGGGATGATCTGCGCGTTGGCGTAGGGGTCGCGCTCCGAGATTTGCGGCGCCACCTCCACCAGCCCCTTGTCCTCCAGCCGGCGCACCGTCTGTGCCGTCGTGCCCGTCAGCCGCAGCAGCTCCTGCATCGCGATCGAACGGTGTTCCTCGATGACGTGGTACACCTCCGCCTGCCGCTTGGAGAGTTCTGTCGCGTCGCCGTTCACCGGCAGCAGCCGCACGAAGAGCCGCTCGCGCCAGCCCTCCTGCTCCTTGCGCACCGCGTCGGGCAGCACGCTCTTCATGGCCGTCTCCGGCGCGCAGCAATAATACTCCGCCATCCACCGCGCCAGCTCCAGCACCCGCGGCGTCACCAGCGACTGCGCCCCGATGACTTTCAAAATGGGTTTTAACGAATCGTGCTCCGAATTCTCCGCCAGCCCCGTCACGCACCCCAGTACCTGCCGCCGGCCGAAGGGTACCTTCACGCGCGTGCCCACCTCCACGCGCCCGTCCAAATCCGGCGGGATGAGGTAATCAAACTCCTTGCGCAGGGCAATCTCGAGCGTCACTTGCGCGACCACGCTGGCAGCGTCCGCCCGCGCGCGCCGGCAGTCGAGGGCAAACAATTAACAACCCCCGCTCGACGCCCTGCCGCCCGTGCCCTACAACGTCTCCGTGAACCGCCGCTGGCTGTGGATACTCCTCGCGCTCGCCGTGCTCGACACCGGTGCTTACCTCTGGTGGCGTGCCCACAAGCGTGAGCGCTCCTTCGATGCCGAGATCCAGCACGCCGCCGACGCCCACCAGCTCGACCCCGCCCTCATCAAAGCCGTCATCTGGCGCGAAAGCCGCTTCGACCCCGACGCTCGCGGTGCCGCCGGCGAGTACGGCCTCATGCAAATACGCGAGACTGCCGCCCGAGAATGGGCCGAGGCTGTCCGCAACTCCAATTTCCAGCCCGAACATCTTCTTGATCCCCAAACCAATCTCCTCTCCGGCTCGTGGTATTTAAAGAAATGGCACGCCCGCGCCCCGCATCCCGACAACCCGCTGCCCTTTGCCCTCGCCGCCTACAATGCCGGCCCCGGCAAGGCCCGCCAATGGGCCAAAGACACCAACAGCAGCGCCGAGTTCCTCAAGCGCGTCAACTACCCCTCCACCAAGGATTACATTTTAAAAGTACAAAACCAGTTGCAGCGCTATCGCTGATATGGAGCACGGCGGCGATGCACAATCCAATCAATCCACCGTGATCCCCCGCAACCGAGCCTCCAGTTCCTTCCTGCAGTCTTCACGCCCTCCATCACCCAGACTACTTGGCACTTCCAGCGGCATGCCAAAGCGCACGTCACAACGCGTAAAAGGAAGCGGCAACTGAAACCCATCCCAGCTCTTGAAGCACTTCTTCCAATAAATCCGGGCCGACGTTGGCACGATAACGTGACCGGTCATCTGCGCCAGTGCCACCGCTCCCTCCTGCGCGTGATAACGCGGCCCTCGGGGCCCGTCCGGCGTTATAGCCAAGTCACAACCCTCCTCCGCGCATGCCGCCATCTCGCGCACCGCCTGAGCTCCTCGCCTGCTGGACGATCCTCGTACCGCCCGCACTCCAAATCGTCGAAGAACATCCGCCAGCAACGCCCCATCCCGGCTCGCGCTCACCAACGCCGCCAGTCGGCGCCTCGGTTGCCGAGAGAGCACATGCCGCTGAAAAACCGGTAGCGCCAACGCCAGCCGGTTGTGCCACAGACAGAAAATCACTGGCCGAACTTCCCCCCCATCAAACACTCCCGACTCATCCTCAAGACGCATTCGCCACGTCGCATTAAATGCCCGAACCACCCATGAGATACTCAGCCCAGCAACCCGCCCATGCCATTGAAGAGGCCGATATGTCGCTCGCCCCGGCACTGTGGCTTCACCATTCATTTGCCCTTGGAAAGCGCTGCCCGAACAATTTCATCCACCGGCTTGTCCGGCCCCAACATGATGACTGCCCCTCGCACCGCGTCCTGTGCCTCCCGCGGCTTCGATCCTAATGCCACCAATGCCGCCACAGCGTCCGCCACCTTTTGTTCATCCACGGTCAACGTCGACGCTTCCCTCTCCGATCGCTGTGGTTCATCACCGAGCTTATCTTTCAGCTCAACCACGATTCGCTCCGCGGTTTTTTTGCCCACGCCGCTGATGCTCGAGAGCGCTTTCACATCGCCTTCGGCGACCGCCGCCCTAAGCGACGCCGCCGTGGTGCCGCTCAAAACATTCAACGCGATCTTCGGACCAATGCCGCTCACATGGCGAATCAGCAGGCGAAACAAATCGCGCTCGCCGTCGGTCATAAATCCGTAAAGCACATGGGCATCATCGCGGATCGAAAGATGCGTCAGCAGTTTCACTTCGCCGCCGGTCGCCGGCAGTTTGTCGAAGGAAGACAGCGGAATGAACACCTCGTAGCCCACGCCGGCCGCTTCCACCACCACCTGCGTGGGCAGCGCCTCGGCCAGTGTTCCTCGAAGATAACCAATCATGCGCGCCGTTTAAATTTTCTGAGCCGGCTCAATGGCAAAACGTTTGTTCAAGTGGGCAAACGTCAGTGCAAGCGCCAGCGCGTCGGCGGCGTCCGGCGCCGGCAACTCCTCCAGAACCAGCATCCGCTGCACCATCTTGGCCACCGCAAGTTTTTGGGCGTTGCCGTAACCGACAATGGACTGCTTCACCTTTCGCGGCGCAATCTCCACAATTTCCAGTCCCGCCTCCGCGAGCACAGCCAAGGCCGCTCCGCGCGCTTCGCCCATTGTCAGTGCTGTCTTGGGATTTTGCGCATAAAACAAACCTTCAATCGCGCAAGCCGTCGGCGAATGTTTTTGAATCACTTCACGGAGCACGGTCGAAATAGCCACGAGGCATTCACTGCGCCGCAACCGCGCCGGGCACTTGATGGTGCCCTGCACCAATGTTTGAGGATCGCCCTTGCCCAGACGGATGACACCATAGCCCGTGCCGCGTAGCGAAGGATCCACGCCGAGAATGATTTGATGATCAAATGCTTCCGCGCCGGCCGCCGTGCTGACAGGCGCGCGGCGTTTGCCACTCACGCGTTCCTGCAGCTCCTCGAATTGCCGGGCGGAAATCCCCACGCCGCAGCTTAATTGCTTTTGGGCTTGGGCGCGAGCTTCGAAGTGAGCACCCCACTTTTCATCAACGCCAACAATGGATACGCCGTACCGCTGTAGGTGATGTAGTGGGCTTTGTCGGTGTTTAATGAACGGGTCCACCAGCGGCCGCTTTCGCGTTGGTTGGCGAGGAGCCACTGAATGCCTTTTTGCAGGCGAGGATCGTTGGCCGGCACGCCGGCTTCGCGCAGGACGAGCACGGCAAGGCCGGTCATGTGACCGTCGCTAGGCGGGTTTTTGAATTCCGGCTCGGCGCGCAATTTATTTGCACGGTTGCCCCGGCCCCATTTTTCCGGCGCCGAAAAGGTGCGGATGGACCAACCGCCGTCCTTGCGTTGATGGCTCCACAACAGTTCCATCAATTCCGCGCGGCGTTTTTCCGGCAGCAGATCCTTCATGCGCGCGGCGGTCCACAGCAGCACCACGCTGCCGTAGTCATTGGGCGGCGCGGTTTCGCGCAGGTATTTTTGCAGCGACGCCACACCGGCCTTCATTTTTTCATCCTTCAATTCCGCGCGCCAACTTGGCGCTGCCGCCACCGCCATCGCGGCCACGGTGGCTTCCTGAAAGGCACTCGATTCAAACGGCGGCCAACAGTCCAGCGAACCCCACGTGCCACTTTTGCGCTGGATGGTGAACATCAGCTCGAGCGCGGACTTTGTTTCCGCCGAAAGTTTTTTGGTCACGTGCCGGTCCCATTCCGCCAAACCGGCGGCAATGTAAATCACCTGCGCGGGCTTGGTGCTTTTGTCGAGAGCCGCAACCGATTGCTTGGCCAAGCCGGACAGCTCGTCGGTGAGTAGTTCATGAATCTCCGTGTTCGGCTTGCCGAGGAGCGGAGTCAGCTCGGGGCGAATCTGCATGTAGGTGCCGGTGGTGTGGCAGGTCACGCAACCGCGCTTGCGCGTCCATGCCACGGCGCCCTGCTCGAGGTAGTGGTCGGCTTTCTCGAGCGAAAACTGCTTGGCGATCGCCTCGTCCGCGGAGGCGGCGGGTACGGTGATTTTTTCCGATTGATATTGTGGCGTCGCGGCAAAGAGTGCCGGAGCGACAAACAGGAACAGGATTTTTTTCATGCTAATATTTCGTGGGCCACATGGCCGAAGACATCCGTGAGGCGGAAGTCGCGGCCGGCGTGGCGGTAGGTGAGTTTTTCGTGGTCGATGCCAAGCAGGTGCAGGAGCGTGGCGTGGACGTCGTGGATGTGCATCTTGTCGCGCTCGGCATAAAAGCCGTAGTCGTCGGTGGCGCCGTGGGCGAAACCGCCTTTCACGCCGGCGCCGGCCATCCACATGGTGAAGCCCCACGGGTTATGGTCGCGCCCGTCCATGCCGGCGCCCTGCACGGTGGGCGTGCGGCCGAATTCACCGCTCCACAGCACGAGCGTGTCGTCGAGCAGCCCGCGCGCCTTGAGGTCTGTGAGCAGACCGGCGATGGGTTTATCGACCTCGGCGGCTTTCTCGGTGTGGCCGGCCTTGAGGTTGCCGTGTTGATCCCATTGCACTTTGCTGTCGCTGTGGGAAACCTGCACAAATCGCACGCCGCGCTCGGCAAAGCGGCGGGCCATCAGGCATTGCCGGCCGAAATCCTCGGTGACGGCGTTGTCCATTCCATAAAGTTTGCGGGTGGCCTCGGTTTCGCCGGTGATGTCCTGAATCTCAGGCATCGAGGTCTGCATGCGATAGGCGAGCTCGAAGGAATTGATGCGGCTTTCGAGCACGGGGTTGGGCGTGTCGGCAAGATGATCCTGATTGAGCTGCTTGAGGAAATCGAGCTGCGTGCGTTGCTGGCCGTCGGTCCACTTTGGGTTTTTGATGTGATGCACTTTGGCATCCTTGGCCTTGAGGCTGGCGTTGCCGATGGGCGTGCCGCCGTAGTGCGCGGGCAGGAATGCGCTGCCCCAGTTGTTCAGGCCGCCGTGGGCGAGCGTGGGGCAAATGGTGACGAAGGACGGCAGGTTTTCGTTTTCCGTGCCAAGCCCGTAGCCGACCCACGCGCCCATGCTCGGTCGCACGAAGTTGTCCGCGCCGGTGTGCAGCTTGAGCAACGCGCCGCCGTGGGCGGGGTTGGTGCCGTGCGCGCCGTGGATGAAACAGATGTCATCGACATGCCGTGCGACATTGGGAAACAGCTCGCTGACCTTGTGCCCGCTCTGGCCATACGGCTTGAACTTCCACGGCGAGGCAAGGAGGTTGCCGGTCTTGGCAAAGGTGACCTTCGGCTTGGCAAACGGCAACGGTTTGCCGTGATCGCGCTGCAGCAACGGCTTGTACTCAAAAGTGTCCATGTGCGCCGGACCGCCTTTCATGAACAGGAAAATGACGCGCTTGGCCCGCGGCCGGAAATGCGGACGCCGAGCCGCCAGCGGATTCTCCGCCTGCAACATCGAGGTCAACGCCAACGAGCCGAAGCCGAGGGCGGACTGTTTGAGCATGTCACGGCGCGTGGTCATTTTAGGTAAAGGAACTCATTCGACGCCACCAACGCCTGCGCCAATGCCTGCCAGCTGGCTTCGCGGTCCTGGGCGAAGTTGTTGATGAACGCCACGGCACGTTCGGTTTCCTTGGCGGTAGGAGCACGGTGATAAATCTTGGCGTACAACTGCTCGGCGCGTTGGGCGTTGGTCAGCTTTTTCTCCTTCAACAAATCCTTGGCCATCGCCTCAGTGGCGCGCAGGACGAGCGGGCTGTTCATCAGGTACAACGCCTGCGGCGCGATGGTGGAATCCGCACGACTGCCATTGACCGTGCCGGGATCGGGGAAATCGAATAGCTCGAACAGGTCATACACGTGATTGCGAATCACCGGCAGGTACAAGGCGCGGCGATTGCTCTCGTACGTGGTGGCGTCCTCAGAGGTGTGGTTGAAGACGAGTTTGTAATTCTCGAACGTCCACACATAACCGCCCACCTTTTTGTCGAGCAATCCGGCCAGCTCCAGCAACGAATCCCGCAGCGGCTCAGCCTCCAACCGGCGCAACGGCGCGCGGGAAAGAAGCACGTTGTTTGGATCCGCCTTCAACGCGGCAGGTGAAGCGGTGGTGCTCATCTGGTACGTGGCGCTGGTGAGGATGAGTGTGTTGAGTTTCTTAATGGACCAGCCGTTGTCCATGAACCACCACGCCAGCCAGTCGAGCAACTCGGGGTGCGACGGCGGCTCGCCTTGGAATCCAAAATTGTCCGTGGTCGCCACCAGTCCGCGCCCGAAATGCCAGCGCCACACGCGGTTCACCATCACGCGCGCGGTGAGCGGATTCTTTTTATCGGCAATCCACTTCGCCAATGCCAATCGTCCACTGGCGTCGCCAGTCAACGGTTTGCCATTGGACAACACTTGCGGAAACCGCCGCTGCTGCTTGTCCTTCGCCGGCGTGTTGTGATCGCCGCGCATAAACACCGGTAGCTCGGTCGTATTGCCGTCCATCACCCCCATCGCGCTGGGCAACAGCGGCGGGTTGGCCTCGATCTGCTTCAACGCCGCGCGCAGCTTGGTCAATTCATCCTTCGTCGGCTTCGGATATTTTTCCTCCGGCTTTGCGGGCAGCTTCTCCACCTTCAATGAAACAAGCAGCTGCGCGTTCGCCTTGTCTGTGAACGCGCTGATCACTTTCTTTTGCGCGGCCACCAGCGCGTCGTGTTTCGCACGCAATTGTTTCTCGGCCGGCGTGGCGACCGGATTCTCGTGCCACTTGGCGATGGTCTTCAGGCTTTCCATCGTCTTGGTGCTCTTGAAAATGCCCGCAAGCGCGTAGTAATCGGCGGTGGGGATGGGATCAAACTTGTGATCGTGGCAACGCGCGCAGCCGAGCGTCAGGCCGAGCAGCGATTTGCCGAGCGTGTCGATCTGCTCATCGATGATATCCATCTCCATCTTCACCTTGTCCGGCTCGGCCAAAACCTTGGGCCCGAGCGACAGGTAACCGGTGGCGATAAACAACTCCCGCCGCCGCGCCTCGTCCTCCGCTGTCATCCGATCACCGGCGATTTGCTCGATGAGAAACTGGTCGTACGGCTTGTCGGCATTGAACGCCGCCACCACGTAATCGCGATACCGCCACGCATTGGCGTGCGCCGCGTTTTCGTCCAGCCCGTTGCTGTCCGCGTAGCGCACCACATCCAGCCAATGCCGCGCCCAACGCTCGCCATACTGCGGCGTGGCCAGCAGTTTGGTGATTAACGATTCCGTATTTTCGATTTTACCCGAGGGCGGCAAACCGGTGAGTGCGTAATGAATCCGCCGCTGCAAATCCCGCGCCGAGGCGGCCGGAGCGGGTTGCAGCCCGGCTTTCTCCAGTCGAGCCAGAATGAAATGATCTAAACCGTTTTCCGGCCAAGCTTTCGCCTTTACCGCCGGCAACGCCGGCCGTGTCACCGGCTGAAACGCCCAATGCTCCCGCCCCTTGGCGAGATCAATTTTCTCCGCCGCCCATAATCCGCCTGCCAGAAAAGCAGCGGTTATGATCAATGGCAATTTCATGGCGATTCAGTCTGGTAATCTTGGACGCTCTATCCGGTTTTTGCACGGCATTTGTTTTTACCCCAACAACTCCTTCACCACATGCCCGTGCACGTCGGTCAGGCGAAAATCGCGACCGGCGTGGCGGTATGTGAGCTTTTCGTGGTCGAGGCCGAGTAGGTGCAGGAGAGTGGCGTTGAAATCGTGAACGTGGACGCGGTGGTCGGCGGCGAAATAGCCGAATTCATCGGTGGCCCCGTGAATGATACCGGGACGCACGCCACCGCCGGCGAGCCACATGGTGAAGCCGTGCGGATGATGATCGCGCCCGCTGCCCTGCGCCATGGGCGTGCGGCCGAATTCGCCGCCCCACACGACGAGCGTTTCGTCGAGCAATCCGCGCGCCTTGAGATCGCGCAACAGCGCGGCGATGGGGCGATCCACCGCGCGACTGCGAGCAGCGTGTTCACCGGCAATGTTGCCGTGCGAGTCCCAGCCTTTTTCGAACAACTGCACAAAGCGCACGCCGCGCTCGCACAGACGCCGGGCGAGCAGGCAGTTGTTGGCGAATGACACCTTACCTGGCTCAGCGCCGTACGCCTTTCTGACACTCTCCGGTTCACTCGCAAGATCGGCCAACTCCGGCACGGAGGTTTGCATGCGAAACGCCAGCTCGTACTGCCGGATGCGCGCGGCGATGGCGGGATCGCCAACCGCCTCCTGCCGCCATTGGTTGAGCTTGCCGATCAGCTCAATTTGTTTCGCACGCGTGGCGGGGCTGATGCCGCGCGGGTTTTGCAAATACAACACCGGCGTGCCCTGCGCGCGGAACGGCGTGCCCTGATGTTCCGCCGGCAGAAAGCCCGCGCCCCAGTAACTGTCGAGCAGCGGCTGCACGTTTTTGCCGGACACCAACACGACAAACGCCGGCAGGTTTTCGTTCTCCGTGCCGAGCCCGTACGAGGTCCACGCGCCCAGCGACGGCCAGCCGAATCGCACGTTGCCCGTGTTCAAAAACATCACCGCCGGGTCATGGTTGAACGTGTCCGTGTGCAGCGAGCGCACCACCGCGAGTTCATCGACCACGCCGGCCACGTGAGGAAACAACTCCGAAACCGAAATGCCGCTTTGGCCGTGCCGCTTGAATTTCCAGGGCGACCCCTTGATCCGCGGAGTGCGCTCCTTAATCATCGCAAACTGATGGTTCCGGATAATCTCCGCCGGCATCGGCTGCCCGTGACGTTTCGTGAGCAACGGCTTGGGATCAAACGTATCCACATGGCTCGGCCCGCCGCTCATGAAAAGATAAATGACCCGCTTCGCTTTCGGCGCAAAATGCGGTGCCTGCGCCCCGGCCGCCGCCTCGCCATTTAACAGAGTGCCCAGTGCCACGCTGCCCAGACCGCCAGCCGATTGCCCGAGAAAGGCGCGGCGCGACAGTTCGGTCTGGAGAGCTTCGTTCATTCGCGCACCAGCCATTCGTCGAGGTTCATTAACACCGAGGCCAACGCCGTCCACGCATCGCCCTCGCCGCGCCGGCGGTGATCCGCGAGGAACGCCAGGCACTGCTTGCGCTCGAAGGCATCCGGATCGCGCGCATAACACAGCCGATACGCCGCCGTGATTTTCGCGGCGTCATCCGTGTGCGCCGCCGCCAGTCGTCTCGCAAAGGCTGCAGCCGCCTCGGCGAAGATGGGTTCGTTCAAGGCCACCAACGCCTGTTGCGGCGTGTTCGTCACCGTGCGCTTGGGCACGCACACTTGGCGCGGCGGCGCGTCAAAGGTCGCCAATACCGGGTGCAGCATCATGCGTTTCCAGTACGTGTACATCGACCGGCGGAACCGATCGTGGCCGACGGAATTTCGCCAAGTGAAATTTGAATTGCCCGCCGTGTTTTGTCCGCGCTCCTCGTACAATCCCGCCGGTTGATCGGGAAACGCACTGGGCCCACCTACACGCACATCGAGCAACCCTGCCACCGCCAGTGCGCTATCGCGAATCTGTTCCGCCTGCAAGCGCCGTCGCGGAAAATGCGCAAGCAATGCCTCGGCCTTTGCGTCACGCATTTTGCTGCTTTGTCGGTATGTCGCCGATTCCACAATCAACCGGTGCATCGCCTTGCGATCCCAGCCGCTTTCCACAAAGGTGGCGGCGAGCCAGTCTAGCAATTGCGGATGCGTCGGCTTCGCGCCGTGCTTTCCAAAATCCGCCGGCGTGCGCACGAGCCCTTCGCCAAAATGATGCTGCCAAATGCGGTTCACCTCAACGCGCGCGGTGAGCGGATGCCCCGGAGCGAACAGCCACCGCGCGAAGTCCAGCCGGTTCATCGGCCGCCGCTCCAGCATCGTCCAACTCGGCAGGAACGCCGGCAGGCCGGGCCGCACGGCTTCGCCTTTCTGGTCAAATTCGCCGCGCACCAGCACGTGCGTTTCGCGAGGCTGCGGCAATTCATCCATCACCGGCACTTCCAGCTGCTGCACTTTCATTTTCCCGATCTCATTCGACAGCTTCACAAACTCCTTCGCCGCCGGTTTCGTGAGATCGATGCCAGATGGATCGGCCAATGCGTGATTATACAACCGCACCTTCTCCAGCTTACCCTGAAATTGAAACGCGTTGGGTTCGCCCGCATTGTTGTAGCCCGCCCCGATTGCCAGCGGCCGCGTGCTCTGGGCGATGCGGGCTGGCGGGGCACCCTCGAGCCGCACATGGCGATCTTCCACCCCATCGACAAAAAACCGAACCGCCTTGCCGGCTTCGAACACCACCGCCACATGATGCCGCTGGCCGTCATTCACCGGCCGGCTGCCGTATGCCACCACCCCGCGAAAGGCGCCGGCCTCGGAGGAGATCCACGCGAACAAATGCCCCGGTGTGGCCTTCGGATCGCCCTCGCCGCCCACGCCCACCACGAAGCTCCGTTGACCGGCTTTCCAGTCGTACTTGGAAACGATGTTGCCGATGTTGGCTTTCGTTTCGATTTCTGCAGTGACCGTGAAACTACCGGTGAGGGCGAATTTGGCCGCCTCTTTTTCCACCGCCGCACCGATCCATTCGCCAATCACGCCCGGTTGTTTCGCGCCCAGTTCGCCGAGTTTGGGTCGTAGTTTGTCCAATCGTTTTGCCAACTGCGCACGCTGCGGATCGGCCACGGTGTACTGCATGCGCGGCCCGTGCACGCCGTAGCCGCTGCCAAGGTGCGGCACGTTGTTGAAGATGGCGAAGAGCCGGTAGTATTCCTTTTGGCTGATCGGATCGTGCTTGTGATCGTGGCACTCGGCGCACTCGAGCGTCAGCCCCAGCCACGTGCGTCCGGTGGTCTGCAGCCGGTCCACGATGCCCTTGATACGAAACTCCTCCTTGCGCGGGTTGTTGCCTTTCGCCTGCATCGCCTGCCGATGAAAGCCCGTGGCCAACCGCTGCTCCGGTGTGGCGTTGGGCAACAAATCGCCGGCCAGTTGCTCGATGGAAAACCGGTCATACGGCAGGTTGTCATTGAAGGCGCGAATCACCCAATCGCGATACGGCCAAACATTACGCGTGCGATCGGCCGCGTAGCCGGAGGTGTCGGCAAACCTCGCGAGGTCCAGCCATCCCTGCGCCATGCGCTCCCCATAATGTGGCGAGGCCATCAGCCGCTTCACCACTTTGGCGTAAGCTTCCGGCGAATCATCCCGCTCAAATGCCGCCAGTTCCGCCGGCGTCGGCGGCACTCCAATCAAATCCAAACTCAACCGCCGCAGCAACGTCCCCTTCCCCGCCGCCTCCGCCGGCCGCACCCCCGCTGCCTCCATCCGCGCCAAAACGAAACGGTCGATTGGGTTGCGAACCCAGATTGCATCCTTTACGGAAGGGAGCGCGGGTTTTTTGACGGGCTGGAAGGCCCAGTGTTTTTCGGCGGCATTTACAAAAGTGACAGGTGCGAAAAGCCCAAGGATCAAAACCCAAGGACCAAGCGATGACCAAAACCCAATTTGAGGGTTGGGAATTCCTTGGTCATTGGTCATTGGACCTTGGTTCTTCACGCCAAAATGTCCTTCACCACATTCCCGCTCACATCGGTCAGCCGAAAATCTCTCCCCGCATGCCGATAGGTCAGCCGTTCATGATCGAGGCCGAGGAGGTGGAGCATGGTGGCATGGAGGTCGTGGACGTGGACGACATCCTTCACGGCCCGGAAGCCGAATTCGTCCGTGGTGCCGTGGGCGTAGCCGCCTCGAGTGCCGCCACCGGCAAGCCAGCAGGTGAAGCCGTAATGGTTGTGGTCGCGGCCGTTAAGTGCGGGATACTCGGCAACGGGTGTGCGGCCGAATTCACCACCCCATAACACCAACGTGCTCTCGAGCAAGCCGCGCTGGCGCAGGTCGGTCAGGAAGGCGGCCAGCGGTTGGTCCCATTCACCTGCGAGCTTGCGGTGGGTGCCGACGAGGCCGTTGTGGTTGTCCCAAGGCTGGCCGTTGCCGCTCCACACCTGCACAAAGCGCACGCCGCGCTCGAGCAACCGGCGTGTCATCAACAGCTGCCGCCCGTGTGTGCCGTTGCCGTAGCTGTCCTGAATGTGCTTTGGCTCATTTTTGATTTCGAAAACATCCGCCGCTTCCGACTGCATGCGAAAGGCCAACTCGAAAGACTGGATGCGGGCTTCGAGTGCCGGATCGGCGGCGCGTTCCTTGAGATGCTTTGCGTTGAGCGTCTGCGTGAGGTCGAGCAGTCGGCGCTGCTCGGCGGACTTCAGCCGGCTGTTGCGAATGTTGGCGATGAGCTTGGTGACGTCTGTGTGCTTAGTGTCGAGGTGCGTGCCTTGATACGCGCCGGGCAGAAACGCACTGCGCCAGTTGCGCGTGGCAACGACGGGATAGCCGCCCGGGCACATTACCACAAACCCCGGCAGATTGGCGTTCTCGGTGCCGAGGCCGTAGTTGACCCATGACCCAAAGCTCGGCCGCGGCAATTGTCCGTCGCCGCAATTCATCAGCATCAGCGACGGCTCATGGTTAGGCACCTCCGCCTGCATCGAACGAATCACGCAGAGGTCATCCGCGGCCGCTGTAGCTGTCTTCGCAAAAATCTCGCTCACCGGCAGTCCTGACTGCCCGTAACGCTTGAAGCTGTAAGGCGAACCCATCGCGTGGCCGGTGCGGCGTTCAGTCCGAAAATTCTTCACCGGCAACGGCTTGCCATGCCACTGCGAGAGCATGGGCTTGGGGTCGAACGTGTCCACTTGTGACGGCCCACCGTTCATGAACAGGTGTACCACTCGCTTGGCTTTCGGCGCAAAATGCGGCGTTGGTGCCGACTGTGCTGTCCCGGACATCCCCGCCAAAGCCAGCATGCCAAAGCCAGTGCCCGTGCGCTTAAGGAAATCGCGTCGCGAAGTGAGGACGTTGGAATCCGATCCGTTCACGGGGCAGAACGGTACGTAAACAACCGCGGTTTGCCAATCGATATTGCCGTGTTATCGATTCAAGTCGGCACTGAGTTTGCCACCCGATGCGCGAAGAATTGCAGCGACTTTGGGTCGGCCGGCTTCCACGGCGTCCATATCGATTTGCATTTGGAGCAAGCCGCCGATGAGTTGGACAAAGCCTTTGACTTGGTCCCATTCGTAGGACGCGGTGTCCAGCGGCGTTTCACCCTTTGCATTCACTGCGTTGACGTTCGCGTCCTTGGCAAGAAGCAATCGAACGGTTTCTGCGTGTCCGAGAAACGCCGCGCCATGGATGGGCGTGCCGCCGTCCTTGTGTTTCACGTTTACATTGGCGCCTTTGCTGAGGAGAAATTTTACGGTTTCGTTCTGTCCGGCGAGCGCGGCCATCGAAAGCGGCGTGGCATCATTGGTCGGTTCGGCCGCGTCCACCTTGGTACCATTGGCGATGAACGCCTTAACGCCGGCCAGGTTGCCGTCCTTGGCAGCAGTCCAAATGTCCTTCGCGGCGGGTGGCTTCCCAACTGTTGCTCCGTGCTTGGCGCCATTCGCACGCAGAAGGGCCGCTGCCTTGGGGCGACCAGCCTGGACTTCGTTGACGTCGACCTTGATTTGAAGGAAACCGGTGACGAGGCCAACCAACCCTTTCAGGCCGGCGTTCCACTCGCCGGCCGAGGCATCCAGCGGTGTTTCCCCTTTCAGGTTTCGTATATTCGGATTGGCGCCTTTCTCAAGGAGCAATTCCACCATCTCGATTTGCCCAAGGAATGCCGCCCCGTGAAGGGCGGTTCCACCGTCGTTTCCCTGTGCGTTTACATCTGCGCCCTCGCTAATGAGCAACGCTGCAATCTCATCATGGCCGGTGATTGCCGCCATGGCGAGTGGGGTGATGCCCATGGCATTTCGGCCGTTCACTTTGGCGCCACCGGCGAGTTGCTTCCTCACTCCAGCGAGGTTGCCCGCTTTGACGGTAGACCAAATGTCGTTCTTGTTGCCTCGGCCACCAAACAGGTTGCCGATGACAAACGGCGGCGGCGGCTCAACGTTCCACTCCGGCATGCCGTCGGCAATCTCCGCTTGTAGATCCTTGCGCCGGTTGGTGATAAAGTTGCGGATGTTTCTCAGCCCAAACTTCCGCGCCTGTGAACGTTCCAGGTGCGGCTTTAGCAGAACCTCACGGCGGTCGATCTCGGCCAACATCTTGTCTTCATCCCAGTGGCGGCTCATTAGCCCCAGCAATGTGCGGCGGAACCGTTTCCGGCATGACTCCTCCTGATATAGCCGATACGCCACCCGGCCTTTCGTTTTCACTGAGAGCGGCGCGCGCCGATTGAATTCGATCTTGCTGTATTTCTCGAA